>JBKQIY010000245.1:0-6432 GCA_052148155.1 Acidimicrobiia bacterium | reverse complement strand
CGCTGCGGAGTTGTTGCGCAGGGGTTCGACGATCATCGAGGTCAGCCAAGTGCTCCGTCACCGTGATCTGGCCACCACAGCGATCTACGCGAAGGTCGATCTCGACACGCTGCGACAGGTCGCGCGGCCCTGGCCAGGAGTGCAGCGGTGAGCGCCCTCGCTGACATCGCCGACGAGTACCTTCGGTTGCGGCGCCTGCTCGGCCACAACCTCGACCAAGCACATCGGCTGCTTCCACGCTTTGTTGCCTATCTCGACTCGATCGACGCGACCACGGTCACGATCGAAGCCGCGATCGCATGGGCAACCGATGGTGTCGACCCCGCGACGACGAATGGTGCTCGCAGGATCGGGATACCCGCGGGTTCGCCCGCCACATGGCCGGCATCGATGAGTGCACCGAGATCCCGCCGCTCGGGTTGATCCCGATGAAGCAACGGTGGCGGCCGCCGTTCCTGTTCACCCCGACCGACATCGAATCGTTGCTCGCAGCGGCCAGGAACCTGCGTTGGCGGGTTCCCGCTGCGACCCATGAAACGTTGCTCGGGTTGCTTGCCGCGACCGGGATGCGTGTCGGTGAGGCGTTGCGTCTCGAACCCGGCGATATCGACCGAGACCAGGGGGTGCTCGTGATCCGCCAGTCGAAGTTCGGTAAGTCGCGCCTTGTGCCGGTGCGGTCCGACACCCTCGCCGCGCTCGACCGTTACGTCGAGAGCCGTGACCGGCTGCTACGCGTAGAACGCACGACGACCCGCCTGTTCAGTTCGATCCGCGGCACCGAGCTCATCTACCCGGTCGTGCAAGACGTGTTCCGCCGGTTGTGTGACACCGCGCCAATTGGGGTCGGCGCCCCGCACCGACCGAGAATTCATGATCTTCGCCATACTTTCGCGGTCGCCACGCTGACCGGCTGGTATCGCAACGGAGACGACATCGAAGCCCGGCTGCCGGCGTTGTCGACCTATCTCGGTCATCGCGATCCGAGATCCACCTACTGGTATTTGTCCGCCGCTCCCGAGTTGCTCGCTTACGCGGCGCGGAAACTCGGCACGCTCCCGATCAGCGGCGAGGTGACCCGATGACACTCATCGCGCCAACGATGCAGAGCTTCTTCACGGACCGGCTCGTCAAGCAACGTCGGGTCAGCCCACGCACCATCGCCGTGTATCGCGACACGATGCGGCTCCTCGTCGTCTTCGCCCAAGAGCGCACCGGTCGGCCACCCCACAAACTCGACTGGGTCGATCTCGACACCGCGATGATCACCGCGTTCTTGGAACATCTCGAGCAGACCCGGGAGAACAGCACCCGCACCCGGAACCTGCGTCTCACCGCCATCCGATCCCTGTTCGCCTACGCCGCGTTGCGGCACCCCGAACACGCCGGACTGATCCAACAGGTCCTGGCCATCCCATCGAAACGGTTCGACAAGCCGACGATCACGTTCCTCACGGCCAACCAGATCGACGCGCTCGTCAACGCACCTGACCTCACCCGCTGGGAAGGACGCCGAGACCGGGCAATACTGCTCACCGCTGTCCAGACCGGGCTCCGCGTCGCCGAGCTGATCGGCCTGAACTGCGCCGATCTCACCCTCGGCACGGGTGCCGCCGTCTCATGCCTCGGCAAAGGCCGACGACACCGCGCCGTCCCGCTCACCGCGCCAACCGAAGCCGTCCTCCGCGTGTGGACCAGCGAACGCGGCGGGCAGCCCGATGCACCGTTGTTTCCCACCCGGACCGGGCAGCGCCTCAGCCCCGACGCCGTTCAACGCCTCGTGCGCAAACACGCCACCACCGCTGCAGCGGAATGCCCGACGCTGCGAGCCGATCAGATCCACCCCCACGTGCTGCGCCACAGCTGCGCAATGACCCTGCTCCAAGCCGGTGTCGACACGGCCGTCATCGCGCTCTGGCTCGGACATGCCGACATCCGATCCACCCACACCTACCTTCACGCCGACATGACCATCAAACAACGTGCCCTCGATCGCACCACACCGGCCAGCAGCCCACCGGGCCGGTTCAAACCAGCCGACAGCCTCCTCGCCTTCCTCGAAGCGCTGTAACTATGCCGACACCGTCACTCGGCGCGGACCAGCGAAGCCCACCCCGGACGGGCCACCGTCACCGCCGACACCACCGCGGTCGGCATAGTTCCCGGCTCGGCATAGGTCGATTTATGCCGCGCTCGGCATAA
The DNA here is from genome assembly GCA_052148155.1 of Acidimicrobiia bacterium. Lineage (GTDB taxonomy): Bacteria > Actinomycetota > Acidimicrobiia > IMCC26256 > PALSA-610 > JBBQER01. Next base: position 4,233 of record JBKQIY010000245.1, on the reverse strand, counting down.
ATCGACGAAGTCGGCGACCTGCCACTCGCCTCCGATGCCAAGGTTGGTGGTCATCTCTCTGAGCTTTTGAGGTATCGCTGGGTGACGACTTGGAACAGCGCGGCGGCGGCTTCGGGTCAGATCTTCGATGACCCCACCGTCGCCGTCGCGACGCTCGACCGGCTCCTACGCCGCTCCGTCGTCTTCAACATGGGGGGCGGCGCCGAGACCGGTTCGGACCAGCGCGACCTTGAAAGTTGTTGTTCGCTTATGGCCACGCAACGGTGCCATGGGTCCAGGATGGCGCGGATCGGGACCAAGGTGGTGGGGTAAGCGCGCGGCGAACCACCAGGAGCATGGTTGCCCACGCGACCAAACGACGGCGCGGGGGTGGGCTGCTCGTCGTGGGCCTGTTCCTCGGGTGCCTCGGCGGTGTCATATGGAACGGCGAGCACGCGCACAGTCGCGTGGTCCTCGGGCCAATGACCGACGCCACTGACCTCTCGGGTCGAGAGTCGCGATACGGAACCGGACGATCTTTACTGGTCCGGCACCGAGTTACACCCCGGCATTCATGCTGTTCATCGTCGGGGGTGCAGTCGGTCTCGTCGGAGCGATCCTGACGTCGAGACCGACGCCGAACGTCGGCGGCGACGGTCTGCCCGACACATGTCAGGAGACCACGGATTACGCCGAAAGTCGGGAGTGGTTACCGACGCTGGGGTGAACTAGCAACGCCGAACGGCGGGCGCGACGATTGCCTGGTGAGCGGCAACTTGCGTGGGAGGATGCGGCGAATGGGCAACCCAGCAATCGGCGTGCTGTACCCGCTAGCCATGATCGCCGTCGTGGTGGGCGTGGACCTCTTGTTCTTGAGAGGCAAGACTTGGTTTTGGGAGCGGCTTGCAGCCAACGTCGGCATCGTCCTCTTGTTCGGCGCGTTCTACTTCAGGTGTCGCGGTAATTCATGAGTGGTGACGGCATCTCTGCCGACCCAGTCAGCTCGGCAACCAGCATCCTCAAGCGCCAATAGCGGACACTGTGGTGGGCCTCCGGTGTGGACTCGATGTCCGGCGCCCGGGGCATGAATGTCGGTAGCGGCGGTTCGGTGGAGGGAGCGGAACCGGCCGCGGTGCAAGCCGCCTGTGACCGGTCCGTCCGAACAGGTCGGACGTTTCGTTTGTCATGCCAGGCCGAGTCGCGCTCAGGGCGACACTTCATCGCGCCGATGCTTCCCTGCCGATCGCGCTGAAGGAGGCCGCCCCAATGGTGCAGTGTCCAGGCTGCGGCTATCTCATCCCTGAAGCCTGGACGACGTGCAAGCGATGCGACTCAACGGCTTCCATCCGCACAGACGCTGCTGATCCGTTTGCCTACACCTCGTCAGTACGGTGGTCTCCCCCTGACGAAGCTGTCACGGTCAAGATCACGACGGTGCCCACCGATGATTGGTGGCGGCGACCGCCTGAGAGGTCCTTTGTCGCGACAGCGGCCGGCTTCGTGCTCGTGCTTGCCGCGGCTTTCGCGCTGCCCTGGATGCACGTCGGTGGCGGCATTTTCCATCTCGAACTGTCCTACAAGCAGATGCAAGACTTCCTCAGTGCGAGGGATTTCTTCTCGCGGGTGGCGCTCGACCTCGGGCCCCTCGTCCTGCTCGCCGATCTCATCCTGGTCGGGTGGAGTCTCGCCGCGCGAGGAAGAATCGGAATCGAAGCGGTGACGGCTCCGATCGGTCTCGCGTGCCTCGACCTCTACGTCACCGCCGAGATCCACAGCTTTGTCGGCAACGTGAACAGTGACGCCGGCGCGACCGCCTTCGGGTTTCACGCCAGTACGGGCTGGGGACCGTGGGTTTGCCTTCTCGGGTGCGCATGTCTCGTCGTCGGCGCGCTCACCGGCTGGCGGTCGACGACGACTGCGCCGCGCTCGACGTCATCCCACACCGCTCCATTCTGAGCGTCTCTGACGGGCCCAAAATGACGACTCGTATGCGATCAGGAACTGGTAGACGTGGGCGTTGCGATGCCGTCACCGCCGTACCTGGTCGAACTCCAGAGCGCCAGACGGATCCATACCTCCGCAGACGTAACGAAGCCCGAACGAATTCCGCAGTCGCTCCGCATCGGACGCCGAGGTTAGGTACTGAACCGCCCAGCGAACGTCGTCTTCCTCGTCGCGGTAGCGCACCGAGCGAGCTCCGTCGCAGCTTCGCGCTGGTTCCGTGCACCGTTTTCTGCACCTAGGTCCCGCGACCGGTGAGCGCGTCGCGACCGTTGAGCACGCGCAGTTCCCACGATCGTTGCCTGCGCTGTCGCAGCGACCCCTACATCGCGACAGTCTGCCGCGAAAGGTGGGCAAGTGGATGGGCAACTCGGCATTCCAGAGGGTCCGTGGAGCCTGTTCGAGTCCATAACCAGGCAACGGTGTCGTAGGTCCGGGTTTGCGCATGTTGGGACCAAGGTGGTGGGTAAGCGCGCGGTAGCTCCCGTTCGCTGTACACACCGCGGGGCGATGCGCTACGGAAGGCGATCTCGGCGCTGGTACCGGCATGTGATCCGCGCGACTGGAATGAATTCTAAGACGGCGACGAGGGCGTAGGAGTCCTAGCAGACGCGTTGTGAGCCACGGGGCCGCATTTCCTTCTAGCATTCGTGGGTGGTTGCCCCCCTCCCCATTGATCCGATTCATTTCAATGGCGGGTCCGTGGTACATGCGGCGGGTTCGGATGTCGTTGCGCTCGTCGGACCAAACAACTCAGGGAAGTCCAGGACCCTTCAGGAACTCTGGTCGGTGTCAGCCTCGACGCCGGAATCTACGTCGGGTCGCCCGTCTACGGTCCTGGCGCGGGAGCTGGCTCGATCACCAAGGCTGCGTTATGGCCTCCGAAGGCAAAGCTGTTGCTGATGACAGGCGCGGCCGACAGGACGCGGGGTGCGTCTGCGACAACGTCGATTTCAACCGCCGCATCGGAGCGTGAAAAGTTGGCCGTCGGAGGAATTAGCCCGCGTTTGATGCTCAGGACCGCGGCAACTATTTCTGTCGATCCAGCGCCGCCCATTAGATGGCCAATCACGCCTTTAGCTGAAGTCACTGGCACGGCACCGGGCCCAAACACCTTTGCAATCGCTTCAGCCTCGGCACGGTCGTTGTATGGCGTCGAAGTACCGTGTGCATTGACGTGACCGATCTCACAGGCTTGGAGACCGGCGTCCTCGAGAGCTAGCCGCATACAAGCGGCGGCGCCCGCACCGTTAGGAGACGGCTCCGTAACGTGGTGTGCATCGCTGTTACGTCCGTAACCGGAGAGCACGGCATGGACTCGTGCCCCGCGCTCCAATGCGCTGTTCAGTCGTTCGAGGACGACGAAGGCCGCGCCCTCGCCCATGACAAAGCCATCGCGGTCCGCGTCGAACGGCCGCGATGCCTCCGCAGGGGCCGTCGACCGCCGACTCAGGGCTCCCGCGCGCGCGAATCCGGCAAGCACGAATCGGTCGACTAGGGCGTCCGTGCCGCCGGCAACGACGACGTCCGCCGTTCCATCGCGGAGCAGTCGAAGCCCTTCGCCGATCGCATACGCACCGGTAGCGCACGCCATGGAGAGACATATGGACGGTCCGCGCCAGCCGAGGTTGACGCTGATTAGGCCAGCCGTTGCGTTGGGCATGACCATGGGGATCAAGAAGGGTGTCACACGCCGCAGTCCCTTCGCTATGGCAAGAACATGTTGATCGCCCTGCGTGCGCTGACCACCGATGCCACTGCCGGCAATCACCGCCGACCGGTCGGGGGCGTAATTAAGCGAGCCTGCATCGGCGAGAGCATCCGCGGCAGCAGCCCAGCCGAGGTGGGTTACCCGATCGAGACGGCGCGCCTCTTTGTCGGATAGGTAGGGTGCGAGGTCGAGATCCTTCACCTCGCATGCGAACGTGACGGGATCGTCGGTCGCGTCCCAGGCGGTGATGAGCCTCGCCCTCGACAAGCCCTCGGAGAGCGTCGTCCAAAGCTCGCCCAGATCGTCGCCGCCCGGGACCTTGACGCCCATCCCGGTGATCGCGGCGAGGCGTCGCTCGTCCCGCAGCCTTCGCACGGGCGGGGTCCAGTCAGTCGGTGTCAAGGTTGGTTGTACCGGTGCCATTCAGGATGGCCCGCGCTCCGGCGGCGCTACGAAGCGCGTGAAGCCAAGTAGCGACGTTCTGGACAGTGCCGCCGTGCATTGATTTCATCGAAATCGATCGGGCCACGGTGACGCAGCTT
>JBKQIY010000244.1:0-56639 GCA_052148155.1 Acidimicrobiia bacterium | reverse complement strand
TCGGTACACCAGAGCGCACTAGCGCCGAGAGGGTGCGACCGAAACGGGCGAGCGCCGTCTTGCGGGCGAGGGAACCGAATATCGGCATTTTCAGCTTGATCGCGTCCCAGCGTTTGCGGCCCTCTTCAGAGTTGATCCACTTTCGGAATGCCCACGCGATGCCGACGTCGGCTGCGAACACGAGGTACCAGAGTTTGCGGACGATGTTCGACACGTCGATGAGGATCTGGGTGGGCGCCGGAAGCGTGCCGCCGAGCTGTTTGTAGATGTTCTGGAACATGGGGATCACGAAGACCAACATCGCGGTCACCAACAGCAACACCAGACACGTCACCACGACCGGGTAGGTCATGGCCGACTTGACCTTTCGGCGGAGCTCGACCTGCTTTTCGATTGTGGTTGCGAGCCGTTGGAGCACGCTGTCGAGCACACCGCCCGCCTCACCGGCGCGGACCATCGCGACGTACAGACGACTGAACGCCTTCGGGTGCTTGGCCAATGCTGCCGAGAGTGACGCGCCGCGTTCGACGTCGAGCCGGACCTGGTTGACGATGTTGGCGAGCGGTTTGCTCTCGGTCTGCTCGGCGAGGATGTAGAGCGAGCGGAGCATCGAGAGGCCGGAGTTGATCATCGTCGCGAACTGCCGCGAGAAGACCGAGACGTCCTTCAGCTTGATGCGGTCGGAGATGAACGGGATCTTGAGATCGCGGCTGAGGCCGGGGCCGCCTTGGCGCTCGATCTCGATGGGGACGTAGCCCATCGAGCGCAGCTTGCTGACGACAAGTTGGGCGTTCTCGGCCTCGAGTTGACCTTCGACCAACTTTCCGGACTTGTCGCGCACCTTGTAGCTGAAGGTTTCAGGCATTGTGATCAGCCGTTCATCAGTCGGCGGAGGTCTTCTTCGTTCCCGCAGCGTTCGAGCGCCATGTCGAGGGAGATACGACCTTTACGCACGAGTTGCACCAGCGACATGTCCATCGTGACCATGCCGTAGCGACCGCCTGCCTGGAGCACCGAGTAGATCTGGTGGGTCTTACCTTCACGGATGAGGTTGCGCACCGCGGGAGTTGCGACCATCACCTCGCAGGAGATCGCGCGGCTTTGGCCGTCGCGGGTCGGTACCAGTTGCTGCGTACAGATTCCTTGGAGCGCGGATGCGAGCTGGACCCGTACCTGTTGTTGCTGATGCGCGGGGAACACGTCGATGATTCGGTCGATCGACTGCGGCGCATCCTGGGTGTGCAAGGTTGCGAACACGAGATGGCCGGTTTCGGCCGCGGTCAGCGCGGTCGAGATCGTCTCGAGATCACGCATCTCGCCGACGAGAATGACGTCGGGGTCTTGGCGCAGCACATGCTTCAGCGCGGACGCAAACGAATGGGTGTCTTCTCCGACCTCGCGCTGGTTGATCAGGGACCGTTTGTGATCGTGGAGGAACTCGATGGGATCCTCGACCGTCATGATGTGCACGGCACGTTCGCGGTTCACGATGTCGATCAGGGATGCGAGCGTGGTCGACTTGCCCGAGCCGGTCGGACCGGTGATCAGCACCAGGCCGCGGGGCAGGAACGCCCAGGTTTTCACCGCGGCGGGTACGCCGAGCGCGTCGAAGTCGACGACGTTGTAGGGGATGGCGCGCATCACGCAACCGACCGAGTCGCGCTGTAAGAAGACGTTGACGCGGAATCGACCTTGACCGGGTAGCGCGTACGAGGTGTCGAGCTCGAGCTCGTTCTCGAACTTTTCCCGCTGCTTTTGGGTGAGGATCGAGTACACCATCTGGCGGATCTGCGAGCCGTTCAGCACAGGAAGCTCGGGGATGGGGCGTAGGTCGCCATTGACGCGTACCACCGGCGGCGAACCTGCGGTGAGGTGCAGATCGGAACCTCCCCACTTGATCACGAGCGCGAGCAGATCGTTGATATGCAGGTCGTCGGTGCGCGGTGCGTCCCGCACGGCACCCGAGTAACCGACCGGCTCGTCCACTGCCGGCGGCGGACCGTAGATCATGTCGATCGCGCTCACGAGCTCGGCGCGATCCGCGACCGCGGCGATGATCTCGTATGTCGTCGCCGCCCCGACGGCGGCGACGGCACGATCGTCAGCCGGCTCCGCGAACGCGACGAGCAGCTTGTGGTCCTCGAAATCGACCGGCAACGCGAGCCACTTCCGCGCCAGCTCGGCGGTGAGCAACGTCGGCGCTTCCTGGTGGATCGGAGTTTCCAAGAAGTCGACGAACGGCACTCCGAGCTGTTCGGCCAGGGCGGCGGTCAGGTCTTTGGAGCCGACCAGACCGAGTTGGAGCAGCACGGCCGGCAGCGGTTGATTCGTTCGCTCGGCCTCTTCGATCGCGTGCTCGAGACTGTCACGCGACAGGACGTGACGATCCACAAGCGCCTCTCCGAAACGGCGCACCTGGTTTACGAGCACAGTGGATCCCCCAACAGGCCGGTAACGAACTCCTAGGGGATATCGGCGGATTCTGCCCGCCCCTGAACTGAGTTCAGAGCACGACTCGGAAGATCTCTTCCAACGAGGTGTAGCCCATGGCGACCTTGCGGAGCCCGTCGCTCTTGAGGGTGAGCATTCCCTGCATCTCGGCCGTCTTTTGGAGATCTTCGGTGGACCGGCGCTCGATGATCAGGCGCTCGATCTCCTCGGTCACGAGCATCACTTCGTGCAACGCGAAGCGGCCCTTGTAGCCCGTCCGCCCGCACGCCGTGCAGCCGATCGCCCGGTGCAATGTCGGCCATTCCGACCGATCGAGATCCGCCATCGGCCATCCCACCTCGACCAACTCGGCTTCGGTGGGCTGGTACGCCTCCTTGCATTTGTCGCACAAGCGGCGCGCGAGCCGCTGGGCCACGACGCAGTCGAGCGCGCTGGTCACGAGGAACGGCTCGACACCCATCTCGACGAGTCGCAGCGGCGTCGACGCTGCGTCGTTCGTGTGCAGGGTCGACAGCACGAGGTGGCCGGTGAGGGCGGCCTCTACGGCGATGACCGCGGTTTCGCGGTCTCGGATCTCACCGACGAGCACGATGTCGGGGTCGGAGCGCAGGATCGACCGTAACGCCGATGCGAACGTGAGGCCGGCCTTCGGGTTGATCTGCACCTGATTGATGCCGGGCATCCGATACTCGACCGGATCTTCGACCGTGATGATGTTGCGATCCGGCTTGTTGAGCGTGTTGAGCGCCGCGTAGAGGGTGGTCGACTTGCCCGAACCGGTCGGCCCCGTGGCAAGGATCGTCCCGTACGGCTTATTGCAGGAGCTCGAGAATCGATCTTCTGTTTCGGCCAGGAAGCCGAGCTCGTCGAGACGCAGGACCGCCTGGCCCTTGTCGAGGATTCGCATCACGACCTTCTCGCCGTAGACCGTGGGCAAGGTCGCGACCCGCAGGTCGATGCCCCGTCCGCCCACCTTCATGCTGATGCGACCGTCTTGGGGGATGCGCCGCTCCGCGATGTTGATGTCCGCCATGACCTTCAGGCGGCTGATCACCCCGGCCTGGATGCTGCGCGGCGAACGCATCACCTCGTGCAACACGCCGTCGATGCGGAACCGGATTCGCAGGTCGTGCTCGGCCGGTTCGACGTGGATGTCGGACGCACGGTCGCCCACCGCCTGGGTCACCAGCAAGTTGACGAACTTGACGATCGGGGCGTCCTCAACGAGTTCTGAAACATTGGCGAGGTCGGCATCGCCGTCGTCGGCATCCTCGGTGGCAGCTTGCACCACCGCGTCGACGTCGGTGTCCATCCGGTAGAAGCGTTCGATCGTCTCGTTGATCTGCGACGCGGTGGCGACCACGGTACGGACGTCGGCGCCGGCGATGGCTCGGATGTCGTCGACGGCGAACACGTTCGACGGGTCGGCCATCGCCACCACGAGACGGCCGTCCTCCCAGCCGATCGGGATCGCCTGATACCGACGTGCCAACGACTCGCTGACCAGGGCGGCGACCGAACCGTCGACCGCGCGGTCGTTGAGGTCGACGAACTCGAGCCCGACCTGGCGGGCGAGGGTCCGCACCAGCTCAGCTTCGGAGATCGTTCCCGACTCGATCAGCAGTCGGCCCAGCGGCTTGCCACTACGGCCCTGTTCCGCCAACGCCGCGTCAAGCTGAGCGTCGGTCAGCAGGCCTTCGTCTATGAGCAAGGCGCCGAGCGGCGTCGCATCGCCCACCCGCAGCCCCTCCAATCGCCGTCCGTGGTGATTCCACTGTCGGATGTCGCCACGACACTGGCCGAGGCTCCTCCGTTATCGACGCTGCGCGCGCACGGCTGTATAAGAGATCACTCTCAGCGTTCGTCTTGGCTCGGTCCGGCGATCTTCGTCGGCGAGCGGTTGCCCGTCACGACGAGTCGCGAAGACCGGAGAACAGTCTGAGGAACGCGCCCTTGTCGGGAGGGTCGGCTCCGCTGGCCACAGGCACGGGCTCGGGTTCGGCCACCGACGGTTCGGGCTCGGGTTCGGCCACCGACGGTTCGGGCTCGGGCTCGGGCCATGCGTCGGGCTCATGTCCGGCCACGATCGTCAGGACGGGCGGCGGCTCGGGGTACGCGGCGTCGGTGTCCGGTTCGGTCACCGGTCCAGGCACCGCTTCATCCACGTGGGGGGCCGGCGCCGGTTCCGGTACCGGTGGGGCGTTCGGCGGTGGTGCCAGCTCGACGTCCGGGGCCCGGACCGCGGCGGGATCGTTCACGCCGACCGCGCCGACCTCGATCAGCTCGAGCAATGTTTGGCACAGCTCGATCACCGGACGGTTCGTACGCTGCACGAGCTCGCGCACGGTACGCCGACCGTCGATCGCGACGAGCAACACCCAACGGTCACGGTCGATGACGATCTCGTCGACCTCGAGCTCGTCGAGCAGTTGCGGCCGGCATTCAAGCGACGGGATCACCCGCAGGATTTCGCGCCACTGCTTCAGGAGGCGGTCGACCTCGACGAGGACGTCGCTCAGCTCGACCAGCTCCGGGCAGCTCCACGGCGCACGGTCGTCGGCCACGAATCGGAACGAGCCCGATTCCTGGCACATGACCGCGAAGCACATGTCGACAAGCCGGACCGACAGCGCCGCGCCGGTCTCGGCGGCCCCGCGTTGGTCGCCGACCTCGGCGGCTTGGCAATGGCCGTCTTCGAGATGAGCAACGCCCGAGATCGGGCCGGCTTCGAGCCACAACGCACCGCTCTTGCGTGCGCTCGACAGCAGCCCGAGCACCTCGGGCAGCGACAGCGTCTCGAACGTTCCTTGGAGCACCGATACCCCCACGGGACGACGCGAGGCTTCCAGTCACCAACATCGACTGGCCGAAGATGGTGCTTGAGAGCCCTTCAGTCCTGGGTGACGGCGGCTCGCATCGCGTCGATCGGCGCGGCCTGGCCGCTCCAGAGCTCGACCTGCAGCGCAGCCTGGTGGACCAGCATGCCGAGCCCGGAGACCGTCTGAGCCCCGTGAGTTCGAGCCGCTGCGAGCAACGGCGTCTCGATCGGTTCGTAGACGAGTTCGACCACCACTCGGCCAGGGCCCAGGACGTGTTCGGGAAGGGGAAGTGATGTGTCGCCGGCCATGCCGACGGGAGTCGCGTTGACGACGATATCGGCCGCCGACGCCGCGGCGGCGCGGTCGCTCCAGTCGATCGTGGTCCCGTGCGCGAGCGCAGCCGCTTCGGTCGCGGCGGTCGCTCGACGGGCGGCCACCTGGACGTGCGCTCCCCGTCCGGCTAACGCGCGCGCGACAGCTCGGGCCGCGCCGCCGGCGCCGAGCACGAGCGCGTCACGGCCGGCGACGTCGACATCGGCGTCCGCGAGTGACCGCAAGAATCCGTCGCCGTCGGTCGAGTCGCCGGTGGTACGACCTTGGGACGCGACGGTCACGGTGTTGACACTGTGCAGGGCCGCGGCGCCCGGCGAGAGCGCATCGCACAGCGTCGCCATCGTTGTCTTATGAGGCATCGTCACGGCAAGTCCGACGAAGCCGAACACGCGCGCGGCGTCGAGCGCAGCTGAGGCGCCGCCATTCGGGACCTCGAACGCCACGAACACCCAATCGAGACCGAGCGCCCGGTAGGCCGCGTTGTGCAGCCGCGGTGACAGCGAATGGCGCACCGGCTCGCCGATCACTCCGGCGACCCGCGTCGCGCCCGTGATCACAGCACGCCGGCCCTTTGGGCCGCCGCGATGTTCTGCTGCTGCTGTTGGTATGTGGACGCGAACGCGTGGTGGCCGTCCTTGCCGGCCACCACGTAGTAGAGGTAGGTCGTGTGCGCAGGATGGAGCGCAGCAAACAGCGACGCATCGCTGACCGAGCAGATCGGGGTGGGCGGGAGCCCGGTGTGCAGGTACGTGTTGTACGGCGATGGGATCTGCAGATCGCGTGCCGAGAGTGTGCGCTCTGCGGGATTTCCCCGAGCGTAGATCACGGTCGAGTCGATCTGGAGCGGCATGTGCGCTGCGAGCCGGTTGTAGATCACCGATGCGATCAGCGGGCGGTCCTGCGGCACCTTCGCCTCGGCCTCGATCATCGAGGCCACAATGATGATCTGGTACGCCCCATAGCCGTCGACGTCGGCGTTGAGCAGGCCGAGCGCTTTGGCGCGGGTGTCGAAGGTGTCGACCATCGTCTGGAGGATGGAGATCTCGTCTTGCGAGTTCGAGATCTTGTACGTGTCGGGCCGTAACAATCCCTCGAGGTTCGCCACTCCAGCTGGCTCGAAGATCGATCGTACGGAGTTGTTACGCGCTCCCTCCAAGAATGTCTGCGCGCTACGGCCGTACAATTTGGCGACGCGAGCTGCGATCTGTTGGAGCCACAGCCCGGGTGGCACGGTCAGGACCTCATAGTTGATTTTGGGTCCGCGCTTTAACGCGGCCACCGCGGCTCGCACGCCGAGCTTGGTATGCAGGTCGTACGTTCCGGCCTGGAAGGAGTTGTCGCCGTGGAAGCGCGCGTAGATGTTGAACGCGAGCGACGAACCGATGATGTGATCGCGATGGAGCTCCTCGCCGATCCTGGGCACTCCCCAGCCCGGCTGTATCTGCACCGCTACGGTCGGGCCGGGCGTGCCGTGCGTGTCGATCTCCCAGACGAACCACACCACGCCGGAACCCATAACCAAGACGGGAACGAGGACGACGGCGACGATGACGGCCATGATGCGACCGCGTCGGCGTCGTCGCCGTCGGGGCCGGCTCCGACCGCCCGGGCTGGGATCCCTCTGCGTGACGTCTTCACCGGTGATCATTGGCGGGATGGTCGCGGACGAGATTCCAACCACGACTGCAACATCACCGCGGCCGCGATCTTGTCGACGAGGGCGACGCGATCAGATCTCCGGACGCGGGCTTCGTCGAGGCTCCGTTCGGCCGTGACTGTCGTGAGACGCTCGTCGTGCGCCACAACTTCGATTCCGGCACCGACCGTTCGGCGCAGCTCCTCTATTTCGGCCTCGGCCGCACAGGCGGCCGGACCCTTCGCGCCCGAAAGTGAAAGCGGCAGGCCGACAACGATCGTCGTGACCTCGTGCGCACCGACGATCTCGACGATCGCTCGATGATCGGCGCGGTGTTCACGGCTGCGCGCCAACACCGACAGCGGCGACGCGACCGTTCGGGTCGGGTCGGAGAGCGCGAGCCCGATGCGCACCGTTCCGAGATCGACGCCAAGCGCGCGTCCAGCGCTCATCGCTGCCACGTCGCCGCCTGCTCGCTCACCAGCCGGAGCGCCTCATCGAGCCTGTCGGCATTCGCGCCACCGCCCACCACGACGTCAGTTCCTTTCCCCACACCGCCGCCGAGCGCACGAGCCGCGGGACGCGCAATCGCGTCGGCGGAAACACCGCGTTCGGTGAGGTCCCGGCTGACGGCCACCGCGATCCCCGCCTTGACGCCGTCGGGGCCGGTTCCGGCGAGCGCGACCACGCCCGAACCGAGGACACGTATCGTCTCCTGGGCGAGACGGCGCAGGTCGTCGTTGCTCAGGCCGTCGCGTCGCACAATCACGGCACCGTCGGTTGCCTGACCGGCCAGTTCGACCGCCGCGGCGATCGCGTCTTTCGCCTTGTAGCGGGCCAACTCGTCTTGCAGGGCGCGGATCTGTTCGGAAAGCCGCTCGATCTTGTCGGGAACTTCTTTCGGCGCGGCGCGTAGCAGCGTGGCCGCCCGGCGCAGGACTGCTTCTTCTTGTTCGACGTAGGTCAGTGCGCCGTCGCCGGTCACGGCTTCGATCCGGCGCAGGTTCGAGCCGATCGAGCTCTCGCTGACGATCTTGATCGGCCCGATGAACCCGAGCGCGTACACGTGCGTGCCGCCGCAAAGTTCCGTTGACGGTCCGGCTTCAAGAACGCGCACGATCTCGCCGTACTTCTCCCCGAAGAAGGCGATCGCGCCGATGCGTTCAGCTTCTGCTTTGGTGGTCTCGTAGTGTCGGACCGGAGCATCGGAGATCACCTGCTCGTTCGCGAGGCGCTCGACCTGCGCGAGCTGTTCGGCGGTGACCGGATCGTGGTGACTGAAGTCGAAACGCAGACGATCCGGCGCGACCATCGAGCCGGCCTGCTGCACGTGGGCGCCGAGCACCTCGCGCAGCGCCCAGTGCAGGACGTGCGTCGCAGTGTGATTTCGCCGGATCTGGTCGCGTCGCACGGCGTCGATCGCCGCGATCACCTCGTCGCCCTCGTGTATGACACCGTTACGCACGGCGCATTCGTGTACCACGAGCGAGCCCGCGATGCCATAACGCGTGTCGCTCACGTCGAGCACGGTCTGCGCACCCGCGACTCCCGCGGCTCCCGCGACGCTTGAGATCGTGCCCGTGTCACCGACCTGACCGCCCGACTCGGCATAAAAGGGCGTGCGATCCAACACGATTTCGGCTGTTGCGCCCTCGGCCACTTCGTCGACTCGCGTTCCATCAACGACCAATGCGACGACATTGGCTTTGGTGAGGTTTTCCTGACGGCCGGTGAACTCCGTCGCGCCGTACTCCTCGAGCAGTGAGCGCCATACGGAATTGTCGCCGGCGGTCGCGCCGGCTTCGTCGGCGGCGGCGCGGGCACGGGCGCGTTGTTGAGCCATGCGACGTTCGAAGTCGTCGACGTCGACGGTCCGGCCCCGTTCACCTGCGATCTCGCGGGTGAGGTCGATCGGAAAACCCAATGTGTCGTGCAGGAAGAACGCATCGGCGCCGCTCACGTCAGCGCGTTGCACGATCTCGCCGAGCAGATCGACTCCGCGCTCCAAGGTCGCGCGAAACGCCCGCTCTTCTCTTGCGACCACGTTCTGGAGGGTGTCACGCTTCGCGGCGAGCTCGGGATAGGCGACGGCCATGACGTCAATCGCCGCGTCGATCATGTCTGGCAGCACGAGATCCCGGGCGCCGAGCAGATACGCGTGGAGGACCGCGCGACGGATGATGCGCCGCAGCACGTACCCGCGCTCCTGGTTCGACGGCCGCACACCATCGGCGATGATGAAGGCCATGGCGCGCGAATGCTCGGCGATGATGCGCAACGACACGTCGACCCGGTCGGTCTCGCCGTATACCGATCCCGTGTCGCGCTCGGCCCGCTCGATGAGAGGCCGGAAGACGTCGATGTCCCAGATTGATGTCTTTCCTTGCACGACCATGAGGAAGCGCTCGAGTCCCGCGCCCGTATCGATGCTCGGCTTCGGTAGCGGCACACGCGTCCCGTCGGATTGCTGGTCGTATTGCATGAATACGAGGTTCCAGAATTCGACATACCGGTCGTGGCCGGTCGCCGGGCCGCCCTCCGGCCCGTAGTCGGGGCCGAGGTCCCAGAAAATCTCGGACGACGGTCCGCACGGACCAGTGTCGCCCATGCTCCACCAGTTGTCATCGCCGAGACGTTGGATCCGCTCGACCGGGAAGCCGATGTCTTCGCGCCACAGACGCTCCGCTTCGTCGTCCTCCTCGTGCACCGTGACCCACAGCCGGCTGGCGTCGAGCTCCAGCACGTCGGCGCACAGCTCCCAGGCCCACGCGATCGCCTCCGCTTTGAAGTAGTCGCCAAAGCTGAAGTTGCCAAGCATCTCGAAGAACGAGAAATGGCGATTCGTGCGTCCGATGTCGTCGAGGTCGTTGTGCTTGCCGCCGGCGCGCACGCACTTCTGCGACGACGCGGCCCGCTTGAAGGGAGGCGTCTCCTCGCCGACGAAGTAGCTCTTGAACGGGATCATGCCGGCGATCGTGAACATCACCGACTTGTCGACCGGGATCACACTCGCCGACGGGACTTCGGTGTGACCGCGCGCGACGAAGAAGTTGATGAACGCACGCCGGAACGCGTCCGCGGTGGTCGGGCGGTCGGCCATCGCGACCAGGTTACTGTCCGGTCGCTCGGTCGAAGCCCGAGTTCAGCTCGACCTCGCGCGTGCGCATCGCGGTGCGCCCCTCGGACACGGCCGACCGAACGTTGTCAGTCCAGCGATCCACCAGATCGCCAGGCCCGAGTCTTTGGACGATCCGGCGCAGGCGGCGCGTGATCGCCCACGACGAGCCGATACCGAGCGCGAAACCGACGATCAGCCAAAAAAGTCGCTTGAACACTCAGGACGCCTTCGGCTTGGCGGCAAGCACATCCGTCGCGATCGCGTCCTTGCTCCTCGCTCGACGACGGCGACCTCGTCGCCGACGCGCGACCGGTACAGGCGCTTCGCCCTCCCGCAACCGTTGGGCGGCCCTCGAGACGCCAGTGCCGAACGCCATCGCCTTGACGACGGGCGAACGCAACGTACGCGCCGCGAGGCGCGATGCGCCGTCGACCGCGCCTGACAGCCGTTCAGCCGACGTGACGAGGCGCTCGACCCGATCGACCTCGGTCGCGGCGTCACATACCGCGTCGCGCGCGGCTTCAAGAAGCGGAATCGCTTCGTCGTGGAGCGCGGTTGCGGTCTCCCGCAGCTCGCGCAGTGTGCGAGTGACCGCCATGAGCGACGCGCCAAGCACTGCTACGAGCATCGTCACGACCGTCGCGGCGACCACCGCGAGCACGTCACCTGCCGACATCGTCACCCACTTCCTCTGCTGCTTCTTGTTGTGCTGGGAGCCGACGCCGCGCCTCCAACGCTGAGAACATCCCAGGCTCCGCGCCGTGCGAACTCGGCCGGTAGAACCGCTCGCCGGCCACTTCGGACGGCATGTGATCCTGAGGCACCCAGCCCTGCGGCGTATCGTGAGGATAGACGTAGCCAGCACCGTGTCCGAGTGACTCAGCACCGCGGTAGTGCGAGTCACGCAGGTGCATCGGCACCGGCCCGGCCCGGCGGTCGCGTACCGCCGCCGTGGCCGCGCCGAGCGCGCTCGCCACGCTGTTCGATTTCGGTGCGAGCGCTAGGTGGATCACCGCGTGTGCGAGGTTGAGCGCGGCCTCTGGCAGCCCCACATATTCGACCGCGTGAGCCGCGGCAGTGGCCACGAGAATGGATTGTGGGTCGGCGAGCCCGACGTCCTCCGAAGCGAGGATCACGAGCCGACGCGCGACGAACCGCGCGTCTTCGCCGGCTTCGATCATGCGTGCGAGCCAGTAGAGACCGGCGTCCGGATCCGAACCACGGATCGACTTGATGAACGCCGACACGATGTCGTAGTGCTCGTCGTCGCCGTAGTTGACGGATCGCAACGCGAGCGCCGCTTCGGCGTCTCCCAGCGAGATGTGGCCGGCGTCGCGCTCGACAGCCAGCGCGTGCGCGACTTCGAGCACGGTGAGGAGGTGTCGCGCGTCGCCTTCGCTTTTGTCGACAAGATGCTCGAGTGCGTCGGCATCGATGTCGGTTGCTTCGTCTCCGAGCCCACGGTCCCGGTCCCCGAGCGCACGCTTCGCAAGTTCACGCAGATCGGTGTCGGCGAGCGGTTCGAGTCGGAACAGCGTGCTGCGTGACAGCAGTGGTCCGGTGAGCGAGAAGAACGGGTTCTCGGTGGTTGCGCCGACCAGCACGAGCAGGCCTTCTTCAACGAATGGGAGGAGCACGTCCTGCTGCGCGCGCGAAAACCGATGCACTTCGTCGAGAAAAAGGATCGTCCCTTGTGCGCGTTCGCCGAGCCGGGCGCGCGCCCGTTCCGCGACCTCGCGCACGTCTTTCACGCCGGCGCTGACCGCCGACAGCGTCTCGAAGGCCTTGGCGCTCACTCCGGCGACGAGCCGGGCGATCGTGGTCTTGCCGGTGCCGGGCGGCCCCCACAACACGACCGACGACAGACGGTCGGATTCGATGAGGACCCGTAACGACTTTCCGCGACCCAGCAGGTGGCCCTGACCTACGACTTCGTCGAGCGATCGGGGCCGCAGACGCGCCGCGAGCGGCGCACGGCTCGACAGCCGCTCCTCGACCGCGGCTGCGAACAGATCCGGCCCCGAAGGCATCCAGTCAGGCTACGTCGCCGACGAGCCTTCCGACGGTGTCGCTCATGCACTGATGCGGCCTTCGACAGCTCCTTCTGAGGGTGCGTCCGCCACCTCGTTGCCAGGTCGCGAACGATCGGCCGGGCTGGCGTAAGGTCTGGCGGCTCGCGGCGGACGCCAGCCTGACCGACCGCGCGGTCGTGCACGACGACGAGGTGCGAGTCGACGACCGAGTCGAACGCCGCGCAATGCAAGACAGGTCCCATGTCGGCTGCGACACGATCTCGTGGTGTTCGGCCTTTCTGGTGCTCGCGTCACGACGACCCGCGCCGGCATCATCGGATCGTGCGGTTGACCGCGGTCAGGTTTGGGGGAGGACGCGCAGTCCGAGCTCTCGGAGTTGGGATTCGTCGATCGAAGTCGGGGCGTCGGTTAAGGGGTCGACGCCCGACTGTGTCTTCGGGAACGCGATGACCTCACGAATGTTCTCCTCGCGAGCGAGGATCGCGGCGAGCCGATCGATGCCAACCGCGAAACCTGCGTGCGGCGGCGCACCGAAACGAAATGCGTCGAGCAGGAAACCGAAGCGTTGCTGCGCGTCGTCGGGTTCGATGCCGAGCAACGAGAAGATCCGCTGCTGCATGTCCGGCCGGTGTATCCGCACACTGCCCGAACCGAGCTCCCATCCGTTCAGGACGAGGTCGTAGGAGCGCGAACGGACCGAGAGCGGGTCGGACTCCAGACGGTCGACATCGTCGGGGTGCGGGGCTGTGAACGCGTGATGGGCCGGTATCGGCCGGCCGTTGGGGTCGAGGCCCTCGAACAGCGGGAAGTCCACGATCCAGGAGAACTCAAGGCCTTCGGAGACCGGCGGCCGGCCGAGGTCGAGTCGCAGCTGGCCCAAGACATGACGCGCCATCGCACGGTCGCCGGCGACCAGGAATAACAGGTCGCCGGGGCGAACGCCGAGCGCGTCGGCGATGCCGACCTGCTCCGCGTCGGACAGGAACTTGACGATCGGCGACTCGAGCACCGAGCCGTCGCGTACGCGCATCCATACCAGACCGGCAGCGCCGAGGGCCTTGGCTCGTTCGGTGAGGGTGTCGAGTCTCGAACGACCCATGTCGCCCTCGCCTGACACACAGATCCCTTTGACCACTTCCGCGCCCGCGAACGCGCGGAACTGTGTCGCCTCGAACACCTCGGTGAGGTCGACCAGTTCCATGCCGAAGCGGGTGTCGGGCTTGTCGGAGCCGTAATGTTCCATCGCGTCGAGCCAGGTCATCCGAGCAACCGTTTTCGGTGCCTCATCCGGTCGCACCGCTTCGGCGGCTGC
The DNA here is from genome assembly GCA_052148155.1 of Acidimicrobiia bacterium. Taxonomy (GTDB): domain Bacteria; phylum Actinomycetota; class Acidimicrobiia; order IMCC26256; family PALSA-610; genus JBBQER01. Next base: position 42,937 of record JBKQIY010000244.1, on the reverse strand, counting down.
AAGGACGGCGACCGACACCGCCGCAAGCACGTCTTCTTGATCTGCGAAGCTCATCTCTACGTCGAGCTGCATAAATTCGAACTGGCGGTCGGCTCGTAGGTCTTCGTCTCGAAGGCAGCGAGCGATCTGGAAGTAGCGATCGAAGCCCCCCACCATGAGCAGCTGCTTGAACAGCTGCGGGCTCTGCGGCAACGCGTAAAAGGAGCCCGGCCGCAAACGCGATGGCACAACGAAGTCGCGTGCCCCTTCCGGCGTCGACGCGATGAGCATTGGCGTCTCTACTTCAATGAAGTCTTGCGAACGCATGGCCTCACGCATCGCGCGGTTGATCTCCGAGCGCGCACGGAGGCTGCGCTGCATTGAGGCGCGACGCAAATCGAGGTAGCGGTAGCGGAGCCGCAGCACCTCATCGATGTCGGCGCGCTCGTCGAGCGGGAACGGCGAAGGTTCAGCCTCGTTCAAGACTTCCACCGAGTTTGCCGCGACCTCGATCGCGCCGGTCGGAAGGTCGACGTTGACGGTGCCCTCGGGCCGTGGTCGTACCGTTCCCTCGACCCGCAAGACCCATTCGTTGCGCACTCGGTGCGCGGCTTCACAACCGGCCTGGTCGGGATCAACGACGACCTGCACCAGGCCCGCGGTGTCGCGCACATCCAAAAAGACGACGCCGCCATGGTCGCGACGGTGCGCGACCCAGCCGCATACCGTGACCGCACGGCCAACATGTTCTGCGCGTAGGTCGCCCGCTCGATGCGTGCGCATCATGTGGAGGTCATGTCCTGTCTCCTTCGCAGCCATGCCGCGATGTCGTCGCGTTTCACGTCGGCCTGCTCGCCGCTCAAGAGGTCTTTGACGACGACGTTGCCTTGCGCGCTTTCACGCGGTGCGAGCATCACGCCCCAACGCGCCCCCACACGGTCGGCGGCGCCCCATTGCTTTTTCATCGATCGGTTGCCGTACGCCCGATCTGCAGACAAACCGGCGGCTCGCAAGTCGGCGAGCAACGCAAGACTCGCCAACCCGCCCACCGCGTCGATGACGAAGACGTCGAGCGAGCTGGCCCCGGCGCCGAACACGCCTTCGGCCTCACAGACGATCAGGACCCGTTCGATGCCGATCCCGAAGCCGATGCCCGGCGTGGGTTTGCCACCCATCTGCTCGACGAGACCGTCGTAGCGGCCGCCGCCACCGATAGCGTTCTGCGCGGCGTCGAGCGAGTCGCTTTGGAACTCGAACGTTGTGCCTGTGTAGTAGTCGAGGCCGCGCACGAGTCGCGGGGCGATCTCGAACTCGATGCCGAGCACCCGTAAGCCTGCCTGCACCGTTTCGAAGTCTTTCGCGGCTGCGTCGGTCAGATAGTCGCCGATCTGGGGCGCGGCGGCGATCATTTCCTGCCAGTCTTCGCGTTTGGAGTCGAGGATGCGCAGCGGATTCGCCTCGGCGCGTGCCATCTCGTCGCCGAGCAGCGCTGCGTGGGCACGCCAGTGGCCGAGGAGCACGTCGCGGTAACGGTTACGCGTCTCGTTGTCGCCCATCGAGTTCACGAGGAGCCGAAGCCGGCGCAACCCGAGATCGTTGCGGTAGAAGCCATGCGCGAGCGCCATGACTTCGACGTCGACGGTCGCGTCGTCGACACCGAGCACTTCGACGCCGACTTGCCAGTGTTGGCGGTACCGGCCCCGCTGCGGACGTTCGTAGCGGAAGTTCGGGGCCACGTACCAGACTTTCCACGGCGTCGTCGGCTGGTGCTGTGCGAACGCCCGCGCGACCGACGCGGTCCCGTCGGCGCGCAGCGCGAGTTGCCGACCGCCCTTGTCGGAAAAGTCGTACATCTCCTTTCTTACCGCGTCGGTGGTGGAACCCAGCTTCTGCACGACCTCGACATGCTCGAAGATCGGTGTCACAAGCAGTCCGAAACCGGCGCGGCCGGCCCGCAGGGCGAACGCCGCGACGAACGCCTGCCATCGGTCGGACTCGGGCGGGAGCACGTCGTGGGTGCCGTTGGGCGCGCGAAAGACGTCTCGGTCGCCGGGCATGCGCGGTCATGCTAGCGAGCACGCCGTGCGAATCTGCCGATCATTGTTGCTCGAGCGCGACGCAACTCCGAGCGTCGCCGCGCCGTTCAGGGGGTCGCGTTGGGCTGGATCTCCGCGTACGAAACTCGCTGCCAGGCCGACAGCGTCGGATCGAGGAAGTATGGCGGGCTCAGATAGGTTAAGCGCGTGTCGTAGTTGTAGACCTTGTTGTAGCCGGACACGATGGTCGGTGGCGATCCCGAGAAGGTGCCGACAGCACCGCGGAACTCCTGCGAGATCACGCCGTTGACAGTGAGGTTGCCGAGGGCCACGCCGTCGGCCCAGTTCTGCACGTAGAACGAATGGTTGAGGGCCAGGATGGCCGCGTCGATGGTCGGGTTCGTGAGCGACCCCGCCACGTTGTTACCGTTCGAGTCGACCGGGTGGTAGACCTCGACGTCGTTGTCTGCGATCAGTCCGAGTACGTCGGTTCCGCTCGGATACTGGTGGTAGACGAGGTTGCCGTTGATGATGATGTCGTTCGCGGTTGCGATCGTGAGCTGACCGGCCAGCGTCCCGTCCACGGTCGTGTCGCCGTTGCACGCAGTTCCGGAGCAGGCGGAATAGTTCGGATCCGAATGGGACGTCGGGACGGTCTGGTCGTAGATCACACCGTTCGCGGGCAGGTTCAAGTTGTTGCCGGGCCCGCATCCTGCGTTCGTCGACTTGGTCGCTGGGCTCGTCACGTTCATGAAGCCAACGTTGCCGGTGTTGTGCAGCACGATCGTGGTCGGCCCCGTGTACAGGCAGCCGAGCCCGCCGACCGCGCCGTTGGCCTGGCTTTCAATCGCAGTGTTGGCGGGTGGGAACGGCAGGTCGGCTCCGCTGGCCGGGTCGTGCAGTCGCTCGAACACCGGCGCGTTGGTGCAGCCCAACGGATTGAGCACGACACCGGGGCCGGCGAAATGCGTCGAGCCGTTGACGCTTTGACTCGTGGGCGAGTTGTAGTAGGTGTCGGTGTCGCCGTTAAAATTGGGGGCGCCGCAGACGTACAGACCGTCGTTGGTGTGCACCGGCCCGTTCAGGGTGGAAAGGTCGGTCCAGTACACGATGCTGCAGTTCGAAGTGTCGGGGCCGTAGTTCGAGATGTTCGGGTTCCACTGCCACGCTCGGTACTCACACGTCGTCGGGTTGCCGGACAGGGCCGGATCGACGATCTCGTAGTCGGTGAGGTACAAGAAGTCGAGAAAACCTTGGCGGCGGATACCGACCTTGACCGTACGGATGACACCGCGCGAGTTTCCCGACGACGTAAGATAGATGGTGCCCGAAACGGCCGTCTGGGTGACGTTGGGGTCATAACGGTATGTCTCGCCGTTATCGTCCGGGCCGGGCACCGGAACCCAGCTCGTGAAGGCCTGATTGCCGTCGGGAGGCAGATTCGTCGCGCTGTAGGTCCAGTAGTTGCTGTTCTGGTTCAAATGGTTGAGGTAGTCGTCGACGCCGGCTTCGGCGGCCGCCAACGCCGATTCATGGTCCTGATCGTGACGGGCCAACGGCAACTGCTGCACCGCTTGGGTGAAGATCGCCAGCGTTGTGAACGTGAGGATCATGACGACGGCCATGACCGTGATCATCGCGATGCCGGACTCGTCGCGGAGCGTGCGGGTCGTTTCGGTGCGGCTTGGATGGCGGCGGGACATGCTGTTGACCTGTCGGGTCAGTCGTTCGGGTTGTAGTCGGTGTTGCGTATGTGCACGGTCGTGTTGATCACGACGACCGGCGACGTCGGTGTGACACGGACGCGCAGGTTGATTCCGACGCTGTCGATGCTGCGCAGCGCTGCGGTCGTGGTGATCGGGGTCGCGATGGGATTTCCGTCGGTATCGAAGTACGTGAAGATCGGTTGGCTGGTGTCGATGTATTCACCGTCGATTCGGTCCGATGGGGTTCCCGTGTAGGTGTAGTTGCCTGGACTTCCGCCGGCATTCGGCGACGTACTGTCCTCGTGGAACAGGTAGACGTTCGTGCCGGGAGCCAACGTGAGGTAAGCGTGCAACTCGTCGGGACCCAGGGGGTCGGCAAGATTGGCGTAGAACGTCACGTCGTTCACATCGGCCGAAACGAACGCCGCGCCAGTCGCCGAGGTGGCAACCGCCGTCCGGAGGTCCTTGGTTACACGGTCGGCGATGGTCTGCGCTTGGCCCTCGGCGGTGAAGCGGTTCGTCGTCAAGACCGTCTCGGTCTGCATTGACGACAAGACGCCAAGCGCGGCGGCGAGCACCACCGACAGCATCATCGTCGCGATGATCATCTCGATGAGCGTGAAGCCCGACTCGGAGCCGGACCGCACACGGGCATGGAGGCGGCGCTTCAACTGACTGTCACCGGAACGGTCGCCAAAGCCGAGCCGGTCGCTGCTCCGGTGGCTGTGACGTTGAAGACGCCGGTCACCTGGCGCCAGACCGAGGCGGTGCCGTGCTTCGCGCCGGATGTGGCGGTGATCGTCCAATGACCGAGCGGCACCGCGGTCGTACTCGTGCCGCCTGCGACGGTCGTCACGAGCCCGAGTGTCGGTGCGCTGCCCGATCCACCACCATTCGTGCACACCGGAGTGGCCGCCGGCTGCGGATTGGAATATGTCGTCTCGGTCATCGTGAGCGTCGCACCGACGACCGCGGTTCCGGTCGAGGTCTTCACGGTCACGGGCATGTCGTACAGCGGGACGCTGGTTGTGGCCGTTCCGCCCGGCGACACGTCGGTCGCCGTCGTCCCAGGGTTGGTGTAGAACGGATTGCGCGACGTATCCAGACCGTTCGGATTGTTGTCGGTGCAGTTCCCCGCGAAGACGGTGTATCCCGACGGATAGGGAAACAGCGGCGTCAGCGACGTCGACCCCGCCGCGAACGAATACTGCCCGTAGGGCTGCAAGCCGGTGTTGGCGATCCCGATCGGGATGTTCGTCGCAGGCGTCGCGCTGGACGGCCCGGCCCATTTAGGACTGAGGGAAATCGTCGCGGCCGTGTCGTAATAGAACGTGAGCGACGAGGTCTGGCCGATGGTCACCGATGTCGTCTGGGCCGGGATGAGCAACTCCTGGTTGCTGACGCCGGTGCCCGCGGTGACACTCACCGTGTAGGGCCCGGGCGTCAGGAACGCAAAGAACGCGCATCCTTCGGCGGTCGTCGACTGCGTTTGCGACGCCGTTCCCGAGATCGATACCGCCGCGTCGACGACGGGAAGGCCCGCGGCGTTCAGAACGATCGCGCCGATCGAACCGGTCGAGGCCGAGTACGCCCCGACCGGCGGCGACAACGCCGTGGTCGACTGCACCGGCTGGGTCGCGCCCATTCCGAGCCATGTGACCGACTCGGTCAGCTGGAGGATCGCGTTGCTGCCGCCGTCCCCGCTGGCGCACGAACTGGTGGTGGACGACTGCCCAACCCACTGCATCTGCTGGGTGACCGTGAACTTGAGCCCGTTCACGGTCTGGGTCGTGACGGTCTCGCCGGGCACGACTTTCGACGTAAACAGGGCTGGATTGGCGGCCGGACCGCGGATCTCTTCGATCGCCGCCGACGCGAGTTGGGCGGCGACGACGCGTTGGCGAGTGTCGGCGGAGACGCGGGTCCCTTCCTCGAACAGGCCGGCCGCGCCGAGGAACGCGACGAGGAGCAGCGTGGCCGCGACGACGACCTCAATGATGGTGAATCCCGCGTCCGCGTCGAACCCGTTCCCCCGCTTATAGCGAGAGGCCCGGGCCCGGCGCGTGCTGAGTCGCGTCCGAGCAGGCCGCTGCATGCTTTACAGGTCGGCGTCTGGGCGTGGGTTCTGAAGCGCGTGGGCCGCGAACTGCGGATATCTCGCTCCGACGAGCGGGGACGACCTTCGGCTCAGCTGCGGGCGCCGGGCAGCACTCGCGTCGCCTCATACACAGAACCGACCCGTTTTACGGCAAGCAAGATGGAGTGCAGGTGGCCCGGATCCGCAAGTTCGAAATCGAAGCGGATCCTGGCGATCCGGTCGGCCTGCGTTTGGGAGGCGCAGGCGATGATGTTCACGTGGTGTTCGGACAACACGTCGGCGACGTCGCGGAGCAACCGGGACCGGTCGAGCGCCTCGATCTCGACCGACACGACATAGTTTCCGGGTGCGTCGTTGTCCCATTCGACGTCGATGACTCGGTCGCTTTGCGTTCTCAGACTCAGTGCGTTGGCGCAGTCGGTGCGGTGCACCGATACGCCCCGACCTCGAGTGACGAAACCCATGATCTCATCGCCGGGGACCGGCGTGCAGCATCGCGACAGCCGGACCATCACGTCGTCGAGGCCTTCGACGTGGACGCCGACATCGGCATGACCGCGGTTTCGCCCAGGTGCGCGTGGCGGGCGGGCCACGGTGACCGGCAGTTGCTCCTCGCCGCCGCGCAGGTCGCGTTGCACGCGCTGCACGACGGCCTTCGCCGATAGGTGATGCTCGCCGATCGCGGCGTACAGGGTGTCGAGGTCGGCATAGTTGAGCTGCGCGGCGACTTTCGACATTGCAGCTGACGACGCCAGCTTCTGCACCGGCATACCCTCGCGGCGCAACGCCTTGACCAGTTCGTCCCGGCCGGCGTCGATCGCGTCGACTCGACGTTCGCGCGAGAACCATTGTCGGATCTTCGAACGGGCTCGCGGAGTGTGTGCGAACTGGAGCCAGTCGCGGCTGGGGCCGGCACCTTCGACCTTGCTCGTGAAAATCTCGCAGGTTTCGCCTGACTGCATCGCCGAGTCGAGGGGTACGAGCCGGCCGTTGACACGCGCTCCGATGCAACGGTGGCCGACCTCGGTGTGGATCGCGTAGGCGAAGTCGACGGGGGTCGCGCCGGTCGGGAGGGTGATCACCCGCCCCTTGGGCGTGAAGACGAACACCTCGTCTTGCTCGAGGTCGATTTTCAGGCTCTGCATGAACTCGCCGGGATCCGTCGTGTCCTGCTGCCAGTCGACGATCCGCTGGAGCCACACGAGATCTTCGGTCGGGTTGCGGTGTTCTTTGTAGCCGAAGTGCGCGGCGACGCCGTACTCGGCACGGCGGTGCATCTCGCTCGTGCGAATCTGGAACTCGACCGGTCGCCCCTCGGGGCCGACGACTGTCGTGTGCAGCGACTGGTAGAGGTTGAATTTGGGCATCGCGACGTAGTCCTTGAACCGGCCTTGGACTGGGCGCCACAGCGCGTGGATCGAACCGAGCGCGCCGTAGCAGTCCTTGACCGACTCGACGATCACGCGTACACCGACGAGATCGTTGATCTCGTCGAACTGCTTGCCGCGCACGACCATCTTTTCGTAGATCGACCAGTAGTGTTTCGGCCGGCCGCGCACCTCGGCGCGGATGTGCAGCTGGTCGAGTCGGGCGCGGACCGCTTCCAATACTTGCTCGAGATACTCCTCGCGCTCCCCCGCGGCCGAGAGCACCATCGCTTCGATTTCGACGTAGCGTTTGGGGTACAGGACCGCGAACGCCAGGTCCTCGAGCTGCCACTTCACTTCCTGCACGCCGAGCCGATGAGCGAGCGGCGCGTAGATGTCGAGAGTTTCCTGCGCGATGCGCCGCTGCTTCGCCTCCGGGAGCGACGCGATCGTTCGCATGTTGTGCAATCGATCGGCAAGCTTGATCAACAGGACGCGCACATCTTTGGCGATCGCCACGAGCATTTTGCGCATCGTGGCGGCCTGTTGCGCCTCTTTGGAGTCGAACTCGAGCCGGTCGAGCTTGGTGACTCCGTCGACAATTGCGCCGACGTCGTCTCCGAATTGTTCGACGAGATCGGCGAGCGTCAGTTCGGTGTCTTCGACCGCGTCGTGCAGCAACGCACCCGCGAGGGTGATGTCGTCGAGCCCGAGATCGGCGAGAATCAGCGCGACACCCAACGGATGCGCGATGTACGGGTCGCCCGACCGTCTCATCTGGTCCCGATGTGCATCGCGTGCGACCACATAGGCCCGGTCGATCAGCGCCACGTCGGCGTCCTGGCGCCGGGCGAGGACACGGTCGATCAGCGGCCGGAGCGCCCGATCGATGGTCGCGGTGTGTGTGTCACTCATAGCGGAGCACCGCGTGGACGCGATGACCTTCGAGCTTGGCGCGTCCGCCGAGCTCGGCCAGCTCGAGCAGGAACGTGAAACCGGCGACGGTGCCGCCGAGCCGCTCGACCAACCGTGCCGCAGCCGCGGCGGTGCCGCCGGTCGCGATCACGTCGTCGACGACGAGCACGTGCTCGCCGGGAAGGACCGCGTCTCGATGGATCTCGAGGAGGTCGGTACCGTATTCGAGGGCGTACTCCTCGCGTTCGATCGCCCAGGGCAGCTTCCCCGCTTTGCGGACGGGAATGAACCCGGCTCCCCGCCGGTAGGCGAGCGGTGCGGCGAACACGAATCCCCGCGCTTCGATACCGATCACCTTGTCGATCTGTTCATCGGCGAATGGCGCGGCCAGGGCATCCACGGTGAGGGCGAACGCATCGGGCGCGGCCAGCAACGGCGTGATGTCCCGAAAGACGATGCCTGGCTTGGGCCAGTCGGGAATGTCGCGTACGAACTCCCGCAGCGCCGAGGTGTCAGCCACGATGTCCAGGGTAGTTGTTCACGCGGCTCGGACCGGCCGCCGCACACCGGGCCTGCGACCGTCGTCGGCAGTCGGGTCGGTCGGATCTGCGGTAGCTATTTGCGTTTGCGGCGACGTTGTTGACGGGCGCGCGGCTGGATCGTGCGTCCAACCGCTGGCGGACCGGGCACCGCGCGGCCGAGGCGTGCCTCGTCATCGGGGAGCATCTCGACGCCCACGCCCACGCCGCCTACGTCCGCGGCGACGGCTGCGGGTCGGGTCGACAACGGCCCCGCCGACGGCGAGCTGGACGGCGCTGACGTACCGGCCCGCTCGCGTCGCTCGGCGAGCGCGCGGTACTGCGGTTCGCGTTCCTTCCACCAGGCGAGAATCGGAGCCGCCACGAAGATCGACGAGTACGAGCCGATGAACAGACCGGCCGCGAGCGCCAACGCGAATTCCTCGAGCGACGTCGCCCCGAACACGCCGACGCCGATGATCAATACCGACAGCACCGGCATCAGCGCGACGAACGACGTCGACAGCGAACGCATCAGCACTTGGTTCAGCGACGCGTTGACCATCTCGCCGTACGTCGTGCGACCGGTCGCGGTCATTTTCCGTTGGTTCTCTCGCACCTTGTCGAACACGACGACCGTGTCGTAGAGCGAGAAGCCGAGAATCGTGAGGAAAGCCGTGATGGTGGCCGGAGTCACCGAAAAATGGAACAGCGCGTACACACCGACGGTGAAGATGATGTCGTGGATCACTGCGATGATCGCGGCCGCGGCCATCTTGGCCTCGAAACGAATCGAGAGATATAACGCCAACAGGATGAAGAAGTACAGCAGGGCCTGCTCCGCCTTATGGCTCACCTCTTGGCCCCAGGTTGGCCCGACGGTCGAGATGCTCACTTGGTTCGAGTTGGTCCCCGCGTAGGCGGCGAGCGCGTTGGCAACTTGTTCGGTCGGGCTGACGGGCAGCGTCTTCGCGGAGACCGTCACGTTCTGGCCAGAGACCGTGACGGTCGGGTTCCGCAACTCCGTTTTGGCGAGCGCGTCCAGGACACCGGCTTCCGTCGGTTTCACGCTCGCCGCGGTTGTGAACGTGAACGTGCCCCCGGACGTGGCGCCCTGCTGGAACTGCACGTCGGCTTGGGTGACGCCGCCGTACGTCGCGAGCGTGGTCTCGACCGTCTGGATCGGATCGGTGACCAGACGATCTTGCACGTTGATGCTCTGATGGCTCTGTCCGGAGAGGACGCTCACCGTCGCGTTGGGGACCAACGGTGCGAGCAGTTTGCGGACATCGGCGACGTGCGCCGAATGGCCGTGCGACAACTGCACCTGCCACGAGGTACCGCCCTCGAAATCGATACCGAAGTTCAGTCCCCGTGCGAACAAGGCCACGAAGCTGAGCAGGATCAGCGTGCCCGACAGGATCGCCCACCGTCTGCTGTGCTTGATGAACTGGAAGTTGGTGCGCTCGTGGTAGAGGTCGGACGGCCGATGGCGGCGAGTGACTCCGGGCACGTCGTCGGGCGGCGCCAGCGCGGTCCGCGGTGGCGTCGTGGTGGTCATGCCGTCGCGCCGATCACGTCGAGCGCCGCCGCGATCCCTACGCCGGGAAGTTGGACGAGCTCGGGACGGCGGGCGAGCACCGACACCATCGGATGCATGAAGCAGTATGCGAGCAGCAGGTCCATCGCGGTCGAAAGCCCGAGGAAGAAGGCGAAACCTTGGACTGAGCTCGTCGCGAACACGTAGAGGACGGCCGCGCCGATCAGCGAGACGAGGTCGGCGGCGACGATCGTGCGCCACGATCGCACGAATCCGGGCTCGAGCGACGAACGCACGGTCTTGCCGGTACGCACCTCGTCTTTGAGACGTTCGAAATACACGACGTAGGAATCGACGGTGACGCCGACCGAGACGATGATGCCGGTCACTCCCGCCAACGTGAGCGTCAAGCCGTGTGCGCTCGACAGATACGACACCACGGAGAAGAACAACATGGCGGTGAGCCCGAGCCCGACGATGACGACAAGTCCGAGCAGCCGGTAGAACACGAGCATGTACAGCGCGACGAGCGCGAGCCCGATGAGCCCCGATACGATCCCGGCCGTCAGCTGGTCCCGACCCAGCGTCGGCGACACGCTCTCGACGGTCTGCTTGGACTGGTCAAATTGGATCGGCAGCGCACCGTATTTCAGCACGAGCGACAGCTGGTCGGCCTGACCTTGGGTGAAGTTGCCGGTGATCTCGACGTCGCGTCCGGTGATGCCCGGGTTGATCACGGGCGCCGACTGCACGACTCCGTCGAGTTCGATCGCGACTTCCTTGTTGACGTACGGGCCGGCGATCTCGGTGAGGAAATCGTTGTTCTTGAAGTGGACCTGGGTCGCCCATTGCGACTCGGTCGAGTCGTACTCGGTGTCGGCCGAACTGATGCTTTTCCCGGTGACGAGGGCCGGGCCGAGCACGTAGCAGTACTGATGCAGGCGGTCGGGAAGCACGACCTCTTGCGCGGAGTCGGTATCGGCCGGACTCTGCTTGATCAGCGCCGCGCAGCCCGGAAAAGTCGGCGTCGTGGTCGTGGTCGGGCTCGGGATTGTGGTGGGCGTGATACCCGAACCGGCCGAAGGCGCAGTCCCCGATCCCGCGGACGGAACTTTCAGGGCGGTGGACGGTGTCGGGGCCGAAGTTGGCGTCGCCGCGAACCGGGCGACAATAGGCGCAGTATCGATGGTCTGGTCGCCGGCGGCGTGGCCGGTGGTCGACGACTTCGGAACCGTGGTTCCTGAGATCTGCGCCTCGCGCGTCGTGGTCGTCCCGCCTTTGGCGGTCGTCGTAGTCGCGCCTTTCTTCGTCGTCGGCGTCGGCGCCGGAGTCCCGAACGCGAATTGCAGCGGGTTGCTGCCGGAATATTGCACTGGCCGGAAACGCAACTCGGCCGTCTCGCCGACCAGGTTCTCGGCTTTGGCTCGATCCTTCACGCCCGGGAGGTTCACCGCGATCGTGTTGCCCTGGCGTTGCACGTTCGGTTCGGCGATGCCGAGCCCGTCGACCCGATTCCGGATCACGTCGACCGCCGCGTTGAGCGCGCTGAGATCCGAGCCTTTGACCGGGTACAGCACGATCGAGATGCCGCCTTGCAGGTCGAGCCCGAGTACCGGTCGGCTGCTCGACACGAGCGTCGCGACGAAGACGCCGACGATCGCGACGACGGTGACGATCAGCAGTATTACCTGGCGGCGCACGGTTCAGCCGGCCTCCGTGGCCTCGCCGTGCGCGTCGAGACTCTCGTCGGTCTCGGTCAGCACCTGGCCGATCGCACCGCGGGCGACACGGATGACGGTGCCGGGCGCGATCTCGATCTCGGCGTCGACCTCGCTGAGGCGGACGACCCGCCCGTAGATCCCGCTGGTCGTGAGGATCTCGTCGCCTTGCGCGACCTGGCTTTGCAGGGCGCGAACCATCGCGATCCGCCGCTGCTGGGGACGCCAGAGCAACATGTAAAAGGCCCCCACCATGAGGACCAGCCAAACGATACCGAGCGGCAACAACGTTCCCTCAAAGTGAGCCAGAGGCCCGATGAGACAAGGCCCGACGAGTGGCGGAAGCGGTCTGACGCTACCACCCCTGACCAGCGGTTCGGCATCATGGCCGACGTCGGGTAGCCCGGGCGGGCGGACTGTCAGACGGTCAGCTCGGCGAACCGGGCGACACGTCGAAGCTTCGCCCCCGATCCGCCGCGAGCGCGTCGGCGAGGCGGCCGAGCACGTCACCGCGGTTCATTCGCACCTGGCCGCGATACGCCGCTCGGGGCAGCTCAGCCCACCGCTGGGCCTCCTCACGGGCGCTTGATTCGAGCGTGTCGGCTTCGACGACACCGTCGAGGAAGCCGACCGCGACGGCACCGTCGGGGTCGTACATCTGCGCGCCGACCGTTGCGAACTGCAGCTGGCGAGGGGACAGCCGCTCCCGGGCGAGCTCAGCCGCCCACCTGGGCAGCACCAGTCCGATCTGGGTTTCGATCAATCCGATACGGAACGTGCCCCGGACCCCGATCCGAGCGTCAGCGCCGAGCAACAACAATGCGCCGGCGGCGACAGCGTGACCGGAACAGGCGATCACGACCGGGACCTCAGACCCGAACAGTCGGGTGATGAGCGTCCCGCCGTCCGTGACGAGCTGGCCCGCGGCCGCGGCGCTCGATCGCATCACGGCGAGATCGAACCCGCCCGAGAACATTCCGGGTGCGCCGCCCAACAGCAACGCGCCCACCTGCTCTTCGCCGGCGTCTTCGGCTCGTGTGAGGGCCGCGTCGAGCGCGGCGACAACCGCCGGCGACAAGGCATTGGCCTTGCCGTTGGCGATCGTGACGTGCGCGACGCGATCGCGAACCTCGTACCGGACGAAATCATCGGACATGGATGATCCTCGCGTCTTGGGTCGCCACGTGAGGTCGTGTGCGATCAGAACAGATTCGGAGCCTCGCCCGGCATTGGCCGATCGTGCAACCCGAGATGCTCGTACGCCGACGCGGTCGCCATCCGGCCGCGGGGTGTGCGTTCCAGGAGGCCGCACTGCAGGAGGAACGGCTCGTAGACGTCTTCAACGGTTTCCGGGGCTTCGCCCACCGCGACCGCGAGCGTTCCGAGACCGACCGCACGACCCGCGAACGTCCGACACAGCGCGACGAGGATCGCGCGGTCGACCTTGTCGAGCCCGAGCTCGTCGACCTCGAACAACTCCAACGCGGCGCGGGCAGTGTCGAGCGTCACGCGACCGTCGGCGCGTACCTCCGCGTAGTCGCGGACCCGCTTCAGCAGACGGTTCGCGATCCGCGGTGTGCCCCGGCTCCTCGACGCGATCTCACTGGCGCCGTCCGGTTCGAGCTCCACCCCGAGGATCTGTGCGACCCGCGACACGATCATCGTGAGCTCGCTCACGTCGTAGTAGTCGAGACGGGCGACGAAACCGAAACGGTCCCGCAACGGGCCTGTGATCAAGCCGGTGCGCGTCGTCGCACCGACGAGCGTGAAGCGCGGAAGGTCGAGCCGGATCGTGCGCGCGGACGGGCCTTTGCCGATCACGATGTCGAGTTGAAAATCTTCCATCGCGGGATACAGCACTTCTTCCACGGCGCGGGGAAGACCGTGGATCTCGTCGATGAACAGCACCCCGCCGTCGTCGAGGTTGGTGAGGATCGCAGCGAGATCACCGGCACGTTCGAGCGCAGGCCCGCTCGTCGGCTGCATACGCGCGCCCATTTCGGTCGCCATGATGCCAGCCAATGTCGTCTTTCCCAGGCCGGGCGGCCCGGCGAACAGCACATGGTCGACCGCCTGGCCCCGTTGTCGCGACGCCGTGAGCATGATCTCGAGGTGCTCACGCAGCCGAGGCTGACCGACGAATTCGTCGAGGCGACGCGGGCGCAACGTCGTCTCTTCGGCCGCCTCGGCCGGATCGGCTGTCGGACTCAAAAGCTCTTCTCTCATGCGTCTCCCACCGACGGTGCACTCATCGCGGACCGGACAGCGCTCGGAGTGCATCGCGCAGAAGATCCTCGACCGTGCCGTCCTCGCCCATTTGACCGAGAACGGCGCGCACCTCCTCGCTCGAGTAGCCAAGACCGATGAGTGCGTCGCGCACCTCGCCCCGTGGAGTTGACGTGCCGCCGGCGACCTCGGCGAGGTCGAAATCGGGAACTTCGAGACGAACCTTCAGGTCGACCAGCAAACGTTGCGCAGTGCGCTTGCCGACACCGGGGACGAGCATCAGCGCGTCGAGATCGTCGTCGACGAGCCCACGACGCAGCGTTCCGGGTGTATGCACCGACAGGATGGCGAGCGCGAGCTTCGGGCCGACGCCCGACGCTCCGATCAGCGCCTCGAACGTGTCACGCTCGTCGCGGCTCGGGAACCCGTACAGCGTCATCGCGTCCTCGCGCACGTGCAGATGCGTGAACAGAAAGGCGTTGCTTCCGGGTTCGAGCGTCGGCACCACCCGCAGCGGCACGTTGACGCGATAGCCCACACCGCCGACCTCGACGAGCACCTCACCGTGCATCGTTCGCTCGACGATCGAGCCGCGCACCGAGCCGATCATCGGTTCCCGATCTGTGCGACGAGTGGTACCCGCCACAGATGACAACACGCGAGTGCGAGCGCGTCGGCCGCGTCGGGCGGTTTGGGAATCTCGCCCAAGTTCAACAAGCGCGCCACCATCATCTGCACCGCGGCCTTGTCGGCGCGACCGTTGCCGGTGACGGCGAGCTTGACCTCGTTCGGGCTGTACAGCGCCACCGGAATGCCCACTCGAGCGGCCGCCACGAGGGCGAGTCCGCTGGCCTGCCCGACCGACATCGCGGTGCGGGCGTTCGAGGAGAACAACACGCGTTCCACCACCACGGCTGACGGCCGCGTCTGCGCGATCAGCAGCCGGAACTCGTCGTCGAGGGCGAGCAGCCGAACCGGCAGGGGATCGTCGGGCGGCGTGCGGATCACGCCGAACCCGAGCGCCCGCGGCTGATTGCGTTCCCGTGCGACGATCCCGTAGCCGCACCGGGACAGGCCCGGGTCGATGCCGAGCACTGGACCGTCGGGATCGAACGGCGCCGAATCGAACACGAGTTCGATGCTAGAGGGTCGGTGGCGTCGGCGTAGGGATCACGAGCGGGCACGGTCACGGGCTGCGACCAGTGCTTGTTTCCTGCGGCGGAGGTCTTCGACCGTCCGGGCCTACCGATTTGCGCGGGGCACCAATGCGGCTCAGGCCGTTGGCCACCGTTCGCGGGGGGGGCGGTCGCCGCTGTCCGGGCCAGCGGAGCTACGCGTTGCGCAGCACGCGCCAGAGCACGAAAAGCCCGAGCGCGACCACGCCGATGGGCACCAGACGGCGGGCGGTTGACACCCCTGCCATGTCGAGGAGATCGATGGGCGCCACGTCGGGCGACTCGACCCGACGTGGTCCCGCCGTCGACGCCGAGCCGTTCGAGGTCGGCGGCTCTGACGAGAACGACGAGGCCGGCGGATCGCCCTGCGTGGGCGCGTCCGGCGGCGTTGGAGCCGAGTTCGACAAGACATCACGCTCAAGGTTCTCGACGAACTGGCGGAGCAGCTTCGCCGACACGTCGTCGAGCACCCCGCGTCCGAACTGCGCGACCTTGCCCGTGATCGCGAGGTCGGTGACAACTTCGACCCGTGTCCCGGCCGCGTCTTCGGTCATCGTCACGACGATTGTGGCCTTCGCGTTTCCCTGCCCGCGAGTGTCGCGTCCAGTCGCGTCGATGAGGATTCGGTGCGTCGCTTCGTCGACTTCGGCGAGGGTCGCGGTCCCCTTGTACTGCGCGGTGATCGGCCCGACCTTCACCTTGACCACTCCGCGGTACTGAACGCCGTCGACTTCTTGAAGCTGCGCGCCGGGCAGACAGGGGGCGATCCCCTCGATGTCGAGCAACACCCTCCACGTGTCGTCGATCGACGTGCTCACGACGAAGCTATCTGCGATCTCCATTACTTCTCCATTGGACGGGTCTCGAGCGCCTCGAGATCTTCGGGGGTGTCGACGTCGATCGCGATGCCGGTTCCGTCGCACGGTACCTCGACCGCGACGTGTCGCCGAAAGAGCACCCGTGCACCTTCGTCGCCGGTGAGCTCCAGCGCTTCGCGCCAATGATCTCGCCCGATCAGGACGGGGTTGGCGCGCACGCCTCCGTAGGTTGCCACCGCGAGACGTGCGCCGTCGTCGTAGGCACCGGCGAGGCGCCGGTAGGCGTCCGGCCCGACCAACGGCTGATCGGCCAAGCCGACGACGGCTCCGTCGATCTCGGCGTCAGCCTCGATCGCTCGCAACGCGGTGTGCAGGCTCGACGAGATTCCGAGTTCGGGCGCGTGGTTGCGTGCGACCTGTACGGCGGGTGGCAACACGGCCTCGACCTCGGCGTCGGATACCACCACCACGACGGGAGCTAGTCCGCTGTCGAGCGCGGCGTGTACGGCATGTGCGACGAGCGGTCGGCCGCGAAACGGCGCAAGCGGTTTCGGCGTGTCGCCGCCGAATCGCAGGCCGCGCCCGGCCGCGAGGACGACCGCGGCACGATGAGGACTCAGAGCGCCTCGAGCGCGCGGCGTACCAACACGCGGGCGAGGTGCTGGCGATATTCGACCGAGGCGTTCAGGTCGGCGCTCGGCTCGGTGCCGTCGGCGGCCAGCGCCGCCGCGTCGACGGCGGAAGCGCCCTGCGCCAGGGCCTGCTCGACTGCGGTCGCACGCAGGGGGGTAGATCCCATGTTGATCAGCCCGACATGAGTTCCGTCGCTTGTGCGCGCGGCCACGACGCCGACCGTCGCGAAGTCCTGGGCCCGCCGGTTGAACTTCTCGAACGCGAAGCTGTTGGCGCCGGTCTTGGGGACGCGGATCTCGCGAAGCAACTCGTCGGGCTCGAGCGCAGTCTCTAGGAAACCTTCGAAGAACTCCGAAGCCGCGATTTCGCGCGTTCGGTCTGGACCCTGCGCGACGAATGTCGCATCCAGTGCGAGCAGCGCGGCGGGAAGGTCCGAGGCGGGATCGCCGTGCGCGACGGAGCCGCCGATAGTTCCGCGGTGGCGCACCTGATTGTCGCCGACCTGCGCCGCGACAGCCCGCAGCACACCGCACTCGCGGGCCAGCACATCATTGGTTTCGATGTCGCGGTGGCGAGTGAGTGCGCCGATCGCGACATGGTCTGCGCCGTCACGAACGTACGAGAGTTCGCGCACACGACCGACGTCGATGAGGACGGTCGGCGTCGCGAGCCGGAGTTTCATCAAGGGCAGGAGCGACATTCCGCCCGCGAGCAGCTTGGCTTCGTCGCCGTGTTCGGCGAGTTGCGCGATCGCGGCATCTGCCGAGTCGGCACGCACGTATTCGAAGGCGGCAGGAATCATCGGGTTTGTGTCCGCATCTGCGCCGCGGCCGCGAGCACCGACTCGACGATGTTGTGGTAGCCGGTGCAGCGACACAGGTTGCCTTCGAGACCGATCCGCACGTCGCGCTCGCTCGGGTCGGGGATTTCCTCGAGGAGAGAGACCGCGGCCATCACCATGCCCGCGGTGCAGTAACCGCACTGGAGACCATGGTGCTCGTGGAACGCCAGCTGGACGGGATGCATCGTGTCGCCGTCGGCTAGTCCCTCGATCGTCGTCACGTTCGCGCCGCCGGCTTGCGCCGCCAGCATCGTGCACGACTTGACCGACTCGCCGTTGACCAGCACCGTGCAGGCACCGCACGACGACGTGTCACATCCGACCTTGGTCCCCGTCAGTGCGCACGACTCGCGCAGGTAGTGGACGAGCAGGGTACGCGGTTCGACGTCGTGCTCGATCGCGAACCCGTTGACGGTGACTCCGATGATCACAGCCCGGAATCTAGCCGGAGCGGTTCGGACCGCTCCGAGTCACGGCGATGCGGACAAGGACCCGCCGCTCACGTTCCATGGCCGTCCGATAGTCGTTCCAGTCTGGGTGCTCGCCCGACATCCGTCGGTAGTACTCGACCAGACCGTCCATCGCCTCCGGCAGGTGCACCACCTCGGCTGTCCCCTCCACCTGGACCCACTGGCCGAAGAAACCGTCGTTGAGCACGCAGATGGCGACGTGCGGATCCCGCTCGATGTGTTTCACCTTCATTGCCGTTTCGCGTGTGCTCACCACCACCAGGCCGGTCTCATCGACGTCGCAAGCAACCGGCGACATCGCGGGCAGGCCGTCGGCGCGTCTGGTGGCCATCACGCCGTGATGGTTGGCGCGGATGAACTCGAGTGCGTCGTCTGTCTCCATGCCGGCGCTGCTACAGGCCTGCGAGCACGGGCACGAGCTTGTCGGCAGAGACGAAGGTCGCGCCCACGACCTTGCGATCGACGAAGGCGACCTTGCCGTCCGGACCGATCACAAAGACGGATCGTTTCACCGCGATCAGCTTCCCGCCCCGGACGCCGTACAGGTCGATGACCTTCTTGTCAGTGTCGGCCAGCAGCGGAAAATGGAACCCGCGCTTGGCCGACCAACTCTCGTGGCTGTCGACGTCTTGAGGGGAGATCCCGAGAAGCACCGCGCCGCTCTCATCGAACTTTGAGAAGTCGTCGCGGTATGAGCACATCTGACGGGTGCAGCCCGGCGTGTTATCCCCGGGATAGAACGCGAGGACGACCTTGCGTCCCCGGTACTCCGAGAGCGTGTAATCGCGCCGCTCGCCGTCGCAGATACCCGCCAGCGTGAAGTCCGGCGCCTCTTGTCCCACCTCGACCATGATGTCTCCTTCGGAAGGTTTCGGCCCTGAGCGTTCAGGCGCTGACTGCTTCGAGCACCGCGTCGGGGATGTCGAAGTTCGCGTAGACCGCCTCGACGTCATCGTGCTCTTCGAGCGCGTCCATCAGCCGCAGCACCGACCTGGCCTTGTCTTCTTGGTCGAGCGCGACACTCGTGGTCGGGATCATCGTGAGGTCGGATGACTTCACCTTGATGCCGGCCTCTTCGATCGCGGTACGCACCGCGTGAAGCTCGGTTGGCGGTGTCGTCACCTGCCACGTGTCGCCGAGGTCTTGCACGTCCTCGGCGCCGGCGTCGGCTGCGGCCAAGGTGAGCTCGTCCTCGTCAGACGACCGATCGATCTGTACGACACCCTTGCGCTCGAACTGCCACGACACCGCGCCCGGCTCGGCGAACGATCCACCGTTGCGACTGAAGATGTTCTTGATCTCGGCCGACGTTCGATTGCGGTTGTCGGTGAGCGCCTGCACGATCACCGCGACGCCGCTCGCCGCGTAACCCTCGTACGAAACCTGCTCGTAGGTAACGCCCTCTTCTTCGCCGGTCCCGCGCTTGATCGCGCGCTGGATCGTGTCGACCGGCACCGAGTTGTCGCGAGCCTTTTGCACCATGGTGCGCAATGTCGCGTTCGATTCGGGATCGCCTCCACCCGAACGGGCCGATACCTCGATCTGGCGAATGAGGACCGCGAACAGCTTGCCCCGTGCCGCGTCGGCTGCGCCCTTCTTGTGCTTGATCGAGTGCCACTTCGAGTGACCCGACATTCAGCTCCCCTTCACAAAGAGCTCGTGCACGCGCAGATCGCCTGCGAGCTCGGGATGAAACGTAGCGAACAACACAGCGCCGTGGCGTCCGAGCACCGTCGCACCGCCGTAGGACGCCAGCACCTCGACGGCCGGTCCGACCCGCTCGATGACTGGAGCCCGGATGAACACGCCGGGGAACGGGCCGTCGTCGAGCCCGTCGATCTCGAGGTCGGCCTCAAAGGAGTCGCGCTGGCGGCCGTAGCCATTTCGCCGGACCGTCACGTCGATCACCTCGAGCGGCCGCTGGTCGGCGCGGCCGTCGACCACCTCGGCCGCGACGACGATCAGGCCCGCGCAGACCGCCAAGGCAGGCATTCCCTCGCGCAAGGAGTCGCGCAGCGGTCTCCGCAGGCCGGACGAGTCGAGAAGCTTGTCCATCGTGGTCGACTCGCCGCCTGGAAGGACGATCGCGTCGACCGCCGCGAATTGTTCGGGCGTCTTGACGAGCGTCGCGTCGGCGCCGAGCGCCTCGAGCGTTTCGGCCTGCTCGCGAAATGCTCCTTGGAGGGCCAACACCCCGATCTTCATCTGCACTCCGTCGTTGCGGCTCGGCGCCTACGGAAGGAGTGTCTATGTTCCGTTCCGCTGACCGTCACCAGCTGGGGGCCCCGAAGCGTGCACCGTCACCAGCCGCGGTCGGCGAGCTTCACGTCGAGCTTGTCGATCTCCTCGCCGGGCATTGCCGCGCCGAGGCCGCGCGACACCTTGGCGACGATGTCAGCGTCGGCGTAGTGCGTGGTCGCCTCGACGATGGCGCGGGCACGTTTGGGCGGATCGGATGCTTTGAAGATTCCGCTGCCTACGAACACCGACTGGGCGCCGAGCTGCATCACCAGTGCCGCGTCGGCCGGTGTCGCGATACCACCGGCGCAGAACAGTGGTACGGGCAGCTCGCCGTGCGCTGCCACTTCCTGTACCAAGTCGAGCGGTGCGCTGAGCTCCTTCGCCCAGCGGTAGAGCTCTTCGGGACCAGCGGTCGACAGCGTGTTGATGTCGCCGAGGATCGATCGCAGATGCCGGACGGCTTCGACGATATTTCCTGTCCCGGCCTCGCCTTTCGAACGAATGAGTGCCGCTCCCTCGCCGATGCGTCGCAACGCCTCACCGAGATTTGTCGCGCCGCACACGAACGGCACTGTGAAGGCCCACTTGTCGACGTGATGCGCCTCATCGGCCGGGGTGAGCACCTCCGACTCGTCGACGTAGTCGACGCCGAGCGACTGGAGCACCTGCGCCTCGGCGAAGTGTCCGATCCGGCACTTGGCCATCACCGGAACGGTGACGACTTTCTGGATGCCTTCGATCATCGAGGGATCACTCATGCGCGCGACGCCGCCGTCGCGTCTGATGTCGGACGGCACCCGTTCGAGCGCCATCACGGCCGACGCACCTGCGTCTTCGGCGATCTTCGCCTGCTCTGGGGTGACGACATCCATGATGACGCCGCCGCGCAGCATCTCAGCGAGGCCGCGCTTCACGCGTGCGGTTCCGGTCGTTCGATCTGTAACCATGGCGTGAGTCTACCGAGGCGGGTGGCGAGTTCCGCCGCTGGTTTTTCTACGGAAGGACCGAGACTTGGTAGGAGACGTCGGGAAGCTCGACCCACGTTTGGCCGGGCGTCAGACGGATGACGCCACCTCGGGCGTTACGGAAAATCGCCGGCTTGGCCGTGTTTGGGCGGGACCAGGTGCCTTCGATCTCCTTCCCGTCGGTGAAGACCAACGCGTTCCCGCTGCCGATCAGCTGCGCTTCGGACTGCTCGACGCCGACGCCACCGAGGTACTGCACGAACATCACGACAACGTTCTTGGGCGCGAGCCGAACACCGTTGCCGTCGATGTCGGGTGCGCCAAACTTCGAGCGCAACCACGTGCCACTCGCGGCATCCCAATTCCAGGTGATCTGGTAGCCGGCAGCGAATCCGACGACGAACGCCGCGACGGGAGTGCCACCCACCGGCGCGTGTGGAGCTCGGTACGCGAACAGCGGGGGCGGGGGCACGGGGGTTGCGTGGACCGTGAACATCTGGTCGACGCGGGCCCACAAGTTGAAAGGCTCGTAGCTCGGGTCGGGCGGGTCGCGGTACATCATCGGGCCTGCGAGAGTCTCGTTGAGCTGCGTGACCGGCGCAGTGTCGATGCTTTGGATCGCGTACGCGGCGCCACCCGAGTAGGCGAAGATGCCGCCGATCGGCCAGACGATGCTCTGGTCGGTCTTGCGTACGGAGCGCACCGGACCCACCTTGTCGGGCGCTTGGGAGTTGAAGATCGCGGCAAGGCGGGTGATGCCGCCCTCGACGACCTCTTCGTAGATGACGTCGGCTTGGTCGATGCCGTACTGCTTGGCGGCGTCGGTGTTGTTGATCTTCACCGTGACCGCGGGCCGCTTGCGCGCGACATCCAGCGGGTCGGGCAGGCCGGTCAGCGGCGCGACCGGCGCGGTCGACACGTGCCGCGGCGCGGCCGCAGTGGTGGACGGGACGGTCGGCTTGGGCTTCGTGGCCGCCTTGTGCGATCCGCTGCTACAGGCAGCGAGGACCACTGCGAGCGCGACGAAAACACCGAGCGCGCGATAGGTGGGGAGCTGTCGTGTGCGCATTAGAGAATGATGCCCTTCACATGGCCTGCAAGGCGCGGATGCGGTCATCGAGCGGCGGATGGGTGTCGAAAAAGTGGTTCAGACGGGTGTAACCCTTGTTCGTTTCCCGGTCGAGCGGCTCTTCGATCCACAGGTGCGCCGTTGCCTTGGAGGCCGAGTCGATCGCGGCGTGATCGCCTTTCAGCTTCTCCAGTGCGGAGATCAACCCGGGCGGATATCGCGTGAGCTGCACACCCGAGGCGTCGGCCAGGTACTCGCGCTTGCGACTCACGGCGAGCTGCGTGACGTACGCGATGATCGGCGCGAAGATCAACAGCGCGTACCCGAAGACCGAAAACACGATCGCGATCGGCCTTTTCCGATCGCTGTTGTCGCGATCGCTGTTGTCGCGATCACGGTTGTTTCGGTCATTGTTGTTCCGATCGGCGCGGCCGCTGTTGAAGAACCTGAATCGCAAAAAGAAATCGGAGAGCAGGGCGATCATCCCGACCATCGTGACGGTGAGCGTCATGACGAGGATGTCGTAGTTGCGGATATGGCTCAGCTCGTGCGCGAGTACCGCCTCGAGTTCGATCCGGTTCATTTTCTCGAGCAGTCCGGTCGTCACGGCCACGGCGGCGTGTTTGGGATTGCGGCCCGTCGAGAACGCATTCGGCGCCGGATCGTCGATGATGTACAGCCGCGGTTTCGGAAGCCCGCTCGCGATGCATAAGCCTTCGACGAGGTTGTACAGACGGGCGTCCTGATGCGGATCGGCCGGCTTGGCGTGAGAGATCGCGAGCGCGGCCTTGTCGCTGTTGTAGTACGACGCGATCGACGTGGCGATCACGATCAGCGCGACGATCACGATTCCGACGACACCACCGCTCAACAGGAGGTCGAACGCCCCACCGACGAGGAACAACAAAAGCATGAAGCCGACGATGAGAGCGAAGGTCTTGCGCTTGTTCGCGGCGATCTGCTCGTACAACGAGAACCTCGGAATCCGATGTTCGGCGGCGTCTACACGAAGGGTTCAGGTGAGGGTCGAGGCGTGTGCGGCCTCGACGATCTCAGAACTCGACTTTGGGTACCTCGGTTGCACCCTGCTCGACCTGGAAGTACTCGCGTGACTTGAATCCGAACATGCCTGCGATGATGTTCGACGGGACCGATTGGATCTTGTTGTCGTACTTCATCACGCTGTCGTTGTAGAACTGGCGGGCGTACGCGATCCGGTCCTCGGTTGAGGTGAGTTCCTCTTGCAGCGCCAAGAAGCTCTGATTGGCCTTCAGGTCGGGATAGGCCTCGGCGAGCGCGAACAGCGACTTCAAGGCGCCGGTCAGCATGTTCTCGGCCTGTGCCTGCTGCTCCGGTCCGGCGCCTTTTGCCTGGATTGCCGCGTTGCGCGCTTCCACCACACCTTCGAGCGTCGACTTCTCGTGCGCGGCGTAACCTTTGACCGTTTCGATCAGGTTGGGGATGAGGTCATGCCGGCGCTCGAGTTGCACGCCGATCTGCGACCAAGCCGAGTCGATTCGGTTGCGGAGCCGGACCAGGCCGTTGTAGCCCGCGACGAACACGAGCACGATCAAGACGACGATCACGATCACGATGATTGCTGCGCCCACGTCGATACTCCCGTTGGTCAGTAGGCCGGGCTGCGGCCGACGTCAGTGTACGGCGCGCCCACTCCCCCGGTGGTTCCACAGCCGGGTCGACCCTGTGGGGCCGCTGTCAGCCATCGGAACGAGCGCTTTCTCGTAGAGTTCGAGATAACGCTGCGCGAGGCGAGTCATCGAGAACTCCTCGGCGCGTGACCGGCCCGCGGCGATCAGGCGTTGGCGCAGCATGCCGTCGTCGAACACCTGCTGCAGCGCGCCCCGGAGCGCGGCGACGTCACCGGGAGGCACGAGCAGTGCGTCGACGTCGGCGCGCGCGACGTTCTGATATCCGTCGATCGCGGACGCCACGACCGGCGTGCCTGCGGCCATTCCTTCGAGCAGCACCACACCGAACGACTCGCCGTGAAGCGACGGCGCGCACAGTACGGTCGCGGCGCGCAGACGTGCGTTGCGTTCCACGTCGGTGATCGCGCCGAGCCATTCGACGTTGGTGCCGACGAGCGAGTGAGCCGTGGCGCGCAGCGCGTCGGTCTCGAGGCCGGCGCCGCCGACCCACAGCACTGCGTCGCGGTCGAGCGATCGCCAGGCATCGAGGAGCACCGCGAGCCCCTTGCGTGGCTCGTGGCGGCCGACGAAGAACGCGGCCGGACGATCGGTGTGTGTCGGTACCGCTGAGGCGTAGCGGTCGACCTCGATGCCGTTCCACAACACGACGTAGTGCGCGTCGGACCAATTCGCGCGCGCGGTGTCGAGCGCCGATTCGGAGACCACCACCCGGACCCTGAGGCGAGCCATCTGCGATCGCAGTGCGGGGCGCGTCCACATGTGGAGCAGCTCTCCGGATGCGTGGAACGTGCCGACCATCGGGCCGTTGAATCCGATCAGCGCGCTCAAGCACGGGCCGGGTACTGCCGGCTCATGAAGGTGCACGAGGTCGGGTTCAATGCTCCGCATCACTTCGGCGGTTCGTCGGGCAGTCGCGCGGCCGGGTGAGATCGGCGCGACGGAACCGTTGGAGTTCCACTCGACGCTCGGCCCGACCGAGACCACACCCGGCTCGGGTGGTGGTCCGTCGCACGGTCCGATGACGCGCACGTCGACGCCGAGCTTGCGAAGCTCGCGTGCGAGGCCGAGCACCTGGCCCTGCACGCCGCCCGGACGAGACAGCGAATACGGCGACGTCATCACGACCCGCACGAACTCACCCCTTCCCGTTACGGTCGCTCGGCCAGTTCGGCTGTAACAAATGCCACTGCTCCGGCGCCGCGCGAATCAGCAGTTCGAGTTCGTGCGCGAGCTGCTGGGTGATCCGCGCAATGTCGGCGCGTAAACGATCGGTGCGCTCGACCGCGATCGGAGGGCGCACCACTCCGAGGTGATCACGGCCCGATCGAAAGTAGACCGCGGCAGCCACCAACGTCGCCCCGGTACGCAACGCGAGGGTCGCGGGTCCGCCGGGCAGGCTGGTGCGCTCCCCGAAGAAGTCCACCTCGACACCGTCGCCTTCGATGTCACGATCGGAAAGCAGGCACACGATGCGGTTGTCCCGAAGGGCGCGCAACACGACCCGGGACACGTCGGGACCGAGCGGCACGACATCGATACCGATTGCGGCCCGCTGGTCGGCAAACCAGCTCAGCAACTCCGGCGGTTCGATCCGCTCGACGACCGCGACCAGTCGGTGGCCTCGCAACGCCATCCACGCGCCGCCCCACTCCCAGCCACCGAGATGGGGCAGCGCGAGGATCACACCTTTGCCTCGCGCGAGTCCTGCTTCGATGTATTCGAAGCCCTCGATCGCGAAATGCGACGCGATCGCGCCGGAACGCACTTCTGCTGGCAGCCGCAACATTTCCAGCCAGTAACGACCGTAGGAGTCGAAGACGCCCTCCACGTTGGTTCGATCGAGCCCGGACCGGTCGCCCGGAACCGCGCGGCGCTGATGACGGGCGGCCATGCGTCGCTGTTCGGGGAGGAGCGGCACCGACGCCCGGCCGATCGCGCGTGCGATCGGGGTGGCGAGCGACGCGGGGACGAGCTGCGCGGCGGTCGCTCCGGCCCGATACGCGAAGGCGGTGACCTGCCCGTGTACGTCGGGCACGGTTCAAGGACGGGAGTTGCGGCGCACCGACGGGTGACGGCGGCGCGTCCGGTCCCCTTCCATCCGCCGGCTCGACCACCAGGTCCGCAGCGGTGCCGGGCGGCGGGGGTCGGCAAGCGTCTCGTCGCGCGGAAGGGAACGCCGCTCGCGGCGCGTATGCACGCGAGGCGGATCCGCGGCCTGGCGGTACACGTACGCGAATCGGTATACCGCGGTCGCCGCGGTGAGGACCAACATCACCCACAGCACCGGCACGACGATGTTGAACGCGAGCGCAACCGCGAGGAACACGAAACGCTCGGCACGTTCCATGAGCCCGCCCCGGGCGTCGAGCCCGAGCGACTCTGCACGCGCCCGCTCGTACGAGACGAGCATCGAGCTGGCCGCAACCGCAAACGCGAGGATCGACTCGTACGGCGAGCGGCCGGCGAGGTACCAGGCGCACCCTCCGAGCAGGAGCGCGTCGGACACGCGATCGGACACCGAGTCGAAGAACGCGCCTCGTGGACTGGCTTGGCCGCTTCCGCGGGCGATGACGCCGTCGAGCAGGTCGCTCACGCCAGCGACGATCACTCCGACGACCGCCCAGGCCAAATGACCCGACCCGATCAGCACCGCGGTCGCGACGGACGCGACCAGCCCGAACACGGTGAGCGCGTCGGCGGGGATTCCGATGCGGCGCAGGCCCCGGCCGAGCGGGCCAAGACCCCGCTCCACGCCGTGCCGCCAGCGTCGGTCGAGCATGCAGGGACTCCTTTTGGCTCTACGGCCCCTTGGCCTGGCGGGCACGTCACCGAACGGTCGAGTGCTCGCGCCCGCGAGCATTTTGAGGGTACCACCTTGCCCGTGCGGCGACGACTGACCGTCCTGTCCTGTCCGTGGCTCGCTCGTGGACGGGAGGCGCCGGCGGAGCTGCACCGTTCGCACTGGTGGAGCGAAGGGCAAGGTTCGTACAATCGCCTGACCGCACGACGCAACCCGGGGGTACTGGGTGAAGACGTTCCCGACGGCCAACATCCGCAACGTTGCCCTCGTCGGCCACGGTGGTGCCGGCAAGACGTCGCTGGCCGAAGCTCTCCTCCTCGAGGCCGGGACGATTCCCCGCTTGGGCAAGGTGGAGGACGGCACGACCGTCTGCGATTTCGATCCTGAAGAGCAGCGGCGCCGGATCTCGGTGTCGCTGGCGCTTGCGCCGTTCGAGCTTGACGGCACCAAAGTGAACCTGCTCGACGCGCCCGGATATGCCGATTTCGTCGGCGACGTCGGAGCGGCGTTCCAGGCCGCCGACATCGCCTTGTTCGTGGTGTCCGCGGTCGAAGGCGTCGAGGTGCAGACAGAGATCGCTTGGAAACTCGCCGAGGCGCGTGGGATCCCGCGAGCGATCTTTGTGAACAAGCTCGATCGCGAGCGCGCGTCGTTCTCGCGCACCCTGGAGCAACTGAAGGACTGCTTCGGCGCGGGGGTCGCGCCATTGCACCTGCCGATCGGTGAGGAAGCCGCGTTCCACGGCATCGTCGAACTGCTCAACGATCAGGCGATCACGTATTCAGCTGGATCTCCTCACGGGATCGAAGAGCCCATCCCGGACGAGATGGAAGCCGAGGAGCACGTGATTCACGACTCGCTCGTGGAAGGAATCGTCGTCGGCGACGACGATCTGATGGAGCGCTATCTCGGCGACGAGTCGATCACCACGTCGGAGCTCGCCGGCGCGCTCGCGCATGGCATCGCGTCCGGCGCGGTGTTCCCGGTCTTGTGCGGCAGCGCCACCAAGCTCGTCGGGATCGACCGGCTCGCGAAGTTCCTCGTCGAGGAAGCGCCCGCGCCGACGATCGGCGACGGGGCGTCGGGCGCGATCGTGTTCAAGACGATCGTCGACTCGTACGTCGGACGCGTGAACTTCTTCAAGGTGCTGCAGGGCACCGTCAAGCACGACGATGTCCTCGCCAACGGCCGCACGCGTGCCGACGAACGTGTGCATCAGCTCTTCACCATGCGAGGCAAAGAACAAGACACGGTCACCGAAGTCGCGGCGGGTGACATCGCCGCGGTCGCCAAGCTCACCGACACCAGTACCGGCGACGTGCTCGCAGCCAAGGGCGCCAGCATCGAGGTGGAGACCGCCGAACCGCCCGTTCCGGTGTTGGCCGTTGCGATCAAGGCCCGTTCGAAAGGCGACGAGGACAAGCTCGCGAACGCGCTCCACCGCTTGCAAGAAGAGGATCTGGTGTTGCGCATCGAGCGCAATCCGGAAACCCATCAGACCGTGCTGCGCGGCATGGGCGAAACCCACCTGTCGATCGCGCTCGAGAAACTCGCGCGGAAGTTCGGTGTCGAGGTCGACACCGAAGATGTGCGGGTCGCTTACCGGGAAACGATCACCGGTTCAGCCGAGGCGGAAGGCAAGTTGAAGAAACAGACCGGCGGGCACGGCCAGTTCGCGGTGGCTTGGCTGCGGGTCGAGCCCCAAGAGCGCGGCGCCGGCAACGAGTTCGTCGACGCGATCGTCGGCGGCGTCATCCCGAAGAACTTCCTTCCCGCGGTCGAAAAAGGTGTCGCCGAGGCCGAAGAGCACGGCGGCGCGCTCGGCTTTCCGGTCGTCGACGTGAAGATCACCTGCTTCGACGGCAAGCACCATCCCGTCGACAGTTCCGAGATGGCCTTCAAGACCGCGGCGTCGATGGGGCTGCGGGACGCCCTCGCGAAGGCGAATCCGATCCTGCTCGAACCGATCAGCGAGCTTGTGGTGACGGTGCCCGAATCGAATCAGGGCGACATTATGGGCGACCTCAACGGCAAGCGCGGTCGCATACAGGGATCGGCCTCGATCGGCGGCGGTGAGGTCGAAATCGTCGCGAATGTGCCGTCGTCGGAGATCTTGCGTTACGCGATCGATCTTCGGTCCATGACCGGCGGGCGGGGCCGGTTCTCGACGAAACACTCCCACTACGACCCCGTCCCTTCCCACCTCGTCGACAAGATCGTGTCTTCGACGAAGGAAACCGAACGGGTGCATTGACGGCACCGTCGCGATCTGGGTGTCTCGACGGCGCGCGCGGCGGTCGGTGATCGTCGGGCCGTCGGATCGGTGTCTGGTGGTGTCTCGCATCATTCGAAACTGCCTGCCCGAGAACGAGACACGGCGACGATGGTGCAGGAACGGTCGCCCGGACACCGGATTGCCACGCGACGACGTGACCGACGACGACGCCCGGGGGACGCGCCGACGGCGTCGTGCGAAACGTCCGCCAGTTCGGCCGCAGTCGCGATCGACGACGTGACGCTCGAACGATGAAGTGTG
The DNA here is from genome assembly GCA_052148155.1 of Acidimicrobiia bacterium. Classification (GTDB taxonomy): domain Bacteria; phylum Actinomycetota; class Acidimicrobiia; order IMCC26256; family PALSA-610; genus JBBQER01. The sequence goes on along the minus strand of JBKQIY010000244.1, from coordinate 13,616 downwards.
TGACGTCGTCGATGAGTCGCCAGCGCATTCCTCGTGGGGAGCGCGCAGATTACGACGAGGAGACCTGCGACCAGTCTTCTGGATTGTGTTCGGTGTACTCACCGAGGACGTGACCGTCGACCGCGTCGAGTTCGACCAGTCCGCGGATGCTGGGCGGTTCATCGGCGCTGTACACCAGGATTCGCCACGCTGGACGGCTGAGCAGTCCGCGCCAGCCGAGCTGCGCCGACGCGTGCCCGACTGGGAATCCAACCGTACGGCTCGCGACCGCGAGGGCTTCGGTCTGGTCGACGCGCAGCGGCCAGCCGGCGACGAAGTGATACACCGCGATCACGAGCAGCAGCGCACCGCCGACAACGAGTCCCCGGTTGGTGGACGTGAGCCCGCCCCAGAGCGCGAGGGCACCGATCACGACATAGCACGCACCCGCGATCCGGCGTCGCCGAATGTCGGGAAAGACGTACGGGCCGACGTATGCGGTGACGTCGAGATCCTCGGGTAGCTCGTCACCGACGTCATCGACCATCGCGACGACGTTACCGGGGCCAGGCGGCGAGGAGCTTGTCGTAGCCGGTGCCAAGGTCTTCGGGCATGACGCGAACGCCGGCGACCGTCGTCGTGAAGTTGGTGTCGCCGTTCCAGCGTGGGAGCACGTGGACGTGGAGATGGGTCGGCACTCCGGCGCCAGCGGCTCGGCCGATGTTCACGCCGAGGTTCACGCCGTCAGGTGTGTACGCGGTGCGGACTGCACGCAAACCACGCACCTGCGCACGAGACAGTGCGATCAAGTCGTCGTCGTCGAGGTCTTCGAAGCTGGGTACGTGATGCACCGGCGCGACGAGCAGATGTCCCGAGGCGTATGGGTAGAGATTCATCACGGTGATTGTCTGCGGCGTGCGCTCCAACACGAGCGCGGCGACGTCGTCTGTCGCGGCGACAAGGTTGCAGATCACGCACGGAGTATCCGTACGGCCGGTGCTCTCGTCCGACACGTACGCCGAACGCCAACCGGCCCAGAGCCGTTCGATACTCATGAATGAGAGGCGACCTCGGAGGCGAGCTGCGCCTGGAAGACGTCGAGCGCCACGTCGCGCTCGGGTTGTTCGCTCCCGCGTCGGTTGACGCCGACGGTGCCGTTGTCGACGTCGGAGTCGCCGACGACCAGGACGTGCGGCACTTTGTCGGTCTTGGCGCGCCGGATGCGGTTCTTCAACGCACCGACTGCGCCGTCGAGGACCTCGACGCGGAAGCCCGCGCCTTTCAGCCGGTCGGCGACCTCGTAGGCGTATCCGTCATGACGATCGGCGACCGGCAGCACCGACACCTGTACCGGCGCCAGCCAGGTGGGAAACGCCCCGGCGTAGTGTTCGACCAGCACGCCGAAGAACCGCTCGATCGAACCGAACAGCGCGCGGTGGATCATGATCGGACGGTGGCGTTCGTTGTCGGCACCGACGTAGTTGAGGTCGAAACGCTGCGGCAGCTGAAAGTCGAGTTGGATCGTGGACATCTGCCAGGTCCGGCCAATCGCGTCTTGCGCCTGCACCGAGATCTTCGGGCCGTAGAAGGCACCGCCGCCTTCGTCGAGTACGAGCTCGAGCCCTTTGCCGTTGGCGGCTTGTCGGAGGGTCTCGGTCGCTTCTGCCCACTCGTCGTCGGTGCCGACCGCCTTGCCGGGCGGCTTGGTGGACAGCTCGAGGTAAAAGTCGGTGAGTCCGAAGTCGCGGAGCAGTTCGAGCACAAAGTCGAGGAGCGACGACAGCTCACCGGCCATCTGTTCCTTGGTGCAAAAGATGTGTGCGTCGTCTTGGGTCATGCCGCGCACGCGCGTGAGGCCGTGCACAACACCTGACTTCTCGTAGCGGTAGACGGTACCGAACTCGAACAGCCGTAACGGCAGCTCGCGGTACGAGCGCGTGCGGTGCCGGTAGATCAGGATGTGGAACGGGCAGTTCATCGGCTTGAGGTAGTACGTCGTGCCCTCGCCGCCGCCTTCGTCGAGGTGCATCGGCGGGAACATGCCGTCGGCGAACCAGTCGAGGTGACCGGACGTCTCGAACAAGCCAGCTTTGGTGATGTGCGGCGAGTTGACGAACGAGTAGCCCGACGTCTCGTGCCGCTCGCGCGAGTACTCCTCCATGATGCGCCGCACCAGCGCACCTTTGGGGTGGAATACGGCGAGGCCGGAGCCGATCTCCTCCGGGAACGAGAACAGGTCGAGCTCGACGCCGAGCTTGCGGTGGTCGCGGCGTTCGGCCTCATCGAGCCGGTGCAGGTGCTCGGTCAATGCCTCCTTCGACTCCCACGCGGTGCCGTAGATGCGTTGCAGCATCGGGCCTTTGTCGTTCCCACGCCAGTAGGCGCCCGCGACTTTGGTGAGTTTGAACACACCGAGTCGCTTCGTCGACGGTACGTGCGGACCGCGACACAGGTCCACGAAGTCGACCTCGCCGCCGACGACATTGCGGTACAGCGACACACCTCCGTCGCCGCCGACCTCGCCGGTGTCTTCGCCCGACGCGTCGCCGGTACGAACCTTGTCGATGATCTCGCGCTTATACGGCTGGTCGGCGAACACCTTGAGCGCGTCGTCGTACGACACCTCGTCGCGTTCGAAGCGCTGATCTTGCTTCACGATGGCGCGCATCTCGGCTTCGATACTGGCCAGGTCGTCTTCGCTGAAGGTTTGACCGCCCATCAGCTCGAAGTCGTAATAGAAGCCGTCGGCGATGGCAGGCCCAATCGCGTACTTGACGCCGGGAAACAAGCGGGTGACGGCCTCGGCGAGCACGTGCGCGGTCGAGTGCCGCAACACTTCCCGACCGTCGGCGCTGTCAGGCATGATCAGTGCGAGGTCGACATCGTGGTCGAGCCGGTGGTCGAGGTCGACCCACTCGCCGTCGGCCTTTGCCGCGACCGCGGCTTTGGCCAGACGCGGTCCGATCGTGGCCGCGACCGCGGCCGGTGTCGTACCCCGTTCGAACTCGCGCGCCGAACCGTCGGGAAGCGTGACCGTGATCTGCTCACTCATGATGTGGATCTCTACTCGGCGGCGGGAGCGGTCAATCGAGGCTATCGCCCGTCTCGGTCGACGCTGAGCCGTCGTCCGACGCGTCAGCCGGCCGGGCCCGCGCTGATCGGACGGCGCAGGTCGATGCCCAAGAGCGCGCCGAGCTCGCGGAGCACACCAGGGGCGCTGCGATCGTTCCCGCCGGAAAGGACCGCGCTGGCGAGGTCGTCGAGCGCCTCGAGCGCGTGCGGCGCGTCGAGGTCGTCGTCGAGTGCGTCTCGTACGCGCTGCGCGAACGGCGCCGGGTCAGGACCGCCGATCCGTTCTGCGGCCGCGAGCAGCCGGTGGAGCAGCGCGACTGCCTCGTCAAGGTCGGTGTCGTACCATTCGAAACCGGATCGGTAGTGGTGGCGCGTGAGTGCGAGCCGAATTGCGCGCGGGTCGGTGGTCTTCAACAGATCGCTGACGAAGACGAGGTTCCCGAGCGACTTCGACATTTTCTCGCCCTCGTAGCTGACCATCGCCGAATGCAGCCAATGGCGCGCGAGCGGCTCGCCGGTGAGGGACTCGCTCTGCGCGATCTCACATTCGTGGTGCGGGAAGACGAGATCGGTTCCGCCGCCGTGCAGATCGACCGTCGAACCGTGCTCATGCATGAGCATCGCTGAGCACTCGATGTGCCAGCCGGGTCGGCCCGGTCCGAACGGTGCCGGCCAGGCCGGCTCGTCGGCGAGTGACGGTCCCCAGAGCACGAAGTCGAGTGGGGCGCGCCGGTCCGGGTCGTCGGGGTTGCCGCCCCGTGCCCGCGCCAGCTTGATCATCCGGTCTTGGGGGTAGTGCGAGAGTTTCCCGAAATCGGCGAAGGTCGACACCTCGAAGTAGACGGACCCGCCGCTCGTGTACGCGTGTCCGGCGTCCAACAGCCGTGACACCAGCTCGATGATCCGAGGGACCGACTCGGTCGCTCTCGGTTCGGCCACCGGCGGACGCATCTCGAGGGCGGCCATGTCTCCGTGGAAGCGGGCGGTCTCTGCGGCGGCGAGCTCGAGGTAGGGCACGCCGAGCTCGCGCGCCTTGGGCAGAATCGAATCGTCGACGTCGGTGATGTTGCGGACCATTCGCACGTCGTGTCCTCGCTCCTCGAGACGGCGGATGAGCAGGTCGTAGGTGAGGAACTGGGCAGCGTGTCCGAGGTGCGTCGAGTCGTAGGGCGTGATCCCGCACACGTACATGCGCACCGTGTGGGGCGGCTCGAACGGAACGACCTCGCGCCGGGCAGTGTCATAGAGACGGAGAACCACGATCGAACCCTATCGATGCGGCTGCGAGCTCCGGCAGTCCGTCCGCCGTCGACCGGTTCCGTCGGAGCCTTCGCGCCGGCCTGGATCGTTTCCGGCCAATCAAGGCCAGGAACGTCCAAAGCCGGAGACGTCGAGGACACGACCGGTGAAGTCCGGCCCGAAAGCCAACGCGGCGACGGGAGCGACGACGGCGGCGGGCGTCGCCCATCCGCTCCAGTCGGCATCGGGACCGAACTCGAGCGCAGTCATCTCGGTTCTCACCGCGCCCGGACGCAGCGCGTTGATGGTGATGCCAAGGGGCACGAGCTCAGGTGCGACCGCGCTCGTGAAACGCTCGAGTGCGGCTTTCGCGACGGAATAGAACAGGTATCCGGGCGGCATGAACGGTGTGGTCTCGTGCGCAGCGCCAGCCGACGAAATGTTGACGATGCTGCCACCGCCACCCGCGGCCATATGCGGCGCGACCGCGCCGGTGAACAGGTACAGGCTGCGCACGTTGACCCGCATCGACTCGTCCCACTGGTCCACCGTCGACTCCGCGAAGCTCGCACGGGTCGGCGCCATCGCATTGTTCACCAGTGCGTCAAACCGTCCGAAGCGTGCCATCACCTCGTCGACGAGGTGTTCGATATCTCGGCCGTCGCCGATGTCGCAGCGGATCGCGAGAGCAGTTCCGCCCGATGCTTCGATTTCGCGGGCGGTGTCGTGGATGGTCCCTGGCAACCCACCCGGCGTCTCGACCTCCGAACGTGCCGCGCACACCACCGTCGCGCCGAGCGCGGCCAGGCCGACCGCCAGTCCCTTGCCGATCCCGCGCGACGCGCCCGTGACAACGACGACGCGGCCGTCGTGGTTGACGCTCAAACCGTCGTGAGGCGCAAGCTGGCGCGCATGTGGTGGCGGATGTTGACGGTGAGCAGCACCGCCGCGAACGTCTCCATACCTACGGCATTGCGCAGCGACCCGCCGTCGAGGGGACGCAGATTGGGGATGCTCGACGTGATCTCCATGAGGACAGACTTGGCGTCGTCTTGATCGCCGAGCACGACCACGTCGCTCTCCATGATGTGTTCGAGATCGGCGAACTCGGCCGCGGGCACGAGATGGAACGCGGTACACACGTGGGAACGCCACAGCAGGGCTTGGATCTCGGCGGCGACGGATCCGTGAGGGGGGAGCACGGCGTTGAACTCGTTGCCGTGCTTGACGAGATTGTTCGCCATGGACACGACGATCTTGCCTTGGAGTCGCTCGGCGTGCTCGTGGACGGTCGGGATCGCAGAATCGGCGTTGACCGCGAGGATCACGACTGGCGCGTCGCACGCCCACGCGTTGTCGCACGGATGCAGGTTCGCGACTCGGTCGCCCCAACGCGTGTTGAGTTCCGCGACGCTCTGTTTCGCTTTGTCGACCGCGCGCGAGCCGTACAGCACTTCGTGGCCCGCCGCCGCGAGCCGTGCGGCAAGACCGCCACCGGCCGGCCCCGTCGCCCCCAGGATCCCGATTCGCATCGGCAGATGGTAGTGGGCGACGCCACGTCACGAACCGGCGTGGAGATCCGCGACCGGTCGGTGAGGTTCGCGCCGCGGCAAGCGCTTAGGCGATGCAGTCTCCGCCGAAGAGGACGCGCAGCTCGGCGTACAGACCGTTGCGCGTGTCGCAGCGGAACTCGTCGCCGAGTCGAAGCACGGTCTCCTTGTCGGGGCCGACGACGCGTACGAACACCGGGCTTTCGCCCGGATGCGACCGGAGGAGCTCACGCAGTTGCGCCACCCGCTCGTCGGTAAGTGCCGGGGCCTTGACGCGCAGTGTCAGCGGCAGCACACCGTCGAGGTTGATTTCCGGACGGCTGATCTCCATTGCCATCAGTTTCGGGGTGTCGTCCCGGCCGTCGACGCGGGCTTTCATCACGACAATGGCGTCCGCGTCGAGGAGCTCGCCGTATTGCAGCATCGTCTTGGGGAACACCATCACCTCGATCGCGGCGCCGAGGTCCTCGAGCACGAACGTGCCCATGAGGTCGCCGCGCTTGGTGTACTTGCGCGCTAAGCCGGTGACGACACCGGCGACTGTCCGAACCGCGCCGTCTTCGAGGTCTTTCAGTTCCGCGATAGAACATTCGATGTAGCGTCGCAGCACCGTCTCCGCACCCATGAGCGGATGGTCGCTCACGTAGAGGCCGAGCATCTCCTTTTCGGCCCGTAGCCGTTCTGACTTCTCGTATTCGACGGCCGGGATCGGCAGGCGGTCGTCGAACACCGAGCTCTCGCCCGCGCTTTGGTGCCCGAGGTCGAAAAGGCTCATCGTTCCCTGGTCGCGTTCACGGCGGCGGCGAAGCGTCGCATCGACGATCGGCTCGAACGTCTGCAGCAGCCCTTTGCGGGGATGGCCGAGCGAATCGAAACCGCCAGCCTTGATCAACGATTCGATCGCTCGCTTGTTGAGCACCGAAGGATCGACGCGCTCACAGAAGTCGTAGAAATCGACGTATGGAGCGTCGGCGCGGGCGTCGATGATCAGTTCAGACACACCTTCGCCGACGTTGCGGACCGCCGACAGGCCGAAGCGGATTGCGTCCTGATCTCCTTCGACTGCGGCCAGCTCGCACGCGAAGTCGCTGGCTGAGCGGTTGACGTCGGGGACGAGCACCGCGATCTTCCGTTGTCGACAGTCGTTGAGGTATACCGCCGCCTTGTCGAGGTTGGACTTGACGCTTGTCAGCAACGCCGCGAGGTACGGCACCGGATGGTTCGCCTTGAGCCACGCAGTTTGGTAGGTGATGTAGCCGTAACCGACCGTATGCGACTTGTTGAACGAGTAGTCGGCGAAGGGCTCGATCGTGTCGAAGTAACGTTCGGCGAACTCGGCAGTGTGCCCGTTGCGAATGCAACCGTCGACGAACTTGCGGCGTTCCTTGGCGATGAGTTCGCGGATCTTCTTCCCGGTGGCCTTGCGGAGGTTGTCGGCCTCCTCGAGCGAATACCCGGCGAGCTTCTGCGACACTCGCATCAGCTGCTCTTGATAGATCATCAGCCCGAACGTCGGACCGAGGATCTCCTCGAGATCGGGATGATCGAACTTCACCGGCTTGCGGCCGTTCTTGCGGTCGGCGTACTCGTTGTGCCAGTTCTGGGCCATCGGGCCCGGCCGGTACAGCGCGAGGACCGCCGACACGTCTTCGAACGTGCTGGGGTTCAGCGAGCGCAACAGGGCACGCATCGGTGTCCCTTCGAGCTGAAACACACCCATCGTGTCGGCCCGTTGCAACAACGCGAACGTCGGGGGATCGTCGAGGGGTAGGTCGTCGATGTCGGGTCGCACGCCGGTCGAACGCTCGATGAGATCGAGCGCAATCTCCATGACGTCGAGGTTTCGCAGACCGAGGAAGTCCATCTTCAACAGGCCGAGGTCTTCCACGCCGTGCATCTCGTACTGCGTCACCATCGGCGCGTCCTCGATGGGCGTGCCGGGCTCGGGCTTGCGCTGGATCGGGAGGTACTCGGTGAGCGGCTCGCGTGTGATCACCACCGCGGCGGCATGGATACCGTCTTGGCGGCGGAGGCCCTCCAATCCGCGCGCGACGTCGATCACACGATGCGCGTCGGGATCTACCTCGTAGAGCCCGCGCAGCTCGGCGGCCATCTTGTATCCGTCGACATATTTTTCGTTCGGATCGAAGCATGCGTGCAACGGGGTGTCGCGACCCATGATGAGCGGCGGCATGAGCTTGGCGATCTTGTCGCCCACGCCGTACGGATAGCCGAGCACCCGCGCCGCGTCTCGCACCGCGGCCCGCGCCTTGATGGTGGAGAAGGTAATGACCTGGGCGACGTGGTCGTCGCCGTATTTCTGGGCGGCGTAGCGGATCATCTCGCCGCGGTAGCGCGAGTCGAAATCCATGTCGATGTCGGGCATCTGCTGGCGGCCGGGGTTGAGCATCCGCTCGAACAGCAGGTCGTACTTGATGGGGTCGACGTCGACGATGCGTAAGCAGTACGCGACACAAGAGCCTGCCGCGCTTCCCCGCCCCGGCCCGACGCGGATCCCACGCGACTTCGCGTAGTGCACGAGATCCCACACCACGAGGAAATAGGCCGAGAACCCCATCGACTTCACGACGTCGAGTTCGTGCTCGATTCGGTCGATCACATGCGGTGCGGGCGTTGCGCCGTAGCGCTCGCGTGCGCCGATCATCGTGAGGTCTCGCAGGTAGGAGTTCTCGTCGTGACCTTCCGGAACCGGGAACGACGGAAGTATCGCCTGCCCGAACTCGATTTCGACATCGGTCCGTTCCGCGATGAGCAGGGTGTTGTCGCACGCGTCGGGAAGTTCGCGGAACAGATCCCGCATCTCGGCCGCCGACTTGATGTAGAAGTCGTCACCGTCGAATTTGAAACGCTTGGCGTCGCTCTTGAGCGCTCCGGTTTGCACGCACAAGAGCGCGTCGTGCGCCTCGGCGTCCTCTTTGTGGGTGTAGTGGCTGTCGTTGGTCGCCAACAGCGGCGCCCCAAGCTTGCGGGCAATGTCGAGCAGCGGCCGGAACACTCGGACGTCGTCTTCGATCTTGTGATCCTGTAGCTCGATGAAGAAGTGGTCGCGGCCGAAAATGTCCTGGAATCGCGCTGCCGCGTCGAGCGCGGCGCGTTCGTCGCCGGCGAGGATGAGCTGCGAAACGAGGCCGCCCAAGCATCCGCTGGTGGCCGTGATGCCCGTATGGTGGCGTTCGAGCAACTCCCAATCGGTGCGCGGCTTGTAGAAGTAGCCGTCGAGATACGCGCTGCTGGTGACCTTGATGAGGTTGCGGTACCCCTCGTTGGTTTCGGCGAGCATCGTCAGGTGGTAGATCTCGTGCTCGGAACGCTTTGGGCGGTCGAAACGCGACGTGTTGGTGAAGTAGCCCTCCATGCCGAGGACGGGCTTGACGCCGACCTCGCGCGCTGCCGTGTACATCGGGAGCGCGCCGTACATGTTGCCGTGGTCGGTGATCCCGACCGCGGGCTGCCCGTCGGCGGCGACCGCGGCGACGACGTCACCGATGCGCGACGCCCCGTCGAGCATCGAGTACTCGGTGTGCAGATGGAGATGAACGAACGAATCGTTGTCGCGCTGGCTCAGGAGTCTCCGCCTCTACTCCGCGGGCTTTCGAGTTATCCACAGGCCTGGGGATAAGAACTACATGCCTGTCATTCGTTGCGACGATACGCCCAGACCCGGGCCGGTGTCGACCGGGTGACAGGATGCGTCCGTGGAATCGTCGGATGCGGCCGCTTGGGGTCTCGCAGCACTGCTCGGCTTCGCCGGCGCCGCCCACTTCGTCAACCCCGGCTCCTTCGACGAAATCGTGCCGCACCTGCTGCCGGGCTCGTCCCGTCGATGGACGTATCTGAGTGGACTCGCCGAGTTGGCCTGCGCCGCCGGGATCGTCCATCCGTCGACACGGCGCGCCGCCGCACTGGGCGCGGCGTGCCTGTTCGTGGCGGTGTTCCCCGCCAACGTCCAGATGGCCGTCGACTGGCGTTCACGCCCGGCGCTCGAACGGGCTGGCGCCTACGGCCGGCTGCCGCTCCAACTCCCGCTCGTCTGGTGGGCACTGCGCGTCCGGGCCGACAGCGTGTCGAGCGCCCGGAGGAGGAGATAACCAGATGGTTTCGTGGCGCACGACCACAGTCGCCGACGTCGTCGCCGGCGACCGGGTCCGGTATGGCACACGCGAGTTCGACGTCGCGCGGATCCAGTCGCCGTTCCTCGGCCAGACCGCGCTCGTCTGTCTGATCGAGGACACCCCGACCCGCTGGCGCGCGTATCCGGTCGGCGTCACCATGGAGATCGAGGTCTTGCGCGGCGACTGACGGACGTCTCTACACGCGCCGTTGGCCCCGCGCGGCGAGGAGCGGCACGTACATCTCATCCGGGGTGAGGCTGCCGTGGCCCGACCGCAGCGTGCGTTCGTTGGGCAACGCGGGATCGACGAACGCCACTGCCTCGCGCGCCGCGAGCACGACGTTTCCGATACGTCCGGGGACGGTGCCCGTGCCACCGGCGCCGAAGACGCCCAGGTCGAGCATCTCGGCCCGTGACCACACCCACGCTCGATCCGAGAACTGCTCGCGGGCTCGGCCGAGGAGCTCCTTGCGGCTGTCGCCGGGCCCGTACAGGTAACGGAACCGGCCGTCACCCGCGACGGCTGTGGTCAGCGCGGTGAGATCGGGGATCTCGATCCACGACTCGGCTTCGAGGTGTATCTGTCCGTGATCCGACGTGACGAGCAGGGCGGTGTCGGCGGGCAACGAGTCGACCAGCTCACCGACGAAGCGGTCGACGAATCCGAGCTCACGGGTGAAGGCGCTGTCGTGCAGTCCGTATTCGTGCGCGATCGTGTCGACACCTGGGTAGTACGCGTAGACGAACCGTTCGCCGAGGTCGACCGCGCGCACACACTGTTCGATTAACCCCGCCACCGTGTGCCAGCCAGCAAGCCGGCCGCCGCGCAGATGCGCCTGCGTGAAACCGGTGTCGCGGAACTCGGTTCGGGTGACGACGGGGACCTCACGATCGAGAAAGGGTTGGTGACGTTGCACGTCGAAAGGATCGGGCGCGCGTCCGCGTCCGGGCACCGTCCAACGCAAGACGTTGAGCACGTCCGCGTCGACGAGCATGCGGTATCCGACGATCCCGTGCTGGGCTGGAGGCAAACCGGTTGTGATCGACGTGAGGGCGGTCGCCGTGGTCGACGGCGCGACCGTCGTGATCGCGTTTCCTTCCAGTTGCGTGAGCCGAGGCATTTTCGACGCGTGGTCCTGTATTGCGCTCCATCCGAGCCCGTCGAGCACGAGGAGCACAACCGCGCGTCCCGTACGCGCCGGTTCGGGAATCCACGTGTTGTCGACCCGACCGAAGAGCGCAGGGACCAGTCCGGCCACCGACGCACCGTCGAACGCGGGGAGCACAGGGTCCACGAACGTCGAGCGTAGGGCGTTGCGCGCGCACCCTCGTACCCGCGGCGCTGGTGGCCGACGCGCGAGCATGGTGGGGTGAAGGTTTCGACGCGCGGCGACTATGCGGCCCGCGCCCTGCTGTCGCTGGCGCTGCGCGGCAGCGACCGGCCGACATCAGTCAAAGAGATCGCGGAGCGCACGTCTCTCCCGCAGCCCTACCTCGAGCAGATCTTGCTGTCCGTCAAAGGCGCCGGACTCGTCCGCTCCAAGCGCGGCGTGGGTGGCGGCTACGTCCTGGCGTACGCTCCCGAGGACATCACGCTCGCCGACATCGTGGCTGCCGTCGAGGGACCGCAGCTCCCGCTCTCGGAGCATCCCGACCACTGCGAAGGCCACTGCATTCTTCAAGAAGTGTGGGTCGGCGTCGACGAGGAGAGCCGGCGAGTGCTCGAGCGGGTCACGCTCGCCGAGCTGGTCGAGCGCACCCGCGTCGGCCATGGCGACGGCGGGACGCGCAGCTAGGAATTCGGACGGAACACGACTTTGATCGCGTGCGCGTCGCGCTTGTCGATTGCGGTGGCGACCGCGTCGCGCAGATCGTCGAGCACGAAACTGTGGGTGACGACGGATTCGGGGAGGGTGCCGGCAGCTAACACGTCCAGCGCGAGATCGATCGAATGGTGCGATCCGCGAGTCGGGTGCTCGCCCATCGAGTGGTTCCATGCACCGACAAGCTCAGCTTCCTTGAACCACAGCGGGCTGAGGTCGACCTCGCCCATCCCGCCCGCCCCGAGGAACAGCACCGTTCCCCAGCTGTCGACGAGACGGATCGACTCGGTGACAGAATCGAGGCCGCCGACCGCCTCGATCACGTATGGGAAACCGCCGAGCAGCATCTGGCCTCGGCGCCGTCCGCTCACCGTCGCACCGACGATTGCCGCCAACTCCTCAAAGTGCGCGTACCGATCCTGGACGAGGACAACATGTTGCGCGCCGACCGCGCGTGCGGCGTCGGCTTGATGTTGGTAACGCGCAGAGATGGTCACCTCGCACGCGGGGAACAGATGACGTACCGCGGCGGTTGCGGCGAGCCCGATGATGCCGGCGCCGACGACGAGCACCGGATCACCGTTTCGGGGCGGCTTGCGCAAAAGACCGTGGACCGCGACCGACACGGGCTCGTGCAGACTGGCGATCGAGTCGGGGACGCTGTCGGGAATGCGGTGCAGCATCGAACGATGCCCGAGGACCTGTTCGGCCCAACCTCCGCCGAGCCCCTCGGTGTAGCCGATCGACATCCCAGCTGTCATGACGCGGCTCCCGAGCTCGAAGCAGCACGACGCGTGTCCGGCCGCGCACATGCGACACCGGGGATGGATGCCGCGCGCTTCGCAGGGAATCGCCGGGTCGACCGCAACGCGTGCGCCGACCGGTATGCCGCATTCGTCGCCAGCCTCGACGACGGACCCTGCGATCTCGTGACCGAGCAGAAACGGAAACGTCCAAAAGCCGCCAAGCGCCGGCGCGTGCAGGCCTTGGCTGCCGAACAGATGGAGATCGCTACCGCAGATACCGCCGACGGTCACCGCGACGCGCGCCCACTGGCCGTTGGGGAGCGTCGGCTCGTCGACGTCGATGAGCTCGGCGCCGAAGTTGGGGTCTTTCAGGTTGAACTCGACCGCCTTCATCGACCGGTCAGCGTATCGAGCACCTCGGCGAGCTCGGCCGGTAACGGGTCTGCGAACGTGAGGCGCTCGCCGGTGGTCGGCTGGTCGAACGCGAGGAACGCGGCGTGCAGGAACGGCCGGTCGAGCCTGATCGTCTCGCGGGCGCCGCCGTAGGTTCTGTCGCCGACGATCGGATGCCCGATTGCGCTGAGATGCACGCGGATTTGATGGGTGCGGCCGGTCTCGAGGCGGCAATCGAGCAACGTGCACACGGGCTCGTCGTAGGTCGTGCGCACCTCGTATGCGGTGCGCGCCGCCTTGCCCGACTCGCGTACCGCCATACGGGTTCGCCGGGAGGTCGATCGCCCGATGGGCGCGTCGATCACGCCTCGAGGTGAGCTCAGCGCACCCCACGCCAGGGCGACGTAGCGGCGTTCGACGTGCCGCTGCGATATTTGCTGCACGAGACTTTCGTACGCCCGCCGCGAGCGCGCGGCGACCAGCAGGCCGCTCGTGTCGCGGTCGAGGCGGTGCACAATGCCGGGGCGGAGCTCGTCGCCCACCGTCGCTATTTCTGTAAAGCGGGCCAGTAACCCGTTCACGAGGGTGCCATCAGCATGTCCGGCGCCCGAGTGCACGACCAGGCCGGCCGGCTTGGCGACGACGATCAGGTCATCGTCGGCGTACCGGACGTCGACTGCGA
>JBKQIY010000243.1:0-26049 GCA_052148155.1 Acidimicrobiia bacterium | reverse complement strand
GAATCACTCGGAGATGAATGAGCCCGGAGGCAGCGCAGAACGGTCCATGTGGACCGCCTGATCGTTACCGCGAGGCGCCCAGCGTTCGCGCGCGGAGCGCGCATATCGTTCGATCCCGACCGGTTCGTCCTGTGGCCGCGATCTCTGGGACGTCGATCATTACGTCTGCGGACCGGGAGCGTATGTCTGTACCGCCTGTATCGCCGCTGCGCAGTATGCGCTTGACGACGCCGCAGACAGTCATCACGTCCTGGCGTTGCCGCCCCGAGTCTTCGGTATGCCCCCCGAACGGCGACCCGGACGCGCTCGACGAGTTCGTCGAGGCAGTGACCGCCGTATTCGGTGGGGACCTCCACGAGTAATCCGCTGCATACATGGCGTACGGCGAACAGCTCGTCCCGATCGTGATGGCCCGGAGGCACGCACAAGGTTCTTGTCGCCGACGTACTCATCACCCGTGTGCGCTTCTCGACAGCAACCAGCTCGTCCGTCGGTCTCGAAATGCTCCTCGACACCGGCGGCCGTTCCCGCTCGTGGGAACGACCGCCCGCAGGAACGAACGGTGGCTCGTGATCAGGGCCAGCGTCGCCGGCGCCTTGAAACCGCCGGTGTCTCACTCCCACTGCCCAAATAGTGCCTTCGATCTGAGAACTGATCGTTGGTGGTGACCGCTGGCATACTGCCTGCGCGTTTTCCCGAAGTAGTCGAGCGGGTCGTTTTCCCGCCGGTGGGAAGTCAGTCGAGGAGCTGGACGATTTTCACGAGGTTGTGGTTGAAGGCGCGCGCTCCCGCACCAGCTTCGCGGGCCGGGAAGTGCGTCGATGCGGTTCGGGCGAGACGGAAGTCGCGTTTGGCGCAGCTGATCCTCCCTTCGGATCCCGTTCGCCATCGGACTATCCTCTTGAACGCGTATCTGTTGGCGGTGTCGCGTCGTCCGTTCGGTCTGCGTTCGCATGAGAACACAACGTGTTTCCGCGGCCGATGTCCTCCGTTCCCGCAAGACAGGCCCCGAACCGGACTCAGCTCGCGCTCGCGATCGCCGAACCTCGTCAAACGGATTTCGCGCGACGCTTCGGGGAGAATGCCACGATGGAAACTCCTGACTTTCGAACCGACCTTTACCGAGGGACCGCCGCCGACTACGACCGGTTCCGGGTCCCCTACCCGCCCGCCTTGATCGACGACCTTCTCGAACGAGCCGGGGTGAACGGTGATGGCAGGCTCCTCGACCTTGCCTGTGGCACCGGCCAGGTCAGCTTCGCGATGCACCGCTCGTTCGGTGAGGTCTGGGCAGTCGACCAGGAGCCGGACATGGTCGGATTCGCCCAGCGAAAGGCCGAACAGGCTGTCGTCCGCAACATCAGGTGCATGACCTCATCTGCACAAGAGCTGGTGGCGCCGGAAGCGTCGTTCGACCTCATTGCGATCGGAAACGCCTTTCAACGTCTGCCCCGGGAGGCTGTCGCCGCAAGGATTCGCGGGTGGCTGCGTCCGGGTCGATGCGTCGCGCTGCTGTGGTCGGAGCCACCATGGCGAGGGGATGCGCCGTGGCAAACGACGATGGGGGCCCTGTTCGAACGGTGGATGACCAACGTTGGGGCGCACAGCCGCGTTCCGCCAGGCTGGGAGCAGGCGAGACTTGACCGAGCCGATCACCTCATCCTTCGAGACGCTGGAATGCAGCCGGTCGGCAAGTACCAGTTCCTCACCGATCACGAGTGGACACCCGACGCGCTCATCGGATTCGTCTTTTCCACCTCCTTTCTTTCCCGCGTTGCGCTAGGCGACGACGCTGACCGCTTCGAAGAGGATCTCCGTCGGGAACTCCGCGCCAGCCAGCCCGCCGGAACCTTCTCGCAGACGATCGACTTCGCGTACGAACTGGCTCGTCGGCCCGAGTGACCGCACACGATGTTGTTACGAAATCGTCGCCGCCTATGACGAGATATCTGAACCAAGCCGAACGCGGCGCGACCGTCTCGTCATGCACAGAAGTCGCTGACGACTTGGTTGTAGAATTTCACAGGAGTCGAAGAAATCGCGATCCGAGGTCAGGCGTCGAGTGGCTGCGCGATGGCGCCACTGCCGCGACGTCGTCTACGAAGCCGCACTATGGGGCTCTACCCGCATACTCGACAGGTCCCGAAACATCGCGAGAGCCCACAAATCAACAGAATGGATCGAACACCGCCAGGACCCGTCTCCGACCGCGCGACCGGGTCTGAGGCGCCGCCACAATAACGCTACCGAATATCGCGGCCGGGATATCTATCGATGCCAGCCGGGCGCGACAGCACTCCCCGCCTGCGTGCTGGAACAGCACCTTCCCTCACCTCAACGTCAACCAAAGTTTCTAGAGAGATCAGGTCGAGTAGGCAAGTTCGGCGCGCTGTTCAGCCCTTGAAGGCGATTGGTGCGCCAGCGTAGGACAGGCTGCCAGATCCAATCGCGATGGCACATTTCTTGGCGTTCTTCTTCGTGGAGCCGCATGTGCCGGAGGTCTTCCCCGTGCCGATCTTGCCCGTGTGGACAGTGAAGAAGAACTTCTTCGGCATGGTGCCTGCGACGGTCGTCGTGAAGGTCTCTCGGTGAGCGACGTCGCAGCCGGTCAGGCTGGTCGCCGTGTTGAAGCACTCGACCGCATAGACCTTCTTCTTCTTCGGGAACCCCGTCCCTGTGAGCTGGACCTTCTCCTTGTTGACGAGATTCGTACTCGGGGTGACCTTCAATTTCGGCAACGCGGTCGCGGCCAGCGCCGGCGACGCCAGAGTCGCAACCGCCAGCACAACCGACAACGCGAACGCGCCAATGACAGCGCGGCACGGACTGAGTTTTGCCATGACGTCCCCTCCTCTCGGTGCAGCTCATCGCAGATTCAATGCCGACGCTACACGTAGCAGTGACACATTGCACCGCGGATGGACGCTTCGACACGCTCGTCAGCGCGACCGGTATGGCTGGCAGGGAGCGCCGATGGGGTGGTCGCGTTGTACTGGTCGCTGCAGGGCGATAGGCATAGCTTCGTCGTGTCACGGGACAGTTTGGAGCAACCTGATGTACGTTCGGTCTGAGGCTCGCCAGCGAATGCGGAACCTCGGTGCCAGCACAGCAGCGATCGTGGCGCTCACCGTCGTCGGAGCGGCGTGCTCGTCGTCAGCGGGTCATTCCTCTTCGCCGAAGGCGACGCCCGCAACGACCGCCTCAACGACCCCAACCTCCACTTCGACGACACCGACGACACCGACGACACCGACGACATCAGGTCGACTGGGGAAATTCCGTTCGTGCATGGCTACTCACGGCGTCTCGCTGCCTCTACGGCAGCGTTCCAACAACGCAACGCCACCCTCAAACGGTCAACGCACAGGGCCCGTCGGCGGCGGCGCTCGGTTCCTACTGCCGCCCGCGGGTGTCGATCCGACGAAGTACCAGGCGGCGCTGAACGCCTGCCGTTCGCAGATCTTCAACGGCGCCAGGTTGAGCGGCTCTGGACGGGCGAGAACGCCTGGCCTCCCGGCCGGTCACGTCGTGGTCTACAAGGTGACCTCGAGCGCTCACAGTGCAAGCATCGTCTATGTCGACAGTGGCGGCGCAAACAACGCGCAGGCGTCGGTCCCGTACCAAATGACGGTGACGCTCACGTCGGGCGCGCCGTTCTCCGTCATAGCTCAAGGAGTCGACGCATCGTCGATCAGTTGCGAGGTACTGGTCGACGGCAGGACGATCACGACCAACGCTGCGATCACCCCCGCGCTCGCCGAGTGCAATGGCATCGTCCCATAGTGAATCTTGCGATTGCGCCGCTGAAACAACCTCGCACCGAAGGCCCGGCTCTCGACCTACTCAGCGCGACACGGGTCACGCTGACTGACTATGTCGTGAGGCGGTAGACGCTGGTCGCGGTGTCGAGGAACATCGCATCTCGTTCGCTGCGGGAGAAGGGCGCAGCGATTTTCTTCAGGGCGTTCCACAGCACGAGGTATGACAGCGACATGCGGTCGACCGGAAAGTTCGACTCGAACATGCAGCGGTCGACACCGAAGCATTCGATCATGTGGTGGTAGTAGCGGCCCTGCGCGGAGACGAACTCGTCGGAAGTCGGTGGCAGGTCGGCCACGTGCCACCCGAAGCCGTTGTCAGGCATCGCCAATCCACCGAGCTTGGCAACTACGTTCTCGCAGCGGGCGATGTCGGCGATGTCGCGTTTCCAGCTCTCGAAGATCTCGTCGCGCTGATCGGCGTAACGGCCGACCCCGATCGGCGTACCGAAGTGGTCGAGGACCATCAGCGTGTCAGGGACCGCGGACGCGAGCGAGAGGAACTCGCGGTTCTGGTAGTGGTAGTGCCATGTGTCGTAAGTGAGGCCACGCGCGCCAAGTCGTGTGACGCCAGCACGAAACGCGGGATCGTCATAGAGCCCTTCGGGTGCGCCGCCAGCGATCATCAGGCCATCGGAAGGTTCAGCACGCGCCAGCGCGTCCCGGACTCCGCGAAAGAGTCCGCCTCCCGCCTCGGTGTGTGCGTCGAGGACGTCGTCAAGGTTCGGCGACCGCAGATCGGCATGCCCGACGATGCCGGCGATCAACCCGTGGCCGCGCCGCGCCTCGGCGGCAACCCACTCGGTCTCTCCCACCGGCGCGAGTTCGGCCGGGCCGTCGGTGCGATACGCCGCCCCGCACTCCATGAACACGGTCCGTTCAATCCTGTGCCCGCCGCCGACGTCGGCGAGCAGATCGGCGAGGCTGTACGGCAGCGGTCCGCGCGGCCACAGATGATGGTGCGGATCGACGATGCGCTGTTCGGGATCCACGACCGGCTCGTCGATCAGCCCGCGCCACTCTTCGGATCCAGGCCTGGGCGCGCTCACAGTCCGGAGTTGTACCAGCCCTCACGCCACCACGCATTTGCCGCTCGACAACTGTAGGTCGAGTCGCTCGACGCCCGAGATGGCAGACAGTTCCCGGATCATCAGCTCACTGATGCCTTCTCGGCGTCGATCGATCTCACGACGAGCGTCGAGAGGTATCCGTCCAGCACGCCAGGGTCGATGATCGCGAACGCGAAGCGGATCACCTCACCGTCATCCAGAAGCGACAAGGCTCGACACGTCCGACGCGGTCAGAATCCGCTCACGCCCGTTGACGATCTGGGAGGCTCCTTGCTATGAGCCGTTTTGCGGAGCTCGAACCGTTCGATGTCGGCATGCTCGATGTGGGAGACGGCCATCGTCTGTACTGGGAGATCAGCGGCAATCCCGATGGCAAGCCCGCAGTCGTGCTTCATGGTGGGCCAGGATCGGGCAGCTCGCTCAGCTTCCGACGGTTGTTTGACCCTGCTGTGTACAAGGTCGTGCAGTTCGACCAACGGAACTGTGGTCACAGCACACCGCACGCCAGCGAACCCGATGTCGACCTCTCCACGAACACGACGGCTGCCCTGATCGAAGACTGCGAGCAGATCCGGACACATCTCGGGATCCACCGATGGCTGGTCTTGGGCGGATCATGGGGAACGACGCTCGGTCTCGCGTATGCCCAAGCGCATCCCGGACGTGTTACCGAGATGATCCTGGCAAGCGTCACGACCACCACCCGCCGTGAGGTCGAATGGATCACGCGTTCGATGGGCCGGATCTTTCCCGAAGCATGGGCCCGCTTCCGCGATGCCGTACCCGCGCAAGAACGCGACGGTGATCTCTCCGCGGCCTACTACCGGCTCCTCCAGCACGCGGACCCACACCTTCGGGAAGCAGCGGCAAAGGCATGGTGTGATTGGGAAGACACACACGTCAACACCTATGGCGGCTACCGACATGACTCACGCTATGACGATCAGCGCTTTCGCATGTGCTTCGCCCGGATCGTGACGCACTATTGGAGCAACGCAGCATTCCTCGACGACCACCAACTCGTGCGGGACGCGTCTCGACTGGCCGGCATCCCCGGAGTGCTCATCAACGGACGGCTCGACATCAGCGGACCACCCGACATCGCCTGGCACCTTGCACACGAATGGTCGGGCTCGGAGTTCGTGCTCGTCGACGACGCCGGACACGGCGCGGGCCACCCTTCGACAATCAACGCGATCATCGCCGCAACTTCCGGTTTCGCTGCGCGCGACCGTCCTGAGCTGAGATCGCGCCGCACGTGGCCAACCGATCGTTCCGCTTAGGGTTCGCGACGGCGAGGTCACGCCCGAACAGTGGGGCCGTTCGGTTAATCGCATCCTCGAGGATCGGACTTCCCCGCCGGTCCGCGTCGTGCCGATCTCACTACTTCGGGGTGGCGCGTCCAGGATCACGACCGACGTGGATTGCCGCCAAGATGGCGCACGTTGGTGCACCCGGCTGATCTCTGCAAGATGCGCTGGGCGACAATCGTGATGGCGCAGGGCCAGGCTCGCCACTTCGAACTGGAACTTGAGGGATCCAATTCTCGCCTGATGGTCTTGAACGAGGCGTGGGCTGCGTGCACGTGGCTCGGGATCGAAACCGACGACGCCCGCAGCAATCTCAACGAACTCCGAGGAGCACTCCCGCGTAGCCCGTCCCGACCACCCCCGTGGCGCCACCTACCCGGCCGTTATCGGGACGTCAGACCGCGAACCTGCGACGGGTACCGCGGCCATCGCCGTCTCGACCGCCATGCAGTCTCGGGGTGGGCCTGACACGAATCGGACAATCTCACCCCGATGGTACGACACGGGACGTGGGGTGGATAGTGACGGGGTCGGCGCGGGAGGTTTCCTTTTCGTGGCGTAAACGATGACAACTCACGGCTGGGCGATGAACTTCGCCGCGGCCGCGTGTACTCACCGGACCTCGCGTAGCTCCGCTCGGGCGACTGTGTTCACGCAGCCGCCGGTATTCCCGGTTGAGGACCGGCAAGATCATCAACAACAACATCAGGAGGCTCGATGAAGATCAAGGTAAGTGTGCTCTTGGCATCAGTGCTCGCATTTGCACTGATGCTCCCGATCGCGTCGGCCGGTGCGGCCACTGGGACCGTCTGCAAGACGGCCAGCGGTACCGCGACGTTCTCACCCGCGCTGCCCAAGCTCGGCAACAAGACCCTCGTCACATCGACCATCACGGTGAAAAACGGCAAGCTCGGCGGTTGCAACAACGGAGTGACCGGCGGCGCGCTGACCCTGACCGCAAAAATCATTAGCGCCAACTGCACGACTCTGGTGACCCCGCCGGCAAACGCCAAGCCGACCGTCGGCACCGAGAAGATCACCTGGACGCCAGCCGCTAAAGGAACGTCCACCGTCGCGATCACCTTGGGCACGGTGAAGGGAAAGCCGACCGAGACCACTACCAACGGAACCGTCTCCGCAGGCACCTTCAAAGGTTCGAAGTCCTCCGGCACCGTCGTCTACACGCTCCCCACGGGAGCCTGCTCTAAGAACCCGCTGACCTCCGTAACGTTCAAGCAGCTCACCAGCCTGAACATCTGAACAACCACATATACGGGACGTTTTGGCCCCGAGGAAACCTCAGCAACGACGGGCGACCTCGGGGCCAACACCCACCTAGAACCACCGCGTCGACGTTGACGATTGCGTGGAACCGAAGGCAACGTCGACGATTGTGCTGGAACTGCACGGCGTGAAGGGCGAAGCAATCCAGACCACGCTCACGAAAAGTGTGACGGCCGGTCTATTCGAGGGCCTACACGGAAACTGGCAGCACTCAGTGCACGCTTCCGAAGGGCGCCTTTACCGCGACAGGTCTGTCGACGTTACCTACGGGACCCTCACACCGACAGTACCCAAGTAGGCGTCTGAACTTGTACTCGCCACTGTCGTACTCCCTCGTGGGGAAGCCGAGTTGCCGGTAATACCCAAGCGCGGCGCGGAGGTCGCGGACCGGAAGGATCGGCGCCACTCGCTTCAACGTGCCCACAAAGCGCAACCTTCTCCGTACCGCTCGGGATCCGAGTCATCGCGCACCCGAGACCGTTCAGTGCCTTACGCAAGACGCACAGGTCCGGGCAGGCGGCGCCGCTCGCGCGACGCGCCAGATCACCCGGCGGCGAGACGGCATCGAAAGCCACGGGACACCACCGCGAACGCTCACCTACTCGGCGGAGTGACACCCGAGGCGCGAGATCGCTGGGACGCGGGTTCGTGGACGCTCAGCGTGTGGCTCCACGAGGTCAGTGCGGGCCGATTACGAACCCTCGGCGACTGCCTTGACTCGTTCGAGGGTGCGGAGCATGTCGCGCTGGTTGCGACGCTCTCGCAAGAACCCGCCGAGCGGGCGCCAAATCTTGGTGAGGAGGTTGTCGCCGAGGTCGAATGACTCGGTGATGTCGGTGCTTCCGTCGTCTGTGGTACGAAACTCGTAGCGCCACGTGTTCACCGGCCGGTCGCGCATGATGACCGCGAATTCGAAGACCTGACCCGGCACGCACTCGGTGATTTTGCAAGTGGTCCAGTAAAGGACGGGCCAGTTCTCGTTGCGCTTGACGTGGCCACGGTACCGAGCGCCGACCGCCGGACCGGTGGCGCCGTCGATCCACTCGGCTTCGATCACCTCGGGGCTGTACTCGCCCATCTTCGTAATATCGCTGACGAGCCCCCAGACCCGGTCGGGCGGCGCATCGATATGCAAAGTGACCGCAGCACGCATGCAAGCAGACCTTAGAGCGCCGTGCGACGACTGTCACACCCGCACGAATGTGACGTGTTCGCGTGACGCCGATCTCTCCTCCTCAGCGCAATCGCCGCCCGCACATCACGGGTCTGAATAATAACGCGGTACTCGCCGGCTCCTCGAGGGGCGGCCGGAGGCTCTCCCCGGTCAATCGTGCCGCCGAGAAGAACGTCATCCCGTCGGGCGCGCCCACTTCGCTGAAGGTGGGAGCTGGATAACCGGGTGGCGGCGACTTGGAACGAGCACGGCTTGCCTACGGTCGCGGCGGCGTGCTTCGCGCTGGTGATGGCGGACGGCCGGTGGATTCCTAGAGCGACCGAGGCCGACGATGCCCCGACGTGGGCGCGTCGCCGCTGGACGTCGCGGTGACCTCGTCTCGCGGTCAGAGCTCGCCGGCCGGGATGCCGATCGTGATCGCGAGGTCGTGTCGGCCGTCGACGCCGAGTTTGGCGTAGATGTGCGCGAGATGGCTGTCGACGGTGCGAACGGAGACGCTGAGCTGGTCGGCGATGTCGCGCGTTGTGCACCCATCAGCGGCGAGGCGGGCGATCTGTCGTTCCCGGGCCGTGAGTGCTGACCGGGTGCGGAGCCGTTCGAGGGTGATCGGCCGTGCTCCCTCGCAGCGCTCGAGGAGCACGTCGCATCGTGTGCGAGCAGCTTCCGCGTCCGACGCCGCACCGCGGCCGTCATGGGCGCGTGCCGCCGCCGCCGCCGATTCCGCAGCGAGCAACCACATGCCGAGCTGTTCGAAGCTGACCGCGCAAGCTTCGAGCGCGCCCGCGTCTTCGGCCGCGAGTGCCCGGGTATGCGCGACCATCACGCCAGCCAACGGTCCATCTACCCCGCGGGCGAGCGCCACGATCCGGGCACTGACAGCACTCGCACGGTCGAGACGCGCGAGACCGTGCAGCGCGAACAAGGCATACGGAACCAAGCCTCGCCGGCCGCTCTCGTCAGCCGCTCGCTCGAACAGGCTGCGCGCCTCGCGCTCATCGCCGACCGTCGCCGCGACCCACGCCCGGCCGATCGTCACACAGGGATCGAACCACCGTGCCCCCGACGCCGCCGCGATCTCGGCCTCGTCCAGCACCCCGACAGCTGCGGCCGTATCGCCAGTCCAGGAGTGAGCCCAGCCCAAGCCGATCAGCGCGATAGTCCGGATACCGATGCGGTCATCGTCGGGCGTCAAAGCGACGGCATCCTCGAGCCAGCTCACCGCAGTCGCGACCTCACCGCGCAACAAAGCCGCCCAACCTACGCCCATCGACCCGGCCGCGACCCGTTCGCGGTCTCGTGTCTCAAGGCCCAAGATCCGGTATGCGTCAGCGAGCGACGCTGCTTGTGCGAGATCCCCCGACAGCCACGCCGCCGCCCACAACGCCGGTCCCGTCCAACTCAACAGGGTGCGCGACTCCGCCGCCGCCAGGACTCTAGGATCGCTGCCGCGCTGGACGGCAGCCACCGCATCGTTCGACCGTCCGCAGAACGCGAGCGCCAACGCCAGGGCACTGAAACTCGAAAGCGTCGTACGCGGCCCGTAGCTCGGGTCATCCGCGATGGGTCGCGCGAGCGCGACGCTCTCGGCAGGAAACCCCAGTGCCGCTCGTACCGTCGCCCGAAACGCCTGCAGCCAACCCAAACAGCCCCGATCTGTGATCGTCGCGGCAGCGTCCAACAGGATCTGCTCGGCCTCAACCAAGCGACCGAGACCCCACAATGCTTTCGCGCGCGCCACGACCACCTCGGTACGGGCACGGTCGCTCACCGCGGAACTCGCCGCGAGGATCTCAAGGGCCTCGGCGTGTCGGGCTTGGCGATAGACCGCGTCAGCGAGCGCGAGACGAGCCGCGTCATGATCGGCCGCGGCGGTGACCGCGACGCGCCCGAGACGTTCAGCGAGGCGCATGTCGAGCGCATCAGTAGCGAGCCACGCACCACGCACGAGCAACTCGACCGGTGCCCTCTCGCCAGCTGCGAGCCGCCACGTCAGGAATCGCAACAGGTCATCATGTCGGCGCAGCCCAGTCGCCTCGATCGAGTCAGCCAGTTGGCGGCACAACAACCGCCGACGCGCGCCCGGCAGCATCGAGCGCGCCGCTTCGGCATGCATCGGATGCGTCGCTCGTGCCACCGTACGCTCGCGATCTCCGACCACCTCGACCAGTCCACACTCCTCCGCGCTGGCCACCGCATCGAGATCAACAACGTCCTCCAACATCTGCAGCGGAACCGGCGCCGCGAGCGCAACAACCTCGAGCACCCGCCGCACCTTCGGATCGAGCCGACCGATCCGCGCCCCAACCAGCTCGACCAACGGACCCATCACCTCCCCGTCCGCCTCGAGCTGCCAGCGACCACGCTGGTGGGAGAGCCGGCCACCCGACCGTGCCGCATCCAACAACTCGCCGACATACAAAGGGTTCCCTGATGCCGTCTCCCAGATCCGCTCCAACGTCAACATGTCGCACGCGCCACCGACAAGCTCCACAACGAGCGCGTCCGCCTCAACCCGGGAAAGCGGCTGCAACTCGACACGCTCCGCGGCACCGTCCTTCCATAACGCAGTCACAGCGTCAGGAGGCGCCGAACCCAACGTCAACGTCAACAGCACCGTCGCTCTCGCCGCGGTCGCCAACTGCAAGACCGACGCCGCGGACGCGTCGTCCAACAGATGCGCATCATCGACGAACACCACGTCCGGCAACACGACCGATCCCACCGCGCCCGAAACGCCGAGCGTACGAAGCACCGCGGCGACCGTCGTCGACGAATCCGTCCCGACGCCAGACGAGACACCCTCACCAACCAGCAACGAGCTCAACGCGCCGAACGGAAGATCACGACTCGACCCTGTGGCCGTCACCCAACCCGTCGTCAATCCCGCCGCGCGCACGTCGGCCACGACCTCTTGAGCAAGGCGGGTCTTCCCCACACCGGCAGCGCCCGCCACCACAACACTGCGCCCGGCCCCGACGAGGGACCCGACCAGCTCATGTTCCTCCCGACGGCCAACCAACGCCGCGAACCGCCCTGTCAACCCCACCACACCATCGTACGAACCAAACGCCCAGTCCGACACCTATCAGACCGAAAAATCAGTAACGCATTACCGATGCGCGGCCGAACGCAGTCCCCATACCGTTCCCGACGTGACCCCAACCGACGGGCCGCCCCTCCTCCGCCTACCCGTCATATACGCCGTCGCGCTCGCACTACGCGACGCCGGAATCCCCCCCGACCAGATCGCCAGCCAACTCGAACTCCCACCCGAGTCGATGCCAACACTGCTCGCCATCGCCCAAGCCAAACTCACCGCCGCACGCGACACAACAACAGCCACCAAAACCGCCAGCAACCCGACCACACCGATCCACGGCTAAGCCGCCCGGCATCCACGCCAAGATCCCGAGCGGCACGCCAAGCCACGAACCGCGCCCATCACACGCAGCCGCAGCCATGCCAAGCGAGCGACATCGATGCGGTCTGGGACACGCAACAATCGCGCGCGTGGCCTTACGTCCACGCGCGGCGGACTCATCAACGAGCCCTCAAACGACCTGACGCGTCTCCGACAAAGCCAAGGCGCCTCGCGACGTCAGCTACGCCGCATGGGCTCCCCCCCGCAGTTTGTTCGAAGACCACGGCTGCCGTCTGATCCCCGAATAGGAGATCGCTGCCACTCTCGCCCGACGTCACGGACATGCCCATACTCGGTCAGTCGCGGTTTGTGTCGCGGGTGAGTCCGCCGCTCGTCCATCGACACCGTCGCTCAGAACGAGCTCTTCGCTCTTGTCCTGTGTACCCGATTGATGATGACTTCGTCCGCGACACGCGTTCGCCGAGCTGGCCGCCGGAAGGTCGCGAAGCGATTCGGCGATCTCGATCGCCGCACATACTCCTTTCGATCTCGGCGCACTGTGCTCGGTCGGAACTACTTCGATTAGGTCTGTCAGCCGAACGGGCGTACTCTCGGTGTTGGACGGTCGCTGACTAGAGCCGTCCCAGACCCCGCCGACGGGGTTGGCCTCCGCCGCCTGGGTTCCCCCACTTTGGAGGCGCAGCGTGTTGAAGCGGCTGGGTTTACCCGGGCTAGTCGTCGGCCTCGTCGTCGGTCTTGCTGCCGGTGGAACGTTCGCGTGGGCGGCGATCCCGGACAGCGCGACCGGCATGATCGCGGCGTGCTATCCGAGGAGCGGTCCGAACAAAGGCGTGTTGCGCATCATCGACCATCAGGCCGGGCGAGCATGCACGTCCAGTGAAGCGATGGTCATGTGGCCGAGTCGGGCGTTTCGTTGGCGCGGGCAGTGGCAGAGCAGCACCGCGTATGCCGTCAACGACGTGGTCGGGAGCAACGGGTCGGCCTACATCGCGACCCAAGCGACGACGAACATCCTGCCGTCCAACGCTTCGTACTGGTCGCTCATGGCTTCCGTCGGCTCGCAAGGAACACCGGGCGCATCGGCAGGGGTCTGTGTCGGTTACCCCCATGCAGCTATCGACTGGAGCGGATGCGACGTCGCGGGAGCCGCCCTCGCCGGGCAGAACTTCTCCGGCGCGAACCTCACAGGCGCGGACATCAGCAGCGCGAACCTGACCGGAGCGAACCTCGTGAACGCAAACCTGTCGAACGCGAACCTGAGCGACGCGAATCTGAGCAATGCGAACTTGGAGGGCGCGACTGTTACCGGCACGAACTTCGCCGGCGCGACCATGGTCGTCGCCCCGGCCGGCGGCATCATCGGCACGCCGGCGGCGTTACCGGTGGGTTGGTCAGTGCTCTTCGGTTATCTCATCGGCCCGGGAGCGCTTCTCGAATCCGCGAGCCTGGCGGGTCAGAGTCTTGCGGGCTTGAACCTCACCGGCGTGAACCTGATCAGCGCGAACTTAACCGGCGCGAACTTGACCGGCGTAAACTTGACGAACGCATCCGTCGACTTCGCCGATCTGAGTGGCGCAAACGTGACCGACGCAAACCTGACCGGCGCGGACCTGGCGAACACGACTTTTCAGAACGCGACCGGGTTGAGCACCGTGACAGGGGTGTTTGTATTTGACGACACCGTGTGTCCAGACGGGACCAACAGCAGCACGAACGGCACCAGCCCGCAGAGCTGTGTCGGGCACGAGTAGAAGCAGCGAGCGGCTCGATCATCCGACGCAGGCAGCGCTTCGTGGAGGTGTGGGCGTCACATGCGCGCCGCCCACGCCTGCACTGGTCACACGAGAGAGAGATTTATCAGGACGGCGAGCGCCGCCCCAGACGCCGCAGGCGGTACAACCGAAATGCCCAAGGAGGGCTGCGTTAACTGCTGGCTTCGTCCAGGGGCATTTCTGTCGTTCGCCCCATGCTCTCCATCAGGCCGTCGACCGGTGCACATGTCGGAGTTCGTCCCTCGTGGACCTCGTCACGAGATCCGTGGATGCAAAGCTGATGCCGACGTCGACTTCGGCGTGCCGGTCGTGGGTTCGGGGTGGGTGGATCTCGCGCGGGTACTGACTGTGGGCCTGCTTCGTAAATCGGTCGCACGGCCCCTGGGGTCGGTCGTAGCGTTCGGGTGCCTCGGCGATCGCTTTGTCGCGCCTGGGTGTCGCGGGTCAGGAGTTTGCGGTGCGTGAGCGAGCATTGTGGCGGGTCGGGCCGTATCTCCGACCTCACAGGAAGCGAATCGGGTTTATTACCGGTTCGGCGTTGTTGTCGGTTGGTGCACAGCTTGCGATCCCACTGATCGCGGAGGCAGCGATCGATGGTCCGATCCACCGTGGGGACAAGGCCGGGCTCGTGCCGCTGTTTGTCCTCGCGGTCGCGCTTGGTTTGTTCGAGCTCAGTCTGACCTACCGTCGTCGCTTGGCCCTTGCGCAGCTGGCGACGAGCGTCGAGACCGAACTACGCGACGACTTTTACGAGCAGCTCCAACGGTTGGAGGTCGGGTTCCACGACCGGTGGCAGTCGGGCCAGCTGTTGTCGCGTGCGAACTCCGACATTTCGCTGATACGCCGCTTCGCCGCGTTCGGTGCCATCTTCTTGTTCATCACCATCGTTGAGGTGATCGCGATCTTCGCGCTCGTCTTACATCTGAACGTGTGGCTCGGTCTGCTCACGATCGCGACTGCGATTCCGGTGCTGGCATTGTGTCGCCGGTTCGAACGCAACTATCACGTTGTCGTACGAGAGATCCAAGACCAGACCGGTGATCTCACAACGATGCTCGAGGAAGCCGCGCGAGGTATTCGGGTCCTCAAGGCATTTGGGCGGGGAGCCGAGATGTTCAGTCGGTACGACCT
Organism: Acidimicrobiia bacterium; assembly: GCA_052148155.1. GTDB lineage: Bacteria > Actinomycetota > Acidimicrobiia > IMCC26256 > PALSA-610 > JBBQER01. The sequence goes on along the minus strand of JBKQIY010000243.1, from coordinate 11,108 downwards.
CCGCTGCCAGCAACTGCGGAAGACCGAACTCGAACGGATCAGGATCCACACTCAGTTCATCTGGGTGCTCGCCTTGATCCCGAACCTCACGCTCGCGGCTGTCCTACTCGTCGGCGCGCTCGCGGTGTCGACGGGAAGCCTGACGGTGGGCGGCCTCGTCGCGTTCGTCGCGTATCTGTTGATTTTGGTGTTCCCGATTGAGGAGTTGGCCTGGATTCTCGCCATGGCCGAAGAAGCCGAGACCGCGGCGGGGCGGGTGTGGGAGGTCTTCGATACTGAGCCGCTCATTGCGGATCGTCCGAACGCGGCGACGCTCGTACGCGCACGCGGCGAAGTCCGATTCGAAGCCGTTCATTTCGCCTATCCGGGAAGTGAGCGGACCGTCCTGTGCGGGTTGGACCTGGAGATTCATCCGGGGGAGACGCTGGCGCTTGTCGGCGTGACCGGGGCCGGTAAGACGACTGTCGCGACACTGCTCGCACGACTCCATGAGGTGACCGCAGGACGGGTCACGCTCGATGGCCACGACGTGCGCGACCTGACGCTGCGCAGCTTGCGCGGCGAGATCGGGTTTGCGTTCGAGGAACCGACGCTGTTTTCCGCGAGTGTGCGCGAGAACCTTCTGATCGGCCATCCCGACGCCACGGATGCCGACGTCGAGGCCGCGCTCGCGGTCGCGCAGGCATCGTTCGCGTATGAGCTGCCGTGGGGTCTGGACACGCGGATCGGCGAACAGGGCCTGTCGCTGTCGGGCGGGCAACGTCAACGTCTCGCGCTCGCACGCGCCATTGTCGGCCGTCCACGTGTCCTCGTGCTCGACGATCCGCTCTCGGCGCTCGATGTGTATACCGAAGCCCGCGTCGAGGAGGCGCTACGGCCGATCCTCGCCGATTGCACCGCACTGGTGGTAGTGCACCGACCGTCGACGATCGCGCTCGCCGATCGTGCCGCGCTGCTCGAAGACGGCTGCATCGCCGCGACGGGATCGCATCACGACCTCTTGCGGTCTGAGCCGCGTTATGCGGCCATACTGAGCCAGGCCGCCGAGCATCTCAGCGGTCACGATGATCGGGTCGGTCGATGATCGAACCCGACGAGATCCCCGACGTCGACCGCGACGCGCCAACCGACCTCACCGGTGACAACTCGGTGGACAGCTGGCGAGGCGTCGCGGCGGAAGACGTCGACGAGCCGGGATCGGGATTAGCCCTGCTGTTGCGCAGCCGAAGCCGCAAGCTCCTCGGGTCTCTAACGCGACCGCATACGCGGTCGCTGCTCCTCGCCGCTCTACTCGTCACGTTCAGTACGGTCGCACAACTCGCGGGCCCACTGCTCGTGCAGATCGGCATCGACCACGGCATCCCGCCACTCATGCATGGCGGCAGCCGAGACCTGCGACCACTCGTGACGGTGGTCGTCGCGATGGTTGTGATCACGCTGCTTGGCGCGGTGACGTTCAACGCGTTCCTCATAATCGTCGGACGCGTCGGACAAGATGCCATCCTCGACCTCCGACGTCGCGCGTTCATGCACTTCCAGGAACTCAGTCTCTCCTTCCACGAGCGATACACGTCCGGACGAGTGATCTCGCGTCAGACCTCTGACATCGATGCCCTGGCCGACATGTTGAAATTTGGTGTCGTCACCGTCGTCACATCGGTCCTCACCGTCGTCGGTATCGCAATCATGCTCGTCGTGCTGAACGTGCAACTCGCGATCCCGGTGCTCCTCACACTTCCTTTGCTGTGGCTGCTCACCCGCTGGTTTCGCGACCAATCCGAGCGTGCCTACCGGGCAACACGAGACGCGATCGCGCTCGTCATCGTGCACTTCGTCGAAAGCCTCGGCGGAATACAAGCAGTGCACTCCTTCCGCCGCGAGCCGCGCAACCAGGAAATCTTCGAACACCTCGACGACCGCTACCGCGACGCCAACTTCTGGTCGCAACGACTCGCCGCGGCATACGGGCCCGGCGTACAACTCGCGGGCAGAATGACCACCGCGATCGTCGTGTTCTACGGCGGCTGGCTTGCGATCGACGGTCACGTGAGTATCGGCGTCCTCGCAGCCTTCCTGCTCTACCTGCAACGATTCTTCGGGCCGATGCAAGAACTCAGCCAGTTCTACAACCTTTTCCAAGCGGCGGCCGCGGGCCTCGAAAAGCTCTCCGGCGTACTCGAGGAACCGCTCACCGTCGCGCCTCCTGACCAGCCGGTCACACTCGCGCATCCCCACGGCGCCCTAGGGTTCGACACGGTCAACTTCGCATACCGCGACCGTCCCGTACTCACCGACCTCAACCTCGAGATCCCGGCCGGCCAAACCATCGCTGTCGTCGGCATGACCGGCGCCGGTAAAACCACCATCGCCCGACTCGCCGCAAGGTTCTGGGACCCGACCTCAGGTCGGGTCTCGCTCGATGACATCGACCTGCGCGACCTCGACCCGACCGACCTCCACCGCGCGATCGTGACCGTCACCCAAGAAAACTTCCTGTTCACCGGCTCCGTCGCCGACAACATCGGTCTCGGACGACCGAGCGCCTCCCGCGCCGAAATCGAAGTATCCGCCAACGCGATCGGCGCGCACGCATTCATCGAAGCACTCCCCGATGGCTACGACACCGACGTACACCAAAAAGGCGCCCGACTCTCCGCCGGCCAACGCCAACTCGTCGCCTTCGCGCGCGCGTTCCTCGCCGACCCTGCCGTCTTAATCCTCGACGAAGCGACCTCATCGCTCGACATACCGTCGGAGCGCCTCGTCCAACACGCGCTTCGAACGCTCCTCGCCGACCGCACCGCCATCATCATCGCCCACCGCCTCACAACTGTAGAAATCGCCGATCGCGTGCTGGTCCTCGACGCGGGTCGCATCCTCGAAGACGGTCCACCTCACGAACTTATCCGCAGCGGCGGGAACTACGCCGGGCTGCACCAGGCCTGGGTCGACAGTCTTATCTAGCGCGCACCGCCGAGCGACTCGCTTGTTGTTCCAGCCCGCGGTCGAGCATCGAGGCGATGAAACAAGTCGCGCTGATCTGCCTGTTTCTGGGCGCTCGTCACTCCACGACCGCCTGACATGCCGCCGTCTTGAAACTCGTCCGCACATCGCGGATATCAGCCGCGACCCAGCGCGGCAATGATGGTCTGTTCGAGGAGAACCGCGATCGTCATCGGCCCGACACCGCCCGGTACCGGCGTGACGAGACGGGCACGGTCGCGGACCTCATCGAAGCAAACATCGCCGACGTTTCCGTCGTTGTAACCGGCGTCGACGATCACGGCGCCGGGTCGTATCCAGTCGCCGCGCACGAAGTTCGGAACGCCGACGGCGGCGACAACAATGTCAGCGGCCGCGACGACCGATGGCAGGTCTCGCGTCCGGGAATGGCAGTAGGTGACGGTGGCATTGCGGGCGAGCAACAGCATCCCCACGGGCTTGCCGAGGATCGGACTTCGGCCGATCACAACGGCGTGCGCGCCGTCGAGGGTCACGTCGTAGGCGTCGAGCAGCCTGATAATCCCCGCCGGCGTGCACGAGGAGAAGCCGTCGCGACCGAACGCCATCGCCGCGAACGAGTGCATCGTCACACCATCAACATCCTTGGCCGGGTCGATGGCCTCGAACACGGCCCGCTCGTCAACCTGTGGAGGAACCGGATGCTGCACGAGGATTCCGTCTACTCCGGCATCCTGCGACAGGTCTGCAACCGCCGCGACGACCGCTGCGGTCGTGGCCTGCTCGGATAGACCGACGGAGCGGGATTCGATCCCCGCGGCGGCGCATCGGTGCTGCTTCATCTGCACATAGGTGACCGATGCCGGGTCAGCACCGATCAGCACCGCGACCAAGCAAGGACGACGTCCCCGTTTTGCGGTGACCTCGGCTGACCGTTCGCGACAGCGAGTGACGATGTCCTTCGCCAACTCGGTGCCCGACATCAACGCTGCAGTGCTCGCCATGCGGGTGTACCTCCCGGGATCGAAAACGATTGCCCAGGCGCACGGCTGTAATTCGACGACACCCGTCGAGACCGCTCCCCGGTGGTACTCCACCCGCAGCGCCAGTCACGGCCAACATGAGCTTACGGCAACAACCCTTCAAGACTCGCCTATATTCGCCGTCCGGATACGAACGCAACACTCCACCCTTCCGGCGCGCACGTTCTTTCCGCAGTTACGAGGCGAAGCTTTTCCGATCGGGTAATATTGTTCGGGTACTGCCGCCGATCGCCGTGCGAGTGCCACCGCAACGTTCAACGCCGTGTTGGCGACCGGTACGGACGTCTGGTCACGCGTAGAGCACAGCCGTGACGTCGTGTCTCGTGGGCTGACATACGCCTACTCGCGACGAAAGTTGCGCTGTCCGCTATGACCGAGGCAGGTGAATGAAAAGCGCTGGTTCGAGTTGGCACGTCGTACCAGGCTCGAATCTCACCTTGGTGGGAGCCTGCCACTGCACCGTCGTGCCAGCGGCGACGTTCCAAAGTGCTGCGTTGCCGTCAGCGACCGCCACACCAAACTGGTTCTGCACCGTCGCGTCGACGACGTAGTCGGCAGGCGTCGCAGTGTTGTTGTGAACAGATCCTCGAATCTCGACGTGCCCTCGCGTGTCTGGACCGTATGACGTCATCACAACACTGTTGCCGGTCGGAGTAAACCAATGATTGCCGCCGGTCCCGAAGGCGTGGCCGAGAAAGCTCACGAAGACGAACATCACGACGAACACCGCGACCGCCCCCAGAATGACCGCAATCCGCCACGCCTCTCGGGTAGTCACGACGACCGGCCGCGAATCTTCTGCATCGCCGGAACCGTCACCGTTCATGGGCGTCGCCGCGCTCTTCGTCGGTGTTGCGATCGTTCCGCATCTCGTCGATGACGGCTTGACGTATCTCGGCAAGATCGACACCGATGTGATCAAGCACCTCGACCGCAACGCCACCTTCTTCGATGAGCCCCAACAGAATGTGTTCAGGGCAGATGTCGTCTCTTGTTCTCGCTACTCGACGCAACCATGGGCGCACACCTCGACCTGCCTTCGCCGCTCGCTCTTGCGGAGCGGCCACACTGGGATGCGTTGCCTCTCGCAACGCCAGTTCCAGCGCCGTCTTCGCACCCGACCTAAACCGAGTCGCCGCCGACTCGGATGCTTCACCCCGTCCGACAAACGCCTCGACCGCCGCTCGTGCTTCTTGCAGTGTCAGGCCGACTCGACGGAGCGCGATCGCCGCGGTGCTCTCGCCCTCGTGAACGACACCGAGCAGCAAATGTTCGGTCCCGATGTAGTCGTGGTTCAGGAGCCGTGCCTCCTCCTGAGCGAGGACCACAACTCGTCGCGACCGATCGGTGAAAAGCTCGAACACGTCCAAAGCGTACGATGCCATGCAAGTCGTCCCGTCACGACTCCAACGGTCGCTGCCGAACTGTGCTGCCCGTGCTCAGGTCAACCCGACCGAGAGGCCTAAATGGTCACGCTCGTCCGCCGCGAGGACAGCAATGTTCGAGTGGATCCGGTCACCGAGCGGATACGTACGCACTTCGACCGCGCCGCGTACTGCCGAGCGTCATGGCAACGCTCGGCAGCCTCCGATATTTCTTGTCCGTTGTCGTGGGACGAAATCGACCAATACGGCGCTAAGGTCTTCGACTACATCATCGCGACGGGTGACCCGGGCGAGATCGGAGGAATTGGCTCAAGATGACGAGATGGATATATCCGCTTCCCGCGATGATCGAACGTATGAAACGCGACCCTGGACCGGCTGCTGCTCGAACGCGCTGCACATAACCGTCGAGGTCAAACGGGATCTTCGGATAGTTGGGCACTGACGCCAGTATGTCGCCCCACGACATCTACATCGAGCGCACTGCCGACAGTCACACACCAAGCCCGGAGCGAATCGTCATCCGTCGTAGTCTTGTTGCGGACGGCTTGCGAGGAGACTGAACGTCAACGGCAGGCGTGACATGTGGGGCGGCGTCGTCCAGTTGCCATCGGCGTTGGGGATCAGCCACGGGAACCGTTGCCGCACGGTCCAGTCATGCTCGACCAGCCACTCCAAACGAAGTCCGTGACGGATGAGCGACGTCACTGTCTCGCCGATGGCATGGTTCCATTCGTAACTCCGACGATGTTCGATCGGGACATCACCGTCGGTATAGCTGTGATCCGCGTCGTCTACGAACGGTTCTGACTCTTCGAAATACGTGTGCTGGACGGTTAGGGCTCACCGCGCGTTTGATTGCGCGATGGTGTAGTTCCATTCGCCGTGCCATTCGTGTGGTGTGAGCGGGATCGTGGCGTAGTCGGCGTTGGTGATCTTGGTGCCGGTCGGATACCAGTTCGGGTCGTAGGTGCTTTGGACGGTGAGACCGGCTGTGGTCGTCGTTGCGGCGATGAGTTCGATGACGGTGCGAATGTCGGTGAGTGGTTTGCCACGCCAGTTGATCGAGATGAAACTGAACAGGCGATGCTCGATCTTGTTCCACTTGCTCGTGCCGGGCGGGTAGTGCACGACCGTGATCTCCAAGCCGGTCTCGGCTGCAAACTTCGCGAGGTGCCATTTCCAGGCCCGGACCCGGTAGCCGTTCGAACCTCCCGCGTCCGCGGTGATCAACAATCGTGTGGCGTCAGGGAACCGGGTGTTCCCGAGCGTGTTCCACCAACGTCGGATCGACTCGACCGCGAACTCGGCAGTATCGGCAGTCTCGCCGACGTTGACCCAGCCTTCGTTGTTCGCGACGTCGTAGATCCCGTACGGGATCGCCTTCGCATACTCGCCGAGTTCCGGGTCCGCGAAGTCGTGCACTTTCACACGCGTCGGTTCACCAGCCGGCTGCCATTCACGCCCACCATTGCTGTAGTTCCCGAGAAGTTCTTTCTTTTTCGTGTCGACACTGATCACCGGCTCACCCGCCGCGCAGAACTCGCCGACGAGCCCGTTCAGATACCCGAACTGGTCGTCACGATCAGGATGCGCTGCGCCCTCGTTCTGCTTCGCGGTGGCCTGCAACGAATAGCCCATCTGATGCAACAACCGACGGACCGATTCCGCCGACGTCCGAAACCCACGCTCCCGTAACTCGCTCGCGAGTTCGTACGTCGACTTCAATGTCCAACGCAACGCGGACATCGGCGTCCCACGCGTGCCCGGCCACACCAACCCATCGAGCGCCTCCAACAAGCCCGGCTGCTTCTCAATCGCTGGCCTGTCCCCACCGCCCGGCGCTCGCTGACGATCCGACGGCGCAATCCCCGCCTCGACCTCACCCGCCGCCTTGATCACCGTATTACGCGACATTCCCGACGCGTCCGCCACCGCGGTCTTCCCGCCCCGACCCAACACCCACGCCATCGCACCCACAACCACACGCGACTGCATCTCATTCAAATGTGGCAACACAACCTCGAAGAACTCGCTCAACTCCTCGACCGACACATCCACAAACCCACACTACACCGCGCGCACTAACCTGGGGCGGACCCTAGCTGTCGCCGACGAAGACGCGGTACCGAATCGCGGAGGTCGTGTGCATCGGCTCTCGTCGCCTTTCAAATAGGACTACCCTCGTCTCGAGTCCGAGCTATGACGCCATGCCGATGTCGTCAAGCCAGCCGACGATGCGGGTGTGCATCCCAGCGAACGACGCAGCCGACGCAGCCGACCCGCCGGGGTCCTCGTCGGACTGGCCGGTGAGGATCGCATGCCGCGTGGCCTCCTACGCGAGGCGCATTTGCTTCCAGCCGCGTCTCAGGCCGACGAGTACGACTCGAGCTACGGTCTGAAGCCATCGAACGGGGCGTAGAAGACCGACAGCATGCTGTCACGGCCGCCCGTGGTCGCGCTGGTGTTCCCGAGCATGGCTGTCGGCGTCGACGCGTCGGCCGCCATTTGTCCGGCCACCATCACGCTCGCCAGCACGACGAACGGAACCATTACCCGCGCAAGCGATCGCGCTCGCCGCCGTGGACGCGACCGGGTCACGGCCAATATCGAGTGTCCGCCGAAACCCCACATCGAAGCCCCCCTCGCACGACAGATCGAGATCATCACGATCTGGCATCGGGAGCCCCTTGTCCCGAACACAGCTAGCAGCTTCGTGTTAGAGAATTCCTAATATCCGCTTCGTTCGAACGCATTGAGCAGCTGCCCGATCGGGAGACCTATGAAGGTTCGCGACCGAGCGCCCAACGGGCCCACAGTACCGCCAGGCGCCGCGAGCGAACCGGGTGCGCCAGTCGTCGTCGAATGATCTCGTTGTTTGGGGCGGTGGACCTCATGGGCGTGTGGACCTGTCGGGGGCGCATGCCGCGAACCTCGGGGCTCCGTAATGGTCCGACCGCGCCTCAAGACACTCGGCGAGGTTGACAAGGTCGATGAGGTCCACGACCAGGACGCGATCGTGGTGACGCTGGAATGAGGCAGCACCCGCGAGTTGGCGGTCGGGCGCCGTTACCGTGCTCGCGATTGTCGCCTGCCCCCGTCCGGCAACGGGGATTCAGGTCGAAGTCGCGGCTGCGGGTTAGAGGGTCAGGGTCGCCCGTCCGCAGTGCCGAGTCCGACGTCTCGCGTTGATGCTGGCATACCCGCTGGGGTGGTGTTGACGATGAGGATGCTCGTGGGGCTGTGATGCGATAGTCGGTTAGGGACGCTTCCGAGTACGAGTCGGCGAACGCCGGACATCCCGCGATTACCGACGACGATCAGGTCCGCTGCTGTGTCTTCGGCGACTTTCAGGATGGCGTCGGCGGGATCAGCGGCGACGCAGTGTGCCTTCGTGCGGACGCCGGCGTGGCCGGCTCGTTCGAGGGTTTGATCGCAGATGCGCTGGGCTTCGTTACGTTTGACATCGGCGGGATCGACGCGGTCGGCTTGCGGGATGCCGGTCTGGCGCGTCGCCACGGCCTGCGACGTTCGCGCGATCCGGTACGCGTGGACCACGTGCAGGGTGGCGCCCGTGAGGCGGGCGAGTTCAATGGCGGCGTCAACGGCAACATCGGCGCCGGGTGATCCGTCGGTCCCGACAACAATCTGCTGATACATCGTAGGAGGCCTCCTGGCGCGGGCGCGGCCAGCATCTGTCCTCGGTGCGGCCGTTGCAGCGTACGCGTTTCGGGGAGCCAAACGAAACCGACCCCCGGAAACGTCGTTGTATTGGTTCCGGCGCTCGCTCTCGCAGATGCGCAGGAGGCTGGCCCGGTCAGCGCCCGTTGGTGGCTTTGACGATGCACCGGTAGGTCTTGCCTGGTGTGAGGCCGGTCACGGTGATCGCATTCGTGTTTCCGGTCTTGGCTCGGATGACACCGTGTTTGCTGGACTCGCACGCCGCCAAGTACCGCGTGATTGGCGCCATTATTTTCGGTGTGGTGAACGTAGTCGTGATCGCAGGTGCAAGACCGTTCCATGCCTCGCAGCATTGCGCTGGCCGAGACCAGCGGCACGAGGCCGTCGTGTCAGACGTCGGGGAGTTCAACGACGTCATGGATGTCGACCGTGTAACGGGCGATCTTGTTGCCTTCAACGTCGACCATGTCGATGAGGTGGATCGTGTCGCCTTCGCGTTCGCATGATGAGGCGTCGGCCTGACTCCAGACCTCGTCTTCCTTCGTCATGTACTGGAATGTCGGCATGGGCGAAGTATCGCGCTACAACTGGTTCCTGACGGACATCCCCGATGCCTTCGGTGTTACTCGTCGGTAGTTCCGCGGGTGACACGACCACTGGTGAGCCAACAGGCTCATCGCTCAAGCGCCCACCGGACTGGCTGCTTCAGACGTTTAGGCTGGAAACGGCCGCCGGAAGTGACGCTTCTATTGTCAGTCAAGGGAGGGTCACTTCGTTCGACGTGAGGGGTGGCCGGACGGGTCCCATCTGTCTTCCGGCGTTTAGCGGCGAGCTTCTTCTGATCGACGGGCGCAGTCGTCGCGTGTGCGTTCCTCGCGCCCGCGCGGCGTGCTATTCGCCGGCGGTTGAGTTAGTCGTGAGCCTCTTCTTCGAGGGAGGGCGCGCTGCAGTGGTTCGGGGTCAGCGAAGGTGGGACGGCGCGCCTGACGCGAGCCAGGCGTCCAGGATGGGACCGGCGTCACGCTGTCCCATTTCGATGAGCTGGTCGAACTTGTCGAAGTCGAGCAGGCCCACTCCTGCCAGCGCGGGGCGGATATAGCACTCGCCGTGGTCGTCGTCGCCGAGGGATCCCAACTCTGTGAGGCGCATCAGGACGCGGGGCAGGGTGGTGAGGTTGTCGAGTGATCGTTGGCGAAGGTTGCTCGCTAGGAAGCGCCATCCGGAGACGACGCCGCTGTCCGGTAGATCACTCGAGATGAAGTCGCGTCGCGCACCGACGTCGATGGCGATAACGGTGATGCCGGAGTGCGCCGTGCGCAAGGGAGCCACGGGCATGTTGTCGAGGATGCCGCCGTCGACGAGCACGTCGCCTGCTTCGTTGCGCATCGGCGGGAACAAGCCGGGCACGGAGAAGCTGGATCGGACCGCGGTCCACGCCTGTCCGTGCTGGTGGATCTCGAGGGCACCTCGGGTGAGGTTCGTGGAGACGCACAAGAAGTTGAGCCAGGTGTCTTCGAGGTCGAGTCCCTGCGCGCCTTCTTTGATGTGGCGTGTAACACGCCCGCCAGCCGCGAACGAGACGCTCGGGAACGTGAGATCGACAGGCGACCGGTCGACAACCGCGGCGCGGATCTGCGCGGCGACCGCGTCCGGATGATCGCCGCGCGCCACCGCGCCGGCGACGATCGCACCGATGCTGGCGCCGGCGGTTGCGTCGATCGTGACTTCGTGTTCCAACAGGGCCTGTAATACCCCGACGTGCGCGATACCGCGTGCGCCGCCACCGCTGAACACGACACCAACCCCTCGGCCGACGAGCAGTCTCGCAACGCGGTCGTAATCGCCGGAACGGTCCGTGCGAACGTGATGATGCCGATCCACTCGACGAGGCTCGAGCCAGCGTCGTGTTCCTCTCGGCGTGCTCGTGCTCGGCGCGTGGAGGAGTACGAGCTCGGAACGCTGAGCGGCCGAGCCTTGATGCTGCCTCAACTCACCTTCCACCGCGCGCAGCTGGGTAGAGCTGGCGGCGGCCGCGGCC
>JBKQIY010000242.1:0-25998 GCA_052148155.1 Acidimicrobiia bacterium | reverse complement strand
GTCGCGGTGGTCGGTTCCGGACCTGCCGGTCTCGCCGCCGCGCAACAGCTCACCCGCGCCGGCCACGACGTCGCGGTATACGAGCGCGCCGACCGGGTGGGAGGGCTGCTGCGTTACGGCATTCCCGAGTTCAAGATGGAGAAACGACACCTCGACCAGCGCGTCGCGCAGATGCGCGAGGAGGGCACACAGTTTCACGTCAACGCCAACGTCGGCGTGAATGTGCCGGCCGACGACATTCGCGGCTGCGACGCCGTCGTGCTCGCCGGCGGCGCGACCGCCTGGCGTGATCTTCCGGTACCCGGCCGCGAGCTGGCCGGTATCTATCAGGCGATGGAATACCTTCCGCCGTCCAACCACGTGCAAGAAGGCGATCTCGCCGAAACGCCGATCAGCGCGCACGGCAAACACGTCGTGATCATCGGTGGCGGCGACACCGGCGCCGACTGTCTGGGCACCGCGATCCGTCAGGACGCGGCGACGATCCACCAATTCGAGATTTTGCCCCGCCCGCCCGACGTCCGCGTCGAGTCGATGCCGTGGCCGACCTACCCGATGATCTACCGGGTGTCTTCGGCACACGAGGAGGGAGGCGAACGTGTATACGCGGTCAACACCGAATGTTTCCTCGGCGACGACGACGGCAACGTCCGCGCGTTACGGGCACACGAGGTCGAACAAAAGATCACCGACGGCCGCATGACCTTCGACAAGGTCGACGGCACCGACTTCGAGCTGCCCTGTGAGCTAGTCCTCCTCGCGATGGGGTTCGTCGGCCCGCAACGCGACGGCCTGCTTCACCAGCTCGGCGTCCAGCTCAACGAACGGGGCAATGTCGCCCGAGACGTACGGTTTCGCACGAACCTGGCCAACGTGTTTGTCGCCGGCGACATGGGCAGGGGCCAGAGCCTGATCGTCTGGGCGATCGCCGAGGGCCGCTCGTGCGCGTCGGCCGTCGACGAGTTCCTTATGGGCGAAACTCTGCTGCCAGCTCCGATCTCGCCTGACGCGCTCCCGATGCGTTGATCGAGCGGCCCGACGACCTCCGGCCGTCTCGGCGGGCGGTCATGAGCGTCGAGGGCCGGATCTGCCCCTCGGCGACACGCGACTCGTGCACGTGGGAGGGAGCGGCTCGCTCCCTCCCATCATGCGCAAGCGGGCACCCGGAGGGGGGTGCGGATGACCGCCGGACGGACGCCGATCCAACCAGGGGGCCGTCTTGCCGTCTCGTCCGAGTCCATCTTCGTGGCGCTGTATTGCCAAACCGCGGCGGTTGTACGTCGGTTCGGTGAACTCTGCCCCGAAATTTGGCCTAGTTGACGCGGCGGGCGGCGACGCCGTCCCGGGTCGCCTGCCAGAGCAGCTCCTCGGCGACCTCGTCAAGTGCGCTGGTCGCGAGCTTGACCAGCGCCGGCGTGTGCGCCGCCCACCAGGGCGTGAGCGGGAAATCCGGTCGGATGGTCAGTTCACAGGTGTCGGTCGAGACCGCGCTGAGCTCCACGACCGCGAGCACGACGGCGACGGCTTGCGGATCCCAAAGGCGGGCGGTCGTGGTCCAGGCCGGCCCGGCCGTCTCGGAGACGAACCCAAAGAACACCGGGAAGAAGTCGACGTCGAGTTCAGCCGAACCGCGATCGCCGAGCGTCCAGCTCATCGTCGAACCGGCCGTGTCGCGGCGCAAACGCACCAGTACGTCCCCGACGAGCGCCGCGTCGATCGGTAACGCCCGCGCCACGCGGATGTGTCCCCCGTCCATTTCCCGTGCCTCCCCGGACCGCTCCATCGCTCCGTTCGAACCTGTGCATCGGCTTGTCGCGGGGGCGACTAAAACGCGTCGCGATCCGCGAACTCGACCGTCGCGGAGGGCGGCAGGCAGGCATTCGCGGTCGCGCGGACCGCGTCAGGGAGCGGGCGGCGCGGCCTGGCCACGTCGCCGTCACCTCGATCCGTCCGCCCGGACGGAAGGCGACCGGTCCGGATGGAAGCGTCGACCCGATGGCCGCTTCGCAACGCGGCCGGTGTCGGCGCGCCCGGTGTCGGCACATGCGATGGTGCCGGCATGCGATCGGACGGGGCCCGGGCCGCGGTGGCGGGACGTCGGTGTCGTGTCCGGATGCACCGGCCGCGCTCGACACGAACGTGATCGGCGCGATCTCGACCGACTTGCGGCACGTCGCGAACGCAGGCCTGTGTCCACTTCACGAAGACGCGTGGCGGGTTGCGGTTCCACACCGAACAGGTCGGCGACGCAGAGCCGGACGACGAGCTGGGTGCGACCGTGTCGTATCGGTCTGTTCGGCGGTCAGCCGCCCGTCGAGGTCGACCGCTCGGCTGGTGACCTCTGAGTCCGATCGGACGTGGCGGACCCGTCCTCGCCGGACGCGGCAATGACGTCGTTGCAACGCGCACGGTGCGACGTTGCAGACGACATTCGCGCCTTCGTCGTCGGTCTGCTCGCCCGGCCCCGAGCACACGCGTCCGGCAACGTCGAACTCGTCTGCGGCTGACGTCGACATCTGTCGTCGAAGGCGCCCGCCACCGTCGGACAGGGCGGTCGAGATGACCTGACGGTCATCGCCTCGTTTGGGCGCGACTGCGACGCCGACGGAGACGTCGAGGTTTCGCCGTGTCGGCTGGCGACGCTCGGGAGATTGGCGGTTCCCGAATACGATGACGGTTCGCCCGACCAGGAGCGTGCGCGATGTTCGAGTGGTCCGAAGAGCTGAAGATGGTGCGGGACGCGGTGCGATCGTTCGTCGACACCGAAATCCGACCGCACCGGGAGGAGTTGGAGCACGGCGACCTCCCTCCATACGACCTTCTGCGCAAGCTGTACAAGACGTTCGGCATGGACCAGATGGCCGCCGACAGCTTCGACAAGCGCCTGATGGCCGATGGGGCGCCGCGCGAAGCACCGAACGAACGGGAAGGTGGGGCCGGTGGCTTGACGTTGTTGCCGATCATCGAGCTCTGCAAATGTTCACCGGGCATGGTGACCGCCATGGCGGTGTCGGTCGGGCTGACCGCGGCCGCAGTGATGTCGAAGGGGACGACCGAACAGAAGCGCCGATGGGCCCGCGACCTGTTGACGATGGACAAGATCGGCGCCTGGGCGATCACCGAGCCGAACTCAGGATCCGACGCGTTCGGTCAGATGGCGTCGACCGCGCGCCGCGACGGCGACGAATACGTCCTCAACGGCTCGAAGACCTTCATCACCAACGGCCCGTACGCAGACACGATCGTGTTCATCTGCAAGCTCGACGAAGGTAACGCGCCGGCCGACCGTAAAGTCGTCCAGTTCGTGCTCGACAAGGGCATGCCCGGTCTCGAACAGTCGAAGCCGCTACGCAAGATGGGGTTGCACTCGTCACCGACCGGGATGTTGTTTCTCGACGACGTGCGCGCCGGCCGCGACCGTCTGCTCGGCGAAAGCGAAGAGGCCTTCGGTGGCGGCAAGGGTCGGGAAGCGTCGAAGGCGACGTTCGTGATCGAGCGCTCCGGGGTCGCCGCGATGGCGCTCGGCATCATCGAACGGTGCTTGGAACTGTCGGTGAAGTACGCCAAGGAGCGAGTGCAGTTCGGCAAGCCGATCGGCGAGTTCCAGCTGATCCAGCTCAAGCTCGCCAAGATGGAGGTCGCGCGGCTCAACGTCGAGAACCTCGTGTTCCGCGTGCTCGAGTCTTCGCAGGCCGGCAAGCCGATGAACCTGTCGGAGGCGTCGGCGATGAAACTGTACGCGGCGGGCGCCGCGACCGACGTGGCGCTCGAGGCGGTACAGCTGTTCGGCGGCAACGGGTACATGGCCGAATACGAGGTCGAGCAGTTCGCCCGCGACGCCAAAGTCCTGCAGATCTACGCAGGCACCGACGAGATCCAGGTCGGTCAGATCGCTCGGGCCCTGCTGGCATGATCTCCGGCGAGCATCGCGATCACCACCACCGCCGCGAGCATCGCGAAGAACTCAACAGTACGACAGCCGCCGCATGACGATCCCATAGCGACGCGCAGAGCGGCACTCATTTGGCGGTCGAGGTGCACGGGCGCGACGGCGCGCGCGATTCTCGGGTCGTGCCCATCGAGCCGCCGCCGTCGCGCTGGGAGCTGCCCGATCCTGCGGTCGACGACGACGACGTGATCGCGGTGGGCGGCGACCTCGAGCCAGGCACCGTGCTCGACGCATACCGGCGTGGGCTGTTCCCCATGCGGGCGGAGGGACTGCTGGCGTGGTGGTCGCCCGATCCGCGCGGTGTGATCCCGCTCGACGGCTTCCATGTCAGCCGGTCGCTGCGTCCGGCGATCGCGCGCGTCGAGGTGCGGATCGATACCGCGTTCGAAGCAGTCATGCGCGCCTGTGCCGATCCGGGTCGCCCGCACGGCTGGATCGACGAATCGTTCGTGGTCGCCTACACGCATCTACACGACCAAGGTTGGGCGCACAGTGTCGAAACGTGGCGCGGTGACGAGCTCGTCGGTGGCCTCTACGGATTGCGGATCGGCGGATTGTTCGCGGGCGAGTCGATGTTCCATCGGATCAGCGACGCGTCGAAGGTTGCGTGCTGGGCCGCGACCGAGCTTCTCCGCCTCGACGGAGCTGCGCTGTTCGATGTGCAGTGGACAACACCGCACCTCAAGACGCTGGGCGCAGTCGATGTGACCAGGGCCGAATACCTCCAGATGCTCGGCGACGCACTCGCGGGATAGGTTCTGTGCCAGCACACGCGCAAGTTCTGGCGGCGCAACGACCGTGACGAACCGTCGTTGCGGCGCTCGCGGGCCGGAGGTCGGAGCCGAATGAGTGACGTCACCGTGTTCCACAACCAGGCGTGCTCGAAGTCGCGGGGCGCGCTCGAGATCCTCGACACGCGCGGCGTCGACTATGACGTCGTGCGGTACCTCGACACGCCGCCCGACCGGGCAACCATCGAGCGGATCCTCGACGCCATCGACGACGAGCCCAAAACGCTGGTGCGCACCGACGACGACAAGTTCAAAGTATTAGGAATTCCGAAGACCGCGGTCACGACCCGCGAGCAGGTGATCGACGTCCTGCTCGCGCATCCCGAGTTCATGCAACGACCAGTTGTCTTCGTCGGTGACCGCGCCGTCATCGCGCGGCCCTCCGAGCGGGTGCTTGAGCTGTTGCACTAGCTACCCCGGCGACGCGACCTCTTGGACGAGCCAGCTGTTGCCGTCAGGGTCGCTGAACGAGAAGAACGAGTCGTAATCGGCGCGTCCAGGAGCAAGACCCGCGACCTGACCGGTTGGCTCGAAATGGAAGTAGTCGCTCACGTCGACTCCGCGTCCGGCGAGCTCGGCGCGGGCCGCCTCGATGTCGAAGACGACCAAATGAAGGCCGTGAAGCGAGCCGGGCGCATCACTCGGAGGCGACATGATCGTGATCGAGCACGACGAGCCAGGCGGGGTCATCTGCACGACCCGGAAGGTGTCGCCACCACGGTGGTCGACGTCGAGGTTGAAGCCGACGCGCTCCGTGTAGAACGTCTTGGCGCGCTCGACATCGGAGACAGGAACTACGGCGAGTTCGAGCTTGAAGTCCATACCGAATTACTCCTTCATGTCGGCGCGCCAGGCAACGCGCATCGGGGGTACACGCCGTCGCCGTCTGTCGGGGCCGGCGTTGCGTCGACCGCAGACCTGTGCGTGCTCGGCACCGAGCGAACAGCTGCCGATACGGGTGGCCGACGTGCGCATCTCGTCGACGTCTGCGCTCTGCTCAGCGTTGCGTTCATCATCACGAATCAGAAGGGCGGAGTCTTGTCCTCGACGCAGCGCGCGACCCTGCCGTCTCCGACGAACCCGATCGACTCGACGTGCGGGGCGCGCACGAGCCCACGACCGCGAGCTTGGCGGTCTGCGTGGCGTCGTCGGCGAAGTCGTGCATCTCACTGAGGCTCATGTCTGTGGCCATGGCGTCGGAGAGTACGCTGCCGTCGTCCGGGAATGAGCGCGTGAGCAGGAGCCAGGCCGTGTCAGCACTGAGTGTCGAGGATGTCCGCACGGAAGTGAAGCAGTGGCTAGAGGACAACTGGAATCCCGACCTGAGTGTCGCCGAATGGTGGGACATCCTCGCTCGATCCGGGTACGCGGCGCCCACATTCCCTGAGGACTGCTGGGGCAAGGGATGGACACGCGACCTCGCGATGGCCGTGAACGAAACGATCTCGGCGCACGGCGCGGTCGGGCCTCCCGCCGGTCTCGGTTACCTGCTCGCGGCGCCGACGATCGTCGCGCACGGCAACGACCGTCAGCACAAAGAAGACCTCTTCCGTATCCTCTCCGGTCAAGACGCATGGTGTCAGCTGTTCTCCGAGCCCGGCGCGGGTTCCGACCTCGCGAGCCTCACGACGCGCGCGGTCAAAGACGGCGACGAGTGGATCGTCACCGGACAGAAGGTGTGGACCTCGACCGCGAAACAGAGCAACGTCGGGATGCTGATTGCCCGGACCGACGTGGACCTTCCGAAACACAAAGGCATCACCTACTTCCGTTTCGACATGACCCAGCCCGGTGTTGAGATCCGGCCCCTACGCGAAATGACAGGCCGCGCGCTGTTCAACGAAGTGTTCATTGACGGCGCGCGCGTCCACGACGACGACATGATCGGCGGCCTCAACAACGGATGGGCGGCCGCGAACACGACGCTGATGGCGGAACGTACCGGTCTGGGTACCGGCGGATCGGGTGGCGCGGGCAACGCGTTCCCAGGCCCGATCGCCGGCCAGTTGGGAGACCGGGTCGGCGATCATGTCGGCCAGTTCCGCACCGGAGGGACCGGCGGCGGAGGAATGGCCGCCGCGCAGCGGTTGATGTCGATCGCCAAGGAGCTCGGCCGTAACACCGAACGTCCGATCCGACAGAAGCTCGCCCAGCTCTACACGCTCCAACAGATCGGCCGGTACTCCGCGCTGCGGGCCAAGACGCCGAGCCAACGTACCGGCGGCGAACCCAACATCGCGAAGCTGATGATGAGCGATCTGTTGCGGCTTCAGCGTGAGGTCGGGAACGAGATCATCGGTGCGCACGGCATGGTGATGGGAACCAACACGCCCGGCCAGGGACTCGTGCAAGAGGTGACGCTCTTCTCGCCCGGACCGTCCATCTACGGTGGAACCGACCAGGTGCAGCGCAACATTCTCGGCGAGCGGGTCCTCGGACTGGCGAAGGAGCCAGGCCCGCAACGGGATACGCCGTTCCGCGACCTGCTCGTCAACGGCTAAGCGCGACTGATCGCCCCGGATGCTTGACCAGCTGCTCGCCACCCCAGGAGTGCAGGAGCGCTGTGTGTTGGGATCGTCGTTCGGGTTCTTGGCCCTCCACGGCGGGCTCGAAGCCGGCACCGCAGAAATCGCGCAGGCCGCGGCCGTCGCGTCGAACGCGTCGATCTATGCGGTGTTGCAACCGAGCGACATGCGCTGGCATGTCCCGTCGCATGCCTTCGACCCGTCACAATCCGATGCGCTCGTCGCGTTCGTCGAACACGTGGAGCGCGTGGTGTCGGTCCACGGCTTCGGCGGACTGCGCGGCGACGACGATCGCTGGATCACCGGCCTGCTCGGCGGTTCCAACCGGGTGCTCGCCGGCCACCTCGCAGCACTCCTTCGCGACGTTTTGCCGGGGTATCGCTGGATCGACGACCTCGACCGGATCCCGCCCCATCTGCGCGGCGTGCACCCGCGCAATCCGGTGAATCGGACGCGCCTCGGCGGTGTGCAGATCGAGTTGCCGCCCCGCGTCCGCAAAACCACCAGCGACTGCGCCGCCCTGGTGGGAGCGCTCGCCGCGGTTGCCGGAGCCCTATAACTCGGTGTCGAGCGACACGAGGTGGGAGACGTCGTTGTAGCGGCGGAGCACGATCCGATCGGGTCCGGCGACGACTTCGCTGATCGAGGCGTTGTCAGCCACCGAGAACGCGAACCGGCGCGAATCGGTCACGCGGTGCAGCAGATGACCGATCACGCCGCCGTGCGCGACGACCATCACCTGCTCGTCGGGATGGGCGGCGACGATGCGCTCGAAACCGCGCCAGACTCGAGCGTCGAAGTCGCCGAGCGGCTCAGCACCAGGAATCACGTCCCAACGCTCCTGGCGGAAGATCTCCTGAAACACCGGATCGTTGTTCAGGGCGCGCGACCGAAAGATCCCGCCTTCCCACTCTCCGAGGAACACCTCGCGCAGGTCGGGTTCCTCGATCGGTGTGATCCCCAGACGTCGGGCGAGCGGCGCGGCCGTCTCGTGCGTGCGACGCAACGTCGTGACGTAAATCGCGGCGATAGGTTCGTGTTCGAGCCGATCGGCGAGCAGTTCCGCCTGGCGGATGCCGACCGGATGCAGCTCGGGGTCGCCGTGCCCGTCGCGCAACGCGAACCGCCGGTTCGGCATCTCCGGCGCCGACTCGCCGTGGCGCACGACCAGCACCGTCGTCGCGCCGGGCGGAGCCCGGAACCGGTGCTGTCGAATACCTTCCCCGGCAACGTCGGCAACGTCGCCGGGATTCGCCAGACGCATCACATGCCCGTCGTCGCCCATCGGTGCAGGGTAGAGCCCGACTACGGTGCGGCCCGTGAAACTTGGATACATGATCGGTTACTGGGGTGCAGGTCCACCGTCGGGTGTACCCGAGGGCCTCGCGGCCGCCGAACGGCTCGGCTTCGATTCGTGCTGGACGGCCGAGGCCTACGGCTCCGACGCGCTGACGCCGTTGGCATGGTGGGGCGCCGCGACGGAGCGCATCAAGCTCGGTACGTCGATCTGCCAGATCTCGGCGCGCACACCGACCGCGATGGCGATGGCCGCACTGACGCTCGATCATCTCTCGGGTGGTCGTTTCGTCCTCGGGCTCGGGGCGTCGGGTCCGCAGGTCGTCGAAGGCTGGTACGGCGACGACTACCTGCGCCCCCTGGCACGTAGCCGCGAATACGTCGAGATCATCCGGCGGGTGCTGGCTCGTGAAGCTCCGGTCGAATACAAGGGCGACCGTTATCAACTCCCAAATCCGAACGGAGCCGGGCTCGGGAAGCCCCTGAAGTCGATCACGCACCCCTTGCGCGCCGACCTGCCGATCTACCTGGCCGCGGAAGGTCCGAAGAACGTCGCGCTCGCCGCCGAGATCGCCGATGGTTGGCTTCCGATGTTTTACGCGCCCCGCTCCGACGGTTTCTACCGTGATGCGCTCGCCAACGGATTCGCGCGGCCCGACAGCCGACGCACCGCCGCCGACTTCGAAGTCGCATGTCACGTACCGGTCATCGTCGCTGACGACGTGGAGACCGCCGCAAACTTGTACCGTCCCGCGCTTGCGCTCTACATCGGTGGGATGGGCGCACGGGAAGTCAACTTCCACAACGAGGTGTTCGTACGTATGGGCTACATGGACGAAGCCCGGCACGTCCAAAACCTCTACCTCGAAGGCAGGAAGGACGAAGCCGCCGCCGCGGTGCCACTCCAACTCGTCCAAGACGTCGCGCTCATCGGCCCGTTGGACAAGATCCGCGACGACCTCGAGCAGTGGCGGGAGTCAGCGGTCACGACGATGATCGTGTCGGGGGCTCCCGCACAGCTCGCCACCATCGCTGAGCTGGTCCTCGGCTGACCGGCCGCAACACACCACGCCACGATGTCGATCGTCTCACTCAGCCCGGAGGAAGCTCGCGTACTCGGCTGCCTCATGGAGAAGTCGGTCACGACACCCGACAATTATCCGCTGTCGCTGAACGCGGTCGTCACCGCATGCAACCAGTCGACGAACCGCGAACCGATCGTCCTGTATTCGGAGACCGTCGTCGAAGCGGCGCTCGACTCGTTGCGCGCCAAGGAGCTGACGCGTCGAGTCAAGTCGACCGGCCAACGCGTCACGAAGTATCGCCACGTCGCCGAGGAAGCACTCGGTCTCGATAGGCCGGAATCGACACTGCTCGGCGTGCTGTTGCTCCGCGGTGCGCAGACACCGGGAGAGCTCAAACAGCGGACCGAACGGTGGCATTCGTTCCGCTCGTTGGCCGACGTCGAGCATGCGTTGGCCCGCCTCACCGACGCCGACATGGTCCGAAAACTCGAACGGCGACCCGGCCAAAAGGAGGCACGCTGGATCCAGCTCCTCGCGCCGGTCGACACCGCCACCACGCCGGACGGTCGAGCACCGGTCGCGGAGACGTCGTCGGACGTGGCGACCGTCACCCTCCCTCGGACGGTCGCCGATCGCGAACCGGAACCGATCGCACTTGCCCATTCACTCGAGGTCCGCAACCCAGCGACCGGCCTGATCGTCCGGTCGGTCGCGATCACCGAGGCGGGCGAGATCGCACAGAAGACCGCCCGCGCCCGGACGGCACAACCGGCGTGGGCGGCCCGCCCGTACGCCGAGCGGGCCGCAACGCTCGGAAACTTCCGGACCATGTTGCACAACGAGGTCGAGGAGTTCGCTCAGCTGACCACCGGCGAGGTGGGCAAGCCGATCCGACAATCGCGCAACGAAGTGCGCGCGGTGCTCGAACGTATCGACTGGAACATCGACCATGTTGGCGAGGTCGTCGCGTCGCGAGTGGTCACGAACTCCGACGCGTTGCAGGAGCGCATCACCTACGAACCGGTCGGCGTCGTCGCGCACATCAGCGCGTGGAACTATCCCTATTTCGTCGGACTGAACTCGATCGTTCCCGCACTGCTCGCCGGCAACGCAGTGTGTTACAAACCTTCGGAGTACGCCACGCTCACCGGGTTACGGCTCGTCGATCTTATGCACCGGTCGGGGGTGCCGGTCGACGTCGTCCACGCCATCGTCGGTGCCGGTCCGACCGGCGCGACGCTCGTCGATGCCGACATCGACATGGTCTGCTTCACCGGTTCGTATGCGACTGGTCGACGCGTCGCGGCCGCGGCCGCCGAACGGTTGCTGCGAGTCCAGCTCGAGATGGGCGGCAAGGACGCCGCGTACGTCTGCGACGATGTGGATGCCGAAGGTGCGGCGCTCGCCATCGCCGAAGGCGCGTTCTATAACGGGGGTCAGTCGTGCAGCGCGACCGAGCGGGTCTACGTGCACGAGGCGATTTGGAGTGACTTCGTCGCCGCGCTCGTCGAGGTGGTGTCGGACTACCGCGTCGGCGACCCGACCGACGACGCGACCGACGTGGGGCCGCTCGCACGCGCCGAGCAAGTCGAGCTCTTGGAGTCTCAGGTGGCCGACGCCGCGCAGCGCGGCGGGAACGTGCTGTGTGGCGGTGCGCGCATCGAGCGGCCCGGCAACTGGTTCGCACCGACCGTTGTCGTGGACGTTCCTGACGATTCCGCCCTCATGCGCGACGAAACCTTCGGTCCGGTGATCGGAGTCGCGCGGGTGCGCGACGACGCAGAAGCAGCAGTGCGTATGGACGACACAGAGTTCGGTCTCGGCGCTGCAGTGTTCACGTCGGATCGTGATCGGGCGCAGCGTCTGCTCGCCGGGCTCGACGTCGGCAATGCCTACTGGAACGCGGCGGACCGCTCGTGCGTACGGCTGCCCTGGTCAGGTCGGCGCCACTCCGGCCTCGGAACGTCGATGTCGGAGTCAGGCGTGCGGGCCTTCGTCCGGGAGAAGGCGTGGCACCTGTTCAGCTAAGTGCGGCGCCCCGGCAACATTTGGCGGGAGAGGGACGTCGAGCCCGTTGCGATCGATCTTGAGCCGCAAGGTCAACGCAGCAGGGGCCACGTTCCCGGTCGAGCACGAGCCCGACGCGGCACTACGGCTGAATGATGGTGACGGTTTCGTGGGCGGGTATCGACATCGGTGTCGTGTCGGTGGTGATCACCGGTCTCGGCAGGGGAGAGACGGCCGGTGACACCGTCGGCGCCTCGGGGTCCGGAGCCTGCGTTGTCGACGGACGTTCGGTCGTGGGCGCGGCCTCGACGGTTGTCGAGCCGTCGATCGGCGCCGCAGTCGCGGGCGCCGGCGGTGCCGGCGCGACGGATGGGGCCGGTGCGTCTGTCGTCGGTGTGACCGACGTCGGGGCGGCGGTGTTCGGAGGTGGGCTACCCGTGTGCGTCGTTGCGCCCGCGGTGTGTGTCGTCGCGTGATGTGCGGGGGCCGCGTGGCTGGAACCGGTTGCCGCGGCGGCAACTCCGACGCCGGTGACCACGGCCAAGCCGGTCACGAGACCCGCGACGGGGACGACCAGTTTGCGGCGCAGTATCTCGGCGTGCAGAGAGCGTGCCTCGCGGCGGGTACATCCGAGGAGCTCGACGATGCGGGCTTCGATGACGTCAGTCTCGTGACCGAGCGCGCGTGACAGCGCGACGAGGTCGCCGGCGCGCAGGGCGATCGGGTCGCCGGGCTGGGAGTCCCGAACCCGCTGGACAAGGTCGGCGTACTCCTGGAGCACGTCGCCGTCGCCCTCAAGCAGCGCCACTTCGGTTCCGACGACGATCCGTTTCGCGTCGACGTCGATCGGCGAGCGGGCCGCGAGCTGCGACGTGAGGTCGGCGCCGTAGCACTCCGCGAGCGCCGCGATGACGTGCGCGGGCACCGGCATGTCGCCGCGTTCGTAGCGGCGGAGCTCGGCCGGTGTCGTGCCGGTTCGGCCGGCGACCTCGCGGCGGGTCCGCGAACCTTGTTTGCGTGCGCCTTTGAGGAGCGTCCCGAGACGAGGGGGTGCGAGATCGTCGAGGAGGAGGGCAACGACGCCGTCAGACGCGTCCGTGACTTCACTGAGTGGGGTCATATGTGCACTTCGGCAAGCGCGCCGACGACCTCAAGGCACTTCGTTTGACGCCCCGACCAGATAATTGCGACCTAATCGGGCATTTCAGGCATTTGCTGCCTCCCAGGCCTGGCGCTGGGCGCCGTCGGGGTCGTCGAGCACCCCGCTCTCCCGGTCGAAACGCATCGTCGCTCGGCTGGGCACCTCGTAGCCAGGCCAGCCGGGATCGCCGGTACGGGCGAACTCGATCCAGGCACGGTGCATGACGTCGGCGATCGCGGCCCGTTCAGGTCCGTCACCGGTGAGCTTGTCGGCGCCGGGCTGGGCAAGGGTGTCGAACACGAACGGGATCTCCAACGCGTGCGTCGACCGTAACGCCCCGCCGAACACGGGCGTCTCCCACGTGAAGCGATACATCCACGCTCGCCCGTGCCGGGCTTGTGCTTCGGCGAGATGAACGGCCGGCATGCGGAACACGCCGTCGGTCGCGAGCGCCGACCACAGCTGTTTCGCGGTTGCGTCCGGTGTCACCGCCCGGTAGGTGCGCAACAGTCCAGCCGGGTCGGTCACCAACGCCCGAAGCCGATCGACGATCGCGGCGTCGTCGAGCGTGGCGATGGTCGGGTCGAGCACTTGAAACAATGTGATCTCGTGCTGGTTGGTGCCGGCCAGGAGGTGCACACCAGCCGCGCTTCCCGTGGCGACCACGTCGATCGGTGGTCCCTGCAACACATCCCCGTCGATGACGGGCTGCCACGGCAACCCGGCGATACCGGCCTGCGCTTCGTCGCTGAGGTCAGGCTTCGCGGCGAGGACCTCCCCGACCGGCAACGCCTGGAGCGCCTCGATGTCGCCCGGTCGGATGTGCAACTCGTCGATCGTGCGCGTGGCGACCAACGCCGCGCGCTCGCGCGTGCTGACCCACGCACCGGCGCCGCTCTGCGCGATCGCCTTATGGAACAATCCGCGCGCGGCCGCCAGCGCGAGGAGTGTCCCGACACTGTTGGCGCCGGCCGATTCGCCGAAGATCGTGACGTTGTCGGGGTCGCCGCCGAATGCCGTGATGCTCTCGCGGACCCACTCGAGGGCCGCGACCTGATCGAGGATGCCGGCGTTTCCCGAACCGGTCAGCGCCGGTCCGAACTGGTCGGCGAGGTGCAAAAACCCGAGGGGCCCGAGCCGGTAGTTGATCGTCACGACCACGACGTCGCCATGCTGCGCGAAGTGGGTTCCGTCGTACCACGACACCGCACCCGAGCCGAACACGTACGCGCCGCCGTGGATCCACACCATGACCGGTCGGCGGGCGTCGTCGCAGGCCGGCGTCCACACGTTGAGATAGAGCCCGTCTTCGTTGGAGTCGGACCCGTCGCTGCCAAGGATGCGTGCGACCGGAAGATCGGCCTGCGCGATGTCGGGCGCGAAACGCGTCGCGTCGCGCACGCCATCCCAGGGTTCCTCGCGCGCGGGCGGGAGAAAACGCCGAGGACCGACCGGCGGGGCCGCGAACGGGACGCCGCGAAACACGAGTATCCCCTCGTGCTCGACCCCTTCGATTTTTCCACTGCGACTCGCGGCGACGGTCATGTTTCGCTCCCCGTTGCGGTTCTGAGGTTCCGAAAGTCAGGCTCGCGTTTCTCCAAGAAGGCGGTGAGCGCCTCAAGGTTCGCGGGCGCGCCCACCATGCGTGAAAAGGCCTGGTCTTCGCGGGCGCGCGCGGCGCGGATCGCGTCGATACGAGCGGCGAGCACGAGCCGTTTGGTTTCGACGAGGGAGCTCACCGGCATCCGAGCGATACGGACGGCGAGCTCCATCGTGTCCGCGACGAGCGCGTCGGCTTCGACAAGACGCAACGCGAGCCCGCAAGCGACCACGTCCTCGGCCGTGATCCAATCGCCGGTATACAGCGCAAGCGCGGCGCGCTGGGCGCCCATCACGATGGGGAGAAGCAGGCTTCCGGCCGCTTCGGGCACCACACCGAGGGGCACGAACGGTGCGCGCAGTCGGGCGCCGCGTGCGATCAACACGATGTCGCAATGCGCCAGCACCGTCATGCCGATCCCGA
This sequence comes from Acidimicrobiia bacterium, assembly GCA_052148155.1. GTDB lineage: Bacteria > Actinomycetota > Acidimicrobiia > IMCC26256 > PALSA-610 > JBBQER01. The sequence continues at coordinate 11,241 of JBKQIY010000242.1, read as the reverse complement.
CACCGAGTCCGTTCACGGCGGCGAGCAGAGGTTTGTCGAACGCGGCCACCGTGTCGATGAAACGCCCGAACCCCGACCCGGGCTCTGTCGAATCGGGACCGGACGGTGCGCTCGGGTCGAGACGCGACATCTCCCCGAGGTCCTGACCGGCGGAGAAGGCACGTCCCGATCCGGTCAGTACCACGCACGCAATGTCATCGCGTGCGCTCGCCTCCCGGAACGCGAACGTGCACGCGTCGTAAAGCGGTGTGTCGAACGCGTTCAGGGCGTCGGGACGGTTGAGTGTCAGCAGACGGACGCCGTCGCTGTCGTCGATGCGGAGCACGTTCAGATTCGGTCCCACACCATCGGTGAGTCGTCTGGTGTCTCGTCGCGATCCAACAGGAGCTGGCCGGGCGACTGCTTGTTGATATGTCCGATGAGCATGTTGTAGACGCCGTAGCCGACGAGCTCACGCAGCCGCGGCGAGAAGCTTTCGACAGTCTCACGCGCCAAGCCGAGCTGTTGGTTCTCTTGCTGGCGGATGTAACCCGCGCAGTAGTTCATAGCGATCCCGACCCGCGTCTCGTCGGTGGTGTTGGCGCCACCGCCGTGCCACAGACTGCCATGCCAGATCAACACCGAGCCCGCCGGCATCTCCGCTGCGATCGTGTCGTAGCTGGCGCCGTAGTCGGGGGAGTGGTCGGACAGGTGAGAGCCCGGAACGAGCCGCGTCGCGCCGTTCGCTTGCGTGAAGTCGGTCAGCGCCCACATGGTGTTGCACACCGTCGGCGGGTGCGGCTTGGGGATCGGGATGAGCTGGTCGTCGGCGTGGATCGGTTGTGCGGCCTCGCCCGTCAGGATCGAGATCGACGAAAGCGACGAGATCAGGCATCCGGGGTCGAGCACACCTTCCACGATCGGCAGAATGTGCGGGTGCACCGGAATCTGCTCGAAGCAGCAACCGAACGCGAGCAGGTTGTAGAGCCGCAGGGTGCGGTGACCCTCGAACGAGTTGCCGGCGGGCTGCACCGCGAAAAATTGTACGAGTTTGTCGAGGTCGCGGTGGAACCTTTCGATCAGGTCGAGCTCGATCGCGTCCTCGACGACGGTGTAGCCCTGGTCGGCGACGGCTTGTACGTGCTGCACGACCGCGGCGTCATCCACGTTTCCAGGCTACTTTCCGGAGCATGACGCTGTACGGGCTCGGCGATGTTGTCCCTCAGATCGATCCGGAAGCCTTCGTGCATCCGGACGCGACGGTCATCGGCAATGTGATGCTCGGGCCGGGCGTGACCGTCTGGCCTCAAGCGGTACTGCGCGGCGATCAGAGCCGCATCGTGGTGGGCGCACGCACCTCGGTGCAAGACGGCGCGGTGCTCCATTGCACCCGGGACCTCGAGACCATCGTCGGTGCCGATTGCACGATCGGGCACCTGGCCCATCTCGAGGGCTGCCAGGTCGAAGACGGCGCGCTCGTGGGGACGGGATCGATCGTGCTGCACCGGGCGATTGTCCGGTCCGGCGCGTTGGTGGGTGCCGGTGCGGTGGTCCCCAACGGCATGGAGGTCCCGAGCGGCGCGATGGCTTTGGGTGTGCCTGCCCGGCTGCGCCTCGACGCGGTCAAGCCCGATCAGGTCGCCCGTCCCGCGCGCGAATACCAGCAGAACTGGGCTCGCTACCGCGCCGAGATGCGACGTCTGGATTGAAACGTTCGACCTCGATGCCGACCTGGACACCGGTGCAACGGGTGCGACCGTCCGGACCTTCGCGCGGCGTGCGTCTTAGGTCTCGGCAACGAACGCGGCGAGGTCGGCCGACGACCACACGCACTCGGCGCGGAAGCCGGCCGCTCGTAACCACTCGAGCAGATCGTCGGCGCGGTCCGGTTTGTCGTAGCCGGCGGTGAGCGGCGCGACGACGTCGGCCGGGTCGTCGGGGACGACGACGTCAGCCATCGCGAAACGACCGCCTCGGCGGAGTCGATCATGCACGGCGGCGAACAGGGCGCGTTTGGCCGGGCCGTTGAGGTGGTGGATCGCGAGCGCCGAAACGACGAGATCGAACGGACCGGCTGGGAGCGGATCGGCGAGATCGGCGACGACGACCTGTTCGACGCTCTCCGCGGGCAGGAAATCGCATGCGACGGCGAGCATTGCTGGGTTCTCGTCGACGAGCACGAGTCGCGCGCCCGGGCGCGCGTCGAGGACGGCTCGCGCGGTGGCGCCAGTTCCCGCGCCGAGGTCAAGCACCCGCGGTGATGGAGTGCCTCGCCAGGTACGTGCCGCGCGCCCGATTTCAGTTTGGAGTGTGTCGTATTCGGGCACCGCGGTGCGGATCATCGGCAGGTACGTCGCCGGATCGAAGTGAAACTGCGCCATCTCTAACTGATGTGGCCGTGGACGAGGCGGCCGATCGCCCACGTCATGGTCATCGCGACCGACGACCAAGCCACGACTCGAAGCGCAGCGCGTGTCCATCGAGCGCCGCCGGCGATGGCTGACAGCGCGCCTAGACCGACGAGCGCGGCCAACGCGACAATCGCGGTGACGACAATCCGCACGGAGATCGGCGCGAGCGACACGGCGAGCAGCGGCAGCGCGGCCCCGAGCGTGAACGCGACGACCGACGTGCCCGCGGCTTGGAACGGGCGCGCCAGCGCGGCCTCGGTGATGCCGAGCTCGTCGCGCATGTGCGCGCCGAGCTCGTCGTGGGCCATCAGCTGCTCGGCGACCATGCGGGCCAGACCGGGCTCGACGCCGCGGTGCTCATAAATTTTGGCGAGCTCGCGCAGCTCGGCCATACGGTCGTGCGCGAGGGCCTCCGCCTCGATCTCGCGGTCGGCATCTTCGGCGTCGCGTTGCGAGCTGACCGAGATGTACTCTCCGGCGGCCATCGACATCGCGCCGCCGACCAGCCCGGCGATCCCGGCAGTGATGACCGGCGTGCGAGTCGTGGTGGCGGCGCCGACACCGATGACAAGGCTCGCGATGGAGACGATGCCGTCGTTGGCGCCGAGCACCGCGGCGCGCAGCCAACGGGCACGGTGACTCTTGTGATCCTCCATGACGTGCGGGGACACAGCCACACCGCGAACGCTACCGGCTAGCTTCCCTGACCGAGCCGGGCGTTCGGCCCGTCAGGGTGCAATGGAGGAACGCAGATGTCGGAAGCCGTGATCGTCGCCACCGCCCGTACGCCGATCGGCCGGGCCAACAAGGGATCGCTGGTCGATTGCCGGCCCGATGATCTGTCCGCGCTCATTATCGACGCCGTGCTCGCCCGAGTGCCTGCCCTCGACCGTACCCTGGTCGAGGACGTGATCTGGGGCTGCGGCCAACCGGCCGGCGAAGCTGGCACCAACGTGGCGCGCGTCGCGAGCCTCCTCGCCGGCATTGACGCCCCGGGCGTGACCGTGAACCGCTATTGCTCGTCGTCGCTGCAGACCATCCGAATGGCGGCGCACGCGATCAAGGCCGGTGAAGGCGACGTGTTTGTGGCCGGCGGTGTCGAGACGGTGAGCCGCTTCATGAACGGCATGGCCGACGGTGGTCCGGCCAACGAGAAGTTCAGCGACGCCCGCGGACGTTCCAAGGCGCGCGGCCAGGGCGGCCAGCCGCCATGGACGCCCCCGACTGGTCTCCCGGACGTATATATCGCAATGGGCCAGACCGCCGAGAACGTGCGGGAGATCGAGGGTGTGACGCGTCAGGAGATGGACGAGTTTTCCGCTCAGTCGCAAGACCGTGCGGTCGCGGCGCAGGGCAACGGCTTCTTCGAGCGTGAGATCATTCCGGTGACGACCCCGGACGGCACCGTCGTGACCAAGGATGACGGCCCGCGTGCAGGAACGACGGTCGAGAAGTTGGCGACGCTGAAGCCGGTGTTCCGTCCCGACGGTGAAGTCACCGCCGGCAACGCCTGTCCGCTCAACGACGGCGCAGCCGCGGTCGTCGTGATGAGCGACACCAAAGCCGGCGAGCTGGGTATTACGCCACTCGCGCGGATCGTCGCGAGCGGCGTCAGTGCCCTCAACCCGGAGATCATGGGCCTGGGTCCGATCGAAGCAAGCCGCCAAGCCCTCAAGCGTGCCGGTCTCACCATCGACGACATCGACCTCGCCGAAATTAACGAGGCATTCGCGGCGCAGGCGATCCCGAGTGCCAAGCACCTCGGTATCCCGTGGGAAAAGCTCAACGTGCGCGGCGGCGCGATCGCGCTTGGCCATCCGTTCGGGATGACCGGCGCCCGCATCATGACGACGCTGATCAATGGCCTCCAGACCGACGGCAAACGTTACGGACTGGAGACCATGTGCGTCGGAGGCGGTCAGGGCATGGCCATGATCATCGAACGCATGTCGTAACAACTCGAACGTTGAGTTGCAGTGTCGAACGTTGAGTTGCAGTGTCGAACTGTGAGTTGCAGTGTCGAACTGTGAGTTGCAGTGGTCGAACCGTGAGTTGCAGTGGTCGAACCGTGAGTTGCAGTGGCCAGTGCAGTGGAACTTACGCCGGTTTGTGCTCTTGGTGAGGTGCGCGCAGGTGCGAGTCGGTGACCAGCGCCGACTGGATCGCATGTGGACGCTTGGCGCGTGATGCCATGATGCCTTGGTCGGCGCGTAGGCGCGCCATGCCGACGTTATTGCCCGTATAGCTCGACGGTTGTTCGAGCATCCACACGATGCCCTCAGCCGCGACCTCCGATGGTTCCCAGTCGGAGTGGTCGGCGTCGGGGAGGTTGAATACGAATCCTTCCGACGCGACGGGCACGTCGATGCGGAAGGTGTTTACCGCGATGTCGAAGGGCCGGAGTTGGTGCGCGGCTGACACCGTCAGATGTTCGAGCGCGGCCTTGGCCATACCGTAGGCCATCAGACCGGGAAAGTAGTTGAGCCCGGCGATCGACGAGATGTTGAGGATCGTGCCTCGCCGGCGCGTTTTCATCGACGGCATGACTGCTTGTATCGCGAGCAACGGCGCTCGCAGGTCGACCTGCATCACGAGGTCGAAGCGCTTCATGTCGAGGTCCAGATCGCCCGGGAACGTGATGGCTGCGTTGTTGACGAGGACGTCGATCGGCCCGAGTTGTGCGATCGTCGTCGCGATCATGTGCTCGACTTCGGCGTCTTTGGCGAGGTTGGTCGGCACTGCGATCGCCTCCCCGCCGGCGTCGCGGATCCGTCGTACCGTTTCGTCGATGGTGCCGGGAATCGGAACCGGCGCAGCGTCGGTTGCGCGGGCGGCACAGACAACTTTGCAGCCGCGTTCGGCCAGGAGAAGCGCCGTCGCTGCTCCTACTCCACGACTTGCGCCGGTAACGATCGCGACCTTGCCGTCGAGTTCCATACCAAGAACCTAGCTGTCACAGCTTGGGTATTTCCTGGCGCAGCGTGAGCGACGACGCGTAGTGGTCAACGCCGCCTGCGACACGTTCGAGGACGGCCGGCGCCTCGAACGACAGCGCCTCACGATCGTTGCGATCGAACGCGTCGTACACCTCGTCCCACGACACGGGCGTCGACACCATGGGCCGATCCGCAATGCGCAGGGAATACGCACAGATCGTCGTCTTGTGGCGATCGTTCTGACTCCAATCGACGAACACCCGGCTGGGCCGTTCAGCCTTGGTCATATTCACAGTGGTGCGTTTCGGATCGCGTGCGACGAGCATCTGCCCGAGCGCGAGCGCGAAGTTTTTGGTGTCGTCGTCGGTGACGGGAGCTCCGTTGAGCGGAACCGAGATGTGCAGCCCTTTGCCGCCCGACGTTTTCACGACCGCGACGAGGCCGAGCGCTTCGAGCAGTTCACGCAACGCGATCGCGACGCGACAGCAGTCGAGTACGTCGGCGGGTGGACCAGGGTCGAGGTCGAGCACGACCGCGCACGGCCGGTTCACGTCGGGGAGCTTCCACTGATTGGTGTGAAGCTCGAGCGCGGCGAGGTTCGCCAGCCACACGAGCGTGGGAAGGTCTTCAGCTATGCAGCTTCGCTGCCCGCCATTCGGCTCGAGTGGATCCGACACGGCCACCCAGGCGGGGTGGTGGGGCGGGCAGCGCTTCTCGAAGAATCGTTCGCCGCTTGCTCCGTCGGGCGCGCGCACGAGCGTGGGCGGCCGGCGGGCGAGGTGGGGCAGCATGACCGGCGCGATGCGCCGGTAGTAGTCGATGACGTCGGCCTTGCGGAAGCCCGCCGCGGGATACAGCACCTTGTCGAGGTTGGACAGCGAAAGCTCGCGGCCGCCGACCTGCACGCCGACTCTGTTCGGGCTGCCCCTGCCCTCAGCCATAAGTAGCACCGAACCCTATGTCCGGCGCGGTGCGCGAGCCTGCGGAGGGCGAACGGGCCGAGGGCCAGGTTCCGATCGGCGCAACCCGTTCAGCCATCGGCACTGACAACCCGCGCAGGCAATCCGAATGATGGCCTCAGGAGGCGCCGGCGCTGGGATTCCGTTCGCCGTCAACCGAAACGGATCGCGCGCAGGTCTGTCGACATGTCACCCAACCGCGGGCTGCGTCGTCTGTCGTGCGATTCCGCCCGTGGGCGGGAACGGGCGCAAAGGACTCAACCGTCCAGGCGTCCCCGCCGACATGCCACGATGACGTTTCATCGGCTCCTACCGATCGGATGGACGCTCGTCGGGGTCTTGGCGTTGGCTGATCGAGCGCCAGTCGGGCCGACGCTGCTCGGACTCGCGATCGGGTACGCCGTCATCCTGCACCGCGTCATCTACGCAGCCGTGCGAGACTCCGTACACGGTCAGTAGCGGGGACGGCACGGCCACGTCCACGGGCACCGTGTCGCGCCAGACCGTCGGCTCGGCGCCGCCTCGAGTCACGGGGCGAAGCCGATCGCCGCGCTCGCCCGGCCGGCACCATGACGACACCGATTTCGGTGTCCACTTGGTCGACCTTTGTACGCCTTTGTCGGGAAACTCGCCTGACAGTTACCATAGAACTCTATGCCTAGTGCCATCTGGACCGGCTCGATCAGCTTCGGTCTCGTCCAAGTTCCTGTGAAGCTCGTCGGCGCGACGAAGAGCAAAGACGTCAGCTTCAACCAGCTCGAGAAAGGGACCGGCGCACGCATCCGCTACCGGAAAGTTTCGGACGCGACCGGTGAAGAGGTCCCTGCCGACCGCATCGAGCGCGGTTTCGAAGTGACGAAAGGTCGGTACGTGATCGTCGAACCTTCCGAGATCGACACGTTGCGCCCAAAAGGGAGCCACGAGATCGAGATCGAAGAATTCGTCGACCTCGACGACATCGATCCGGTCTACTTCGAACAGCCGTACTACCTCGTCCCCGACAAGCGTGGCGAGAAGCCGTACGCGTTGCTGGTCGACGCGATGCAGTCGCTCAACAAGGTCGCGATCGGGCGGGTAGTGATGCGCAGCAAGGAGCGCCTCGTCGCGATCCGTCCGATCGAAGGTGCGTTATGCGTCGAGACGATGCGATACGCCGACGAGGTGGTCCCGGTCGACGATCTGGTGCCGCGCAGCGATGCCACGCTCTCAGAGAAGGAGCGCACGATGGCGCGCCAGCTCGTCGAGTCGCTCGCGGTGGCGGGCTTCGATCCCCAGAAATACCACGACGAGTATCGCGAACAGTTGCTCGACCTCATCGAACGCAAGGAGTCGGGTGCCGCCATCGTGGCCGAGCCGCAAACCGAGCCGCCCGCCAAGGTGCTCGACCTCGTCGCCGCGTTGGAGGCATCGATCGCCAGGTCGAAAACCGTCAAGGATCGCCATCCGACCGGCGCGGCGACGCGCGCGCAGTCGGTCTCGAAATCTGCTGCAGCGAAGTCGACCGCGAAACCTGCCGCGAAGGCTGCCAAGTCACCCGCCAAGAAAGCCGCTCGCGCCAAACGCAGCGCCTGACGACAACGCCCGGACTCCTCGGACAGTCCGCAGGCGTTTACGAAGCGAGCCGGCGGGCCAGCACGAAACGGCCCGGCAGTTGGTGCACGACTGCGTCGGTGCCGTGCTCGCCGTCCAACCACCCACAGGCCGCACAGACCGGCGATCCCGAGTCGTCGCTCGAGAACGCCTCGCACGCCTCCCAGCGGGCGGTGACGGGTTGGTCAAGGGTCGGGTCGGACAAGACTTCGATCGTGTTGTCGGGCATGCCCAAACCCTGACAGGGGGGTGAGACAGCTTCACCGCCCGGCCGTCCGGCGGGCCCACCATCGTTGGGTTGTGCTCGACGTCTCCCACGGTCGGGGCGGTGTTTAGGCGGGGGTGCGGTCTTCGAGGGCCGCTTCGGCGGCGAGCCTGACCCGCGGATCGGTGTCGGCGCGGCGGTGCTGCAGGGCCACAATGCTCGCGGTCGGACCGATCGCCGCCAGTCCCCGCACGGCGTAGTAACGCACGCACGCGTCGGCGTCTCCGAGCGCGCGCTCGAGCAGGTCGCGCGTTTCGGGGCGGGCAGAGTTCGCGAGCACGCGCGCGGTGACCCGCCGGACCGCTCGAGAGGAGTCTTCGAGGGCGCGTGCCCACGGCCGCGACGCGACCGTGGCGTCGGCGCCTTCGAGCCGCTCGATCGCGATCCGACGGAACGCAGCGTCGGGTGAGGTTGTGGCGTCAAGAATTCGGGCGAGGTCGCGGGGGCTGTCGTATCGCAGGCCGCCCAGCTCGGAACGGGCGCGTTCGAGCTGGCGGTCCGACGGTGCAGGTCGGGGCGGCGCGAACCCGGCTGCGATCGCGTCGAACAGCGCAAGCAGCTCGTCGGGCCAAGACGACGGGTCATCGACCGTGGCGGTCAGGGTCCCGGAACCGACGGTGACCTGCGTCAGCGATCTGCACGCACCGAAGACGGCAGCGACCCGCGGATCGTCGCCTGCGTTGTCGCGTGTGAACGTCGCGTTGGTGCCGACACCCGGTCCGATACGGAAGCAGAGCTCGGTCGGTGTGCGTCCGAGATCGAGGACCACCGCATCCTCGAACGTGTCGCCGAGGGTACGGGCGCGCTCATACGTGGGAGGCATGGGTCCGTCGTCGCCCCCAGCGTCGGGGTCGACGGCGGGCGGTGTGTAGCGAACTTCGGCCCGGAACGCGCCGCCCCGCCAACCGAAGCCGAGCGTCAGCTCAGGATCTAAGTCCTCTTCATACCAGCCGCTGCCGGGCCCGACCGTCGCCGCGAGCGAGGCGTCGTCTTCCGCCGACCATGAGCCGCCCGAAAAGAATCTTCGCAGCTGGTTGGTTGCCCGCGCGACGAGCGACACCGGCAACTCACCGAGAGCGACCCGCACAACGCGTTCCGCGGCGATGGCGGTCAGTGCGCGCTGGGCGAGTTGTGCGCGCGCCGTCGCGCGGTCGGTCGGCACGGTCGCAATCGTAGGAGTCGGGCCGAGATCAGCGTTGGACCTGCACGCTGCGACCGTCGCGCCACGCCCGCAACACGAGATAGTGACCTTTGAGCGCGGCGTGCTCCCAGGTACCGAACCCCATGAGCGTTCCTTCGTAGCCACTCGTCGCCGGCAACTGCTTCACGCGGCGCAGCCCGTCCGCAATGCCTGCACGGGTCAGATGATCTGCTTGTGCGATCGCTTCACCGAGCAGACGCCCCATGTCGTATGCCGCGCAGCCGATCGGTCCACCCGCGGCGCGCGACGACAGCGCACGCAATGCCGAACGCCGCTGGTTGTCGTCGGCGACAGTGTCGACGTACTCCCAGCCTGCGTAGCCGTCGCGCCAGTCCGGGCGCGCATAGCCGAACATCAGCGCAGAGTTGGCGAGCACCGGAATGTCCCAACCGAGCGTCGCACGCGCCAGTGCGACCGCCCGTGACGAGACGCCGAGACCGAGATAGACGAGCACGTCAGGACTGCCGGCACGCAGATGGGCGAGGACGTCGTCGGCGGATTCGGCGAGCGGCGAGATGCTCGCAGTGCCGGTGACCTCGAGGCCGAGCCGGGTCCGTGCCGACTCGAAGCACTCGGCGTAGCGGCGCCCCACCGGCGATTGGTCGAACACGACCGCGGCGCGTTGCAGGGTGCGTTCGACCATACGAGCCGCGAGTACCGGTGGCTCTTCCTCGAGGGAGCCGACCTGGTAATGGAACATCCACTGCGAACGCGTCCGTTCTCCGCCCGAGTAGTTGATCGCGGGTATGTGCGCGTCGTCGCACAGGGGGGCCGCGATCAGCGCGTTGTCGGAGATCGACGGGCCGACGATCGCGAGAGCCCCGTCGTCGACCAGTTCCGCGAACGCGTGTTTCACGGCGTGCTCGGAGCCCGACGGAAGACCCCGCGCGTGTTGTTCGACGAACTCGACCTCGCGATCGATTCGACCCGACGCCGCGACCTCGTCGAACCCGAGCCGCAGCGACGCTAAGAACAGGTCGTCGCCCTGGGGGAAGTCGTAAAGCAACCCGACCCTGATCGGTACCGCACCGTTGGCCATGAACCTGAAACTACCCGTACGGTGCTGTCGTGATGAACGACGAGGTCGCGCGGGTCACGGGCGACATGATCCAGGCGGCGTGGAACGCAGCCGCCCGGTTCGGCGCCATCGGTCCGAGGCACCGCCGGGCGAAGAAATTCGCACGGTTCGGCGAAGGCGCCATGATCGGCTTCCCGCCGACGGTCATCTTCGGCGAAGGTCGCATCGAGATCGGTGCCGGAACCGCGATCGGCCCGCTCGCCAGTGTCAGTGCCGGCATGCCGTCCCAGGCTGGACTGCGGGGCGATCCGATCATCACGATCGGCGAACGCTGCACGCTCGGCAAGGGCATCGGGATCGTCGGCCACGAACGGATCGTGATCGGCGACGACATCTGGACCGGTCACTACGTGTACATCACCGATCAGAACCACGGCTACGAGAATCTCGATCTTCCGATCGGAACCCAGCCGTGGAAGAACGAGCCGGTGACGATCGGCAGCGGAAGCTGGCTCGGACACGGCGCGATCGTCTTGCCGGGCTCGCGGGTTGGCCGCCACGTCGTGATCGCCGCGGGGGCGGTCGTCGCCGGTATCGAGGTGCCGGACTTCTCGGTGGTCGCGGGTGTGCCCGCGCAGGTCGTGCGCCGGTTCAGCGGGGGTCGGTGGGTCGCCGTCCCCCGCTGAACGGTACGTCGGACAAATTTCGTCCGCTCCTTCGTCTGCTACGACTTCGTCGCCGCGGGCGCGTTGGCCGGAACTGGTTCGCTCTTCGGTAAGAGCTCGGCCGGGATCTGGTTGGCCGGGTAGATGGTCACGGTCCCGGCCGGATCGAACAGCTTGATCGGCGTGGTGGGCCATTGGCCGGGAAGGTAACGGAGAC
>JBKQIY010000241.1:0-2999 GCA_052148155.1 Acidimicrobiia bacterium | reverse complement strand
TACGACCGCGGGACCGCTCGCGCTGGTGCGGGCCGCGATTCTGGCGGCGAGTCCGCACAACAGCCAGCCGTGGCTGTTCCGGTTCGCCGACGCATGGGTGGAGGTGTACCTGGATCCGTCGCGCGGCACGGGCGCGCTCGACCCGTTCATGCGCGAGGCGCACATCGGACTGGGCTGCGCACTGGAGAACCTCGTCCTCGCGGCCCGGCCCAATGGGTACGACGCATCGGTGCTGCTCTATCAAGGCACGCTCCGCCCCGGTCCGTTCGATCACGTGCCCGAGCTGGTCGCCCGCGTCACGCTGACCCCGGCGGCGCGTGAGACGCACCAGTTGTACGAGGCGATCCCCCACCGTCACACCAATCGCGGGCTGTACGACCTGGGACGGCCGATCGCGGGAGAGACCCTCGCGAGCTTACGCGACGTGGCGGCCAGCGAGCCGGGCGTGACCGTGTTCCTGTTCGACAGCCCGGCGCAGCGCGCACGCATCGTCGAGGCAGTGCTCGCCGCTGATCGGGTTCTCTATAGCGATCCCGACGTGCTGCACGACACTGGGCGGTTCGTGCCTCAATCGTGGGACGAGATGCAAAGACACGCCGACGGGATCACGATCGATTGCCTCGGACAGTCGCCGCTCGTGCGGGGACTGCTCAAGGCGTCGCCGCGGCCGGTGTTGCGGGCGACCGATGCGTACCGGACGCTTCAGCACAGTTATCGGGATTGCCTCGTGGCCTCACCGATGTTCGGCATCGTCGCGGTGCGCGACCGGTACGATCGCGCGCAAAGCCTCGGCGCCGGGCGATTGTGGGAGCGGTTGCATCTGTGGGCAACGACCCGCGGCATCGCGGCCCGGCCAATAAACGAGGCCATCGAGCTGGTGGACCGGGAACAGCGGCGCGGCGCGACGCCACGCGCGGACGCGCGGTTGGCGGAGCTGACCGGCGACACGGCGTGGGAGCCGACGTTCATGTTCCGGATCGGCTACCCTCTGCAGGACGCGCCGGCCAGTCCCAGGCGCGCAGTGGAGGACGTCGTCCTGCCCTAGCGCCATCGCGAGTCTCGGTCCGGCGTCGATCCTCGCAGTATGAGCTAGTCCGGCCCGAGTGGTGGCCGCCGGATGACGCTTTGCCATGGCCACGGTGGTCGGTATGTGAGCCTGGCGACCGACGGGCCGCGAGCCGTAGAGCCGGTTGGCCGTCTCTGGTTGGAATCCGTATTGGACGGCATTATAATCCGAATCAGCCGTTAGACAACTCCGGATTAGACGTCACCAGACTCCGATATGGCCGACCGCCGACTATACCCTCGACTCGCCGCCGACCGTATCCGATCGGCGTTCACCGACACGCCGGTCGTCATGCTCGTCGGTCCTCGTCAAAGCGGCAAGACGACACTGGCGCGCGATCTCCTGGGCGACAACCGCGCGTATTTCACGCTCGATGACGAGACCACGTTGGCGGCCGCGCAATCCGATCCGACGGGGTTCGTCCGCGGTCTCGACCGAGCCATCATCGACGAAGTACAGCACGCGCCGGCTCTCCTCCGCGCGATCAAACAGGCCGTCGACGAGGACCGGAGGCCCGGACGCTTCCTCTTGACGGGGTCTGCAAACCTCCTCGCGTTGCCGCGTGTATCAGAAAGCTTGGCGGGACGCATGGAGCTCGTGACACTGCTTCCACTCGCTCGTGTCGAGATGCTCCGGCGCCAGTCGACGCTCCTCGCGGCGGCCTTCGAAGGAGGCTTGCCGCCGACACGGAATCCAATCATCGCCCGGGAACTCGAGCGGATCGTTCTTGTCGGCGGCTACCCCGATATGCTCCGACGCGATCAATCTGCGCGGCGTCAAGCCTGGGCACGGGACTATGTACGCGCGATTATCGAACGCGACGTCCGCGACGTCGCCGAGGTCGAGCGGCTGGATCGCATGCCCCGGCTGCTGCGGGCTTTGGCTATGCAGTCGGGACAATTAACCAACCTCTCGCAACTCGGCGGACAGATCGGGCTCGACGACAAGACCGTCCGGCGATATATCGGAATCCTCGAACGCGTGTACCTGGTCCAGCGCCTCGAGCCCTGGTATCGCAATCAACTCAAGCGACTGGTGAAGACGCCCAAGATGCATTTCCTCGATTCGGGGCTGTTGGCTGCACTGGTCGGCATGACACTCGACCGGTTAGGGCGCGATCGCGCTCCATTTGGCGCGCTCCTCGAGACGTTCGTGTTTGCGGAGCTAGCCAAGCTGGCGACGTGGAGCGAGGCGCACCACGTTCTGTATCACTACCGCGACAAGGACGGAGCAGAGGTCGACGTCGTCATCGAACGAGATGACGGATCGGTCATTGGTGTGGAGGTCAAAGCGTCCGCGACTGTCGATGCAAGAGATTTCAGTGGGTTGCGCCGGTTGGCCTCCGCCTGCGGTTCCGCCTTCCGTTTCGGAATTGTCGTCTTCGACGGAGTGCAGTCCGTTCCGTTCGGCGACCGTCTTGTGGCGGCGCCGATCTCGTGTCTCTGGAACTGAACGCCCTCGCCTCGCCCCGATGCTCGATGTCAGTTCAGCGTCGTCTGCCCACAAATCCTGCGCACCGATTAAGTCTTTAGTCTCGGACGAGGCAGTTACACAGCGTGCTGGCAACGGTGCTATCAAGGGTGATCAGCGACGCGGACAGCACGACGGAGCCGATTGATCACCGCCGCTCGGCCTCGCTCGAATAAATGTCGCAGATGCCACCGGCGGCTCGCACGCGACGGACGCCGGCCACGAGTTCACGGCGAAACACAATGGCATCGAGCGCGGCGTCCACGGTGTCTGTGTCCGTCACGGTGCCGAGCACGGCGCGCGCGGCGCCGAGCTTGCGCTGATCGATCTGCATGTTCTTGCGCACCCAGCCATGCCGCATAGCGGTCACCGGCTCACCCAGCCGCCAGCTTCAGCGCCACCCGCGCATCCTCGAGCGCGGCAGCCGGCACGAGCACCGTCACGCCGCGAGACGTCGCCCCCT
>JBKQIY010000240.1:0-32601 GCA_052148155.1 Acidimicrobiia bacterium | reverse complement strand
GACCGCGACACACCAGCCATAACCACATTATCTCACGACCACACCCGATATCAGAGTATTTCGCGAAACTCTTAAGGTGGAGATCGGCGCGAGGGCGAAGCCGCGAACGGTGCTCGTGTGCACCATCTCGCAGTGGTCACGGTCGACCTGCCACGTCGGGAAGCGCTTCAACGTTTCTTCCAGCGCGATGCGTCCTTCCAGCCGTGCGAGCGACGCGCCCAGGCAGAAGTGGATGCCGTAACCGAAGGTGACGTGACGGCTGATCGATCGCCGGACATCGATGGCATCTGGATCCGCGAACGCGCGGGGGTCGCGGTTGGCCGCGCCGGTGAGCAGGGCCACTTTCGATCCTGCCGCGATCACGGTGCCCTGTACGTCGACGTCCTTGAGCGTCCAGCGCCCTTGGATCGCCGACGGTGCCTCCCATCGCAAGATCTCCTCGACCGCGTTCGGGATCAACGCCGGGTCGGCCGCGAGTAAGGCGCGTTGGTCGGCGAAATCGTCGAGTCCGGTGATCGCCCAGCCCAACAAGCGCGCGACCGTTTCGTTGCCCGCACCCGAGAGCAGCCCGATGAAGGCGTGGAGTTCATCGTCGGTGAGATGCCGGCTCGTGCCGTCGCCCTCCTCGAGTTCTGCCTCCATGAGCTCGCTCATGATGTCGTCGCGGCGGTGCCGGCGCCGGTCGTCGAAATGTGCCTGCCAGTAGTCGTAGATGGCGCGCCGGACGTTCTCGCTCTGCACGCCCATCATCTCGCTGCCCTCGTCGATGTGTAGCGATTCGTCCGTCCACTGCCTCAGCTGGGCTTCGTCCTCTTCGGGCGCACCCAGCAGGGCTGAGATGACCATCACGGGGAGGCGCGCGCCGAAGTCGGCGACGTAGTCGAATCCTCCCGCGCCGACGAACTCGTCGAGGAAGCGCCCCGTGAGTGCCCGGACGCGCGGTTCGAGCGCGGAGATATGGCGAGGCGTGAACGCGCGACTCACAAGCTTGCGGTATCGCGTATGTACGGGTGGGTCCATGAAGATCATGAAATCCTTCATGAACTGGTCGGGTTCGTCGTTCATCAACTCGAGCACCGTCGAGTGCGCCGAGCTGAACGTCTCCGGATCGAGATGCGCGCGAAGCACGTCATCGAAACGGCTCAGTGCGTAGAAGCCCAGCCGCTCGTTGTAATAGACCGGCGATTCCTCGCGAAGCCGCGCCCACACCGGATGCGGATTCGCATCGATGGCATAGTCGTACGGGTCGTACACGAGAGGAGTCGCGACCATTCGCGCACGATAACGCACCATTCGTTCGAGCCTTGCACCACTCAAGCCGAAGCGGCGCCTCTCGCCGCCGGCAGGCAATCTCCGGAGAGCCCCGTAGTGCCGGCGTTCGGCGGTACCCCAGACGTGATATTCGGGGGGAGACGCGTTCTGGCGCAGCAGGGTTCGGTCGACGTGCGGGGGTTCCCCGCCTGTGGTTCAGCGCGCGAAGGGCCCGTCACGTGCAATCGAAGTCGCGCGGCGACCGACCAGCGGATCGCGTGGCATAAGTGCTGATGAGCCACGATTGCGAACGTCTTGGTGTCGGCGATCTGTCACGTCAGACTCCCGGTTCGAGTCGGCCTTCGCTCATCGGGGTATTGACTAGGACTGCACTCCGACTGGTGCAGTGTCAGCCGACGTTCGCCCGATTTCGATGCCGTACGCGGTCGGGGCGACCCGATCTACTCGCGTGTCGTCGATCTGTGCGGTCTTCCGGTGGCATGAGCGCGCCAGAGCCGGGCATTATGCGTGCTCGCGAGCGAGGAGGTCGTCGAAAGTATGTCCTTCATCACCTGTCACATGTCGATCTCCCTCGACGGGTTCGTAGCGGGGCCCGACCAAAGCGCGGACAACCCACTCGGCATCGACGGACGAAAGCTTCACGATTGGCACCTCAACGATCCGAAGCACCCGGTCGACGAAGCTTTCACCCAACGGCTGCTTGGGCCCCGTGGCGCGTACATCATGGGCCGCAACATGTTCGGCCCGGTTCGCGGCGGGTGGGGCGACTCCGATTGGCGCGGCTGGTGGGGTCCTGAGCCGCCATACCACGCTCCCGTGTTCGTGCTGACCCATCACCTGCACGACCCGATCGACATGGAAGGTGGGACGACCTTCTACTTCGTCGACGGCTTCGAGACCGCCCTTGCCGAAGCGGCCAAGCATGCCGAAGACCGTCCAATCGACATCGCAGGTGGGGCAAGCGCTGTCCGCCAAGCGTTGCAAGCCCGCTGCCTGAATGAACTCGTTCTCGACATCGTCCCGGTGGTACTGCGAGATGGCGAACGAATATTCGACGATGTGCCCGAGTTCCACGCAGAAGCCGTCGAGGTAGCCACATCGCCGCTGGCGACCCACATCGTCTACAAGATCACATAATCGGACTCACCCGAGTCGGTACTGCCGCGTGGTTCGCGAGCCAGATCTGCGCAGACATCGTGCTCGAGCGCCGAACGACGTAACTGCGCGAACCGCCTCGGTGCCGGCGTCACGGCGAGCGTTCACAACCCGTGTTGCGGACGCCGAAAGCCGCGACACGTTGTGTCACACGTGTGTCACACGTGTGTCCATGGCCGGACTGCGCAACTACAAAAGTACTGGTCAGGGGCATAGATTTAGGCGTGGAGGTGGCGGGAGTCGAACCCGCGTCTCCCAAGCTCTTAGTGGGACTTCTCCGAGCGCAGCCGATGGTTGGTTTCAGATGGCTGCTGAGCATCGGCACCCCGCAGTCACCCAATCCTCAGTTTGGTGTCCTCACCGGCCCTGAGGCCAACACCGGTGAGTGAGCCACTCTCGATGACGCACCGTCCGAGCGAGTGGCATGCTCGACGCGGGCGAGCTACGAAATTTCTTACGCAGCTATTGCCATGTTGTTATTGGCGTGTATTGGTTTTGCCGGCTCTTTTGCGACGATCCGGCAACGTCGGCTCGCTTCTCCCACCTCGATCCTCGAGATCGAAGCCACGCACCCCCTTGGTCGATGTTCCTTGCCTGAACGATCCATTCTACAGTCCGGCCGGTGCGCCCCCATCCACGTGTCGTCATCGTCGGGTCCGGGTTCGGCGGGCTGCAGTGCGCCAAGGCCCTGCGGGGCGAACCGGTCGATGTCACGCTCGTCGACCGGCAGAACTACCACTTGTTCACGCCGCTGCTCTATCAGGTGGCGAGCTGCCTGCTGAACCCGTCGGAAGTCACCGCACCGATCCGGAAAGTGCTGCGAGGGGCACCGAATGTCCGGTACCGCCAAGGCGACGTCACCGACGTCGATTTTGCGCGGAAACAGGTGCGCCTCGCGGATGGCACCACCCTCGAGTACGACACGCTCGTGCTCGCCACCGGCAGCGTCACCAACTACTACGGCAACGAAGCCGTCGAGTCCGAAGCACTCGGTCTCAAAGACCTCGGCGAGGCATTGCAGCTCCGCAACCATGTGCTCGACTGCCTGGAGCGCGCGGCCGCGACGACCGACCCCGACGATCGGGCACGACTGCTCACGTTCTGCATCGTGGGCGGCGGACCGACCGGCGTCGAGTTCGCAGGCGCCTTGGCCGAGCTGGTCCGGCTCGTTCTGCCACACGAGTATCCCGAGTTCCCGCCCTCCGACGTGCGGATCGTGTTGCTCGAGGGTGGGGACCGCGTGCTTCCCACGTTCAAGGCGCGACTGTCTGATTACGCGCGCCATCAGCTCGAACAACGTGGCGTCGACGTGCGTCCCGACTCGCTCGTCGCATCGGCTGACAATCGCGGTGTTGCCATGCGCGACGGCTCCGAGCTGCCAACAGCATCGATCGTATGGACCGCAGGGGTTCGCCCAACTCATCTAGCTGTGCATCCGGATGTTCCCCAGACCGAACAGGAGCGCTTGGTCGTCGACGGGCACCTGCGCATCGTCGGCGTCGATCAGGTGTACGCCATCGGTGATCTCGCCGCCGCGCCGGGTCGCGCGGGCCGAACGCTGCCGATGCTCTCCCCACCCGCGATGCAGGCCGGCCGATACGTCGCGCGCGAGATCGTCCGTGGCCCCACCCGCAACGTGTTCCACTACCGCGACAAGGGCACGATGGCCACCATCGGACGGCGCGCCGCGGTGGCCCAGATGGGCCCTCTCCAGCTCACCGGCGTGCTCGGCTGGGTGACGTGGCTGGTCGTACACCTGTATTACCTGATCGGCTTTGAGAATCGCGTGCGCGTCATGCTTCGTTGGGGCTGGTATTACATACGTCTCGACCGTCCTGTCCGGTCGATCCTGCGCGCGGATCCACCCCGAGCCGAGGCGCAGAGCAGGAGGCCCGGATAGCTGTCAGACACCGGCAAAAGAGAGCGGACCGGCGGTCGCAGCCGCGTAGACGGGAATGACGAAGTTCGCCGCACCGTTACAGCAGGGTCCGCTATCGCGGCGAGACCTGGCCGAGGAGATCGAATGGCAACCGTTGAGATCACGACCGACACTCTCGACGCAACGGTGACCGACAACGACATCGTGCTGCTCGACTTCTGGGCCGAATGGTGTGGACCGTGCCGGCAGTTCGGACCGGTTTTCGAGCAGGCCGCGATCGACAATCCCGACATGGTGTTCGGCAAGGTCAACACCGAAGCACAACCGGAGCTCGGCCGGGCGTTCAACGTCATGTCGATCCCGACGCTGATGATCTTCCGCGAACAGGTCTTGGTGTTCTCGCAGCCCGGGGCGCTCCCGGCTGCCGCGCTCGAGAACCTGATCGAGCAGGTTCGTGCGTTAGACATGGAAGCAGTCCACGCCGAGGTCGCCAAGCGCCAAGAGGGAGCGACAGCCACCTCATAGCCGGCCGTGCCGCTCCTTCGACGCGTAGGTGCGTCCGAGACGAACCGGTTGGCGGGTACCGATCGGCCCGGTGGTCGTACTCGTCGGTGCATACTGCTGACGCAAACCGGGCGCGTCGCCTTCGTCGCGCCCGTCCGCCGCCGCTGCAATCGTGACGAGGTGTCACAGCTCCGTGCTGGGAGGCCTTCGCGGCTGAACCTGAAGCGTGGACTCGCGAAAGATATCGATGCGGACGCTCGTGCGTCTTGTTTGCGTGGCAGCGACGGTACCCGGCTGCTAGGCGACCTCCACTCGGAGTTCCCTCGCGGCTCGAGCGGTCGATCCGAGCGCACCTGCGAGGCGATGCTCCGTCGTGACTTTCGTGGGGATCGGCGCGAACGGGACGGGGCCCCCGAGGTGACTTACTCGCGGTCGCCCTTGAGTGCACGTTGCGTCTCGCGGAGTGCGTCGCGCTTCGCGATGGCTTGTCTTTTGTCGTAGCGCGCCTTGCCCCGCGCGGTCGCCAGCTCGACCTTGGCGCGGCCGTCCTTGAAGTAGACGCGTAGCGGGACGAGGGTGGTACCTCGGTCCTCGAGCGCACGCGCGAGCTCAATGATCTGCTTGTGGTGCAGCAACAACTTGCGCGGGCGTACCGGGTCGAGCTCACCTCGGGAGAATTCGTACGGCGACACGTGCATCCCGAACAACCAGACCTCGCCGTCGTCGATCCGTGCGTATCCATCCTGCAGGTTGGCGCGTCCGTTCCGGATCGATTTTACCTCCGGACCCTTGAGCACGATCCCGCACTCATAGGCGTCGAGCACAAAGTAGTCGTGACGGGCCTTGCGGTTCGTGATTACGACCTGGTCGCCGCGTCTCGACATAGAACATCGACGGTACCCTGCGGGAACGGTTCGCCTGGCCGCTTCGGCGTCCGATCGATCGGACAGACTAGAGGCGTGTCTCGCGTTCGTAAGGCCCCGCCCGGTGTCGATGTGCGTGTCGCGCTGGTCGACGCCGCCGGTCAGTTGTTACTTTCGGAAGGCGCCGGGGGGATGACGACCCGGCGTCTCGCGGCGATGGCTGGGACGACGACGCAGGCGATCTATACGGAGTTCGGCGGCAAGGAAGGCATCGCGCGGGCAATGTATCGAGAGGGTTTCGAACGTCTCGAAGCACGCCTGCGGGCTGTCGAAGAGACATCGGACCCCCTCTTCGACCTCTTGCAGTTGGGCCGCGCGTACCGCAACGCGGCGCTCGACAGCCCACATTTCTACGGCGTGATGTTCGGCCGTCCGATCCCGCAGTTCACACCCGACGCCGATGACCTCGCCGCGAGCCTGATCGCCCACGACCTGCTGTCCGGCGCCATCGGGCGTGTGATCGCGACGGAGGCGCTCAAGCCGGGCGCCGACGCCGACGCCATCGCCCAATGGCTCTGGGCGGTTGTGCACGGCGTCGTCAGCCTCGAGCTGAGCGGGACGATGGAGGTCGACGACCCGACCTACGACGAGTTCCTGCGCCTCTCGCTGACGGGCTTTTTGGTCTGACCTGAGGGCCGAAGCGCCGAATCGTCTCTTGGGCGACATCGGCACGTAACAGCGCGCTGCGACGATCTCAGTCGTGGGCGATCTGCTCGGCGGGTACCGAATCGATGCCGGTCGGGACGAGATGGTCGAATCTCGCGACCAGCCCCGCGCCCACTACCGGACCTTGTTCGAGCAGATCCAAACGCTTTCTCGCACCGATTTCGAAGAGCGATGCGGTATGCGAGATCGCGTGTTTTCCGATCGAGGCGTGACGTTCGCGTTCTCGGGAGAGGAGGAGAGACCATTTCCACTCGATCTCGTTCCCCGCATCATGTCCGCCGCCGAATGGTCGATCGTCGAACGTGGGGTAGGCCAACGCGTCCTTGCGCTCGAGCGCTTCCTTGCCGACGTGTACGGACCTGGAGAGATCATGCGCGATCGGGTCGTGCCCCGCCGACTCGTCGTCACGTCGAAGCACTTTCACCGCGTGGTCGCCGGCGTCGAACCCGCCGGAGATGTTCGGGTACACGTCGCCGGGATCGATCTCGTTCGCGACGGCGAGGGCCAGCTGCGCGTCCTGGAAGACAACGTGCGTACACCGTCGGGAATCTCGTACGTCGTCGAGAACCGACGCGCGATGACGCACGTATTTCCCGAGTTATTCGCGTCGCATCGGGTCCGTCCGGTTGCGAACTACCCGTCCCGACTCTTGGAGGTCTTGCGCGCGACCGCGCCCACCGGAGTGTCGGATCCGACAGTTGTCGTGCTCACCCCTGGCGTCCACAACGCCGCCTACTTCGAGCACTCGTTCCTCGCGGGCCAAATGGGCGTCGAGTTAGTCGAGGGGCGCGACCTGGTATGCCGCGACAATCATGTCTTCATGCGTACCACGGCCGGCGACGAGCCTGTACACGTCGTGTATCGCCGGATCGACGACGAATATTTGGATCCGTTGCATTTCCGTGCCGACTCGATGCTCGGCTGCGCGGGTCTTGTCAATGCCGCGCGCGCCGGCCACGTCGCGATCGCGAACTTCGTCGGCAACGGCGTCGCCGACGACAAGGCGATCTACCCGTATGTCCCCGCGATGATCGAGTACTACCTCGGCGAAACGCCCGTGCTCGACAACGTTGCGACGTACGACCTCGCCGATCCCGACGTGCGCGAGTGGGCGCTCGATCGCCTCGACGCTCTGGTGTGGAAACCGGTCGACGGATCCGGCGGTTACGGACTCGTGATCGGACCGCACGCCGAACAAGAACAGCTCGACGTGCTCGCACGCGCAGTGGTCGCCGATCCGCAGACGTGGATCGCGCAGTCACCGATCGCGCTTTCGACGGCGCCGACGTACGTCGACGGAACGATGGGCCCCCGCCATCTCGATCTGCGCCCCTTCGCGTTGCACGACGGCGAACGGGTGTGGGTGGTGCCGGGCGGGCTCACGAGGGTCGCACTCCCCGAGGGCAGTCTCATTGTCAACTCGAGTCACGGTGGTGGATCGAAGGACACATGGGTGCTCGCCGATCTCGTCGACGACGGACCCGCCGTCGACGAGACGGCGGACAAGGGGACTCGGTCAGCCGACGGGAAAGCGCCGCCGTTGCTGACCCGCCGGCCGCCCGATCCGGGCCCACCCGTCGGCCACCAGGCCGCGGCGCAACAACAACAGTGACCTGATCATGCTCTCGCGCATCGCCGAATCGCTCTATTGGATCGGTCGCTACACCGAACGGGCCGAAAGCACTGCCCGCATCCTGGACGTGTACTCGCACAGCGTGCTCGAAGACCGTCGAGGTGAGGAAGAATCGGCGTGTGTGCGATTGCTCGACGCGCTGGGCGCCGGGGATGCAGCGACGGCGGTCGGAACCGAGGTCGACGCGCTCATCGCGTTCGTCGTCGACGATCCCCGGTATCCGGGATCGATCGCGCGTTCGCTCGAGGCCGCGTGGGTCAACGCTCGCGGTGCTCGGGAGGCGATCTCTTCGGAGATGTGGGAGAGCATCAATACCACCCACGCAACACTTTCAGCGCGCCAGGGTGGCTCGGCGTTCGCCCGCCACAACCTGCTCGGTTGGGTTCGCGATCGCGCCGCGATCGTCGCCGGGTTGGCTGACGCGAGCATGAGCCACGACGACAGCTGGCGCTTCATCGTGCTCGGCCGCACCCTCGAACGGGTCGACATGACCGTTCGTCTGCTCTCGACCCGACTCGGCGAGGCGTGGGGGACCGAAGGTTGGGTCGCGATGCTGCGGTCGTGCGCTGCGTACGAGGCGTACCTGCGCAACTTTCGTCGCGGCGTGGTCGGAAGCCGGGCTGTCGAGTTCCTTCTGCTCGACCGGCTGTTCCCGCGGTCGGTGTTCCACGCGTTGAGCGCCGCGGAGAGCGTGCTGTTCGACCTCGATCCCGGGCCTGCCCGACGAGGGACCGAGAGCGAAGCTCGCCGGCTTGTCGGGCGCGCATGTGCCGAGCTCGAGTTCGTGCGCGTCGACGAGCTCGAAGCGTCACTGCCGGCTCATCTTGGCCAGCTCGAACTCGCGGGTAGTGAGGCACACCTCGCGATCGCGGAACGGTTCTTCCATGCGTCGACGGCGATTCGATGGAGCGCGTAATGACGTGGCGTCTGTCCGTCGACCATACGACCACGTACACGTACGCACGCGACGTACTCGCGTCGTACAACGAGGCCCGCCTCACGCCATGCCGAGACGGACAACTCGTACTCGACCATCGCGTCCATGTCACGCCGCGGGTTCCGATCCTGCGCTACGTCGACTATTGGGGAAGTGAGGTCTGCTCCTTCGATGTGAGCGAGCCGCATCAACGTCTCGTGGTCACTGGACGCTCGTTGGTCGAGACCGCACCGCCTCGCGGCTTTCGGACCGACTGCAACCTCGGCTGGCGGCTCTTGCATGCCGACTGTCGGCGCGACGAATTTTACGAGTACCTCACCAGCTCGGCTTTCGTGACATGCGAAGATCCGCGTGTCGCCGCGGCTGTGAACGTCCTCACTGGATGTGCCGATCCCTGTGCGGCTGTGATCGCTGCGACTGAATGGACCCGTCACCGCCTCGCGTACGAGCCAGGGGCGACCGACGTGTCGACGACGTCGAGTGGTGCACTCGACGTCGGCTGCGGCGTCTGCCAAGATTTCGTGCACGTCACCATCGCGCTGCTCAGATCCTGTGGCGTCCCGGCTCGTTACGCGTCGGGCTACCTACATCCGCACGAGGACGCCGCGATCGGTGACACCGTCACCGGTCAGAGTCACGCGTGGCTCGAAGCGTGGCTCGGCGAGTGGTATCCGGTCGACCCCACCAGTGGGGCCGAGGTAGGCGAACGGCACGTGCTCGTTGCCCGCGGCCGCGACTACGGCGATGTCGCTCCCCTCAAGGGCGTGTTCCACGGTCCCCCCGACCTGAGCGTCGACGTACGGGTCGCGATCCAGCGGGTCGCGTGATGTCGGCACGCGCTCCACCCGGCCGGTCGGGCAGCCGCCCACCAGCGCTCAGGTAACGTTCGCCGCCGATGCGATGGTTCGACGAGTGCCGGTACGGCATGTTCGTGCACGCGAACATCGCGACCGTGCCCGCGTTCGCGCCGGTGCACGAATACGCCGACTGGTACTGGGCGTTCCTCGAGACCAAACCCGACATGGTGCTCCATCCGACCTGCCCGTTGCCGGAGGTGGTCGCCTGGCACCGTGAGCACGCCCGCGGACGCCCCTTCGACGACTTCGTAGAGCAGCTGACGTTCGAGCGTTTCGACGCCGACGAGTACGCCCAGCTCCTCGACGACGCGGGGATGCGGTATCTGGTACACGTCACGAAGCACCACGACGGCTTCTGCTGGTGGGACAGCGCGTTCTCCAAGCGTTCGTCGGTTCGTCTCGGCCCGAAGCGTGACGTCACCGCCGAGCTCGCCGAAGCTGTGCGCCGCCGGGGCCATATCTTCGGTTGTTATTACTCGCTCCTCGATTGGAGCCATCCGGACTATCCCGACGAGCAGCGTTACGTCGACGCCTACATGCGCCCACAGATCCGCGAGCTGGTTGACCGTTTCGAACCTGCGCTGTTATGGGGCGACGGACACTGGGGTCATTCCGGTCAGCACTGGCGCGCCGATCAGGTTCTTGCCGACGCCCGGGCGGTAGCTGGCGAACGCGGGTTCGATCTCGTGTTCAACGACCGGTGGTTCGCGTCGAGTCACGACTATGCGGTGTACGAATACGACGTTCCCGACGTCGCGCCCGCGGGTCGTTGGGAACTCTGCCGAGGGCTCGGCTATTCGTTCTGCGTGAACCGCAACGAGCGCGTCGAAGACCATCTCACGCCGGCGCAGGTCGTGGCGTTGCTCGTCGAGACGGTCGCCAAGGGCGGCAATCTCCTCCTGAACGTCGGCCCCAACGCCGATGGCACCGTTCCCGAGATCCAAACGCAGATACTTCGCGACGCCGGCGAGTGGATCCGCACGCACGGCGACGCGATCCACGGATCGACGCGCTTCGACGTGCCAGGCGAAGGACAACATTGGTTTACGCGAACGGGTGGCGACGTACACGCGTTTGACCTCTCGTCGGTCCCGGAACCACGGTTCGCCGGGCTGGGCACGGCCGTACGCGTCCGGGCGGCCGACGGTGCCGATCTGGGTTTCCGCGTCGAGTCCGGCACGCTCGCCGTCGACGCCCGCGCGGTCGAACGGCACCCGTTCGGTTCTCGTTACGTCATCGAGCTCGGCGTCAGCGATCACGCGAAGCTCCACGACCGACCGCCGGGAGGCGCGGCGCGGGCCGGTCATCGATACGACACGATCACCGGGGCACTGTCCGACGCGGCCACAGGTGAGAGCGTCGACGTCGGTCCGGGCCGTTACACACGCGCGACCGGTGAATCGTTTCCGCTCGTCGTCCCCGCAGGCGTGACGCTGCGCGCGGCGGCGTCGTTGGCGACCAGCCGAGTTGTGATCGACGCGGGCGGCGCGCCCGGAGTGCATCTCGCGGGCGACGATTCGAGACTCGAGCGGATCACCGTGACCGACGGCGCTCCTGGCTACATGATGGTGCCGCCCACCTGCGTGACCAGCAGCGGCGGCGATCGCATCGTCGTACGCGACTGTCACGTCGAGTCGGTCGCGCTCACCGGTGGTGCGGGTCACCGTGTGATCGGCAACGTCATCGCGGGCGGCGCCGTGTCGTTGATGGGTGCGACCGGATGCGAGATACGGGCCAACTACCAGCACGGGCTGCGCTGGGGTGTTGGCATCATGATTGCGGGCGGAGCCGACCATGTCGTCAGCGAGAACGAATGCCGCGACGACCTGTGCGCGATCAGGCTGGCAAACACCGACGGTGCACGAGTTGATCACAATCGTACAGAGACGCGGTGGTGGGGGATTCACCTGCTCGACGCGAGGGACAGCGTGTTGCGATCGAACAACGCCTGGCACACGATGCGCGCCGTCGACGTGGAAGGATCGAACGCCCGAGCCAACCTGATCGAACGGCAACTCGCCGAACATTGCGACACGGGCACGATGATCGAACGCGGCGCGAACGAGACGCGGGTCGTCGACTCGTGGTTCCATGATTGTCGCGTCGGCTTGTTGGTGTGGGAAGCGGGCACCGTCGATATCTCCGCGACCGCGATCAGCGCGCCCCGGGACCACGCCGTGATCGCGGACCGTGCGCTCGACCTCGCCGGCAACCAACTCGACGGCGACGTCTGGATTTCCTGAAATGACCGAATATCTCCTCGTCGCCGTCTGGCGGGCCGTCAACATGGCATCGACGTCGGTTGGGCCCGGCGTCGTCGACGATTGGGCTCCGGAGGCGCTCGCTCGGGCGACGGTCGAGTCGTGCACGGTCAGCTTGGCCGAAACCGACCAGGGTCCGTACGCGCGTGAGCCCGACGCCCAAGGTCTCGTGCCGAACTGTGACGTGCTCGTGTCGCTCGGCCTGACCCGAGCCCATGATCTCGACGACGTTCCGGCCCGTGACATGCTCCACGCGCTGGCCCGGCGGGTCGAGGTATGGCGCGTCGACCGGCGACAACCGATCGGGTGGGATCGTACGTGGCCGGACGGCGAGTACGCGCCCGGCATGAAGATGGTTTCGTTCATGCAGCGCGCCGACGGACTTACCCATGAGCAGTTCGCACGACATTGGACCGAACAGCACACTCCGCTCGCGCTACGCCACCATGTCGGACTTTGGAACTACACCCAGAACGTTGTGCGTCGCTCGTACACGCCGGGCGGCAACGCAATCGACGGCGTCGCCGAGTTGCACTTTCGCACCCGCGAAGACTTCCGTGATCGCTTCTTCGATTCCGACGACGGACGTTCGGCGATCCTCGCCGATGTCGGCCGGTTCATGGCCCCGCCGCGGCCGGAGACCGCGCTCATGCGCGAGCTGCCGCTGCGCAGCCCGCCGGGCTAACGCGGGCCGGGCGTGCGCAACTGGAACGATGGGTTGGTCGGCGCACCCGACCCGAACCGAACCGGCCGGGACCTCGCTGACGGGCTCGAGAGCTGCCCGACGCGGGCGGTCTGGCTAGAGCTGCTGGTCGATCGTGACCGACTGTGTGAGCGGGTCGAGGGGCGTTGTCCCCGTTCCGCTCGCGTTGATCGACGTCGAGCCATTGCTCGAAAGCGCGGTCGTCAGGTCTTGGAGCAACTGATCGACGTCTTGATCGACCGCCGATAGCGGGTTCGTCGACGACGTGGTGGAACTCGAACTGGATCCGCCACCGCCGCCGCCGTGATGGTGATGGTGGTGGCCGGCGATGCGGTTCGCGAGGTTGGTCAGCTGCGTGGCGGACAGCGCAACCGTCCCCGGCGGCTGCGACTGCTGAATTCCCTGGCTGATCGCGGCGATCAGATCACTCTGGGAGACGCCTTTGGCGCTCGCAATGTCATTGAGACTTTCGCCGCTTTGCAGCGCTTGGTCGAGCTGGCTCGTGCTCATCCCGAACAGCTGCGCGACGGGCCCGAGCGTCGCCTGCATGCCGTTCTGCCCGCTGGTTTGATCGACTCCGGCGTTGGTTAGCGCTTGGCTGGTGGCCCCGATACCGCTCACGGTCATGGCGGCGTCTCCTCCGCTCGCTGTGTCTTCGCAGTCTGTCTCGACACCGCGGCGCGACGAATGAACGGCGCGACGAACTCTTGACGGAACTCTCAGCGGTTTGCCATCCGTCACTCACAGCGGCCCCGCAGCTGGCGTGCAGGGAGACTTGGGTATCCCGAGGAGTTCGTCCGTCTCGGCGATCGTCGCGACCCGTCGCCCCACGTCGGCACAGCACGCGACCGCGGCCGTGACCTGCTCGACGTTCGACGGACCGTCGTCCCAATCTTCGATGCCGACCCGCAGATGGCCGCCGCGTTCGAGCGCGGCACCGACGATGGGCGTGTCGACCAAGGAACCACCAAGGACCGCGACCGCCCACGGGACCTGGGTGTCACCGAGCATCGCGAGGAACAGGTCGAGCGCCTCGACGATCGGTGGCGAACCCCACAGCGGATCTCCACCTCCCAGGTAGCCGCCGCCCGCGAAGTAGAACTTCACGAGCGAGCCCTTCGGGAGTGCGTGTCTGCGTGTGTACGCGAGCACCACTTGCAAAAAGCCCGGCTCGAAGATCGAGATGCTCGGGCCGAGCCCGCGTGCTGCACACACGTCCATCTCGTACCTGATCTTCGCGAACGAGTTGGTGTACACGTACTCACTGGCGGGTGGAAGTCCGTCGGGACCGGTGCCGCCGAGATTCACCGATCCGGTGTCCACCGCGGCTGCCCGTACCAGACCCATATCGTCGAGCAGTTCGACGTGCCGGTACCGATCTTCGACCGTGGGACCGAACCCGACAGTCGGATAGCAGACAATCCCCGGGTGCTGTTCCACGACCGGCCGAAACGCGGTCGCGTACTGCTCGGCGGCTTCTTCGGCGTCGACAACCAGGTTGGGTGCGTGGGTATGCACGATCGTCGCACCAGCGGCGACGCACGCGAGCGCGTCGGCGGCATGCTCTTGGACCGTGGCCGGCACCTGCGGGTTCCGGCCACGGCTCGTGACTCCGTTGAGGGCGACCTCGATCATCACGGGCGTTTGAGTTGTCATGTAGGTAGCGTGCCACGCCGTGCGGACCAGAATCACGCAGCTCCTCGGCATCGAGCATCCGATCGTGCAGGCGCCGATGGGCTTCATCGCCCGAGCCCAGCTCGCATCGGCGGTCTCCAACGCGGGCGGGCTCGGCGTCATCGAGACGTCTTCGGGTCAGCTGAGCGACGTCCGCGACGAGATCCGCAAGATGCAAGACCTCACCGACAAGCCGTTCGGAGTAAATATCGCGCAGCTCTTCGTGCGCGACGCGAGCATCGTCGACTTCGTCGCGGAGAACCGCGTGTCGTTCGTGACCACGTCGGCCGGTGACCCGACGAAGTACACGGCGGCGCTCAAAGACGCGGGCCTCACTGTTTTCCACGTCGTCCCGTCGTTGCGCGGCGCCCTGAAAGCGGTCGACGCCGGCGTCGACGGGCTCGTCGTCGAAGGAAACGAAGGCGGAGGGTTCAAGGCTCCGACCGGCGCGTCGACGATGGTGCTCTTGCCGCTGATCGCCTCGCGCGTCGACGTGCCGATCATCGCGGCCGGTGGCGTCTGTGACGGTCGCTCGATGGCGGCTGCGCTCGTGCTCGGCGCCGACGGAGTGCAGATGGGGACACGGATGGTCAGCGCGGCGGAGTCGCCCGTACACGAGAACTGGAAACAGTTGATCTGCACCGCCAGCGAAGGTGACACGCTCTTGCTCAACCGCAACACGCCGCCCGCGTTCCGGGTGCTGCGCACCAAGTTCAGCGAGGCGGCCGAACGAGAGGCGCGGGCCGTCATCCCGAAGCTCGAATCGGTGCACGACCTGTATTTCGGCGGCAATCTCGAAGCGTCGTTCGCGTTCAGCGGTCAAGTCGCGGGACGGATTACCGAGGTGCTCCCAGTGGCTCAGATCCTGCACGACACCATCGCGCAATGTCAGGTCGTGTTGCGCGAGACGTCGACGCGCTACCTCGACTAGGGCCACGGCATGAGGCGATGGGTCGGAATCATCGTCGGAATCATCGTCGGGTGCTTCGTCGCGCTCGCGGGATGCGCTTCGCCGTCATCTCACGCCACGAGCGTGCCCGCAACGACGACGGCACCTTCGGCACCGGCAACGACGTCAGCGACCAGCGAGCCCGCTGCCCCCGACCGCCAGGTCTGGCTCTGCGAGCCCGACGAGCCCGACGACCCGTGCCTCACCAACCTCGACTCGACCGCGGTCGGACCTGACGGCGCCAAGACCGTCATGAACGTCGCACCGGCCGCCGACCCGAAGATCGACTGCTTCTACGTGTATCCGACGGTCTCTCAGCAGACGACACCGAACGCCGACCTCGCGATCGATCCCGCCGAGGTGGGCGTCGCCGTCGCGCAGGCTGCCCGCTACTCCCAGGTCTGCCGAGTGTTCGCGCCGATCTACCGCCAAGGCACCCTCTCCACGATCGGCCACCGCAGCGCGACCGCGGCCGCAGTCGCATTTCAGAGCCTGCTGTCGGCCTGGAAGGACTATCTCGTCCGCGACAACGACGGGCGAGGCATCGTGCTCATCGGCCATTCGCAAGGCGCGATTCTGTTACGCCAGCTCATCGCCGAGGACATCGAACCGGACCCGTCGGTGCGAGATCGCATCGTGTCCGCGATCTTGCTCGGCGCCAACGTGATCGTGCCTGCCGGCAAGGATGTTGGCGGCGACTTCACAGACTTCGCCGCGTGCCGTAGTGCGTCACAGGTCGGCTGTGTGATCGCGTACTCGTCGTTCGACCACACCCCGCCGTCGAACAGTCTCTTCGGCCGCGCACCGAAAGGCGACCAGGTGCTGTGCACAAATCCTGCCGCGCTGGCCGGCGGTTCCGCCGACCTCGATCCGTACTTTCCGGCACGCCGGATGAACAGCATCATCTCGTTCCCGACGCAACCGGACGTGACGACTGCTTGGGTGAACTACCCGGACCTGTTCCGCGCGGAATGCGAACACGTCGACGGGACGAGCTGGCTGCAGATCACCGATATTCGCAAGGCCGGCGACAGTCGCCCCCGCCTGGTCGACGCGCTCGGTCCCACGTGGGGCCTGCACATCTATGACGGCAACCTCGCGCTCGGTGACCTCGTCGACATCGTGCGATCCGAGGCCGCCGCGTGGCGTTCGAGGACCTGACGACCCGCGCGTTAACTCTCCGAAGCGAGTACCCGTTCGACACCGGTGCCGGTACCCCACGGCGAGTTCGCGACCGCCTGCGCGACCGCCTGCGCGCTGGTGCCCTGCTGGAGTGCAGTGAGGATGTTGGAGTACAGACCGTTGTTGATCACCTGAACGTTGGCGTCGAGCCCATCCTGGTAACTCGCGTAGTTCTTCACGCCGACGCTGTTGAACGTTGTCTCGCCGGCATAGCCGCCTTGGGTCGTCGCCAGCGGGTTGTAGGCGGCCTTCGTTCCTTCGGCCTTCTCCCAGGCAGTGATCGCCTGCACATTGCTCGCGGTGATCGGCGCGCCGAGCCGAGTGAGGAAGTCCTTCGCCCACTGCACCGGGTCGACGCCGGCAGGGTTGAGCGCGCCGGTCGCGGCGGGGACGCTCCCACTGGTCCCGTCGGGCGACTGGGCCTGTGCGAGCATCGTTGCGAAATCGGAGTTCGCGCCTGACGTCGCGGTCGGATCCGCGGTCGGGTCACTGTCGAGGGGCGACATGGCCGGCGCCCCTCGAAATTCGGAGATGATGTCCTGGATACGCGTCTGAACGCTCGCGATGCCGTCCATCGTGTGACCCATCGGCCGAGGAGCAAGCCAGTTGAGGGTTGGCCGGTAGTCTGCGCGGCCGACAGCCCGACAGAGGGGGATGCATGCCGCAAGCGGGTTCGATTCTCGGCAACCCAGTTCGCCGCCGGGAGGACCCCGGGATCCTCTTCGGCACGACCGAGTACTTCGACGACTTGCAGATCGCCGGCCTGCTCCACGTCTCGTTCGTTCGTTCGACCATCGCCCACGCCGTGATCGAGGCCATCGATACCAGTGACGCGGTCTCGATGCCCGGTGTGATGGCGGTCTACACGGCCGACAACCTTGAAC
Source organism: Acidimicrobiia bacterium (assembly GCA_052148155.1). Classification (GTDB taxonomy): domain Bacteria; phylum Actinomycetota; class Acidimicrobiia; order IMCC26256; family PALSA-610; genus JBBQER01. Next base: position 15,122 of record JBKQIY010000240.1, on the reverse strand, counting down.
TTGCCGAGCATCACGGATTCATGATGCTGCCGCCGACGATGAACCGACCGCCGCTCGCTCGAGATCGGGTGCGCTACGTCGGTGACATCGTCGCGATGGTCGTAGCCGACACGAAAGCGCACGCGGTCGACGCGGCCGAAACCGTCGTCGTCGACTACGACCCCCTCCCGGTCGTCGTCGACCCCGAAGCCGCGATCGCAGCCGACGCGTTCGTGGTGTTCGAGGCGCAGGGATCGAACGTCGCCAACGGTATGGGGACCGGTCCGGTCGAAGGCGTTCTCGACGACGCCGATGTCGTCGTGTCGGCGCGCATCGCCAATCAGCGGGTCGCGCCCGTCCCGATGGAGCCGGCCGGCATCGTGGCGGTTCCGGGCGAGCCAGCGGGCGGACTGACGTTCTATGCCGCGACGCAGGGTCCGCACGGCGTGCGCGACGAACTCGCGGCCAAGTTGGGTCTCGATCCCGCCACCGTGCGCGGCGCGAACCCCGCGGTCGGCGGAGGGTTCGGAGCGAAGGCAGGCTTCATCGTCGAATACGAACTCGTCGCCAAAGCGGCGCTCGCGCTCGGCCGTCCAGTGAAATGGACCGAGACCCGCTCCGAGAACATGGTCGCCATGTGGCACGGCCGCGGGCACGTACACCACGTCGAGATGGGACTGAAACGCGACGGCACGATCGTCGGTCTACGCGTGCAAACCTTGGCCGACGCGGGGGCATATCCCGCGATCGGAGCGTTCCTGCCGTTTTTCACGCAAATGATGGCGCAGAACGTGTACGTGATCCCGAAAGTTGAGTTCAACTGGCAAGCCGCAGTCACGAACACCACGCCGGTCGCCGCGTACCGAGGAGCCGGGCGGCCTGAGGCGATTCACCTCGTCGAGCGGACGCTCGACATCGCCGCCGACGAGCTCGGCATCGATCCCGTCGAGATTCGCCGCAAGAACTTCATCCCACCGGACGCGTTCCCGTTCGCAACGGTGACCGGGTTGGGAGCGATCTACGACAGCGGTGACTATGCAAAGACGCTCGACGTCGCGATCGACAAAGCCGGCTACGACCAGCTACGCGCCGAGCAGGCCGCGCGCCGTGCGCGTGGTGACAACATGCTGCTCGGCATCGGGGTCGCGTCCTATCTCGAGATCAGTGCGCCGCTCACCTTCAACCGCGAGTACGGCTCGGTCGAAATCGAGGCCGACGGCACCGTGACCGCGCGCGTCGGCACCAGCGCGCACGGCCAGGGCCACGAGACGACGTTCGCGATGATCATCAGCGACGCGTTGGGCGTCGCGATGGAAGACGTCCGGGTCGTGCATTCCGACACGGCCGAAGTGTCTCGAGGTGGTGGAACCGGCGGATCGCGGTCATTGCAGATCGGCGGCAGCGCGCTCTTCCGCGCCAGCGAGGAAGTGCTCGCACAGGCCAAACAGCTCGCAGCGCACCTGCTTGAAGCGAGCCCGGACGACATCGTGATCGGCGACGGCGGCGGTCTCGAAGTCGCCGGCGTTCCTGCCAGCCGGCTGTCTTGGGTCGAGCTCGCGACCGCCGTGAAAGATCCGCTCCGCCGGCCTGCCGACATGCTCGACCGCTTATGGCACGAGCTCGACTACACCTCCGACGGTTCGTCTTTCCCGTTCGGCTCGCACATCGCGGTCGTCGAAGTCGACCGAGAAACCGGACGGGTGGAGCTGCTGCGGATCGTCGCGGTCGACGATTGCGGCAACATCGTCAACCCGCTCCTCGTTGCCGGCCAACAGCACGGCGGGATCGGTCAAGGCGTCGCCCAGGCGCTCTACGAAGAAGTGCGCTACGACGACGACGGCAACCCGATCACCGCGAATCTCATGGACTACGCCATGCCGTCAGCTGCGGAGCTCCCGTCGTATGAGGTGTTCAACACCGAGACGCCAAGCCCCCACAATCCGCTCGGAGCCAAAGGGATCGGCGAGTCGGCCACGCTTGGTTCGACACCGGCCGTGCACAACGCGGTTGTCGACGCCGTCTCACACCTCGGCGTACGGCACCTCGACATGCCCTGCACCGCGGAGCGGGTCTGGCGCGCGATGGCAGCGGCGCGCCGCTAGACCGTGCCCGCGCAGCGCACATTGCGGCTCAACGAGACGCAGTACGCCACGATCCTCGGGAGCTGCTACGACGGGCTGCCTGACGAGGCGTGCGGACTGTTGACCGGTCCCTTGGCGGCCGACGGCAGCTCGACCGGCGCGTTGTCCGAAGCGCGTCCCTGCCGCAATGCCGACGCCTCGGCCCGCACCTACACCGTCGACCCGCGCGACATGCTCGCCGCAGGTCGAGCCGCCGAGGCCCGCGGCGAGGAGATCGTCGGCGTGTGGCACAGTCACACCCACACCGACGCGTACCCGTCCACGACCGACGTACGCCAGGCGGTCGACCCCACATGGTGGTACGTGATCGTGAGCCTGCGCGACGAAGCACCGGTGCTGCGCGCGTACCGAATCGCCGGTGGCGTCATCGCCGAGAGCGCCGTCGAACTCGGCCGCGGCTGAACTCGTCGTGGTCTGCGACCCCCGCGACGTTGATCGTCGAAGTCTGCCGGAGTCCCGATCGGGAGAGCTCCCGTTGCGAACGGCAGCGCGAGCCGTCTTCGACTCGACCAAGGCCGCTCACAACGCCGGCGTCGGGTCCGAAGCCCAAACCTGCTCCCCGCTCGCCTCCGCCTGCCGAAAGCCCTGCTAGATGGCCGAGACGGCGAAACCGACGAACTGGGGACGCCGGGCGCCGTTGCTGGCATTCGCGGCGGTGCAGGTCTACGCGTTGGTGTTCTGGCTGAACGCAGGACGCCTCGAGTGGTTCTACCTCGACGAATGGGACTTCCTCGCGCAACGCAAAGCCACCAATCTCGGAGATCTGTTCCGCCCACACAACGAGCACTGGACCACCATCCCGATCCTCGTGTACCGCTGCCTGTACTTCGTGTTCGGCCTGCGCGACTACTTCCCGTATCGCCTGGTCGTCGTCGTGCTGTACCTGGCCGCAGCCGCGCTCATCTACGTCGTCATCTTGCGGGCCGGCGTGCATCCCTGGATCGCGACCGCAGCCGCGTCACTGTTCGCGCTGTTCGGCGCCGGCTGGGAGAACGCGATCAAGCCGTTCCAGATGACGTTCACCGGCGCCGCGGTGTTCGGCCTCGTGCACCTCCTGCTCGCCGATCACGACGGCCCATTCGACCGTCGCGACCGGTTCGGCCTGCTCGCCGGTTTGATCGCGCTGATGATGTCGGGCATCGCGGTCACGATGGTGTTCGTTGTCGGGCTCGCGGTGCTGTTGCGACGCGGGTGGCGGCTGGCGCTGCTGCACGTCGCGCCGCTGGCCGCCTGCTACACGGTGTGGTGGCTCGCGATCGGCCACACCGGCAAAGTGCGCCAACTCGGCGCGCAACAACCGCTCACCGTCGCATCGGTGTTCGGTTTCGTCGCGATGGGAATGAGAGGAGGGTTCAGCGCACTCGGCCACTTCGCTGGTCTCGGCGCGGTGCTCGCCCTCGTCGTCGTCGTCGGGTTGGCCTTGGCGAGGAGCGAACGACTGAAGTCCGGGCGCCTCGCCGAACTGGCCGCGCCCGTCGCGTTGCTCGCCGGTGCGATCGTCTTTTTGACCACAACGGCAATCGGACGTGCATCGTTCGGCTCCGACTACGCGCGGATCTCCCGCTACATCTCGCTCACCGGCGCGCTGGTGTTGCCAGCACTTGCGGTCGCGGTCGACGCGTTCGCGAGACGCTGGCGAGTGTTGCTCCCCGTCGGTATGGCCCTGTTCCTCGTCGGCATTCCGTCGAACCTGCGGGAAGTCGCAGTCGCGCAGCGACCGCTGGACGTGCTGTACTCGAAGACGAAACTCGCCATCCTCACGTTGCCGCGCGATTCGCTCGCCGCGCAGGCGCCCCGATCGCTACGCCCAGAGCAGCTGACCGCCCGGTACGTGACCATCGGTTGGCTCCTCGACGGTGTGAAGCAGCACCGCATCCCCAAACCGCCGTTCACCATTCTTGACGTCGTGTCGTCGGCGAATTTCCGTCTGTCCCTCTTCCAGACCAACGACCCGGCACCCACAACCCTGTGCACGACGGTGCACAAGCCGGTGCTGCTCACCCTGCGCAAAGGCGAGGTGCTCGGCATCTACGACAACCCGGTGTCGCTCGTCCCGGCAGTCCTGCCGTACCTCGTCGGCTTCGGGATGGTGTTCGTCCCCGGTGAGGGACACGCAGTCACCGTCTTACGCCACGTGCGCCGGGTCCAGCTCAGTCCGTACGACCCGACCCGGCCGCCACGCGTGTGTACCGGCCCCGGCTGGCCGCAACCCACGCCGGGCGTGGACACGACGACGACCTCCACGCCGGGCGGCTGAGCGCTCCGACTCCTTCATGTCGTGCGCTGCTGCGAAAAACGCCGCACACGCGGCCGCAGACAGTTCGGACCCCCGCACCGAATCCTGACCGGCGAGGTCGGGTTGTAACCTGCGCTCATGCCGGTCGACGTCAAGCTTCCCACCATGCTCCGCGCCCAGGCCGACGGCCAGGCGACCGTCGCCGTCGACGGCGAAACCGTCGGCGCCGTGTTCAGCGCACTCATCGGTCGCTACCCCGGCCTGCGTGACAACCTGCTCGATGCCGCCGGCGGACTGCACAAGTTCGTGAACGTCTACAAGGACGACGACGATATCCGCTACCTCGACGGTCTCGACACCAAACTCGCTAACGGCGACGTGGTGTCGATCCTGCCTGCGGTCGCGGGCGGCGCGTGAACGCGTGGCGAAGTACGACAGCGTCCTCGGACTGATCGGCAACACCCCGCTCGTCGGGGTGCACCAACTGTCGTCCAAGCCCAACGTTCGCATCTGGGCCAAACTCGAAGGCCAGAACCCCGGCGGTTCGTCGAAGGACCGCATCGCGCTCAAGATGATCGAAATGGCCGAAGGCGACGGCCTGCTCGCACGAGGCGCGACGATCCTCGAACCGTCGTCCGGCAACACCGGAATCGGGCTGGCCCTCGTCGCGAAACTCCGTGGTTACAACCTTCGCGTCGTCATGCCCGAGAACGTTTCGATCGAACGACGTCAGCTCCTTGAGATCTTCGGCGCCGAGGTGACGACCTCACCCGCCGAAGAAGGCAGCAACGGCGCGATTCGCATGGCGGAGAAGATCGCCGCCGACGATCCGAGCTACGTGTTCCTCTTTCAGTACGGCAACCCGGCAAATCCGCTCGCCCACTACGAAGCGACCGGTCCGGAGATCCTGCGCGACTGTCCCGAAGTCGACGTGTTCGTCGCCGGCCTCGGCACCAGCGGCACCCTGATGGGCGTCGGCAAGTACCTCAAGCAACGCAAGTCGAACGTGCGGGTGGTCGCAGTCGAACCGCCTGCCGGCGAGCTCGTCCAAGGGCTGCGCAACCTCGACGACGGATTCGTGCCGCCAATCTTCGATCCCGAAGTACTCGACCGCAAACTCATCGTTCGGCCGCGCGAGTCAGTGGAGTGGACGCGTCGGTTGCTGGACGAATGCGGCGTCTTCGCCGGAATTTCGTCCGGCGCGGCGATGGCCGGCGCGGCGAAAGCAGCCGACCAGATGGACGAAGGCACGATCGTCGTCCTGCTTCCCGACGGCGGGTGGAAATATCTCTCCTCGGGCGCGTGGACCGATCCCATCGACGAAGTCGTCGAGCGCGCGACGAGAATCAATTATTGGTGACCGGCTCTGAGAACACCCAGCCGTTTCCGTCGGGATCGCCACGACGACAAGCGGCCGGGGGACTCGTCGTCGATCGGACCGTTCACGTCACGCCGCGTTCTGCGACCAGGACATCGGTTTCCTCGACGTCTTCGAACCGCCACGACAGCGCCCGCGAGGTCCCGCAACCCATCTCGGCGAAGCAGGTCACGAGCTTGATAGCCGGCTCGCCGCCCGGCGGTTCGAGGTCCGCCCACCGATAGCCGGACCGAATTCTTGGTCGGTCGCGCTCGTCAAGGCCAACATCTCGACGGAGAACCGTACGGCCCGATCCGCGGCCGCGACCGAGATCGAAACGAGACGGATCGGTAATGATGCGACAATACGACGTGACCGCCCTCGATGGCCCCGACGATGACGTCGCACGTGCCGTCGTAGCACTGCGTGCCGGCGACCTCGTGGCGTTCCCGACCGAAACCGTCTACGGACTCGGCGCCGACGCCGCGAACCCGGATGCTGTACGCCGCCTCTACGCAGTCAAAGGCCGGCCCGCCGACCATCCCGTGATCGTGCACCTCGCGCATGCCGCGCAACTCGACGAGCTGGCCCGCGAGGTACCCGACGCGGCACGCCGCCTCGCCAACGCGTGCTGGCCGGGACCGCTGACGATCGTCGTTCGCCGCGACCCCGAACGGGTCGCGGCGGCACTCACGGGCGGACGCGACACGGTCGGACTGCGAGTGCCGGACCATCCGCTCGCGTTGCGGCTGCTCGAAGCGTTCGGCGGGGGCCTGGCGGCACCATCGGCCAATCGGTTCGGTCGCGTCAGCCCGACCACCGCGGCGCACGTGCTCGCCGACCTCGGCGCCGACGTCGAGGTCGTGCTCGACGGCGGGACATGTCGCATCGGTGTGGAGTCAACCATCGTCGACGTCACCGGTCGCGAGCCGGCCATTCTTCGCGTCGGCGGCACCAGCCGTGCCGACATCGAACTGGCCATCGGCCGGAAATGCGTGTTGCGCACAACCGGCGTGGTCGCGGCTCCGGGCACGCTCGCGTCGCATTACGCACCACGAGCCGCGGTCGAAGTCGTCGCCGGCGAAACCGTCGCTCAACGAGCGAATGAGCTCATCGCCGACGAGCGACGGACCGGCGTTCTCGCGTTCGGGCCGCTCGGGCCGCTCGGGCCGGAACTTCCCGAGCAGCTGGTTGTGCTCGACGCACCCCGCAACGCCGACGAATACGCGCGCGTGCTCTACGCACGGCTCCGCGAGGCCGACGAGCTGGAGCTCGACGTGCTGCTGGTCGTGAGTCCGACGTCGTCCGACGGGCTCGGCGCGGCCGTCGCCGACCGTGTACGGCGCGCCGCACATTGAGCCACAAGACCAGTCGCCGCGACGGTGGCGGCTAGCGTTCACCCTCGCAATGTCTCGCGATCAGCGTCCCATCGGACTTTTCGACAGCGGCCTCGGCGGGCTGACGGTCGTGCGCGCGCTCCTCGATCTCCTTCCGCACACGCGCATCGTCTACTTCGGCGACACCGGCCGATTTCCGTACGGCCCGAAGCCGGCCGACGAGGTCTTGAAGTACTCGATCGAAATCGCCGACGTGCTGATCGAACAAGACGTCAAGATGATCGTCGTCGCCTGCAACAGTGCGTCCGCGGCCGCGCTCGACCATCTACGCGGCTCCATGAACGTCCCGGTCGCGGGCGTGATCGAGCCGGGCGTGCGTGCCGCGCAGCGCGCGACGCGCACAGGTCGGGTCGGCGTCATCGGTACCGTCGGCACCATCGCCTCGGGCGCCTACCAGCGAGCGGCCGCCGCGATCGACGTTTCGCTCGAGCTCACCTGCGCGGCCTGTCCCGGCTTCGTGGAGTTCGTCGAGGCGGGAGACGTCGAATCCGATCAGGTGCACGTCCTCGCCGAGCGTCTGCTCGCGCCGATCAAGGCGGCCGACGTCGACACGCTCGTGCTCGGCTGCACGCACTATCCACTGCTCGCACGCACGATCGCCGATGTGATCGGTCCCGAGGTGGTGCTGGTGTCCAGCGCGGAAGAAACCGCGTTCGAAGTCCTCGACCTTGTCGGCAGCGACACCGACGCGCCCGCGCCCGCGAACCGTGTGCAGTTCATGACAAGTGGCGACGTCGCGACGTTCCGACGATTGGGTGCACGATTCTGTGGGCCGGAGGTTGAAGCGGTGGAGGCGTGGTCGTGGAGTTGACTGTCCTCGGCTGTTCAGGTTCGTACGGCGCCCCGGCCGGCGGTGCCTGCAGCGGTTACCTTGTGCGCGCCGGCGACGCCACGATCTGGATGGATTGCGGCAACGGGTCATTCGCGAACCTGCAGCAACACGTCGATCCGGCCGAGTTGACGGCGGTGGTGATCACCCATTGTCACGCTGACCACTGTGTCGACATCTACGGACTTCACGTCATGTTCCGCTACGGCCGGGACCTGAGCGGGCTGCCCGTGTACGCTCCGCAGGGCAGCGAACAGTTGCTCGGCGTTCTCATCGGCACGTTCGGCGACACGTTCGATTGGTGCACCGTCGGCGACGGCGATGACGCCTCGATCGGCGAAGCGACGCTTCGATTCTCACGTACCGACCATCCGCCGCCGACAGTCGCCGTCGAGATCGCGCACGCCGGAAAACGGCTCGTGTACACCTCCGATACCGGTCCGGGCTGGAGCATCGGAGCGTTCGGCGAGGGCGCCGACCTTGTGCTCTGCGAAGCGACCTACATGCACGACGACATCCGCGCGCCGATCCATCTTTCCGCCCGTCAAGCCGGCGAGCAGGCCCGTGTCGCGAACGCACGCCGGTTGATGATCACCCATTTGTGGCCGACGCTCGACCCGCTAGCCTCCATCGAAGAGGCCACCGAGGCGTTCGGACGCGAAGTCGGGCTGGCCGCGCCGCACCTCAGTACGCACGTCTAGCCCGAAGCCGGCCCCGAAAGGTATCGAGTGACGACACGCGCATCCGGACGGCAACCGGACGACCTTCGGGCGGTCACTTTCGTACGCGACTACACCGAGATGGCGGCGGGCTCGGTGCTCGTCGAGTTCGGTCGCACGCGGGTGCTGTGTACCGCGTCGCTCGAAGGCCGCGTTCCGCCGTGGCTGAAAGGATCCGGGAAAGGTTGGGTGACCGCCGAGTACTCGATGCTGCCGGGATCGTCACCTGAGCGTGTCGAACGAGAAGCCGCGCGCGGCAAGCAGAGCGGCCGGACCCAGGAGATCCAACGGCTGATCGGCCGGTCGCTGCGCGCAGCCACCGACCTGCGCGCCATGCCCGATGTTCAACTGACGGTCGACTGCGACGTGCTCCAAGCCGACGGCGGCACACGGACCGCATCGATCTGTGGCGGATGGATCGCACTGCACGACGCATGCAGCCGTCTGCTCGCCAAAGGAACGCTCAGCCGCCATCCGGTGCTACGGCCGGTTGCCGCGATTTCCGTCGGTGTCATCGACGGGACGGCAATGCTCGACCTCGAGTACTCCGAAGACGTGCGGGCTGAAGTCGACATGAATGTCGTGATGACCGGCGACGGCCGCTTCGTCGAGGTACAAGGAACGGCGGAAGGGGTCGCGTTCACGCGTGCCGAGCTCGACGCGCTCCTCGCGCTCGCGCAGGGCGGCATCTCCGAGATCGTCACCGCGCAACAGGAGATGATCGCCGAGGCTCCGACTCCGCGACCCTGATGGCGGGGCTGCCGTTGCCGTTGGTGCTCGCCACCGGCAACCCCGACAAAGCCCGCGAGATCAACGAGATCTTCGTGACCCGGATCGATGAGCCCCTCGCCGCGTGGGCGCTCACCGTCGGTGCCGACACGTTCGGGTTCGTGCTCGACCGTCCCGACGATCTCGCAGCTCACCTCGAGACGGTCCGCGGGTTGGATGTCGCGCCCGACGTCCGCGAGATCGGCGCCACGCTCGAGGAGAACGCACGGATCAAGGCGAAGGCGCTGAGCGACGCCATGGACATGCTCGCGATCGCTGACGACACCGGATTGGAGGTCGACGCGCTCGACGGCGCACCCGGCATCTACGCGGCACGGTACTCGGGACCGCACGCGACGTACCAGGACAATGTCACCAAACTCCTGCACGAACTCGAAGGGGTATATCCCGCGTTGAGAACCGCGCGGTTCGCAACCGTCGCGATGGCGTGCTGGCCCGACGGGCGGGAGGTCGTCACGCGAGGCGAGGTCGAGGGTGTCATCGCCGCCGTTCCGAGCGGCGGACACGGCTTCGGATATGACCCGGTGTTCGTGCCAATCGAGGGCGATGGCCGCACGTTTGCGCAGATGACCGCAGCCGAGAAACATGCCATGTCCCACCGGGGCCGCGCGTTCGCGGCGCTCGCGCAGGCACTGTTGATCTGAAAGGGGAGCACGCATGCCGCTCGATGCCACCGCCGAAAAGGTCGTGAAGCTGTTCAGCGACGCCGGTATGGGTATCGGACCTCACAGCACGCCGCAAAGCGCGCGTGCGGCGATGAACCAGGTGACGACGAGCGGCGTGCTCGGGCTGCACGAGGTATACGAGGTTGCGGAGCGCACGGTGCCCGGACCCGCGGGCGACATTCCGATTCGGGTGTTCCGCCCGAGCGGCGAGCCGGCACTGCCGGCGCTCGTCTGGTTCCACGGCGGCGGCTGGGTGTTGGGCTCTCTCGACACGGGCGACCATCTCTGTCGGCTGCTCTGCGACGACGCGCAGGCGATCGTCGTCTCGGTCGATTACCGACTGGCGCCCGAGACAAAATTTCCCGGCGCGGTCGAAGATTGCGTCGCCGCGTGGAACTGGATTACGGCCCACGCAGCCGAGCTCGGCATCGATCCGCGCCGGATCGCGCTCGGAGGCGACAGCGCGGGTGGCAACCTCGCGGCAGTGGTCGCGCTCGTCGCCCGGCACGACCAGCTGCCGGCGCCCGCGTTGCAGCTCCTCGTATACCCCGTGACCGACTACGAGTTCGAGCGGCCGTCGATGATCGACAACGCGACCGGATACTTCCTCGAAGCCGACGGCATGCGCTGGTTCTTCAACCACTACGCCAGCTCACCCGACGACTTCGCCGACTGGCGCATGTCACCGTTGCGCGCGTGCGACCTCGCCGGTCTACCGTCGGCGATTGTGATCACGGCCGAGTACGACCCGTTACGCGACCAGGGCGAGGCGTACGGTGCGCGTCTACAAGCCGCCGGCGTCGCGGCCGAGATCGTGCGCGCCGACGGACTGTTCCACGGCTTTTTCGGCATGTTCGCGTTCCTGCCCACGGGACGTCCGGCATGGGACCGCGCGATCGGCGCGCTGCAACACGCATTCGCGACCAGCGATGTTTGCTGACATGCCGTTGCATCCGCAGGCCCAGGCGCTGTGCGACCTCGTCAACGCGACGCGTGTGCCCGTTTCTGCGGAACACCGAGTACGCGACACACGCCAAGGTTGGGGTTTGCTCGTCGCGACGATGGGCGGCCCCGCCAAGCCGATGTTCGCGGTCGATGACCGCGACGCGGACGGTGTTCCCGTGCGTGTGTACCGGCCGTCTGCCGACCGTGACCTTCCGGTCCTCGTCGTCGCGCACGGCGGTGGGTGGGTGATCGGCAACGTCGACGAGTTCGACGTGATTGCCCGTCAGCTCGCGGCGGCATCGGGGGCCGTCGTGGTGTCGGTCGATTACCGGCTCAGTCCCGAGCATCCTTTTCCGGTCCCGCTCGAAGACTGCTGGCATGCGCTCGAATGGACAGCCGCCCACGCAATCGAGATCGGCGCAGATCCGTCGCGCCTCGCGATCGGCGGTGACAGCGCCGGCGGCAACCTCGCCGCCGTGTGCGCGCTGCGGGCCCGTGATCGCGCAGGTCCTGCGCTCGCGCTGCAGGTGTTGGTGTACCCGGTATGCGATTGCCGCTTCGACACCGAGTCGTATGTGAGCAACGCCCAGGGCTTCCTCCTCGAGGCCGAACAGATGAAATGGTTCTTCGACTGCTACACAGGCGGGAAGGCCGACCCGGCCGACGGTCGTATCTCGCCGCTGCGGGTGTCCGATCTCCACGGTGTCGCGCCGGCAGTCGTCCTCACCGCGGAGTACGACCCGCTCCGCGACGAAGGCGAGGCCTACGCGCAACGGCTGCATGAGGCAGGCGTCGCGGTCGAGCACCGTCGCTACGACGGGCTGATCCACGGATTCTTCGGATTGTCAGATGCTTTCGACGCCAGCCGCGACGCTGTGGACTACGTCGCGACAGCCTTACGGCGAGCGTTCGGTACGCTCGACGCTTGACATGGCAGTTATCGACGTTGCCGGATTCGTTGCCGATCTCAAAGACCACGCGGTGGAGCATCGCTTCCACGTCCACGACGAACGCCATTTCGTCGAGAGCTACTCGCTGCGCCAGACCTGGGAGGTCGACCTCCACCCCGAGGAAGGGTGCGAAGGTCCCGTCGACCTGTACCTGTCACTCGAGATCGACCCGAGGGTGCTGCTCGGCTTCGAAGACGCCGTCATCGCGCTCGACGACGAGGTCGATCCCGAAGACGATTTCCATTTCCCGCTCAGCTTCACGTGGGCGCTTCCTCCGCTGCCGCACGGCCCGGATCTCCTCGTCCTCGCGACCGAACTGGCCGGGGTGGGCGGGCGGGAGCTGCCGGTCGAGGTTTCCGCCACCGACTCGTACCCGTCGGTGACCGACGCGCCCGAACGAACGCTGCGCATCGTCGCCCATCAGAAGGTTTCGCTGCTCGGCATCCGCCGGGGTGAAGAAGTCCCCTGCGACACCCTCGAGAGCTGCCTCGGAGTCAGCCGGTTCCTGCTCGAGCACGCCGCCGACTGGCTCGCCTGAGCGACGCACACCGAGGCCTCAGCGCCAGGTGCGACAATGGTGACGTGACGATGCGAACCGATTGCCGCCACTACCAGAGCCGCACGTACGGATCCGGCGAAGCCGTCCGCAAGTGCGTCCTCGACCTGGCCCCGGAAGCTCCTTGGAGATGTCCGGCCGATTGTCCCAAGTACGAGCGCAAGATGATCGACGCCGGCTGGCAGTACGGGTCGCTCGCGCCGACCAAGCCCGATGAGCCCGAACCCGCCTCGGCCTCCGACCCCGATGTCGCGGCGCTGCTCGGCGAGGCCGAAAGCATAGTGAACGAGGTCGGCTTCAAGCTCCGCGCCGAACAGGACCGCAAAGCCCAACGCAAACTGTTCCGCAAGAAGCGCAAGCGCTAACGGGAGACGAAGCTACGGCGGGCGACGACGCGCCAGGCGCGGCGGGTCGGACGCCAGCCGAAAACGACGCTCGCGGTTTGGAGCATTGCCGCGGTCGACGCGCGTACCGCAGGCCGGGCCGGGCCCCACACCGGGAGGAGCCCGAGATCGACGGCGCACTCGCGAGGTAGGAGATCGACCGCACTCGCGAACAGCACACCGTAGGGCGCACGCATCCATAACGGCAGCGGCGGGAGCGCGAGCAGCCAGGCGAGGTCACGTCCGGGGCGACTTTCGCCCGGAGCATCGTCGCCTGCAATGACCGCGTGGGCCGCGGACGCGTCGCGGGGTGGGTCGTCGAGTCCGAGCAGTTCAGCGACGCGGGCCATCTCTGCCACGTAGCGGTCGCGGTCCGCGCACGACAGACGCGGCCCGTACACGTCGGCGGCGTGCAAGGCGCTGTCGACGAGCGTCGCGTGCACGTACGCCAGAAGTCCAGGATCGGTCGCGGCGTACGACGCACCTCGGATGTCGATCCCGCGAACCGTCTCGTGAACGCCTCGCACGCGTCGAATGGCGGCGTCGGCCTCTTGGCGGTCGCCGTAGGTGACGCTGGTGATGAACGCAACCGTTGACTGGTACCGGCGCCAGGGATCCCGAGCGACCTCCGAGTGTGCCGCGACCGCGCTGGCGATCGACGGATGCCAAAGCTGCAGCAACAGCGCTCGCAGGCCAGCGGTCAGCATCGCCGCAGACGCGTGCAGTTCCCACGCCACGCTCTCCGGCCCGAGCGGCCCGCCGATCGCTTCCATCCGACCAGTGTGCCGCACCCGTCAGCGGACACCGGTGTCGACTCGCGGGCCGGACGATCCGGGCCGCCACCACCTTGGAGGCCGGCGAGAGTGGACGACGCCGACGGGCAGACACACGGCCTGTCACGCGAACGCAGGCGACGCCGATCGCGGTGACGAACGACTCGACCGCAGACAGTTGGTTGCGGACCGCGGACACCCACGCCCCACGAGCCCCGCGCGGGCGCCATCCGCGGCGACGAACGTCGGTTCGGCAGGTTGTTCGCCACGGCGCGTCTCATCCGAAACGGCCAGCACAGCTCCGTCCGGGATCATCACGCGCAGCGGGCCACCCGTCAGCTGGTCCGAGGTCCCGACCGTCGGTCCTGCCCTCGGCGCCCGACGACAGCAACGGGATCCGCCGGCGCTCGGGCGGTCGGGTACCGGAGGCAGGACGGCGCAGCGGTGCCCGCAACGTCGGGATCCCGCATATCATTTCGGCTCAGTTCTTGCTGACAGGATGCCAGCTCGGGGAGCGTATGACGACCTTGTGGGGCCGGATCGTTGCATCAGCTGTCGCGATTGGCCTGGTCGCGGCCGCGATCACGGTCGTCGCGTCGTCGGGACCGCGTCAGGATCGGAGTTCGCCGCAACGATCTGTTCCGGCGTCGTTGCTTCGCGCGTCGTCGCCGTCGTCGCCGCGCTCACCCAAAGCGTCAGGCGGCAACGGACGAGCGACCGTCAGATGGACCGCGCCCCTGCACACCAACGGTTCGCCGGTCAACGCGTACCTCGTGTGGCCCTATCTCGGGCACACACAGCTCAAGGCCCGCGAGTTTCACTCGAAGAAGACCAGCGAGGTCGTCACCGGACTGAGCAATGACCACCAATACACGTTCCGCGTCGCGGCAAGAAACGCAGTGGGGATCGGCCCGAAGTCGTCCGCATCGTCGGCAGTGTGGGTGCGTACGTTGTCCGGTTATTGGCGACCCTCGTCGGCCGCTCCGATCAGCTGGAATTGGCAGCTGCAAACCCCTCCGCCGATTCCGACGAACACGAAAGTGCAGGTCTTCGATGTCGACGGGTTCGAAACGTCGGCCGCGACCGTCGCGGCGTTGCACGCACAGGGCACGAAGGTCATCTGCTATATCGACTTCGGCACGTCGGAGAACTTCCGGCCCGACTTCGGTTCGTTCCCGACGTCCGTGCAAGGCGCGTACAACGGCTGGCCGGGCGAACGGTGGCTCGATATCCGCCAACTGAGCGTGCTCGAGCCGATCATGACCAAACGGATGCAGATGTGCGTGCAGAAAGGCTTCGACGCGTTGGAGCCCGACAACATCGACGGCTACGAGAACGACACCGGCTTTCCGCTCACCGCACAAGACCAATTGACTTACAACACCTGGATCGCGAACACCGCC
>JBKQIY010000239.1:0-4517 GCA_052148155.1 Acidimicrobiia bacterium | reverse complement strand
GGCTACCACGGTCCGCTCACGTCACCTCCATTGTCCGAAGCACCTGTGCTCCGATTCGCTACCCACAACCTGTGGACCGGGTCCGATGGCTGCAACGAAATCGACGGCACCTACAAACTCGGAACCGGAGGAACGTTCCATTTCGTCTACCTCCCGTATGGGCTCGTTGGCTGCGGACCGAATCTGAGCACAGGTGCTTCGGACAATGGAGGTGACGTGAGCGGACCGTGGTAGCCGGGGATCGACACCTCACGCCACGTACCAACCAGCGCAGCCTCTGTAACGTTCGCTTGCGTCGTCGTGCTGGTCGTCGCCCGAACCGTCGACGGCACCGTCGTCGTTGTCGGACCTGCGGCCGCGTGATTGCCACCGCTGGAACACGCAGCCAGGAGCAACGCCAGCACGACAACGACAGACTTCACGCCGATAGGACGTTGGCGGATCCGGTTCCGGTTCCCACGACGATGTACCTCAGCGTCGCTGATCGGTCATGATGCCCTGCCGGAGTAGTCCGCACGTTGTCAGGACCGGCCGCATTTACGGATTCGGGTTCGGGAAGGGGCTGGAGGTGGGGGCGGTCACGCAGTTCCCCATCATCACTTCCCAACCATGTCCCGCGGGAGCCACGGTGATGGATGCGAAAGGCAGCGACGTTGACTTCGTGGCCTTGAACGTCACGAACCCTGGGCCTCGCCTCGCGGGTACCCAGTCCGTTGGGTCGCCACCCCTCCGTGTGACGAAGACATCGAGGGCCTTCCCCGCCGTTGACTGCGCCGGGGGATAGGCGATCTCAACGCCAGCGCAGGCTTGCGGTTGGTGGTCCTCGTACCGGACGACCAAGAAGCCGCCGACAGCAGCGAACAGCACCATCGCTGCTACCACAACGGCCCAAATCCGATCGCTCACCTACCCAGAGTGCTCGCCTACGCGTGAGTACGCAACGCTGCTTCGGCGACTGCTGGCGAATCGCCTGCTCCTCCTTGCAAGACATTCGAAGAAGGTGCAGATTCGTCGTGTGGGGAGTTCCCGGTCTGTCGCGGTCGTAGGTGCGATCGTGATGGCGCTCGGGACGGTTTCGTGTTCCGGGTCAAGTCCCAGGACAGCAGCAATCCCCTCATTGTCCTCGGGCTGCGTTGATTGCCCCTACGACCAGCCGTCGCTCGCCCAGGCGAAGGCCGAGTTCGAAAAGGAGGCGAAAGCCGATCCGAAGAACAAGTACCCCTGGTACAACCTCGGCGTCATCGCCCAAGGGAACGGCGATACCAAGACAGCGCAGACCGACTTCTTAAAAGCGATCGCCATCGACCCCAAGTTCCAATCGGCGCTTTACTTGGAGGGTGTGCTGCGTTACCGCGCCAAGGACATCCCGGACGCGATCACCTACCTGAGCCGCGCCGTCAAAGCGAACCCGAATGATGCGAACGCTCATTGGGAACTCGGTCTCGCCCTCAGACACGTCGACAGTCCGGGTGCGAGCATCAAGAGTCTCAACGAACTCTACGAAGCGCTCAAGATCGACCCCGCACTGGTCAAGAGTGGTACCGGGCCGGATGGACTTGCCCCGTAACACCCGCGCACGACGTGTCGGGAACATCATCCGAAGTGACACTTCCGCCTTGCTATCGGTAACCATCCAGCGAGTACACCCGGCCCAGCTTGTTCATATCGACTTCATGGTCGACCACACGGAAGCCTCCGACTTCCTGCAACGTATTCGGGTCGAAGGTGAGCAGCATGGTCGAGACGGGTACCGCGCTCGGAGTGGTTGTCGTTGTGGGCGGCTGCGTGGGCCCTTCGGATGGCCCCTGAACCCCGATACTCACAGGCGAACACCGTGGAAGCTCGCAGGAGAAGTGTCCGTCGAGCGCGACGACATAGGCCCGAGCAGTTTCGCCGAAGTTGTAAGTCTCTCCGTACCGACCCATGAGATTGTTGGCGGCACGGTCACTGCCGACCGCCGCCCTGATGTTGAACGGGTGCGGCTCTCCCCACGCGGCGGCGGGAGCACGGACAAGTTCAGCGAGTCGTCGTAGCGGGATGCCGTTGACGACGGCAGGTGGTTGAGTGGTGGTCGTCGTTGCGTGCCTCAGGGTTGTCGGTCGAGACGGCGGGACCGAAACCACGCGGGCCGAGGAGCATCCGGCAACGAGTACGGCCAAGGCTGCGACCGAGGCATATACGGAGACGCGCTTCGACAACATCGCTCAGTATGACGCTCCACGGTGCGTTGGCGGTTCCCTTTGGCACGCGTCTGTCCTGGTCGACGGGGCGACATATCGGTCGGCTCACGCGTATGTCAGCCCCCGAGGACCAATCGTCAGGCGCCGAGGGCAGCCGGTGACACCGCGATTCCGCTAGCCGAAAACTCCTCAAGATCGACACCCGTCGTCGCGTCGACAACCCTGAGGTAGACGCCGGTGCCGGACGGTGGCCCCGCGCCGGGCGGCCCGGTCTGCGGAAGCTGATCGGCTGGCACATCAAGGTAGGCCACAATCCACACGAGTCGATCGGCCCACTCAGGTACGACCTTGCCGGTGGCAACGTCCCTGGATCCGTGGGTGAAGTTGGTGAACCTCGCCAAGGAGATAATCGGACTCAAGTTCGGGTAGGGCGAACCCAGGACGTTTCCACTGCCGTCGCGGGGAGTCAGCGCGGCCGCAGCCGGAATCGTGGGTTCGTCCGATGCCCGAGGAGCTTCGAAGTCCTCTTGCCCACCAGAGACTCTGAAAGGTGCTGGCAATCGCGTCACCGTTAGTTGACTCGCCACGCCAGGTATCGCCGCGACCTTCCGAATGGTTAGGGCACTGGTGGCCGTGGTGCTGGCCGCCGAGGATGTGGTGACGTCCCTGATCGTCGGAGCCGATTGCTTCCCACCACCGCTCGAACAACTCGTTGCACTGACGACGACAACGGCCAAGGCGGCCATCAGCGCACAGATGGAGAACCACTTCGGAACCATCTTGCTCAGCATGACGTTCGCCGCAGCCTGGCTGGTTCCCGGAGCGTACGGAGCACCTGCCGCGGGTATACGTGGAGTGACGTCATGGTTGTCAGCCTGGTGGCGGGCTTATGCCACCTTCGTTGGTCGTAAAGAGTTGTAGCCAATCGAGCCAATTTTGGTCCGCGTCGGCAGTGCGGACACCGTTGTTCGCCACGCTTCCGAACACTCCCGGGGTGGTGACACTGGACCACTGGCTGTCGCTCGCGAAGGTTAAGAAATAGACCGAGGAGACCACCGAACAATCACACGACGCCGCCGCTCCGTGCTGCGTGAATGCCTTCAGCGTGTTCGTCTCCCGCTCGAACTGCGTCGCGGCCGAACCGGTCAACGAATCAAGGGTCGGGCCTTGGAGACGATCGGGAGCCGCGAAATGGCCAGCCCGCTGCTGTTGAGGTGACCCGGTGTAGACGTAGCGACACACGCGCACGTACGACGCCACAACGGGCACCAGCGCGTCGGAAAGAAGCTGATGAACAGTCTCGCTCCCGCGTACGTCCAGCTTGAGCCATTTGGCAACGGTCGGAAGTGTCGGCGGACACGAACCAAGGTAGGCAATCACCCGTGAACGGCTCACCGTTGGTGGTCGGCCTGGCGTTATGTGGTCGAGTCCTCGAGGTGGCACAGCCGAGGTCGGCGGAACTAGGCCGTTGAACTTCTTCGCCCCACTGGAGCATCCGACGACGAGAAGGGCCACAACTGCGACCAACGCACATACAGAGAACCGCTTCGGAAACATCGTGGTCCGTATGACGCCGGCCGAGCGTGTGTGGTTCCGCGATTCGGTACTTAGAGGAAGCGCGTATAGCGAGCACGAGTGTTCGTTGTCGCCAGCCCTCGACACTGACGTCGACCGGCTGCGGACACCTGTGAAAGCACCTTTCACTTGGCCTTCACAGGTTCGGGACGCGAGCCGTTGTCGTGACGGTGCGTGAACAGCGCGGCTGGAACGGAATGGCACGGAGCGTACCGATCGCCTGGACCTGCACAACCCGGACTGCGAGCACACCGCGACTACTGACGTCGCTACAGCGTCTTGTGGCCCTTGTTTCCTGACTCTCTATGACGGACGATGCGTGTCGTGGCCGGCATGGAAGTTGTTGTCTGTCAGTATTGCGGCCAGAAGATTGACGTGCTCCCGGTTCAGCAGCCCGTCGCGTGTGTCGAACGGGAGGACAGCGCCCGACGATTCTTCTTGCTCATCGATGCTGATAATTGGCTGCTCCACCGATGCGAGATCGGCGGGGACTAGTGCCGTGTCAACCTTCGTTTGCCCTCTTCCGCGCCGGTGGTGCTGATCGTCCCACAAACCTTCCGCTTATGAGACAGATCGAGGTGTGCTGCTGCTTCGGGGAGGGTCGCTATCGTCGCTGGTGTGCTCGGACAACGTGAGCAGAGCATCGAAAGGGCGGGTGTGACGACACCTTCAGCATCGGCGTTCGATCCCCTGGCGTTTGAGGGGACGGCCGAGTACTACGCGGTCGGGCGTCCCCCGTATTCCGCGCAGCTGGCGGACACG
>JBKQIY010000238.1:0-4295 GCA_052148155.1 Acidimicrobiia bacterium | reverse complement strand
ATGAGTGCAGTGCAACCTTCAACCGAGCCGATCAACTCGACGACCTCCGCGGACTCGCTGTGATCGACCCGCCGTTTCTCCGCGATCGCCAGCGGCGCGTGCAGACGGTCTGCCCATTGCCGGGCCTTCTTGGCGAACCCGGCGTCGGGAGCGACGACCACCAGGTCGGTCAGGCCCTTCGCCGCGATCGCGTCGCACAGGACCGGCATCGCGTAGAGGTCGTCGACCGGTACCTTGAAGAACCCTGGACCTGCGGTGCGTGCAAATCGAGGGTCACCACCCGATCGACCCCCGCTGCTTCGATCGCGTCGGCGCACACCCGAGCACGAATCGAGACTCGCGGTTCGTCTT
Organism: Acidimicrobiia bacterium; assembly: GCA_052148155.1. Classification (GTDB taxonomy): domain Bacteria; phylum Actinomycetota; class Acidimicrobiia; order IMCC26256; family PALSA-610; genus JBBQER01. The sequence goes on along the minus strand of JBKQIY010000238.1, from coordinate 3,944 downwards.
TCTTGTCGCCTTTGGCGTAACTGAAATATGGGATCACCGCAGTGACCGACGCAGCACTGGCCCGTTTCAACGCGTCAATCCAGAAGAGGAGTTCCACGAAGTTGTCGTTCGCGGGAAACGCGGTCCCTTGAATCAAATACGTGTCCCGGCCACGCACGTTCTCGAGCACCCGGACGAACAGGTTGCCCTCCGAAAACCGGAGCGTCTCACTCCGGCCAAGTGAGCACTCCAAATAGTCGGCGACCGCCTGGGCGAGCACTCGACTCGCCGACCCACCAAACACCAAGAAATCGTCGCTCACGCCATGACCGTACAGCCAACAGCAGCGACCGTCACCGACCCGGAATCACCGATACCGGGAGGGTTCCGCTTGGGAAGCAGCGGGTCACCGGTCGAGCGGTAGAAGTTGGTGTCGCCGAGGGTGAAAGCCTCGGTCGGACGCGACGAGGTGAAGCGCCGCAGACGTCGCGGAATGCGTTCGTCACCGCGCAGCGTTTGGGGCGTTTTCTTCGTCGAGGGGAATCAGGAGGGCGGCGCGGAGCCGCTCGATCTGATCGGGCCGGATGGTCAGGTGTTCTCGTGCGTAGCCCTCGTAGCCGCCCCAGCGTTCGTGCACGTGGCGCAGCGCGGCACTGAGGACGGGCCGGCGAGCCTCGAGTAGCGGGCGTACTCGTTCGTCGGCGATTCCGTATTCGGCCATCACCGCGGCAAGGGTCTCCATTCGACGTGGGGTGAAATAGGTGGAGGTCAGCTCGTAGTCGTCGAGAATGACCTCGTCCGATACGCCCAGCAGGCCGAGCAGCACCGCGGCCACGATCCCGGTGCGGTCCTTGCCGCCCGCGCAATGAAACAGCAGCGGCCGAGTGGGCGCATCGACGGCTCGCTCAAGCACGATTCGGAGTTCGGGCGCCAGCCTGTCGAACAGGCCGACGTACACGCCCGCGAAATATTCATCGTCTCGGACCGGCAGTTCACCTATCGCGATCTGTTCTTCTGTCGTACGCGTCTCTCCAGTCGTCGATGGCGACGTCCGTTCGAGGAGTTCCACATCCTTCGGGAGGCGGCTGGGACGGGCAACACGCTCGGAGGCGTTTCGGAGGTCGAACACCACCCGGATACCGAGGCTGGCCACAACCGCAACGTCCGCGTCGGTCAGCGCATGTAACTCGTCGGAGCGGAAAACACAACCCGACCGGAAGCGACGCCCATCACTGCTCCGGTAGCCGCCAATATCGCGAAGGTTGAAACTGCCCTCCAACCGGACATGCCGCCCCGCCACGATCACATCATCGCACGGCACGTTGAACTGCAGCCCGTACCCTGATCGGCGTGTTGTCGAGACTCGTTGTTCCGCGCGTCGGAGCGGGTCGTGGGGCGGCTGACCGGACCTGACCGAAAGCTCGTCGTTGGGGCCGTACGGAACTCGTACGCTCGGTGGCCATGGGATCAGGCTGCGGGCCTGTCATCGGCGACGAGATCGTCACGCTCAGGGCGTTCACGTTCGATGACGTGACGGACGTGACAGTCGCGTGCCAAGACCCCGAGATAACTCGATGGACCGAGACGATTCCGTCGCCGTACACCGAGAGCGATGCGCGGTCGTGGATCAGCACTCATGACGAGTTGCGAGCAGAGGGGGTCGCGTTCCATTTCGCCATCGTTGACTGTTCCGGCGGTCGGCTCGGCGGCGCGATCGGTGTGGAGGACCTCGACGCCGCCTCACGCAGCGCGACTGTCGGATATTGGGTCGCGCCGTGGGCGAGAAGACGCGGCCTCGCCCGCCATGCGCTCGAACTTCTCAGCGACTGGGCCCTGCGATCTCTTGAATTGATCGGCTCTACGTCACCACGTTGACTGGCAATGTCGCGTCCGAGCGAGTCGCCGCGAACTGCGGCTACGTGATCGTCGACGAACGCGCCCACTACGAACGCGAAACAGGCCGCTTTCGTCGCACCAAACGCTGGAAGTGTGTCGCTACGAACCGGACAACACCGGAACCGCGAGACTGATCGCATCGTTCTAACCGCGACCGAGACTCGGTTGGAGTGGCCGGGCCATTTCTATTTCGTCGTCATCGTTGTGGTGACCGGTAGGGAGGAAGCCGTTTCGTTCGTACAGCACGATCGCGGACGTGTTGGCATGGCGTACAGAGAGCACAACGTGCCTTGCCGACTGCGTCTGTGCCCACTCGATGACGGCGCCGACGAGCTCGTCACCGACCCCCCGCCCGCGCGCGATCGGTGCTACCCACATCGAGATCAACTCAACGTGGCCCTTAGCGCTGCATGCGGTGCCGCTGGCTTGGCCCACGGCATGCCCGTTCAGGAACGCCACGGCGTTGAACGGAACGCTCTGGAGGCGGTCGCGCCACCGTTGTTGCGTGTCGCCCGTTCCTTCCCAGTCGGCGAGCCGAGACGAGAACGCATACGGCGCCTCGCGAAGGGCTTCGAGCCGCAAGGCCCGCCACTTCCGCCAACTATCAGCACCGAGCGCCTGCACTGTGATCACACCACCAAGTCTGCAACCCATGCCCGCATTGACTCAACCTCCCTCGAAGCGCCCGCGCCACGACACGCTCGATTACGGCATGACCGGCCGAGGCCGAGCCGCCGCGATACTGGACCAAGGCCGAAATCGAGCACGTCTGGCGATGCCCGGTCTGCGGAATGGCTACGGGACGCACTCGGCATCACCGTTCCCGGACCATGCGTGGATCGATCTGCTCTGATCGACAGGGGTGTACGCGCTCACCCGTTCGCGACCTCATCGCGTACGGCGGTACCCATCAGCCCGGATACTCAGACGCGGATCCCTTGACCAAGACAGAAACGCTCGGCGAACGTTTCGACTTCGATGTTGAGACCGGCGGCGGCGAACAGTTCGACTAACCGTTCGGGCGGGCGTGGGTGGTCGATGATCGTGAACTGTCGTCCGTCGTTGAGTGTCCGCTCCTCCAGCTCAATGCCTGGATCCGTACTCGCGGCTTTGTCGATCAAGCACACGACACCACCAGGCCTTATCGACTTGGCGACGGTGTCCAAGAACGCGGCGATGCGGTCATCGGGGACTTTGCAGATCCAAAAGCCGAACACGCAGGCATCCCAGGCGCGTGACGGCTGCCAGTCGAACAGGTCAGCGACCTCGTAGCTCACGTGCTCGGCAGCAACCCCCAGCCGCCTCCGGTTGATGGCGAGCGTCTCGGCGCTGGCATCGATTACGTGAAGTGAGCGGGCGCGACTGACGAGTCGTTCGGTCCAGAAACCGGTCCCGGCCGCCAGCTCCACGATGTCACCATTGATCGGCACCTGGTCGAACGCGCTGGCCACGCGGGCCATGTCGGCCTGCCAACGTGCGTTCGTGTCCGCGCCCCGGTCGTACATACCCACTCGTCGATATGCGTCGTCGTATTCGGCAGCACGCGCTTCGTAATACTCACGCTGCTCGCGAAGGACGTCCCGATCGCCAGTTGGTGCCACCGCTCCATGATGACGCCCAGACTTGGCGTTGCACAGCCGACAACGGTGCCGCGCGATCAGGTCCGGCTGCGGACTGGGATCCGGGAGAATGGCAGCAGTGAGCGGCACCGGCTTGGGCGAGGGCACTCTGGGGGTGCAACAGTGCCCGTTTCGAGATGGCCACACTTGGTGGAGAACCCGACTGACGGCCGAACAGTGACGCGCCTACGCCCCCACGCTGTCAAGGACTTCATCGAAGTACGCGCTCCCAGCTGAACACAAGAGTCAAAAACCATGGAGCAACCGGCGCGACGCGCTGCAGGACGCGGTTGAACCAGAACTTCCCCTGCTCCGAGACCTTGGCTTGAGGCGGTGCAGGACTGCTCACGGCCGCACAACCAACGAGCCGATCGCCGAGGAACCGTGCGCACGCAACCGCGTTCGGTCCACCGCTGGAATGACCGAGGACCGCGAAACGATCGACGCCAA
>JBKQIY010000237.1:0-3806 GCA_052148155.1 Acidimicrobiia bacterium | reverse complement strand
GTCGGGACGGTGGCTTCATACTGCCTCCTCGCGGGTTGACCGTCAGGTTTGGGGTTGCGGGACAGGCTTGAGGTGGACCGATTCGGCGATCCGCGCGCGGCACGCGGCTTCGACGTTGGGTCCGAAGTCGATGAACCATCGACCGCCCGGGCCTCTGCGAGCGTCGACGTGGTGGCGTTCGATCCAGTAGTAGACGACGTTGGTGCTGATGTTGAGCACCGCGGCGACTTCTGTGACGGTGAGCTCGTGGCCGGCTTGCGTGTTGGTGGAGTCCGGGGTGTGGATGTGAGCTGATCGAGCGACCCGCTGGGCACATTCGTCTTCGACGCGAGCATCGAAGAGGATGCACCATTGGTCGTTGAGCGCACGTCGGGCGGGTAACCAGCCGCGGGCGATCCAATGGATGACGGTGCCGTGGCTGAGGTCGAACCGGCGGGCGACGTCAGCGACGGTGACTTCCCCGTCTTCGAGTAGTCGGGGAGGTTGGATGTGGTGGTAGCGGCGGAGCGACGCGACCGCGTTCTTGTCGAAGGCCCGGCCGGCACCGGTGGTGTAGCCGGCCGCGTTGAGCCGGCCGGCAAGGTCGCGGTTGGAGAGCTCCGGGAGGCGTCGGGCCAGCTCGATCGCGGCGGGATCGGTGCGACGGTACGCGGTGACGGCCAGACGGCGAGCCACAACGATCTCGTCGGTCGCACCGGTATGCCAGCGGATCCCGATGCGGGCTTTGGTGAAGTCGGGTTCGGCCAACAGCGTGACATCGGCGATCAGGGTACGCAGCAACCGTTTGCGGTCACGTGGGGCTGTCGTGGGCGCGTGCCACAAGGCCGACACGTCGGTGGTGAGTGCTTCGAGCTCGACACGCGACGGCAACGCCGGGGTGGCGGTCTGCGTTTGGGTGAGTGCCTTGTCGGCTTCGGTCAGCGCGGCGAGTTTGTCCTCCCAACGCGTTTCGAGGCTGCGGGCAACGAGCCGATTCTCCGGCTCACACGCATGGAAAGCACGCTCAGCACGTTCGGCTTCGTAGCGGGCTCGTTCAACCGCGAGTTCCGCGGCGCGGCTGCGCCGTGCTCGCCGGTCGTAGACCTCATCGGCCGCCGCGAACGCCAACGCGACTTCCTCAGGGTTGAGTGCCTCGAGGAGCCGTTCCGCGACTGCGTCGTCCACCGTCACCGCGGCGATCGACCGGCACGTCGCGGTCGCGATGTGATCCGCCCGCGACGCCGAACACTCATAGGCGGCGTGGCCGTTGCGGTGATAACGCGTCGACATCGGCCGCCCACACGACCCGCACGCGATGATCCCCTGACACAACGCGTGTCCTTCACGGGCCGGACGAGCGCCGGCGTTGGTGGTGTTGGCGGCCAGGCGTGCATGGTTGGCCAGATAGTCATCCCAGCAGATATAGCCGGGATGATGATCGTGGATCACGACCGGCCACTCCTCGCGGGGCCGTTCGACGATCTTGGTGTGCACCGTCCCGTCGGGCTCGACAACACGGCGGGAGTGGTAACGGCCGAACACGTAAGTGCCCGCATACGACGGGTTCGCCAAAATGCCACACACCCGCGAATGCGTGAGCCGACCGAAGCGCAACTGACCGGCCCACACCCCGCCAAACGCACGCAACGGAAACCGGCGTCCCTTGAACGCGGCGACGACCTGATACGCGGACCCGCCAGTCCGGAACGCGGCGAACACATCGGCGACCGCGGCTTGGACCTCCACGTCAGGGTCGATGATCGTGGCGCCCTCGTCGTCGTAGACGAACCCGACCGGCAACGTGAAACGCAACTCGCCGCGTTCCGCGGCGGCCCGCTTTGCCCCTTGGAGCCGACCGGCGAGGAAATGCAGCTCGGCTTCTGACATCGTCCCCTTCAAACCCAACAACAATCGGTCGTTGAAACTCGCCAAGTCGTACACGCCGTCGGAATCGACGACCAACGTGTCGGTCAGGCGGGCCAACTCCAACAGGCGAGACAGATCCGCCGACGAGCGGGCCAGACGCGACACCTCCAAACCGAAAACGGCGCCGACCTCGCCCAAACAGACCCGACCCACCAGGTCCTTGAACCCACTGCGGCCATCGGCCGAACGGCCCGACAGCCCCAAGTCCGCGTCGATCACCTCCACCGCCTGACGCGCCCACCCCAGACGGACCGCTTCGTCGGCCAACGCATACTGACGGGCGGTTGACTCGGTGTTGTCGCGCACCTGCGCCAACGACGACTGACGGACATAAATCAACGCGATCCGTTCCAGATGCCGGACGTCGATCTTCTCGCCGCCCCTCATCGCCCGCCTCCAACGCCGCGGCAGCCATGTTCGCGACCACCGCCACAGCCTCGGCGACCAAAGCCACTCAACCCAGCTCCCCACGCGACAACAACTCGACATTCACCGCCGAGATCTCCTCGAGCGCCTCCCGGACCCGGAAAGACACTGCCGCGCCCCGACGCACCGCGTCGGCAGCACCGGCCGGGACATACACCGTCGGTGTGCGACCCTCGACCCGAGGCAACACCACATAGGTATACGGACCGTGAAGCTCGCCGGTCGCGCATCGACATCCCTCCTTGCCGCAACGTCGTCCCTGCTCCACCACCGAACCCGCAATCAGTTCCTCCACATCCGGAAGAGAACGAGCGAGACGACGCCGCCGCGCCCGCAACTGACGGGTCGTCATCGAAGCAGGATCGGTCTTGTATGTCATCGCTATACAAGATCATGACCCACTCCGTCGTGCAACACGCGGATGGTCCAACACCGCGACCAAACCAGCCAGCTCGACCAGGCCCGCCACATCCAGACGATGTCGAAACGAAACCGGCGCACGATCAGTCCAGCCGACCGGCACCGTCACCCGCCCCGCCGGCCCACCCTCACACACCAACACCAACTCCGCGCCCGGACGACGACGCTCCAAAATCACCACCAGCCGCTCACCCGACAACGGATGAAACGGATGCGTGACAACAACCGAATCCGAAACCGGGCTCGAACGAGAAGAACGGGCCCTATGCCGGGACCGTTGGGATACCCAACGGTCGTCGCTTGCCGTCCGGTTTGGGGATCTCCACCCGACGCACCAGCGCCGGACGGTAAATGCCTGCACGAAGGTCACGGGCCAATTCGTCGAGCATCCGCTCGACCCCGTAACCCTCCACTGCTTCCAACGTCACACCATCAACGCCGGACGCACCACGATTCGCTCGGACCCGTCTCCACGCCTCCCACAAGACGTCACTCCTGTAGATACGGTCATACAGCGCATGGAAACGCCGACCCGAAGACTGCTTGGCCGCAGCCCATAGCCGATTCTGAAGTTGTCGCACTTTGACGACAGGCTCACGCCTGCCGAGGTAATTGGGCCGGGCGGTCCCGGCCATGCCCTCACGCTTACCTCCACCACCGACACGACCGAAGTCGGGGCCCTTCCCTCCCGCCGTGTTGTGTTGCACGACGATCGGCGGTACTACGACCCCGTCGGACATCCGCTGCGCTCCGTCCGCTTTCACCATCGGCTTACACGAACGGTCTTTGCTGACAAGGCTGCACAGACGGATCTCTCCTGTTCCGAACCAGACCGTGCGCGCGTGCCACTCCCCCTACCCCGGAAAGACCCGACGAGGCGATGTCCGGAACCGCAACCGTCGAATATTGCCTTCGCCGTGACGTGAGCGGCTCGGCTCTCCCGTTGCAACTCTGACGAGGCTGCAGGATTCGCATAACGCTGCGGCCCGCGCGCTTGCTCCCTCCAAAGAGGCTCTCGACACCCCGCTCAGCCCGCCACCTCTCGATGACAAACC
>JBKQIY010000236.1:0-5861 GCA_052148155.1 Acidimicrobiia bacterium | reverse complement strand
GCTTTTACGTAGTTCCTGGCGGGATTCGAACCCGCGACCTCTTGACCCCAGTCGCTACCCGGCGGGCGACCCGCTACATCGCAGGGCGCTTCGCCGTGTCGCGTCGTCGCAGGTCAACTTGCGATGCGGTGCGACTGGCCGCAACCGATGCGACACCACGCAGCAGCAAAATTCTTAGACGAATGCTGAAACGGTCGCTCTTGACCAATCCTGCGAGTTCCGGCGACCGTGGCAGATGCCGCGAACGCGCCGCACGAGCGCGTGTACTTGGGGATCGCGTCGGCGGGGCGACACATACCCGAATTACACGTGCCCGGTGGGAAGCGTGGCTCGTGGCAGCTGCATGACGCGCGGCTGTCAGACGGTGGAGTCGACCCTGCGCGCGAGCGCGACAGACGTCTCGACTTCCCATCCGAAACATGAACGCTCAGCGGAACCGTTCGGCAAACTCGCGACGAACTTCGCCTTGGTATCCCGTCCACCGCGCACGACCACTGCCGCGGACGGCATCGCGTCGTCGTGAAGATGGTCCAGAAGATCAGGGAGCTCAGTCACGCCTTCAAAGTGATGCCGATCACCGAAACCCGAGCCACCACGAAACCTCGGACGCTTCAGAACCGCCGGCGATCTTGTTCGCGCGCCGATGGAACCTTCACGTCGACACGACAACACACAAGCGACCAAACGCGCGGTTGTTCACCGGTCGGAGGACATCGAAGCCGCGGGCGGAGGGTTGGCTCCGCTCGTGGAGTGCCGACAGCATCGTCTGGTTCTGCAAGATGCTCGTGCCTACGCGTCGACGAGCGGCGCGGCGGTTGCCTCGGCGACGCCGGCCGCGGCGAGTCGTTCGCACGCGCGCGCCCACATCTGGGTGTCTTCGAGCACGAGGTCGTCGACAACCTTGCCCCACTTCAATATAAGGAAGTGCGCGAATTGATTCTCGTACGGCTCGCCGTTGATGCGACTGCGAATCACGACGTGTGACGCCAGTCGCAGTTTCCACGGCATGCCGCTGACGACAAGGCGTTGAATCTCGAACCGAGGTTCCGGCAGCATGCGCAGGAATCGTTCGAACCACCGGCGCAGTTCGGGCCGGGTCGACAGTTGCGCGCCGAGCGGCGTGTCGCCCACGAAGGTCAGCGTGCATTGTTCGTGGAACTGCGTGAGCAGCGCGTCGATGTCCCCGCGTTCGAGCGCATGCAGCCCCTTGAGGTACTGCCCTCGTGTAATTCTCGTGATCATCGGTGCCTCCCGACCTTCGAACCGCGCTAGATTGACACTGTCAAACTGCACCCGGGAGGCGATGGTGTCAAGCGCGGTTCGCAAGACGCGCCCGGTCGGAACGCACTTCGACGGCGATCTCCGTCGCGCGCTCATGGACGCGGCGATCGCGACTCTCGCCGACGTCGGCGCGGACCATCTGAGTTTGCGAGAGGTGGCTCGTCGGGTCGGCGTCTCGCACGCCGCGCCCGCGCATCACTTTGGCGGCAAGGTCGGGCTCCTCACTGCGATCGCCACCGAGGGCTTCGAGCTGTTCTCGGCGCATCTCTCCGCCGCGGGTTCTGCCCTCGACTCGGCGCCAGTCGACGAGCTGGCGATGTTGGGCCGGGCGTACGTGCAATTCGCCGAGACGTTCCCCGCGCATTTCGAAGTGATGTTCCGTCCGTCCCTGATCTGCGTCGACGATCCTGCGTTCGCCGGCGCGGGCGACGTCGCGTTCGACGCACTCCGCCGACACATCGCCCGCTGCCAGGATTCAGGGTGGCGCGCGGACAGCGACAATGGTGCCCTGACCGCGGCTGCATGGGCACTCGCACACGGGATCGCCGTGCTGCGCACCCAGGGCTCGCTCGGGCGCCACTATGCGGATGTCTCGCTCGACGGCGTCGTCGCGATCGCCGAGGCGTTGCTCGGGACCGCGGTCTCATGATTCCAGCGCTCCTGAAGGCGAGCGGCCGTCGATCACGCAATTATTCGCTACTCGGACCTGATGCTGGCACTGAGAAGCCGGATGCCCCGATGTCGTCGCAGATGCCGGCGAGATTCCCGAGCGCGGATGCCGCGCGACCGAGCTGGAGCTCGACGGCACCGACGTGGATGCCTGCGCCGGCACCGTTGGCGACGTGGCGACCGGGAACTTTCGAACAGGGTGGCCAGGTCTGCGACATCGTCGGTCCGCTCGAGCGCGATCGCGACCGCAAGTCCGTGCGTCCAGCACGACGATCGCAGCGCGGCGGACGGGTTCCACGACCGGATGGGACCGGCCTGTTCGTAGGCGCGAGACGCGCCGTCGCGATCGTCGTGATCCAAGGGAGTGAGTGGGAAGGTGAGCGTGGGGGACACACTCACCACTCCGCTACTCGCGCCGGAACCGGGGGCCGGGTGTGAAGGAGTCTGCGCCGTGAGCTCGCTCGAGCCTGAAGCGTCGAAGCCAATGTGTATGCCGACCGTGCCCAGGATCGCCGCGTGGGTACCGAAAGCGAGCGGATGACCGGCGTTGATGAGCGCGAACGTGTCGGCGCCGACCCGGATCGCTTCCGCGAACCGGCCCGTCGCTTGCGCGAGCGTCGCGGCGAGTTCGAGCAGGTGCCACTGCGCCAACGGCCGTGCACTCGTTCGACGCAGATCGCGAGGTCCGCGAGCTCGCGCGAGATCCTGACGGGCAGATCTGGATGAGCGCTGGGGATTTGTGCGCTGAATGACGAAAAATCGTTCCGCTCGCAGCGATTGAGGCACGCTGCACCGATATTCAAGTGGCACCCTGCAAGTCCGTCGGTGACCACCTGTGATTTGTGTTGTTGCTAAAGCACCTCGCCGCGTCCGCCGTAACTGCTTTCGGCAGCGCCCAACCCGCAGCCAAGAGTTGAGTTCGTGGGGCGGGCACCGATGCGGCGCACGCGATTGCAGAAGGGATGCCTTGCGCAGCTACGGCGACTCGGTCGCCTCAAGCGCATCCCCGCGCCCCGCCCCAACCTCTGCTCACGATCCAAAGGAGGATCAGGTGTTCCGTAAGCGTATGGCTGTCGCCACACTGGCACTCGCCTGCCTGTCCACCCCGCTCGTTGCGGTCGGCGCGACGGCCCCCAGCGCGGGAGCGGCGACGGGGGCGGTGACGATCTCCGGCAAGCTCGCCGGCGTGACCGTCTCTAGTCGGGTCCTCGTGCTCAGCCTCGGTGGTCGGGCCTGGGCGTCTGCGCCCCTCTCCGGTGGTGCGTTCAGAATCTCGATTCCCTCAGCCGACCGCAACGCACTGACGAACGCGACGGTCCAGGTGATCTCCGCCAAGGGTGCGTACATGGGGCCGGTCGTTCTCGCAAAGGGCCCCGAGATCGCCAACCCCGCTTGCAAGACCCACAAGAGCACCTGCCCGACCGACGACTACCTCGGCTTCTCCGCCATTAAGAAGGCGGCCAAGGTCTCCATCGGGACCCTCCGAGCGAAGAACGTCACTAAGGGAACTCCCGCCTGGTTCCTCGCGAGCAAGGTGAGCTCCAAGTACATCGGCACCTACATCGTCCGGGCGAGGAACAAGACCGGCGAGCCGTACGGCGCCGGCACCGACGGCTTCTTGAAGCGCGGCATTCCGGACGCCCATGTCGCGGCGAAGAACGGACCCATCAAGGCCCACTTCGACGACCTGGCCACGTCCGTCTCGGCGCAGTGGATTTCCTTCTCCGGCGAAGGTGGCCTTTCTGCCCAAGACTCATCCTCGACGGGAGCGGACCCCAACAGCGGCTCGTACTCCGAGGCATGCCCCTCTACGACGGACCCGGCAGTCGACGCGACAAGCTCCTCAACCTCCTCGACCTCCGCCGCGCAGTCGGCTCAGGGTCCCGGCCAGTCCGAGCCGGGCTCGGAGCCGGGTCAGGGCCTCGACTGCTCGGGCGTGCCGAACGCTCTGAACCTGGATGTGAACGGCAACGGCACCTTGAACACGGTTGACCCTTCTGCGGCATCGTCAGCGGCGACCTCCATCACCACCTGGGCGCAGCTGCAGTCGCCGGCGAACGAGGCCATCAACTGGCACGCGAACAACTCGCTCACGACCAGCGGCATCGACACCTGGCTCGAGGGCCTGCCTACGCAGAGCTTCGGCGTGACCGCGGTCGTCCCGCAAAGCTCCCTCTTCCCCTCCGACCCGTCCGGGACCGACGTCACCGCTACGGTCGACTGCGGAACCCTCGTCTGGTGCTCCGGCGCACAGGTCGGCTGGGCCGGTGCCAATGGCGGACTCTGGTCCACCTCCACGCCGCCCTACCTGTTGAAGCCTTACCCGGGCGGCTGTCCGGTTGGTGTCTCGGGTCCATCCTGCTCGGCCACCCTCGGGGCGGGCATCTCCCCGGTCAGCGGCACCGACATCATCGGTTCGGTGACGCCGGGGCAGATCTTGACGGTGAACGCCACGCAGACGTCGGGATCGAGCGCTTCGACCGAGCTGCAGGTGGCTCCCTACTTCGTGACTACCCCCTACGTGGCGAACGCCACCTACGCGCCGCAGACCGGTTCGCCGACGCCGGTCATGACGGCGGACAGCTTGGGCACTAACCCGGGTATCACGGGCACGTTGAACCTGTCGATTTACCGCCCCGAGCGCCTTGCCCTGCCGAGCGAGACGAGCACGACCGGCATCATGGACCAGACGGGCCTCCACTATTCGGTGGAGATCTCGCAAGCCATCAACGGCAGCTCACCCGGCGGCTCGGGCGGGATCTGCCCGTCCAGCTCGATCTCGAACGTGACGAGCGGCACGGCGACGTCGAGTTCGCTTGGCGGCGAGGTGACGGACTCGGCCACCAGCGACTTCGACCCTGCCGGCTCCGGCAACCCGGCGCCGGTCGGCTTCTCGGTGAACCTGGCCGCCTGCACCGCAGCGCTCGGCTCCGGATACTCCTTCAGCAGCGGCAACAGCTACTACGTGAGCGTGATCGCCGACGGCGAGGCGAGCAGCACTGGTGGTGCCCCGACCGCCTGGGTCGGCTTCGACCTGGTTGTTCCCTAAGCCACCCTTCCAGGTGCGACTCGGCCCACTGCCCTACGGGCGTTGGGCCGAGTCGCGTCCGGGGCAGTGTCCGAGCGCGCCCAGTCGAGCGGGACACCCTGGGCGCTCGGTCTGCTCGCGAGATGCCGAGCGTTGCTGGCCGGCGACAACACCGCCGACGTGCTGTACCAAGAGTCAATAGACCAGCTCGCCCGCGATCGTCGTGACCGACCTCGCGCACACGCATCTCCTCTACGGGGAATGGCTGCGGCGGGCCAACCGACGCGTCGATGCTCAAGACCACCTCCGCGCCGCCTGTGAGCTGTTTTCGACAATGGGGGCCGCGGGGTTCTTGCGTCGCGCTCGTCGTGAGCTTGCCGCCACTGGTGAGCACGCCCGAAGGCGAACCATCGAGCGCACATCCGCGCTGACACCACAGGAGGCACACGTGGCGGAGTTAGCCGCGGCCGGCGCGACGAACCCTGAGATCGCGGCGCAGCTGTTCCTGAGTCGGACCACGGTCGAGTACCACCTGCGCAAGGTGTTTCGAAAACTCGGCCATCTCTTCCCGCCGGGATCTTCGGCGCGGTCTACGCCAGACAGTCGACGACGTCGACGATCGAACTAGGTCACCGTGACGTCACCAACGTCGATGGCGATCGAGACTTAGCCTGGAAGCACCGATTTTCGGCTGGGGTGGCTGTGTTAGGGGTGCGGTGGCGTGTTTGGCGGGTGTTTGTGACGTGTCGGTGGGGGTGCGGGCCGTTGTGCGCGCCGCATTTTGGTGCGTTGGTGAGCGCGGATCGTGTGGTGCGGCGGTGATGGGCATGGCTGCGCCCTGGTGTGACGGTTCGTTGAGTACGAACGGCGCGGTTCGTTCAGG
>JBKQIY010000235.1:0-15133 GCA_052148155.1 Acidimicrobiia bacterium | reverse complement strand
GTGTGACCCGCGTCGCGCAGCTCCTGTTCAGCCCTCGCTGCGACGTTCGGTTCGTTCTCGAGGACCATCACGTTGAGCGTCATCCCGCACCCCTTCGTGACTTTGGTCCCTGGCCGCCGCTGTCCCCCAGGGCCACGATCGTGAGGTGCGCACGATGCGCCACCGACCGAACGACAAGGGGTGCGGGATGACGCTCAACGTGATGGTCCTCGAGAACGAACCGAACGTCGCAGCGAGGGCTGAACAGGAGCTGCGCGACGCGGGTCACACCGTTCTGTTATGCCACGAGCCGGACCGAGCGGCGTTCCCCTGTCGGGGCATTACCCGTCCGTCGGAATGCCCTTTGCATTCCCATCTGGTCGACGTCGCCTTGGTCGTTCGAACCGGCACGACAGCCCAGCCGACCCTCGGTGAGGACGGAGCTCGTTGCGCACTGATACATCGCATTCCGCTCGTCGTCGCCGGCGCCGCCGTCTTCGACCCGTTCGACAACTACGCCACTCAGACCATCGATCGGACCGCTGACGTCGTCGAGGCCTGCGAGCAGGCCGCGGCGGCGCCGATCGACGACCTCGGCAGACGCGCGACTGAAGTACTCGACGAAATCGTCGGAGAGACGACAGCACGCCATGAAGCTCCACACGCGGTCGTGACGCGCCGTGCCGGCCGTCTCCACGCGCGCGTGCTGAATAGCGGGACGCTGACGAGACCGGAGCGAGCGAGAGCCGCGGTCCGCATCACGATGGCCCTACGCGAGCTCGATCCCTACGCTTCGGGGATCGATGTCGCAATCGCGGCCGCGACCGCCGGCGAACGCTAAACGCGACTCGACCGCTCGTCCGGCCCGGCTGTCAGGATAGAGGAACACCGGACTATGGCAACGTACGACAGAGCCGCCGCCGCGGTTGCGGATTGGGAAGGCGACGTCGTCCTTGCCGACGGAGCCACCGTTCACATGCGGGCGATGGTCCCGGACGACGAGGCGCGCCTCGCTCGCATGTACGAACGTTTGAGTCCCGGTTCGGTGTACTACCGATTCTTTTCACCCGTGCGCCGGAAGACCGCGACCTCGCTCGAAATGCACGCCCTCGGCGAGCCGGGCCATGTCGCGCGCGTCGCGCTGTTAGCCGACGAGATCGTCGCGGCCGCGCGGTACGACGTGGTCCGACCGGGGGTCGCCGAGGTTGCCTTCGTCGTGGCCGACGAGCACCAGGGACGAGGGGTGGCCACGCTGTTGCTCGAGCACCTCGCGGTCATCGCCCGATCGCAAGGCGTCCACACCTTCGCGGCCGACACGCTTGCCGACAACGCCAAAATGCTCGACGTGTTCGCCGCCGCCGGCTGGGCGCGCGACTGCCGATTCGAAGGCGGCACGGTCCGCACCGTGTTCTCGATCGACCCGAGCGTCGAGGCGTCGGCCGCGATCGCAGACCGAGAGCATCTCGCCGAAGCAGCGTCGATGGCTCGCCTGCTCGCGCCGCGAACGGTCGCGGTGATCGGCGCGAGCCGCGAGCCGGGCAAGATCGGCTACGCAGTGATGCAGAACATCCTCCGCCAAGGTTTTCGCGGTGTCGTGTACCCGGTCAATCCGAACGCGGAATCGGTTGCTGGAATCGTCGCGTTCGCGTCCGTCGCCGACATTCCCGATCCCGTCGATATCGCGGTCATTGTTCGTCCTGCGGCTGACGTGCTCCGTGCGATCGACGACTGCGCACGAAAGCAGGTACACGCGGTCGTCATCTTGTCTTCGGGATTCGCCGAAGCAGGCGATGAGGGTGCTGTGCTCCAACGGTCGATCGTCACCAACGCGCGAGCTAATGGCATGCGCGTGGTCGGTCCAAACTGTTTGGGCGTCGCGAACACCGACCCTCAGGTGCGGCTGAACGCAACCTTCGCTCCGACCCCGCCGATAGAAGGCAATGTCGCGTTCCTCTCGCAGTCCGGCGGCCTCGGTATCGAGCTTCTGAGCCAGGCCGCCGCGCGCGGGATCGGCATCTCCGAGTTTGTCTCCGTCGGGAACAAGAGCGATGTCAGCGGCAACGACCTCCTCCAGTACTGGGAAGACGACCCGCGCACCGACGTGATCCTGCTCTACCTCGAGTCGTTCGGAAATCCAGCCAAGTTCGCTCGTATCGCGCGCCGAATCTCCGCCAACAAGCCGATCGTCGCGGTCAAAAGCGGACGTACGCCGGCCGGGAGCCGCGCCGCGTCTTCGCATACCGCCGCGTTGGCGTCATCCGATGTCGCGGTGGATGCGCTCTTCCGCCAAGCGGGCGTCATTCGCGTCGACACGCTCGAGGAACTGCTCGACACGTCGCAGTTGCTCGCCGCGCAGCCCGTCCCGGCTGGTTCCCGGGTCGCGATTGTCGGCAACGCCGGCGGGCCCGGCATCCTCGCCGCCGACGCGTGCGCCGGCGCGGGACTCCAGGTCGTGGAGCTGTCAGAAGGCAACCCGATCGATCTTGGTGCGTCGGCGACACCTGAACAGTTCGCGGGCGCGCTGTCGACGGTGTTGGACGACGAAGAGGTCGATGCCGTCATCGTCATCTACGCGCCGCCCGTCGTCACCGACGCGGGTGCCGTCGCCCGCGCGGTCGCGGAAACTGTCGCCGGTGCCGCGTCCGCGAAGCCGGTCGCGGCATGTTTTCTCGGCCGACTCGACGTCGCCGAGGAGCTCCGGGGAGACGGCGGCTCGCGCCGGACGATCCCCACGTTCGCGTTCCCCGAAGCTGCGGCTCGAGCGTTGGGCCGCGTCGCCGAGCTGTCGGCGTGGCGGAGGCGCCCGGCCGGGAAGGTCCCGGAACTCGACGGCGTCGACATCGACGCCGCGCGGGATGTGATCGCGCGCCGAGTGCAGGCTGACGGCCGCGGGTCTTGGCTCGACCAGAGCGAGTGCGACCAGGTCCTTCGTGCTGTCGGCATCCCGGTGGTCGAGGCGCGGCGCGTGCAACACGCGACCGGCGCGGTCGCCGCGGCCGAGGACCTCGGCTACCCGGTCGCGTTGAAGGTCGGTTCGGCGCGATTCGTGCACAAGACCGACGTCGGTGGCGTCATGCTCGGCCTCGCCGATGCCGCATCGGTCGCGGCCGCGTTCGACAAGATGGCCGAGCACTTCGGCGACGACATGCACGGCGCCGTCGTACAACCCATGGTGGCGCCCGGGTTCGAAGTGATCGTCGGCGTCACCCAAGACCCGCTGTTCGGTCCGCTGCTGCTGTTCGGTGTGGGCGGGGTCACGGCCGAGCTCCTCGCCGACCGCGCGCTGCGGATCCTTCCGATGACCGACGAGGACACACGCGAGCTCGTGCGCTCCCTGCGGACATCTCCGTTGCTGTTCGGCTACCGCGGCTCCCCGGCACTCGACGTCGCCGTGCTCGAAGACTTGATCTTGCGGGTCGCGCGCCTGGCCGAAGCAATACCCGAGTTGACCGAGATGGACCTCAACCCGATCGTCGTGCACGAGCGTGGCGTCGTCGCCGTCGACGCCAAGATGCGTTGCGCACCCGCGCCGCTTTCATTGCCGCCCGAGCTGCGCCGCACCCGCGACTGAACGAGATGCCCGACGTCGCGGTCGCCGAACAGCGACGTCGCCTCGTGCAGTGGCTCAGCGCCGGCGTGAGCGAACCACCTTCGCTGCAAGAAACCCATGTGTCGATCCTCGCGTTCACCGCCGATCGGGTTTGGAAATGCAAAAAAGCGGTCCGGTTGCCGTTCATCGACCTGTCGACCCTCGAGCAGCGATTGGCGAATTGTGAGCGGGAGGTCGCACTCAATCGCCGCCTCGCGCCGGACGTGTACCTCGGTGTCGCGCCTCTCGTTGACTCCGAAGGCGTGGTCATTGACTACCTCGTGGAGATGCGTCGCCTGCCCGAGGCGTGCCGCCTCTCGCACATTGTGAGCGAGACGAAGGTGGACTTCGTGTGCGTCGACGAGATCGCAGACGTCCTCATTGAGTTCCACTCGAAGGCGCCAACCGGCGGCGAAATCGATCAGGCGGCGACGCCAACCGTGCTGGAGTCCCTGTGGGCACGCACGCTGGACGAGTTGCGCCCATTCTGCGGAACGGTGCTCGATGCGCTCCTCGTCGACCAGGTCCGACGCGACGCGCAGCGGTATCTGGCCGGCCGGTCCCGGCTCTTCGGCGATCGGATTGCGGGACGACGGATTCGTGACGGTCACGGCGATCTCCTCGCCGACGACGTGTTCTGCCTGCCCGACGGCCCTCGCATCCTGGACTGCCTCGAATTCGACGACCAGCTGCGCTTCGGCGACGTCCTCGCCGACGTGGCGTTTCTCGCGATGGACCTCGAGCGGCTCGCCCGACTAGACGCCGCGCGCCGACTGTTCGATCGGTATCGCGACGGATCTGGTGACGTGTGGCCGAGAACGCTCGAGCACATGTATGTCGCGTATCGCGCGCTCGTTCGCTCGAAGGTCGCGTGTCTGCGCGTCGACGACGACGTCGACGCTAACTCGGTCGCGCGGGCACTCCTCGAGCTCGCGGCCACCCATCTCGCTGACGGACGAGTGCGACTCGTCTTGGTCGGCGGGCCTCCCGCGACCGGCAAGACCACGTTGGCAAGGACAATGGCTGACATGACCGGCTGGCCGGTGTTCCATTCCGACGAAGTACGCAAGGAACTTGCCGGCCTCGAGCCGACCAGCTCCGCTGCCGCGCCGCTTGGCGGCGGGCTGTACACAACATCGTGGAGCCAACGGACGTACGGTGCGCTGCTCGACCGAGCACGCGAGCTGCTGGAGCGGGGGAACAGCGTCATCCTCGACGCGTCGTGGAGCACCCAGGACCACAGAACCGACGCTGCGGACCTGGCCACCCAAACCGCAAGCCAGCTGACCAGCTTCATGTGCACGGTCGAGGCGCACATCGCCGACGAGCGCGCCGCAGCCCGCGCCCAACAGGCCATGGATGCCTCGGACGCGTCCCCAGCCATCGCGGCCGAGCTGCGCGCCCGATTCGCTCCCTGGCCCGGCGCCGTCGTGCTCGACACGACTGAGCCACCCGACCACCTCGCGCGGCAGGTTCTCACGCGTCTCGGATGCCGCTAGCCGGGAATTGGCACGCGCCACTCGACCCGAGTGCCCCGTGGGGACCGCGCTGCGATTGACGCGTTCCCGCCGAGCAGCTGCGCACGTTGGTGCAGGTTCGCCGTGCCCGCCGTCGCGCTGGAAGGTTGGGGCACCGACACCATCGTCGTCGACGAGAAGAACAATGTCGTCGCCGGCCGAGACGGTCACGCTCGCAGCGGTCGCGTGGGCGTGGCGGGCGACGTGAATCCGAGCACACGCACCGGATCGGCCGGCGTGTATGCCGCCGAAACCGTCCGGTCAGGGCACGATGACCAGCGGCCGGTTGAGATGGTGGGTGAGCGCGTACGTGGTGCTTCCGAGCACGAGTTCGGCGAAGCCGCCGCGTCCCCGCCGTCCGGTCACGACCAGATCGGCGTTCTCAGTGTTCGCGACTTCCATGATCGCGAGCGCAGGGTCGGTCTCTTTCAGTACGACTTCGAACGGGATCTTCGCCTCCGTGAGGGCTGCGCACCACTTGTTCGTGACCACCTTGCGCAGCTGGTCGAGGTCGATATCGGTGAACTGTGGCACCGGCACGTACGACGACATGGGCGATACCACAACCGCGAGGTTGATCGCGTGCACGGCGGTTATTTCGGCGCCGAGCGCGTGCGCGTGACGTGCGCACCACTCGACCGCTCGACCCGACTGCTCAGATCCGTCGACTCCCACGATGATCTTCATGATGCTCCTGTCGGTTTTGGGGGCGTGTCTCAATGAGGCGGCGGTGAGGTCGGTCGATCGGCGCCTCGATCGAGTGCGCGTCGCGCCACGAGGATCGAAATCGTCGCGACCGGAAGTTCGACGACGACCGCGAGGAGTATCGACTGCCAAAGGTCGGCGCGCGCGGCGGTGCTGATGTCCATCCACGCGTCGGCGACGAGGAGAGCGGCGGTCGCTGAGGCGGGAATCACGACGCGGCGGTCGCCACGGCCGGCCAGCTCGGCCGTGGCCGCCAACGCAAGAATGATGAGGACGTCAAGTCCGACCCACGCCGCGTTCCAGTGATGCGCGAGGTTGCGATCGGGCAGGGTGACCCCGAGATAGGCGGCCCAGACGACCAGCACGACGGCACCGACGGTGTAGATCTTGACGATGCGGTTCCTGCGTCGTGTTCGAGGTGCCGAAATCGTCGCCATGTCCGTCAGTCGGGAAAGGCTTGGACGAGGACCGCCTTGATGGTGTGGAGCCGGTTCTCGGCCTGGTCGAACACGATCGAGGTGGGCGACTCGAACACGTCGTCGGTGACTTCGGCAGCGTCGACGCCGTACTGGTTGTGCAGCCGCTGACCCAGCTCGGTGCTGCAATCGTGCACCGAGGGCAGGCAATGCATGAACTTCGTTGTCGGCTTGCCGGAAGCGTGCATGACGCGCCGCGTGACTTGATACGGAAGGAGCAGCGGCATCCGTGTGTCCCATTGCGTCGGAGACTCGCCCATGCTGACCCAGACGTCGGTATAGATGAAGTCGACTCCCGCGACCCCGGAGTCGACGTCGTGGCTGACCAGGATGCGGGCGCCGCTCGTTGCTGCCAGCTCCCGCGCGCAGGTGACGACGTCGTCGGGTGGCGACAGCTCGGGCGGTGCGACGATCCGCACGTCCATGCCGAGCAACGCGCCCGTGACAAGGAGCGAACGCGCGACGTTGTTGCGGCCGTCGCCGATGAAGCAGTAGCCGATGTCCTCGATCGGGCCGCCGTGGTGTTCCGTCATGGTGAGTATGTCGGCGAGCATCTGGGTCGGATGCCAGGAGTCGGTGAGGCCGTTCCACACCGGCACGCCCGCGTAGGCTGCGAGCTGTTCGACGCTGTCTTGCGAGAAACCGCGGAACTCGATCCCGTCGAACATGCGGCCAAGAACTCGGGCAGTGTCGGCGATCGTTTCGTCCCGCCCGATGTGGGAGCCGTCCGGCCCCAGGTAGGTGGTACGCGCTCCCTGATCGGCAGCCGCGACCTCGAACGCGCAGCGGGTCCGGGTCGAGTTCTTCTCGAAGATCAGCGCGAGCTGCTTGCCGGCGAGTCGCGGCTCCTCCGTCCGGGACGCTTTGGCGACCTTGAGCTGGCGGGCCCGGTCGATGAGCGCCACAAACCCCGCCTTGTCGAGATCGAGTTCCTTGAGCAGTGAGCCCGGGTGAGGAGGCCCAGCAACGAGGAAGGTCATCAGGAGTCCCTTTTTGCCGGACACGCATGGTGCGGCGGAGTCAGTTCGTTCAGATGCCGTCGCGCTGGATCGGACAGGTCATGCACCGGGCGCCGCCCCGCCCGCGGCCCAGTTCACTCCCAGGGATGCTCACCACCTCGATGCCGTGTTCGCGCAGCATGGCGTTGGTCACGGTGTTCCGCTCGTAGCCGAAGACGACGCCGGGCGCGACGGTCAGGAAGTTGTTGGCGTCGTCCCACTGCTCTCGTTCGGCGGCGCGGACGTCTTCGTCGGCCGAGAGGACGCGCACCTTGTCGATGCCGAGCAAATCGGCGATGACCGCGAACAGGTCGTCGCGTTGCTCGACGTGCAATCCGCCGGTGTCGTGCTCGACGATCTCGTCGGGGTCGGCCGGTGTGACCACCCAGGCGCGCATCGACGCCGGATCGAGGTAGGGGTAGCGGACGAAGGTATCGACGTCGATCATCGTCAAGACGGTGTCGAGGTGCATGAACGCGTGCGACTTCGGGAGCTGCACTGCGACGACGGTCGTGGCCTGATTGCATCGGAACAGCTCACGGGCCAGGATCTCCACCCCCATCGGCGTGCTGCGTTCACCCATCCCGATCAGGACGACACCGCGGCCAATCACATGGATGTCACCCCCTTCGAGGGTGGCGGGCTGATGGTTCCCGTCATCGCCGCCGTAATAGATCGGGAACGACGCCCCGGCGAACATCGGGTGGAACCGATAGACGGCCCGGCTGTGCAGCGACTCGCGTTGACGTGCGGGCTTGGCCATCGGATTGATGGTCACGCCTCCATAGATCCAAGCAGAGTTGTCTCGCTGGAACAGTGTGTTCGGCAACGGAGGCAGCACGAAGTCGTCCAGACCGAGGGTCTGCCAGCGCAGGCTGCGTGCGTGCAACGGCGACAGGTCCGAGCGGGTCACGCCGCCGATGAGCAACTCGGCGAGCGTCGCGGGGTCGGCGTCATCGAAGAACCGGCGGAGCGGGCTGGCCAACGTCGGGCCGACCTGTTCGGCGCTGCAGGTGTGATCGAGCACATACGCGCGGGCCTCGGCCGACTCGAGCGTTTCGGCAAGCAACGTCTCGAAGTGGTGGACCGTCACATCGTGATCCCGGAGCAATTGGCAGAAGGTGTCGTGTTCTTCGCGGGCCTTCGACGCCCACAACACGTCGTCGAACAGCAGCTCGTCGCAGTTGCTCGGCGTGAGGCGACTCAGTTCCAGGCCCGGACGATGCACGATGGCCTGGCGGAGCCCGCCCACTTCTGAATCCACTCCGAACTGGTGCGACATGATGGGCTCCTTCGCCGCAATCGAACACTCAATTGATTTCGGTCGAACGTACAAAGGAGTCCGACCTTCGAGGAGAGGCCGACGGCCGTCGTGCGTGGGACGAAAGTCCCTCCAGAGCACCCGGGACGACGACCCGACTCAGCGTCGGTGCGTCACGGACCCGAAATCGGCTGTGACGTAGCGCGCCCGCTCGGTAACCGTGAGCCCACCCCAAACGCCGTCGAGGCCCTCGGTTCGCAGCGCGACCGCCAGGCACTCCAGCCTCACGCTGCAACGAGCGCACACAGTCCGCGCGCGGGCGACTGCTTGTGGGTCGTCGAGGGCGGGATGCAGCACGACCGGATCCATGTCGCGGCAAGCGCCAAGCTCAACCGAGGGCATGGTTCCTCCTTCCCTCGACACGAATCTTCTCGAACAGTCGCCGACGCGCGCCAGGGCCTCTGGCAACTGAGCATCGGGTCGAAAGTCCCCTCGACGGTGGCGGGGCCGGAGTTCCTACCGCGCGCCCCTGCCGGCCTACGGGTGCGACTTGTGCTGATCGGCGCACCACCCCGACGAGGTGCGCAAAGAGCTCGTCGGCCTCGAGCCGACCATGTCGGTCGCGGCGCGAATCGACGGCGGCTTGTGTGGAATCCGGAAATGAGCGGTGGGGTGTGTTGCTCGCCGAGCCCGAGCACGGCGCGAGCACGGAGTGCCGTGCGCTCCCTCGACGCGTCGTGGAGTGTCGCAGATCATCGATCCGCAGCTGGGCTCCATCGGCGGCGACGCGCATCGCGACGCCGGCGGATGTTCGCGCGGCCGGCTGATCAGGCAGTCAAAGGCGCGCCGCGTCCTGAGTCACGTCCGGCCAAGCAAGTTCGCCGCCGCGACCAGCTCGGCGCGAAAGTCGGGATGTGCCAGCTCGGAGAGTGCTTTGGCCCGTTCGCGCACCGTGAGACCGGTGAGGTCGGCGGAGCCGTATTCGGTCACCACGACGCCCGTATGGTGCCGTGGTGTGGAGACGATGGACCCCTCCGGTAGCGCCGGCCGGATGCGCGAGCTCACGACGCCTCCCACTGTTGCCGTGGACGCGAGGCAGATCAGCGAGTGAGCATCCGTATGCAGTTCGGCTCCGGCGACGAAGTCCTCGTGGCCACCCACGCCAGAGATCTGTCGCCCGTCGATACTGTCTGCGACGACCTGCCCGTACAAATCGACGCACAGGGCGCCGTTGATTGACACAAAGTCATGATTGCGACTGATGACCGTCGGATCGTTGACGACGTCAACTGGCAAGAAGGCGACGTCCGTGTTGTGGTCGAGCCAGTCGTAAAGCTCCGCAGTTCCGAGCGCGAACGTTGTCACCGAAACGTCATCGAAGATGCCCTTGGCTTGGTTGGTTACCTTGCCCTCCTGGTGCATGCGCATGAGACCCGTCGTGAACATCTCCGAGTGCACGCCGTAACCACCACCCGAACCGGCCGCCAACTTCGTTGCCACCATGTTCGGTACGGAGCCGATACCCGTCTGCAATGTGCTGCCGTCCTTCACGAATCGGAGCGCGTGAGTTGCGATCGCCTCGTCGATTTCCGTGGCCGGCGGATCGACCAGGGAGAAGGGGTCACTGTCCGCCTCGACGAGGACGTCGATCACCTCTAGCGGGATCGTGTTGTCGAACTGAGGCGCAAGGCTGCAGGTGCGTGGGAGCCGCGAATTCACCTCCACCAGAAGCAGCCGGTTTGGGTCGTTGCCGGCCCGAAGGAGCTCGTTTCGAGTCGCGCCAAGATGGAGCGAGAGGTTGACCCGGCCGTCTGCATCGGGAGGTGTGGCTTGGGCCGCCATGATCCGTGGAGCGATTCGCTCGAGGATCGGGGCGAACTGGCGGAAGCCACCGGGGACCAGCTCGACGTTGTAGCCCTGGGCCACTAGCAGTCGCTCAGCCGGACCGAAGAAGCCGGAACGGTATGACACGCCGGGCTTCGTCAGTACCGTGTAGTACCCGAGCAACAGTGCTCCGCCGAGCACGAGATCGTCCCAATCGTCGCGCCTACCCAACGCCGTCAAGAACGCGTCGGGATTCCCGGGCCCGAGCCCAAATCCGATCGTGTCGCTCCGCCGGACGAGGTGCGCAGCTTCGTCCGGAGTTGCCGTCGTGGTCATAGCGCACGATTCTGCCTGGTCTGGGCCGAGTTTGTGCCGTTCCTCGAATTCCCGATCCGGCGTGTGCCGAAGTACGTGGCGGAGGCGGGCATCTTGACGCAGACCCATCCGCCCTTGCCGGGCTCCGTGCGGAGCCGGGCAGTGAATTGCTTGTTGAGTCGGCCGGGCCGTGGAGCTGTTGCGGTAGCCATGTTCATGCGAGCCGAGCACCGTCCGAATCAGCGAAACAAGTATCTCGGAGTTCAGAGCCACACTCTCAACGCAACGCTGCGTCGAGAGTTACAACCGGGAAGGACTTCCGGCCCTCGACAGTCGCCGACGTCGTGCGTACCGTTCTGAATCGCGTCTAGGCTAAAGAGTGCTGCCCGCGCGAAGGCCGCCGTGTTCCTCGACGAGCTCAGTTAGCGACACCTCGCTGCAAGGGGCGACCAAGAGCGGAGATCAACCATCGCGGCCGCTCTGCTTGGGAACGCCGCCGGGAAGAGTCCTATGGTCGCGATATGAGCGAACAAGAACGCCCTTCAATGTATGGAGGTTCAGGCGACCCGACTTCGCTGGACGAGGCGGATTGTTACTTGCGGTTGCGAAGTCGAAGTCTCGGACGGGTTGCCGTGAACCTCGCCGACGACCTCGTGATATTGCCGGTGTACTACGCGGTCATGGATGACGACATCGTGTTTCGTACGGCGCCGGGCACAAAACTCGACGCTGCCAGCCTCAACGCAAGAGTCGCGTTCGAGGTAGATGGTGTTGCCCCAGGTTGGAGCGTCCTCGTGCGCGGACGCGCCGAGGAAGTCCGGGACCGCGACGCGCAGGTGCATGCTCGGTCATTGCTTGGTCACGATTGGCCTGCTGGCGAGCGCGAGCAAATCGTGCGTGTTCGGGTCGAGCGAATATCAGGAAGGCGCCTTCCTCCAGCGACGTGAGCCGGCACCGACGCGCCTCACCGACGATGCGGCGAAACCTGGCCGCAATCGATTCGCGGCTGACCGCTCAGAGACGATCGTCGGTAAGCGCACGCCGCGGGTTCGCTCGTCGGCGGTGACCGCCGGGCCTCCCACTCCTTGGTCGTGTGCGCGTCCTCGCCGATACTTTGGCTCGCGGCGAGTCCGCGCCGGGTTGTGTGGGATGTTGGCCTCCGACGAGGTCGTTGCCGAACTGTTTCGGGCTTACAGGCCGCTGGTCCCTGCCTGGTCGGCGGTGTAGACGGCCTCACACCGTGCGCGTGCGTGACAGCCGAAACACACGGGCGGTGTGGTTCGGTGCACGGATCCGAGCTCGACCTGCCAGCATCGGCCACAGTTGGGGCAGAGCCAATGTAACGCGGGCGTCCTGTTCTCAAGAACCGGCTCAAGGTCAGCTGATCCGCACGCAGGACAATTGTCGAGTTGCGGTTCGAACAGTTGGCGCCGGTAGCCATGAGCATTGGCGTGTCGCTCGGTTTGCGGTTGCGGCGCTACCAGCATCACGTCACCTCGTGTCGAACAGCCCGGCGACCGTTACTTTGGTGCGCCGGCCGCGTCTGGTTGGGCTCCGAAGCGCGTGCCTCGCGTCGCGACAGGGCGATGCACTCGCGTTTGGGTCGTGTCGCGCAGCCGTGACATCCGAGCACGTTGACCGGGTGGAGACGGCCGTGCTCGATGTGCCAACAGTGTCCGCACGACTCGCACAGCCAGTGCGCTCGGTCGAGGGAACCGACCGGGCGCAGGTATGGCCAGACGCACCTTGGGCAGTGACGACCCGCTGCCCACACGTCGCTCAGACCCGGCGGAATGAAGGTGTCATCAAAGACTTCCATCACGCACCTCCCATCAGGTATGCCCTGATCGTCGGCGCCGCAGCTCATCGACCGGTAGAGCCAAACGACCTCACGGGTCCGGGACGTGTGTCACGGGCCCGACACGGGAGCGTCGGCCATTTGGAGCACATGTCGGGCACGGAGAGCCTTTGGGCTCTAGGTGAAGCGGTCCGCCCGGCCGAACATGGTCTCATGGTCGAAACCATCAACTCGGTCGCTTGTGATCACTGTGGGGAACTGGTGGAGATGCGCGGAGTTGATCTGTCGCTGCGGCATGTGACCCGCGAGGCAACTGCTCGCGACCCGCGAACCTTCCTAGTCATCGGCACCAGCCACGCGCAGAACACACTGCTCCACGCCTGTACCGACGAGGCATAGGTCGTGGGACACACCGATCCGGCACCGCGGGACAGTTCTCCCTCCCGTCCGAGCTGTCGATGCAGTCGTGGCAAAGCTGTGTCGCCGGCGCGTTGACGGCACTTGAACGCTCACAGGGGCACCTGATCGTCGAATGTTCGCAACTCGAAGGGTTCGACGATGGCGGCATCGCGATGCTGATTGGACTCTCGCACTACAGCCAACGTCGCCAAGTGCGTGTCGTGCTCGCGAACCCGCCGGCCACGCTCCGCCAAACGCTGGAGGTACGCGGCGCCGCGTGGCTGTTTGTATGGCGACCCCTCGTCGCATGAATCACCCGTCGAGCCGATCCAGCAAGTCACCCCAGCGTCACAGACCATGCGTTCCGCCGCCCGCCACGACGCTCTTTGGCGTGGCTGCGACTCGACTCAGGTGACGCGCCATTGACCGCAACAGGATTGTGGACCAAGGAAGGTCGGACGGCTGTCGGACGGGGACGAACGACCCTGCGCACCGGGAGCGTGAAGGGACGACGTTCCAGATATGACCGAGACATTGATCGTCGGGACCGGACTCGAGGAACTCGACCGGGACGAGTACCTCACCCTGGTGGGCCGGTCAGTCTCGGTTGGGTGGCGGTCATGATCGGACGGACTTCCAATGATCTTCCGTGGAACATCGCGCTCGACGGCGCTTGGTCGTGTTCCGCAACGACCCAGGCACCAACGTCAACGGCACACGGAACCGACCGGCCGCGTTCGAATGTGGCGGAAGCGACTGCGTGTACCACGCCGGCTGGCGTCCTGTTACCGGCGACGCCTTCGCGGTCCGCAACCCCGACCGACCGCGACCGTCTCGGACAACTCCCGCTCGGCTCCGGTGTCCCGGCCCCAAAGCGATCTGGCTACGCATCAAACCCAACCCTCATCGGCCGGCGCAGCCCACCACCGCATCAACCACCCGACTAAGCCAACTGGTCGCAGCCCAACGACACCGCGTCGGAACAGTCCGCACCACGCTTTGCGTTGCGAGGCGAATCGCGTCCGGCCGGGCGTGGCGCTTGGTGTGGAAAGAACGGGACCAACGAAGCGTGCCTTCCGGCCGTTCGTCCCTACTCGCTGCCGGTCAGGAGACAAACAATGTCGACATGGCGTCTTTCCAGAGAGGCCCGCCTCGAAATCGACTGAGCGCGCACGGGGCGCGGCCAGGGGCCGTGGACCGCCTCGTCGTATCGCTACCGTACGACCCCCGCGCTCCGGCACTTGCGCGACGGTCGCTCGATCCGGTTGTTACCGCATGCCGACTCGACGACAAGGCCAGCGCGCTGTTGGCGCTCATCGCGAGCGAGTTGGTGACGAACGCGATTGTCTATGGGACCGAGCCCGTCACGCTGACGGTTTCGTGGCAACATGACGAGCTAACCGTCGAGGTTGCCGACGGCGATCCACGCTCGGACAGCGTCCGTATCCGCGAAGTTGACGTACCCAGGCGCGGCGGACGTCCCGGCGGAAGAGGTCTGAGGCTGGTGGCCTCGATCGCCGACGAGTGGGGAGTACGACCGGAACGCTCAGGCAAGACGGTTTGGGCCCGGAAGGCCTACTGAGCTGACGGCCAACATCGCGTCGACCAACTGACGCAAGCTCCGTGGTCCCGCTGCCTGGGTCATCCCTACTCCGCGGTGACCGGATTTCCGCCCTCTGCCGTGGTGATCGCGTGTCATGGCGGGTGGCTAGCCGTCGGGCATCATGAGCGCTGTGCGTCGATTCGTTGTGGCGGTGAGCGTGTTGGCTGTGGGTGCGGCCGGCTGTAGCGGCGGCGGGTCGAAGTCGTCGTCCTCGTCGACTTCGTCGACCGTGGTCTCGCCAACGTCGGTGCCGGTGGTGGGAGGCATTCACAAGATCAAGCATGTCGTCGTGATCATGCAAGAGAACCGTTCGTTCGACTCGTATTTCGGGACGTTCCCAGGCGCGGATGGCATTCCGAAGAACGCGTGCGTTCCCGATCCGCAACACGCCGGCACATGCGTCCGTCCGTTTCCGGATCATGCGGACGTCAACGGGGGCGGTCCGCACAGCCAGCCGAACGCGAGCGCCGATATCGCGGGCGGGAAGATGGACGGCTTCGTCGCCGAAGCTGAGAACGCCCGTCGTAGCTGCCTGAACCCGCTCAATCCGGCTTGTACGAACTCGCCGACAGACGATGTCATGGGATACCACACTGGTTCGGACATCCCGAACTACTGGTCGTACGCCAAGAACTACGTGTTGCAGGACCACATGTTCGAACCGAACGC
>JBKQIY010000234.1:0-35802 GCA_052148155.1 Acidimicrobiia bacterium | reverse complement strand
GCTGCGAGAAACCTGCATGGACCCTGCCACGCGACATCTCGTGCGGCTCGACGTCGACCATGAGCGTCGCGAGGCGCTCGTCGGCACTGACCGCCTGGTCGACGTCGAGCCGCACGAGATGTCGCGTGGCAGGGTCCATGCAGGTTTCTCGCAGCTCGTGCGGGTCCATCTCACCCAGACCTTTGAACCGCGCGAACTGCAACTGTCGCTTCGGGTTCTCGTCGATGACACGCATGCGCGCCGCGTCATCGGGGACGTAGAGCTTCTCGCCGCCGAGGTCGACCGAATAGAGCGGCGGTTGCGCGACGTAAAGCTTTCCCGCCTCGACCAGCGGCGTCATCTGCCGGTAGAAGAACGTGATGAGCAGCGTGCGGATGTGCCCGCCGTCGACATCGGCGTCGGCCAACACGATCACCTTGCCGTAACGCACTTTGTCGAGCTCGAAGTCTGCGCCGATCCCCGCTCCGATCGCGGCGGTGAGCGACTGGATTTCAGCGTTCGCGACGACTTTGTCCATCGATGCCCGCTCGACGTTGAGGATCTTGCCCCGCAATGGCAGGATCGCCTGCGTTCTGGGGTCTCGGGCGTCGCGAGCCGACCCGCCCGCTGAGTCCCCCTCGACGATGAACAGCTCGGTGTTCTCACGGTCTCGAGTCGCGCAGTCGGCAAGCTTGTCGGGCATACCGACACCGTCGAGCGCGGTCTTTCGCCGCGTCAGCTCTCGGGCCTGCTTCGCGGCGCTGCGGGCCCTCGCCGCGTTGGCGGCCTTGCCGACGATGGCCTTGGCAGGATTGGGATGTTCCTCAAGCCAGCGACCGAAGTGTTCGTTGGTCGCCCGTTCAACCAGCGAACGCATGTCCGTGTTGCCGAGCTTGGCTTTGGTCTGGCCCTCGAACTGCGGATCGGCAAGACGCACCGACACGATGGCGGTCAGGCCCTCGCGCACATCGTCGCCTTGGAAGGTGGCGTCCTTGGCCTTGAGCAGGTTGCGGGCCTTTGCGTAGCGGTTGATCGCCTGGGTGAGCGCCCGCTTGAAGCCCTCGGCGTGCATCCCACCCTCCGTCGTGGAAATGCCGTTCGCGTAGCTGTGAAGGCCCTCGTGGTAGCCGGTGTTCCACTGCCACGCGACCTCGACCTCACCTTCGGGACCGGAATCGTTGAATGAGCCGACATCGGCGAAGAGCGGCTCCTTGGCGTGATTGAGATGGCGGACGAAGTCGACGATGCCGGCGTCGTTGCGGAACGTGACGTGCTCTTTGCGACCCGGACGTTCGTCGGTGAACGAGATCGTGAGGCCGCGATTGAGGAACGCCATCACCTGCAAGCGCTCGGTCACCGTCGCCGCTCGGAACTCGATCTCTTCGAACACGTCGGGATCGGGCCAGAACGTGATGGTCGTGCCGGTGTGTCCGCGCCTCGACGCCGCGACCGCGCGGAGCTTGCCTTGCGGGACACCGGGCTTCACCGGGCCGCCCCGCACGCCCGGCTCGACCGCGTACTCCTGCCGGTAGGTGTGCCCGTCGCGGTCGACGTCGAGGATCAGCCGTGACGACAGCGCATTCACGACCGAGACACCGACGCCGTGCAGGCCGCCCGACACCTTGTAGCCGCCGCCACCGAATTTTCCGCCCGCGTGCAGGGTGGTCATGACCACCTCGGCCGCTGAGCGGCCCTTGTACTGCGGATGTTCGTCGACCGGAATGCCCCGGCCGTCGTCGGCCACCCGGACACCGCCGTCGGCGAGGAGGGTCACGTCGACGCGGGTGCAGTGACCGGCCATCGCCTCGTCGATGGCGTTGTCGACAACCTCCCAGACGAGGTGGTGCAGCCCAGACGGACCGGTCGACCCGATATACATGCCGGGCCGTTTGCGTACGGGGTCGAGCCCCTCGAGGACCTGGATGTGCGCGGCGGAATATCCGCTGGAGTCTGCGGATCTGGTTCCCTTCCCTGGTTTGCGTGTCCCGGCGGCCATGGCATCTACCGTAGGTGACGGTCGAGACGCCGAACGTGCTTTGCCGATCGCCGCTTTGATACACCTAGGCCCATGACGACCGAATTCGCGAACCCTCAGGCTCTGCTCGGCGCCGTTGGCGCCGACCTCGGCACCACCGACTGGGTGACCATCACCCAAAAACAGATCAACCAATTCGCCGAAGCCACGCTCGACAACCAGTGGATCCACGTCGATACCGAACGCGCCAAAGCCGGCCCGTTCGGCGGACCGATCGCGCATGGCTACCTCACGATGTCGCTCGCCGCGTATTTCGGCGCTCAGCTGATCCGTGTCGGGGGCATCTCGATGGGCATCAACTATGGCGCCGACAAGGTGCGCTTCCCGTCGCCGGTGCCGGTCGGCTCAAAGTTGCGGGCACGCGGCGAGCTCATCGACGCCAAAGAAGTGCCGGGCGGCGTGCAGACGACCGTGCGTATCACGATCGAGCGCGAAGGCGGCGACAAGCCCGCGGCAATCGTCGACGCGATCAGCCGGTACCTGGCGTGAGCCTGCCGGATGCGTTCTCCCTTGCGGGACAGGTCGCGATCGTCACCGGCGCCGGTCGCGGTATCGGCGCGCAGACCGCCAAGACGTACGCCGAGGCCGGCGCCGACGTCGTTCTGGCGGCCCGCACCAAAGATCAGCTCGACGCGGTCGCCGAGGAAGTGCGTGGCTTCGGTCGTCGTGCCCTCGTGATCCCAAGCGACGTCAACGACAACGAAGCGGTCGAAGACCTCGTCGCTCAGACGATGGCCGAGTTCGGACGCGTCGACGTGGTCGTCAACAACGCGGGCGGCACCATGCCACGACCGTTTCTGGACACGAGCGCGGGTTACCTCGAGCGCGCGTTTCATTTCAATTGTACGACCGCGTTCGTGTTGACCAAGGCCGCCGCACCGCACATGCTCGCCGCCGGATCCGGCGCGGTCGTCAACATCTCTTCGGCGATCGGACGGCTTCGCGACCGCGGCTTCGTGGCGTACGGCACGGCGAAAGCCGCGCTCACGCACATGACCCGGTTGACCGCAGCCGACCTCGCCCCCAAAGTGCGCGTCAACGCGATCGCGGTCGGGTCGGTCGCGACGAGCGCACTCGACGTCGTCCTCGACAATCAGGAGATCCACGACGAGATGGTGCGACGCACACCGCTGAAACGACTCGGTCTGCCGCAAGATATCGCGTACTGCGCGCTGTACCTCGCCTCTCCCGCCGGCAGTTTCGTGACCGGAAAACTGTTCGAGATCGACGGGGGTCTCGAAGAGGCCAACCTCGAGTTGGGCCTGGCGGACCTGTAGTCCGGCGACGGGTCTGGCGCGGTGCCGGTCATCTGACGTCCGACCGGCGGGAGAGACCCCGAGGTGGCAGGCGTCACACGTCAGTGCCGCCCGACCGCTACAGCTCTTCGAGTTCGTGCACCTTGGCGGGAACTTCGAAGCCGCTCTCCCCGCGTTCCCACGGCACCGCGGCCCGCACCGCCTCCAGCGCGATCGGACCGTACACGTGCGGGAATTCGCCCGCGAACGCGTCGGTCGACGCCTCCCACAACACAGCGCTCGTCAGGGCACCGGGGTCGATGCACAGCAGCACCAGCTCGGGAACATCTCGATAGAACCAGTCGCCGACGTGGACCACCTGCGCCGGTGTCGAGCAATGGATGAACCCCTCGGTATCGAGGCTCGGGGCACGGTATTCGCCCGCGGCTTGCGCGCCCGCCCACTCGGATTCGGTGGTGATGTGCAGGATCAACCTGGCCACGTCGCCCAGAATGCCACGTCAGACACACAGCAGCCGTGAACGTGGCGTCAACGACGCGGCGAGGACTCAGACTTCCACGGCTGTGGAGCCGTCCTGTTTGCCAGCACCGAGGCCTGTCGCCCCCGACGCGCCCCCCACGGTTGCACGCCCCGCGAGACTCACCCCTGACTCCCCCGCGACCACATGGCCACGAACGTAGCGACGGCCACTTTCATCCGGCTGTCGTCGCCGAGGCGATCTCACTCGCCCTCATCTGCGACCACCCTCCCCGCCCGGACACCCGGGAACATCTGCGCAGGCCGCGAAGACACAGCCGTCGCGCGCACGCCGGGCGCGACGCCGCCACCGATGGGTCGGCGACGGCCTCACCCAAAGCTCGTCGACGAGCACCGCGCGGCTCATTGTCCGATTTGGGGGCAGGATCAACCGGGCATACACCCCGCGGGGTCGATCCGGGAACCGTCGCGGTTGCGTCATCGTCACCGACGAGCGCGACCCGGCCCCGGACCCGAAACTGCACCACCACCCATCGCGTACGTTGCCGTACGCCGCCGTGACCGGAGGCGATCAGAAACCGGCCCCGCCGTTCGGCGATCGGCCACGACCGAACCGTCAGGTATGACCTGATCCCGACCGCGAATTTACGGCGCCGTGACAACACAAGTCGGACGGAGTCCGGACAACGCTCGGTCTCAGACGCGAGGTACCGACAGAGCTAAGCCGTTCTCGCGCATCACCAAACGGATGTCGGCGTCGCTGAAGCCAGGAAGGTCGTTCACGAACGAGAGCGGATCGGCGAGACCTTCGGCATGCGGATAGTCGGAACCGAAGATCATCTTGTCGGCACCGAGCTCGTCGCGCAGTTGCGTCAGGTTGTCCTCGTAGTACGGCGACACCCAAAGGTGGTCGCGCACTTGCTGCACCGGATCGACATGCTCGTAGGCGGCCGGGGTCTGGCCGTACGACTTCTCGAGCGCGTGCAAGAGCAGCGGCACCCAGTCAGAACCGCTCTCGATGGTGGCAACGCGCAGGTTCGGGTGGCGGCGGAACACGCCGTGACACGCGAGCGCCGCGATCGTGTCGTAAATCGGACGGTGCCCGCCGGTCACGTGCCGGAACGGATCGTTGCGGAACGCTTGGAAGTCGCCACCTCCACCCCATTCGTCGGCGTAACGGCCGTAACCGGCGTCTCCGGAGTGGTACGCCGCGAGAATGCCCGCCTGTGCGATGCGCGCCCAGACCCCGTCGTACATGGGGTCGCCCGGCGAACGCGAGAACGACGGACCCCGTACTGGGCCGGAACGCATCACCACGACACGGGCGCCCGCTTCGAGTGCGTACTCGACCTCCGTCTCTGCCCGCGACGGGTCCTGCAAGCAGATGTACGGTGCCGCGAAGATGCGCTCGCCGAAGTTGAAACTCCAGTCGTCGTGCATCCATTGGTTGAAACCGTGGAACACCGCATGCAACGCGTTCGGGTCGTGAAGCAATGCCTCTTCCACGCCGACGCCCAGCGTCGGAAACAAGAAACAGCCTGTGAGATGCTGACTGTCCATCAGCTGCACGCGCGCCGTCGGTTCGCGGTATGCCGCGTGAATGGGCTCAAGTGCGCCGAACGCGTCTCGGATGTCGTCACCGGCGACTTTGCCCCGGAAGTAGTCATCCAAACAGCCTGGGCGGGCAACCGGGTCGAACGTCGGATTCGGAATGAACCGGAAGATTTTGTTGTCGACGATCATCCGCCGCTTGCCGCCGATCTCAGCCCACTGCACGACTTTGGCGTGCTCCGCCGGCAGATGGCGAGTGAACGCGTCGGTGGCCTCGTAGTAATGGTTGTCTGCGTCGAAGGCGTCGAAATCGACCGTTGCCATGGGCTCCCCAAACGTAGAACGTGTTCTAGGAAGATGGTATCTCGCCGAGACGTTCCGACCTCAGCGCCGATCGCCGGATCTTGCCCGCGTCGTCGCGCAACGGCTCGGCGGTGAATTCGAAGTCGCGTGGAATCTTGTAGCGCACGAGCCGGTCCGCAAGGTGGGCCCGCAGGTCGTCGACCTCGATCGGTGTCCCGTCATCGGACTGCACGATGGCGTGGATCCGGCTTCCGAGGTCGTCGTCGGGGAGGCCGATCACAGCCGAGGAACGGACACGGGGATGCTCGTCGAGCGCGGCCTCTACCTCCGCCGGGTACACATTCGAGCCTCCGGCGAGGATCATGTCGGTCTGACGATCGGCGAGGTAGACGTAACCGTCCCCATCGATCGCTCCCATGTCGCCCAACGACTCCCAACCACCGTCGATCCGTTTCGCGCTCGCGCCGACGTAGCTGTACGTCGAAAGGTTGGGGTCTTTGGGACGCATGAAGATCTCGCCGATCTCGCCCGGCTCGGCGTCGGTCCCGTCAGCGCGGACAACCTTCATTTCGCCCGACAGTGGCCGGCCGACCGAGCCGCGGTGTGCGAGCCAGTCGGCACCGCCGATGATGGTCGATGCCTGCGCCTCAGTTCCGGCGTACAACTCCCAGATCACTTCGGAACCGAGCCAGTCGATCCAGGTCTGCTTCAACCACGGCGGACACGGCGCGCCGAGATGCCAGACGACCTTCAACGACGACACGTCGTACGACGCCCGGGCATTTTCGGGCAGCTTCGAGATGCGGGCCATCATCGTGGGCACGACGTACATCGACTCCGGCCGGTATCGATCGATGAGCTCCAACGTACGTTCGGCGTCGAACTTGCCACCGAGCACGACGTGATTGCCCGCGAGCAGCCCGGTGACCGTCCACATGAACGGACCGTTGTGGTACAGCGGCCCAGGCATCATCAGCGTCCCGTTCGGCGTCATCATCAGCAGCGGTTTCGCGTCGGGTTCGATGAGCGCAGGTGCGGTGTTCAGGATCAACTTCGGACGGCCGGTACTCCCACCGGACGTCATGCCTTTCCACGGGTCCGACACGCGGTCGAGGCGCGCCTCACGGGCGCCGGGCGGTGCAGCCTCGGGTCTCCAGCCGCGCGGAAAACACCTCGATTGCGGATGCTCGTCCGGCTCGACACCGACAATCAATGCCGGCGCCGCGAGTTCGACGATCCCGTCGAGTTCGCGCTTCGGCAGCCGCGACGACACCGGCGTCGGTGTCGCGCCCACCTTCCACGATGCGATCATCGCAGCGACGAACTCCACACAGTTGCCAAGCGCGAGGACGACGATGTCACCTTGGCCGACATCCTGCGCGGCGAATGCCTCAGCCATGTCGCTCGAGAGCTGCTCGAGCTGCGCGCGCGTGACGGTGCGCTGCTCGTCGGTGACCGCCGGCCGCGACGGAGCCGCGGCTGCGAGGTCGGCCAGGCGACGAGGGTATGACACGACAGCCACGACCGCATTCTGCCCCAGCGGCCCGGAGTACGCTGCGCCGCCATGTCGTCACTCACGAACACGTCTGCCGTCATCACCGGGGGTGCGTCAGGTATGGGTGCGGCCGCCAGCCGGATCCTCGCCGCTGAAGGCGCCCACGTCGTTGTCGTCGATCGCGACGCCACCAAAGGCGAAGCCGTGGCCGCCGACATCGGCGGCCTGTTCTGCACGGCCGACGTCACCGACGAACAGACCGTCGGTGCCGCAGTCGCGGCGGCCGTCGAGCTCGGCCCCCTCCGGACCTGCATTCATTGTGCCGGCGTCGGATGGGCCGAGCGGACGATTAACCGAAACGGCGAGCCGCACGACCTTGACCGGTTCCGAAGGATCATCGAGATCAATCTCGTCGGCACGTTCAACGTGCTGCGGCTCGCAGCCGCGGGGATGTCGGCCAACGAACCCGACACCGACGGCGAGCGGGGCGTCATCGTGAACACGGCGTCGGTGGCTGCGTTCGACGGTCAAATCGGTCAGGCCGCGTATTCAGCGTCGAAAGGCGGCGTCACTTCGCTCACCCTGACCGCCGCGCGCGACCTCGCGGCGGTCGGCATCCGCGTGTGCACGATCGCGCCCGGACTCATCGACACGCCGCTCCTCGGCACGCTGCCCGACGACGCCCGCTCGGCGCTCGCCCAGTCAGTGTTGTTCCCGAAGCGGCTCGGGACCGCCGACGACTTCGCGTCGCTCGCGCTCGAGCTCGTCCGCAACCACTACCTGAACGGCGAAGTGATCCGCATGGACGCCGGGATTCGGATGCCACCAAAGTGAAGGCCGCCGACAAGACGACGGGCACCTAGCGGTCAGGTCATGCCTTCGCTTCCTCGCGGTCTGCGACCGTTCTCGGCGAGCCCGACAACGATCGACGGCCTCTACCTCATTGAGATGAAAACCGTTCGAGACGAGCGCGGCACAGTCCGCGAGTTCTACCGCGAGAGCACCTTCATCGACGCCGGCCTCCCGACGCTGGGCCCGTGGCTCCAGGTGAACATCACCGAGAGCAAGCGAGGCGCAATTCGCGGGCTGCACGGCGAAGACATGTTCAAGCTTGTCGCCATCGTCGCCGGCGAGGCGTTCGGGGCCTACGTGGATACCCGGCCCGACTCGCCGTCGAAAGGTGCCGTCGTGACCGCCCGCCTGGTCAAAGGAACCCAGGTCCTCGTCCCACGCGGCGTCTGCAATGGGTTCCAGTCGGTGAGCCGAGGCAGGACGCAGTATCTCTACACGTTCGACCACGAGTGGTCGCCTGGAATGGCCGGATCTGCCGTTCACCCCCTCGACCCGGCGCTCAGCATCGAATGGCCGGTGCCGGTCGACACCCACGACGCCGCGCAACTTTCCGTCAAAGACGCCGGACTCCCGACACTCTCGCAGGTCCTGCGCGACGTCTCCCCTTGACCCGACCTGGAACACTTGCGTGATGGCCGACAATCCGGTTCCTGACATCGACCTTCTCGACGGCGCCTTTTACGCGGGCGATCCGCACCCGACCTACACGTGGATGCGCGCCAACGCGCCCGTGTACTTCGACGCCGCGCACAACGTGTGGGGACTGGCGAGTTACGACGCGGTGCTCGGCGCGTCGAAAGATCCGTCCACGTTCTCCAACGCTGGTGGTATCCGACCCGACGGCTTTCCGCTCCCCATGATGATCGAAATGGACGACCCCGCCCATTGGAAGCGCCGCAAGCTCGTCAACCGAGGCTTCACGCCCGGCCGCGTTCGCGACCGCGAACCCTACATTCGCGACACGTGCGACGCCATCATCGACCAGGTGTGCGAGCAAGGCGAGTGCGACTTCGTGCGCGACGTTGCCGCGCCGCTTCCGATGGTGCTGATCGGCGACATGCTTGGCGTCGCGCCCGAAGACCGCGATGACCTGCTCAGGTGGTCCGACGACATGGTGAGCGCGCAGAGCGGAAGCGCGACCGAAGAGCAGTGGCTCGCCGCGATGCACGCGATGGAGGAGTACAGCGAGTTCTGCACGCATGCCGTCGCGCAACGCCAAGCACACCCAACTGACGACCTGATGAGTGTGCTCGTGCACGCCGAGGTCGACGGCGATCGACTCGCACCCGACGACGTCCTGCACGAGTCGCTGCTGATTCTCGTAGGTGGTGACGAAACGTCGCGACACGTGATTAGCGGCGGAATGGAACAGCTCCTCCTTCATCCCGAACAGCGCGAGATCCTCCTTGACGACCGGTCCAAGATCCCGACCGCGGTCGAAGAGATGCTGCGGTGGGTGAGCCCAATCAAGAACATGTGCCGCACCGTCACCCGGGACACGGAGTTTCTGGGTGAGCAACTCGTCAAGGGTCAGAAGTGCATGCTGCTCTACGAATCGGCGAACCGCGACGAGACGAGGTTCGCCGAACCCTTCCGGTTCGACGTGCAGCGCCAGCCGAACGAGCACGTCGCGTTCGGCTTCGGCGCACACTTCTGTCTTGGTCAGGCGCTCGCCCGGCTCGAGCTGCGCGTCATGTTCGAGCAGCTGCTTGTGCGGGTCCCCGATCTCGAACTCGCGGTCGATCCCGCCGATCTCCCGCGACGACCGGCCAACTTCATCAGCGGCCTGGAGTCGATGCCGGTGCGGTTCACGCCGTCAGCACCGCTGAATCGGAGCACCCTGTGAGCGATGCCGGCACCAACCGCGCGCTCATCGAACGTTTTTGGGTCACGCTCTACGAACGCGACTTCGACGGGATCGGCGCATTTTTCGCCGATGACGGCGAGTACACCGACATGCCGACACCGCCACAGGACGTCGCGCGAGGGCCGGCACAGATCGCGGCGCGACTCCGCCTCGGGCTCGAACCATTGACGTCGCTCTCGCATACCGTGAAAACAATCGTGAGCGAAGGCGACACCATCGTCACTGAACACATCGAACACTGGGAATGGCCGACCGGCGAGAAGATCTCGTTCCCGTTCGTCTCGATGCACGAGCTGCGTGACGGCAAACTGATCCGCTGGTGGGATTACTGGGACCTCAACACGCTCATGAACGCGGCTCCCGTCTGGTGGGTCGAGCACATCATGACCGAGTCAGCCAAGGTGGGATTGCGCGACCCCGACTGAAAGGTTTCACCGCCACAGTTGCGCCCACGGCAACGTTCCGAAGGTTCATTGCGCCGATCGCTTCGTCAGCTCGGTCAACTCGGCATGCCTTTCTGTGTGTTCGCTCGACAACCCTGCGCCGTCGTCGCGCGGGCGGCAACGTCGACCAAATAATGAGGCTGGTGACGACCGATGCGAAGCACACGCTGACGTTGTCCGACGGTGCACAGCCGACGATGCCCTGACGGGAATTGCACGCGCCGACGCTCAGCTCGCCGGACGCAAGTAGCCTCAAGCGCGTGGCCTACCTCGTCGTCGTCGCGCTCGCGGAAATCGCGGTCATCGTCTGGTACCTGGCGACGGAGCGAACAGCCGCAGAGTCCCGCAAACCTTCGCAAAACGATGCCCCGCCAAGCTGACACCGTCTGTCTTTTCTCGACTCGGGCCCCGGCCTGGCCTGAACCGGACTGCTGCCAGGCCACGACCGAGAAGCCGGCCTCGTTTGTCGCGGGATGTGGGCGGCGCCCGGGCGGGCACCTCGATCGCCTCCGGTTGCAGTCTCCTTCAGCCGCCGCACGGCCCGTACCCATCGCGAGCGGGCCGTCAGGCTGGGCTCTTGCCGTGCCGGCAGTGGCTACTACTTGGGTTGGAATCTCACCGCGCCGTCGAGGCGGATCACCTCGCCGTTGAGGTAGCCGTTCTCGATGATCTGCTGTGCGAGCTTGGCGTACTCGTCGGGCTCGCCGAGCCGTTTGGGAAATGGGACGCTGGCGGCGAGGCTCTCCCGGATCGACTCGGGCGCTCCCATCATTGGCGGTGTACCGATCGTGCCGGGCGCAATGGTGCAGACGCGAACCCCGACCGCGGCGAGGTCACGGGCGGCGATGATCGTCATACCGATCACGCCAGCCTTGGCCGAGCCGTACGCGATCTGGCCGATCTGGCCTTCGTAGCCGGCGATCGACGCCGTCTGCACGCACACGCCGCGCTCACCGCCCGCGTCGGGCTCGTTGGTCGACATCTGCGCCGCCGCGAGCCGCAACACGTTGAACGTGCCGACGAGGTTGAGCTCCACCGTGCGCCGGAACCCGTCCAGCGAGTGGGGAGTGCCATCGCGGCCGACCGTCCGTTGCGCGATGCCTCCCCCGGCGCAGTGGACCGAGATCG
This sequence comes from Acidimicrobiia bacterium, assembly GCA_052148155.1. GTDB lineage: Bacteria > Actinomycetota > Acidimicrobiia > IMCC26256 > PALSA-610 > JBBQER01. The sequence continues at coordinate 24,416 of JBKQIY010000234.1, read as the reverse complement.
CGAGACGTCCGAGCTCGGCGCCGGCCGCGACTGCGGCCGCCACGTCAGCCTCCGAGGTCACGTCGCAATGTACGAAGCGCGCCGTCGCGCCGAGCTCGCGTGCGAAGGCCTTGCCTGCCTCTTCGTTGACGTCGGCGAGTACGAGCGCGCACCCGTGCGCGTGGAGCCGCCGGGCGGTCGCGGCGCCGAGCCCCGATGCTGCGCCGGTTACGAAGGCGACGTTGCCGTTGATGTCCATTCTTGCCCCTTCACTGCTAATCGGTCGGCCACGTGCGCGACGCGTGCTGCGTCGCCGCTCACCACCAGGTACTCGATGTTTCGCAACCGCGACACCGTCCCCACTTTCTGGCCTTGCGGGTTGTGGATACCGATCTGGGCACCCACATAGCGTCGCGAATCAAACGCGAATGTGTATACCGCGCCACCGCGCGCGGCGGCCATCGCTGCGAGTTGTTCGATCGTCACCCACGATTCGTCGTTGTAGGACACGGCGACGACCTCGGCGTCGACATCACGGATCACGCCTGCCAACGCGTCGGCCATGCGGCGGCGCCCGTTGAACGCGCTGTGAGTCTCGGGTTCGCGCGCGTCCACCCGCTTGCACGCGACGCCGTAATACGCCGGCGCGTCCCATGCGACCAGCGTCTCCCATATGTGATAATTGGTGAAATATCGATGCTGGTTGTAGGGCGGATCCAGGTAAGCGAGGTCGAACGGACCGAGACGACCGGCGAGCTCGCAAGCGTCTCCCCGTACCGCTTCGCCCGGTCCGGCCAGCATTTCGGGCGCCCGCAGCTCGAGCGGACGGAACGACCGCGGCGCCCACTGCTTCACGTAGGCCATCTGCACGCCCGTCGTGGAATCGACACGATCCGCGGCTTCGATCAGACTGGTGAGGAGCAACGGATACAACCGAGACCCCGAATAGTCGGTTTCGATTGCGTCGCGGATTGCGTCGATGCGACGACCGTTGAACGGCTGGAAGAACCGGGACTGCACGCAGAACGTCTCGGTGACGTACCCATCGACACCCGGTCGGGATGCGAGATCTTGCAGCGCGTGGTGCAGCTCCTTGGTGTCGACCGTCGCGGCGTCGGTCTCCACATAACAGCGAGCGAACACCTCTGCGTAGCGTGCCGAGTCGACCGCAGTCACGTGCATCCCGCGGCGCTTCAGCTCCTGAGCAACGCGTGTCGTGCCGGTGAACAGGTCGAGGGCGCGCCGCCCTTCCAGCGCGCCAGCCAGAGCGCCGAGGACAGGCACCAGTCGCCGTTTGGATCCGATGTATTTGATCATCCGGTCCGAACGGTACGCGACCGGACGCCTCGACTTGCGCGTCCTTGAACCACGGGCCGGAGCGCGGATTCCAACGCACGCGCTTGGGTCACCGAGAGATGCCGACCGAAGTGTTCGCGCACCGCCGCGGAATATGCGTGGTCGGCGCGTGCGAACACGGCACGGCCGGCGCCGGTCATGACCACCACCGCGGCCCGACCGTCGCCCGGATCGGCGTGCCGGTCAACGAGACCGGCGGCTTCCATCCGCTGCACGAGGCGACTCAAGCCGGGCTGGCTGTAGCGGGGATGCATCAGGTCACCGAGCTCGGTCAGCCGCAGCCGGCCCGCCGGTGCGGCGCGCGCGAGGTACGCGAGCGCGGAGAACACACCCGAGTCGAGGCCGGCGTCGTCTTCGAGCGCTCGCACGACGTCGTGGAGCACCGATTGATATACGGCCACGACCGTGCTCCACGCCTGGAGCTGGCGGTCGTCAGCCACCTGTGACCTACGCGGACGCCAGACGCGGATCGTCGAGCACGAGCTCGAACTCACCGACGATGCGTCGCTGAAGTGAGTCGTGAATCGTCTCGCGCAGCATGCCGGGCGGGAGCAGGCACTCCTCGCAGGCGACGGAGTGGAGCACGAGGCGCAGGTGCACCCGTGCCGTCTTGGGGTTCGCCTCCACAAGGACAAGGTCGGCACCGTCAGCGCGCAACACCCGGCCCACCTCGTCGACCGCAGCCGACACCGAGGCATCGTCCATCATGGTCGCATGACCGGGTGGCTTTGCATCTGACTTTCGCCGAAGCTCGGCAACGCGATTGCGTGCAGGCTGCCGAGCCCTCCGCACACGATCGGGACGATCTGGTCAGGTCCGCCCACGAGGTGCACTCGCCCACCGGCGTCGACGCGGCCTTTGTCGCGCAGGATCGCCTGATTGGGCTTCGGCCACAACTCGATCGGCTGCCACGCGTTGTCGCGCAAGAACTGCTGCATATCGCCGATGTCGGGAAACGCGGCTCCGAATCGCTCCGCCCACATCGGGTTGATGGCGAGCACGACCTCGCCGTTGTGTGCGTTGCCGAGATACATGTTGGACAGCGGGAAAGCGAGGCTCTTCGCGATCAGATACACGAGGTCGGCGGCGTCGTCGTTGTGGATGTCGGCGAGCGGGAACGTGCCCTTACCGCCGTGTACGGTCACGACGTCTTGATCGGCCGGGTAGCCCCGCCGCACTGCGAGGCTCGGCCAAGGACTGCGCTCCTCCCATTCGCCGATGCAGAAACCGAACCGGGCAGGCTGACCGAAGACAGTTTTCGTCGTCTCCCCCGCCCGCTGACCACCGATGTTGCGCAGGCACAGCGATACCGCGCGACCGATCGTCATCGAGCCACGCCCGGCCGCGCCGCCCATACACCCGGCCCGGTAGTCGATACCGAGCTCGTCGCGGCACGGCCCGTTCACGACAAGCATTGGGAACACAGAAGAGGTGGTGGTCGTGAGACCGAACGCGTTCCACTCCGGTTCTGAGATGGCTTCCAGCGCGGCGATCACGAGAGGGAATGCCGCCGGCTCGCAGCCGGCCATCGCCGCGTTCACGGCGATGAGCTCGACCGTGGCGACACCATTGCTCGGAGGCAGGACACAGAGCGCGTGATCAGCCGGATACGGGGACATGGCGAGCAGAGCTTCGACGGCGTCGTCGGTGGCCGGCAACATCGGTACGCCGTCGCTCCAGCGTTCCACCAGCGCGTGTTCGTATTGCTCGCGCGGATCTGCGCTGACCTCGACCTGCTCGCTGGTCAGCGTCAAGTGGTGGCTCCGAGCAGAGACAGCACCTGCGGGTAGAACTCGTCGGCGATCGCACGCAGTTCGGCCTCGGGACGTGCTTCGAGGGGATAGGGCAAGACGAGCACCTTCAAGTCGCCGTGACCGAGGTGCGTCGCGACGTTGTGGCCGTGCACCTCGAACTCTTCGGTGACGATGGCCACGACGGGCTTTCCCTTCTCGCCGACCACGACGGAATCCTTGATCGTGAAGGTGGTGCACGACCCGCACGTGCCGAGACCGACGATCGCGCACTCCACAGTGTTGGCGAGTTCCTCGATGTGCTTGCGATCGTTGGCGCCGGTCTGGCCGACCATGCCGCCGGTCTCCACGAGCGAGGTGGTTGCGCCGTCGCGGCGCAGATACTCGTCCCACACCGCGGCGATGAGGCGCCATGAGCGCCACGCGCCATCGGTGCGGATGCCGACGTGCACACCCGCGATCGGACGGTCGAGATCGACGGTCGGGGCGCGCACCTCGCCGGCGGGTGTCGCAGTCGGTCGCCGGACCAGCATCGTCTTGGCCATAGCGGAAGCCTAAACTTATATGCGAGCGCATACAACTGTTAGTCGGCGGTCTGCTCCGATTCGGTTCGGCTGCGCCGCCGTGAGACACGGAAGATCACGTAGGCGAACGGCCCCATGACCATGGGGAGCCAGTACTCCGCCAGGCGGTACAACAGCGTGGCCAGGACCGCGGCGCTGGCTGGAATCCCGGCGAGCGTCAGCACGCCGGTGAGCCCCGCCTCGACGAAACCGAGGCCACCCGGGGTGATCGGGATCAGGGCCAGGACGACGCTCGACACGTACGCGACGACGATCAGCGAGGGGCTCGGGTGCGCGCCGACCGCCGCGACCGCGGCCAGCAGCGCGAAAAAGTCGAACGCGACCCGACCGACGCTCAACAGGACCGCCCGCCGCCAATGCTGACCGAGCGTCCGTGCCATCGTGTTGCGCTCGTCGACCAGACGGTCCGGGAGGCCAACGCGGGGCGGTCGATGACGGCGGAGACGATTGCTCAGCGCTTGCACGACCCGACCGGTCGCCCGCAACGGACCGTCGAACACGGCCAGGACCGCGACGATGGCAAGGATGGCGACGAACGCCAGCGCACCGATCAACAACGCGTGCGACAGGCCGGGAGACAGCTGCAAGATGCCGGCGAGCACCGCGGGCAGCAGCAACACGGGAACGATCGCGACGGTCGCGAACTGCAACAGCGTGAACGCGGTCATGCCCGATGCCGCTGTGGCGGTATCGATACCCGCGTCGCCGAGCATCCGTACCTGCAACGTTGCTCCCGCGGCCGCCCCCGCGGGCAGGATCGAACTGAGCGCGTTGGCCGCGAGCTGAGAAGTCGCGATCGCGAGCCACTGGGTCGTCCGGGTCGCGAGACGTAACAGCATCCAGACCATCACGAAGCTTGTGCCCTCGCAGATCAGCACGACCGCGATCCACACGAAGCCGACCGACGACACCCTCGGGAACGCCGAGAACGCGTAGATGACCTTGGGCAGCACGAAATAGAAAGCCACCGCGGTGATGCTGACCTCGACAAGCCCGCCGATCACCCGGCGACGCGTCGACGGCGCCGCCGGGACCTGGCTCGGATCGGGCTCGGGCTCGGACGTCACTCCTACCAGCTTGGCCGGTGAGGTCGCCGTCGCGTGATTCTTCGTCGCTCGCGGCCCGCGCCGCCGTAACTTTTCCCCGTGTCCGTCATGCCTCCGGAGCCGATCCGGTCGACCTATTCCGCTTGGCGCTGGTCGGTCGCGTGGGAATGGCCGGGGCTCGCCACTACGTGGCGCCTCGAAGGACCGACAGGCGAGCCGGTCCAGTTTCTCAAGGTGGTGCAATCCGGCCATTACCCGACAGCGCTCGACGAGGCGGGGCGTCTGCGATGGGCGCGCGCGTATCTGCCGGTCCCCGAGGTGATCGGGAGCGGATCGGACGGCACGGTCGACTGGTTGATCACGGTCGAGCTTGGCGGAGTCGACGCGTCGCGCCACCGATTGAAGGCCGATCCCGTGCGTCTGGTGCCGATCCTCGCGCGCGGTCTCGCCGCGTTTCATGCGGCTGCCTCGGTGCCGGCATGCCCGTACGATTTCCGTGTTGCGACATCACTCGCGCACGTGGGTCGACGGGTCCGGCACGGGATCGCGAACCCGAAAGATCTGCATGCCGAGCATGCACATCTCACGCTCGATGCTGCGCTCGCCGAGCTTGAGCGCCTCGCGCCCGCGTCGGAGGATCTTGTCGTCTGTCACGGCGACTACTGCTTTCCGAACGTCTTGCTGGATGAACAGGGCCGGCTCACCGGCTACGTCGACCTTGGCGAACTGGCAGTCGCTGACCGCTGGTGGGACGTGACCGTCGGCGCATGGTCCACGACGTGGAACGTCGGGCCCGGCTGGGAACATCTGTTCTACGAGTCGTACGGCATCGAACCAGACGAGCAACGGATCACTTTCAACAGGCTCCTCTACGACCTGAGTTCGTGAGCGACGTCGGACATCGCTCACTGTGACGGGGACGCTCGTCACCGCGCAACCTCGCGATCGGGCCCGCACCGCGTTGGGTGAGTTCGTCCGGAACGACGCCGATTCCCGGGGGCGACCGATTCGAAACGATCGGCGCGCCGGTTGCAGGTTGTCGTCGCACGCTCGTCGTGCTCCGAACCGGTGAGGCAACCGTGGCGCTCTTTCGTGGCGGCGACAGTGCTGCCAGGACCACGCCGCGACCCGGTCAGTATCTGCGCGCCTGGCCCCGGTGGGCAATCAGGTCGACCGCGATGTCGGCGGTGCGAGCCCGGTCGCCTCAGGAGCGACAACACCGACGATTGGTATCGAACGCGTCGACCGGGAGCGCGTCGAGTTCGACTGGTCGCTCGTCGCGCCCACGCGTCTTCGCCGAAGTCCGGCCGCGCGCCGACGTGCCCGCGGCGATCGAGTGCGTCGGGTGACAGCCGATCGAGGCGTGGCACCAACGTCCGGGTCGCGACGATCGGGCGGGGCGGTGTTCGCGGCCGCTCTCACCGCCGCCACCGGTACGGGAGCGACGCCGCGGTCGTCACCTGGATGCGTGACCCACCCGCGCGTGGTGTAAGAAGGCCAACGTGCCGTCGTCGCCGCGGCAGCGTTCGCTGAGATCTGCGCCGCACACCGGACATGGTGTGGCGTCCCTGACGGCAACGGTCTCGCGCATCGTGAGGTCGTCGCGCACGTCGCCGGGTTCGTGCCCGGCGGGAGCCGGCAACGTCATCGAGGCGACGGAGGCAGTCGCGCCGGTCGCTTCGGAGAGGAACGTGCACGTTTGCTCCAGGCTGATGCTCCGACGAAAGGGTGGCATCGCCGCCAGCAGCTGCGTTTTGTAGTGACGATTCGCGAGACGGGAGTCGAAGACCGCGACGACGCCGCGGTCGGTGCGCCTGCGAATCAAGCGTCCGGCGCCCTGCGCGAGGATGAGCGCGGCCGCGGGAATGTCAACTGCGAGGAAGGGGTCCGCACCGCGCTCTTGGGCGCGGGCGCGACGAGCGACGTGCATGGGGTCGTCCGGGACGGGGAATGGGATCTTGTCGATCACCACGAGAACGCATGAGACACCCGCCGCGTCGATACCTCCCCAGAACGACCGCGTGCCGACAAGCACCGAGGTTTCGTCGTCCACGAACGCGCGCGCGAGCCGGCCGCTGTCGGTGTCGCCCTGCGCGAGGATTTCGTGCGTGGTGCGCGATCGCAGGACGTCCGAGAAGTGTCCGACGTTGGCGTGGGAGGTGCACAGCACGAGCGCCCGGCCGCCCGCTGCGTTCACAAGTTGGCAGAGCCGCTCCCCGGCCGCGTCGAGCCATGCCGCGCGTTCCCTTCCGGGATCCGGCATGTCCTTTCCGACATAGAGCAGCCCCTGTGCCTTCCAGTCGAACGACGACGCGGTCTGCAACGCGACGTAGCCGCGGCCGGCGTTCGATGTGAGGCGCCCGTCGTCGTTGCGTTCGCCCCAGCTGCCCGGGTCGAGTGTTGGCTGGAAGCCGAGCTGGTACGCGACAGCGTTGAACGGCGGCTCACCGCCGAGCGTGGCCGACACGGCAATCACGGGCCTCTGGTCGAGCAGCCAGCGGCCGATCGCGTCGCCCGGCGCGACCGGGGCGATACGAAAACGCCGGCTCCGACCGATCGTTTCGACCCACACGACGTCGCCGGCCTGCGGTGCCGCAAGGCGCCGCAGGACCTCGAGCCGTCCGGTCGCGAGCTGTGCGGTGCGTTTGGCGTAGTCGTCCGACTTGTCGAGCTTGGCGTGCGCCGCCGCGAGCCGTTCAGCGGCCGAGACGAACGCGGCGCCGAGTTGCGCGTCGTGGCCGACGTCGAGAGCGCCGGTACGGCTCTCGATGAGAACCGCGAGCGCTCGGCCCGAGTCGGCGAGCGCGTCGACCGCGACGCGGTCGACGCCGGCGCGGCCCAGCCTGCCGGCGAGGCGAACAACCGTGTCGGCCGCGACGTCACCGGCGAACGCGTTGGTCGCGTTCTCCGCGAAGGAATGGGCCTCGTCGATGATGACAACGTCGTGTTCGGGGAGCACGCGCCCGTCGGCCGCGAGATGCGCACAGTAGAGCGCATGATTCACGACCAGGACCGACGCGCCGTGCGCACGATCACGTGCCTGTTCGGCAAAGCATTCGCTCCCGTCGTTGCAGTCGGCGCGGCCTGGGCACTCGCCACTCGTGCAACTCACCGCCGCCCACGTCGCGTGTGAGATGTCGTCGTCGAGTTCGGCTCGATCGCCGGTCTCGGAACGACTCGCGAATGTTCGAAGCCGATCCAGCTGCTGCGGGAATCCGACGCCGACGGGTTGCTCAAACAGTGCGTCCGGCGAGTCCGCGGCGCGCAGCTTGGCGCGACAGAGATAGTTCGATCGGCCCTTCAGGAGCGCGAACGTGAACGGCGCGGCGCTGTGTGTGTGTAGCGCCGGGAGGTCTTTCGACACCAGTTGGCTCTGGAGCGCGATTGTCGACGTCGCGACGACGATCTTGAGGCCCGACGCGATCGCGGGTGCGAGATAGGCGAGGCTCTTGCCCGACCCGGTGGGTGCCTCGGCAACGAGGTGGTGGCCGGAGCCGATCGCTTCGGCGATCGCCGCGGCGAGCGCAACTTGTCCCTCGCGGCGCTCGCCGCCGAGTCCGGCAACGACCGACGCGAGAACCTCCGTCGGGTCGGCGCGCCACGCGATGAGCGGATCCGACCGGGACATCCCACCACGGTATGCCGGGAGCGGTTCGTCGTACGCTCCGGTCGATGCGTTCCGGGAGATCCGTGCTTGCGACACTCGTGGCGGTTGCGGTGCTCAGTCCGCTTGCTGCGTGCAGTTCGACTACCAACTCGGTGTCGTCGCCGACAACCGCCGCGGCTCCCGCGACGACTACCGTTGCGGCTCCCTGTCGACCGGCGCCCGGATACGGCCCGGGAACCTCGACGCATCACATCGTCGTCGACGGCGTCGAACGCGTGTTTTTGGTTCATATGCCGCCCCATCCGATGGCGGCAATGCGACTCGTCGTTGACTTCCACGGCGCGACGTCCAACATGTACCAGCAAGACGTCTACAGCGGTTTCGATCCGGTGGCGGACCGGTTCGACTTTGTCGTCGCGACACCAAACGGCATCGACGCCGCGGTGCGTCAGTGGAGGTTCCTCGGCACGCTTGACGATGTCGACTTCGCGGTCGCGATTGTACGAACCCTTTCGTTCGATGCCTGCGTCGATCACGCCCACGCGTACGCGGTCGGGATATCGAGCGGCGCGGCGATGTCCGCGTCGCTGGCCTGTCAGGCCTCGGAGACGTTCGCAGGGTTCGGACTCGTCTCCGCCGACTTTTACCTCCCGCCGCTTTGCGACAAGGCGCGGCGCCGTCCGATCATCATCTTCCACGGCACCGCGGACCCGGTCGTGCCCTACGACGGCGGTCACGTCGGTGGCGGCGCGTCCGGCACGCCGGTACAGCCGGCGGAGACCAGCGCGGCGTTATGGGCCCGGCACAACGGATGTGCGCCCGGGCCGACCGAAACCCGCCTCGGCACACAGGTCGTTCGCTTGACGTGGAACGGCTGCGCGGTGCCGGTCGTGATGTACCGCATCGTGGGCGGTGGGCACACCTGGCCCGGTTCGAGCATCAACATCACCGCGCTCGGTCTCACCACCAAGCAAGTGAGCGCGACCACCGCGATGTGGAAGTTCTTCGCCGCGAACAGCTGACGACGTGAAGCGGACCGACCTGGACGTGAGCGGGGGAATCTCCGTCCAGGTCGGTCCGTGCGGACAGCGCAGCCGATCGGCCGCACCGGTCCAGAACTGGGGCGACGTCAGCGCATCCGACGCCGACTGTCGCTTCGCGTGTTGGTGTCGGCCGTCCGGTGGCGGGTCATCTCCAACAAGGTCGGGCCGATCGACACTGGTATCAGGCCCACGAGCACGACCGGCCCGAACATCGAAACCGTCATCGCGGCATCTCTGGGTCGGACTCGACGAGATCAGCCCACCCCAACGTCGCGAAGGACATGATGGCGATTCTCGACGGTGCGCGGATCGTCAAGCAGCGGCCGTTGCCCGCCAACCATTGTGCGACCTGGCCGATCGCCCGGACGCAGGTGGTATCGATCACGTCGGTGTCGGAGAGGTCGATCACGACCGCACCCTGACGATCGGCGATCACGTCGGCCATCTGGTCGACCAGGACCGAGAGCGCGGCGAGGTCTGCATCGCCTTGCAACGCGATGACGGTCGTGTCTTGCTCGGCGGACACAGACACGACGAGGCGACAACGACCGCGCGTGCTGTGCGCGAGTCCGGTGAGAGTCATCGGCAACTACCCTGATCGGCGAGACACATTCGCTCGTGCGCTACCAGGGTCTGGAGCAACGCTCCCGGACTGCGCCATGGGATTTCTGCGCCGTCCGACACGGTTTGGGACTGGCCTCCGTGTCGTTCCAGAGGGTACTCGCACGCCGCTCGAACTTCAAGACAATGTTCTTTTTTCGACGTTGTTTCTGCCTCTACACACGATTCGAGCAGGTCTGATCCGGCGCGGCGACGCAAAAGACCTGGAAAATCTTGTCTGGCGGGAGCTGCTTGCGGCGCGCAGCACGATCGTGGTCTTCGGGTTTATGTCTGATCCGGCCTGAGAAGAGGAACGATTTAGACAGAGAGGTACGCAGAAAGGATGGTCAAGGGAGCATCACGGTGGTGCTCGTGCCACCGGCCGGTACGGACACGTTGCTGTTGGTTCCGGTGAGGGACGAACTGGTGCACTGCACGCTGACCGTGCCGACGAGCACCTGAGCGGCGTACTGGCCGCTGCTATTGGTGTAGCCGAGGAAGAAGTAGCCACCGCCGGTGTTGACGGAGGTTGCCGCGCCCGACACGACGCTGCTGTTCGAGGCCAGCTGCGCGGTGATGTTCAAGGCTGCGGCATTTGCGGTGATGGCGGTCGCGCCGCTGACCGCGTTCGCTGACGAAACCTGGTAGGTGCCGAGCCAACGGAACTGGACGTCGTCGCTGCCGCCCAACAGCTGCTGGACGACCTGGCCGGAACTGTTCGGATAACCCGAGAAATACCAGCTCGACGTACCCGTCGGTCGCACCCAGATCGCACTGTCCTGACCCGACAGACCCGAACCGGTCGAAGACAACAGGCTGAGGGTGACCGCGTCTGCTTGGAACGTGACCGTCGTATTGGACGACACCGCAACCGCCGACTGCACCTGATACGTCCCGAACCAACGGGCCTCGAAGTCATACGTCCCGCCCAACAACTGCTGGACCACCTGACCCGAACTGTTCGGATAACCCGAGAAATACCAGCTCGACGTACCCGTCGGTTCCACCCAGATCGCACTGTCCTGACCCGACAGACCCGAACCGTTCGACGCACTCATGAACTCCGTCGCCGCGAACGCCTGCCACGTCACCGTCATGTTCGACGACACCGCAACCGCCGACTGCACCTGATACGTCCCGAACCAACGGGCCTCGAAGTCATAGGTGCCTTGCAGCAGGGAGATGCTCACGTCGCCGGAACTGTTCGGATAGCCGGCGAACGACCAGCTCGACGTGCCGGTTGGTCGCCACCAGATCGCACTGTCCTGACCGGACAGACCCGAACCGGTCGACGCAAGCATCTGCAGCGTCACGGTCGACGGCTGGAACGTCACCGTCGTGGCACCCGAGACTGTCGCAGTTTGGGTCGACGTCGCCGAGTTGTAGGTCATTGAGATCGTGTAGGTGCCGTCCAGCACCGTGGCGGTCACGATTCCGGACGAGTTGGTCGTCCCCAGACTGAACGTGGAACCACCGGCGGGCGTGACCGAGACGCTTCCGCCCGATTGTCCCGCGCCGGATGCCGAAAGCAGCTGCACGGTCAACGTGTTCATGTTGAACGCGACGGTTGTTGGCGAGCTCACTGAGACGTTGGTTTGTGTCGTCGAACGCCCTGCGTAGGTCATCGTCACGTTGTAGAAAGCCGGGAGCACTTCGGCGGTGACGTTTCCGGAGCTTCCGGTGGTCCCGATCGAAGAGGAGGAGCCGCCGCTGCTCAACACCGAGACGCTGCCGCCCGACAAGGGCCCGGACGTGTTCGCGAGCGTCACGGCAAGTTTCACGGTCGGGAACGTCACCAGCGTTCCCTCCTTCACGTTCACGCCCGAGAGCGTGTTCGTCGTGCCGCCCCACACGACTTGGAAGTTGTACGTGCCGGGCGCGAGCGGCGCGCTCACCTGACCCGACGCGTTGGTCGTGCCCATGGTCGTCCAGCTGCCTTGCGAATATGACACGACTGCGCCCGACACGCCGGTGCCGTCAGCGTTCATGACCGCGACGGTGGCGCCCGACTGGGCGGTCGTGCCCACGGTGGGCGCTGCGATGTTGTACGCCGTGCCCGTGCCGATGCACCGGCCCGCCTCGGAGATCGAGTATGCCGAGGAGGCGACCGTCACACCGTGGAGCTGGGAGGCGCTGCCGAGCAGACCGTCGCTGACGAGTTCGGTCTCGCTCCCGTACCGAGCCTGCTGCAAGAAGAACGTCGTCTCCGCGCGCTGCAATCGTGTCTCGTCGGCGCGGCAGCTGACCGTCGAGCTCACCGAGGTGAATCCGCCGACCGCGAGCGACGCGATTCCAGACATCACGCCGAGGATGCCGACCACGACACACAATTCGACCAGCGAGAATCCACCGACGCCGCTGGGGCGGTGATCCTGCAGCCAGGTGCGGAGTCGGAGAAGGTCATCCATGGTGAGTCCGAATCCGGGTATCGGCGCTGTATTCAGGGTGGCTGAGAGCCAATCGCGGCGATGTGACGTCCAACCGTTCGATGCAATGGCGGTCCGGCCCGCCATCACGGCCGACGTTCGAACCTTCCGGCCCCGCACGCCGCGTCCGATCGGGCCTGGCGGCTACGCGGCCGTGATCCAGTGCCGAATCAGGACTGAGGATCCGGGCGAGGACCCGCCGCCGTCGACGAACTCGGCGCGTGCCGAAGCCACCTGATCGCTGTTGATCGTCGCGGTGAGATCGACGATCCGGTTCGAGCGGGCGCCGGCACCACCGACGATCAGGGTGCCGCTGCCGGTCACGGGGGTGCAGTCGACGGTGACGGTCTGCGTGTCGGGGAGCACCGTCGTCATGCTTGGGCAGGCACTGCCGTCTTGTCCCCAGGTCAGCGTGGACCGCATGGCGTTGATGTAGACGTCGATCGCGCCGCCACCGCCGTAGACATCGGCTCTGAAGGCCTGACTCGCCCCGTCGTCTCGGAACGAAGACTCGGCGATGTTGAGAGAAATAAGTGCCATGAAGCCTAAAGACGTGATGAAGACGAGCGCGAGAAGCAACGAGGCGCCCACCTCGTCGCGGTGTCTCACGACGGCCTCCGCGTCCCCGAGACCGTGAATCCGGCGCCGTTGGCGGCGGTTCCGGTGATCGTGACCATCGATGGGTTCGCGCAGTTCGGTGTGCAGCTCACCGTGGGCGGGGACTGCACGTCGGCGACGAGCAGCGTCGACACCAACGAGGTTCCGGTGCAGCGCTGACGCACGAGTGTCATCGTCGTGCCGGAGGTCTGCGTCGACCATGAGGCCCGGAAGATCGTGCCATCGTCCGTCCACGTGAAGGTCACGAGCGCGCTGGCGGACGACCCGCACGGAGCGGGATCAGGCGCCGTCACGGTTTCTTCGGATTGGGCGTCGGTCGTGAACAGCGAGATCACAGACCGAATCGATGTGTCGTCGGCAAAACTTCCGGTCGCTGCTTGCCCATTCGTGATGTAGAAGGTCGAGGCCGCGGCCAGCGGGACGAGGATCAATCCGAGCACGGTCACTGCGATGACCAGCTCGATGAGCGTGAATCCGTGCATCGACCTCGCGCGCCTGCCGGCCATTACGACGCTCGTTTCACGATCATCATGGTGCGATTGAGCGAACCGTCGCCGGCATGGACGAGCAGCGTGAGCTCTTGGCTCCCGAGATCGCTGGGCGGACACGTCGCCGAAAACGTTGCCGGCGACAGGTCGCCGTTCCAATAGCTGACCGAGCTGATGCTGAGTTCGAACGCGTTCGGGCGTGCGGCGGCGGTGCCGGGCGCGCCGACGGTGATGCCGTCGGGCAGATTGGTGGACGGGATCGCCGAGACCCCGGCGGCCGCGTACGGCGTCGAGCCAGAGGTGCACGCCTGATACGGCACCGGGATCAGATTCTCGGCGTAGCGGACGAGCAGCTGGTCTGCCTGCGACTCTTCCCGGCTGATGCCTGACAGCCGAAACAACGAACCGACGGAGGTGACGATCGCGACGACTCCGATACCGATGATGCTGACTGTGATCAACACCTCGATCAGCGATTCTCCGCGAGCACCAAACCGACGCCGATGCCTTGGTCTGCGAGCCTCGCTCGTACCCTCCATGCCGCCCATCCGAACCGCTGACTGGCGCCGACGACTCTTGTCGGCCCCGCCGGACCGGTCATGAGCCTCGAGAGGGCGCTTTTGTTCGGATTAGCGGCGGGCAGTCGCCGACGGAACCGGATCGAGCGCCTTCAGCTGGGTTCCGGTCCATTCGTACCGGACGATCATCGCCCCGCCGGTCGGACAGCAAAGTGGTTGGTTGGCCTTGTAGACCGAGTAGCTCAAGGCGATCGTCGTGTTGTTTCGCCACGCAAGTTGGATCCCGGCGGAAGGGCTGGCGTCGGTCCGAATGAAGCGGCCATTCACGAAGAAGAAGGCTTGCTCGGTGTGACCGTCGGCCGATTGTGTGGCGTTTGCGAGGATCACATGCAGTCCGTCGAGTGGCGGCATCGTGAAATCGTTGATGTCAGTCGGTGTGAAGCCACGGCTGCGCACCAACTGCTCGGCGTTCGATACTTCGGATTGCACGATCGGGTTTGTCGACGGCGTCGTCGGAGGCGTCGTGGCCGGCGGACCGCTCGGCGTCGTCGTCTGCGTCGTCGATCCCGTCGATCCCGACCCGGCCGCGCGGCGGGTCGTCGAAGACTCCGTCGTCGAGTGCTTCGGTGCCGAGGTCGACGAACCGCGCGTCTCGGTGCTCGGCGTCGACGCGGACTTCGCCGAGCTGCCCGAACTGCAACCACACATTGCCACGACGGCGACGCAGACCAGCGCGACGTGGGAGCGAGGAGGCCCGACTCTGACCGCGTCCATTCCTCTTCGATGCTACCGGCCGCCCGTGGTGGAACCGCGCATGGAATGATCTTCGGGAAGGCCGACGAAACGGGCAATGAGCTCGATTGCACGGTCGAAGAACGCGTCGTTGTCGATCACGGATCCGACGAGATGGCCGAAAAGCTCCATGCTGATCAGGCCGAAAAGCTCAGTCCATGCCATCAGACTGCGCGTCACGACTTCGGGTGACACGTCCGCCATCAGCTCGCGTAATGCTGCGTCGTGAAACGCGCGGTCGACGTCTTCGTGGTCCACTTCCGTTGACCGTCCGCGACCCGCGACTCCGTCGAGGAGCACGCGTGCCAGGACGAGCGCGACGCGGCTCGCGTGCGCCACAGTGTCGGCCGGCGCCCGGTATCCGGGAATCGGCGAGCCGTAGACGAGCGCATATTCGTGCGGGTTGGCGTGCGCCCAGGCGCGTATCGACCGGCACACCGCCAGCCACCGTACGGAGGGACGATCGTGCGCGTGTTCTTCGTCGACACGTTCGGAGATCTCGCCGACCGCGTCGTAGGCGTCGATGATGAGCGCGGTCAGTAACTCATCGCGACTCGGGAAGTAGCGGTAGATCGCCGACGACGCCATCTCGAGCTCGCGGGCGATCGCCCGCAAAGAAAGGGCAGTCGCGCCGCTCGCCTCGAGCTGACGGCGGGCTGACGCCTTGATCGCGCCGACGAGCTCAGCTCGAGCGCGCTCTCTCACGGTCTTCGCGGTCGTTGCCACGAATTCAGTCTGCCACACGGTGTGAGCACTGAGCATGAAAGAGAGCAATGCTCTTGACATGTCGGGCTGTGACGAGGACACTGCACTTGTACGAGAGCACCGATCACGTTTGGAGGAGCCTGTGGGACTGCACGTCGTTGTCGGGGCCGGGCCGGTCGGTGCGGGAACCGCGTTACGACTCGCCGAGGCGGGCCACCAGGTTCGAACGGTGACTCGTAGCGGCCACGGACCATCGCATCCACATATCGAGCGCATCGCCGCGGACGCGGTCCGGTCCGACGCGTTGGCGACCCTGGCGACTGACGCCGACGCCATCTACAACTGCGCGAGCCCGCAGTATCACCGCTGGGCGGCCGACTGGCCGCCGCTCGCCGCCGCGATGCTCGACGCGGCGGAGCGGACCGGGGCCGTCCTTGTCACGACGAGCAACCTGTACGGCTACGGGCCGGTGGAGCATGCGATCACCGAGCAGGATCCGCTCGCGGCAACCTTCACGAACGGACAAGTCCGTGCCCAGATGTGGAACGAAGCGATCGCGGCCCACCTCGACGGCCGGGTGCGCGTGACCGAAGCACGCGCATCGGACTTCTTCGGCCCCGGGCTCACCGACTCGAGTCAGCTTGGACGTGTGATCCCGCGCATCCTTGCCGGCAGGTCGGTGCGGGTGCTCGGCAATCCGGACCTCGCCCACAGTTGGACGTACGTTCCTGACGTCACGCGTGCGCTCGTCATCCTCGGAACCGATCCGCGCGCGTGGGGACACGCGTGGCATGTGCCCACGGACGCACCCACGACCCAACGCGAGATGATCGACGGGTTCGCGCAGATCGCCGGTGTCGCCTCGCCGCGAGTCGCGTCGTTTCCTCACCTCGCGCTGCGTGCGGTTGGTTTGGTGTCTCCGACCGTGCGAAGCCTGCGCGAGATCCTCTACCAGGTCGACGCGCCGTTCGTCGTCGACTCGTCGAGCTTCTCACAGACCTTCGGCGTGACACCGACGCGCACCCACGATGCGCTCCGTGAGACGTTCGCGTCGTGGGCGTCGCCGGTCGCGGCCTGACCGCCGTCGCGAGCATCGAACGAAGCGAGACGGACACCGCACCCGCGCCGTTCGCCAGCGGTGTTCCGGATCGGCGCGCCGACAACTGCGGCGCCTTCGCGCACGACCCCGCGACCGCACCCTGAGCATCGGGTTCTTCGGTCCGTTGCGCGAAACAGGTTCCGACGCGACGGCGGTCCGGATCGGCGTGCCCGACAGTTGCTGCGCGGACCGCGCCGTCGGAGGCAGGCAACTGTGCCGGCCGTCGTCGCGAGCGTCGGCGTGGTGTTCGGAGGCTCGAAGATGGGGCTCTGTGTGCCTGGGCTCGGCGTCGTCGTTGGCGCCCCGACGGTCATCCCGGTCGTCACGGTGGCCGCTCGTTCGGGAACGCTCCCAACCTGACCTGCTCGTCACCGGGGGCCGTGCGACGATCGCGTCCGGCACAGACGCCGTGCATGTCCGGCGGGCATCGAACGATCGGCGCTGCGTCGGTCAGAGCGCGGCGAGATCGGCGTCGACCATCTGCTCGACCAGCGACTCGAAGCTCGTGGTCGCCGCCCATCCGAACTTGGCGGCAGCCTTGCTGGCATCACCGATGAGCAGGTCGACTTCTGCCGGGCGGTAGAAACGATCGTCTTGGAGTACATGCTCAGACCAGTCGAGCCCGACGTGCTCGAACGCGATCTGGCATAGCTCTCGGATCGAGTGCGTTTGGCCACTGGCCACCACATAGTCATCAGGTTCGTCGAGTTGCAGCATCTGCCACATGACCGCGACGTAGTCGCCGGCGAAACCCCAATCGCGGCGCGCGTCCAGGTTGCCGAGGCGGAGATGGGTGTCCCTCCCCCGCTTGATGCGCGCGACGCCGTGACTCACCTTCCGCTCGACGAATTCGAGACCACGCCGTGGAGAACCGTGATTGAACAAGATCCCGCTGACCGCGAACAGGTCGTAGCTCTCCCGATAGTTGATGGTGATCCAATGCGCGTAGGCTTTCGCCACGCCGTACGGAGACCGCGGGTTGAACGGCGTACGTTCGGTCTGCGGTACTTCCTTCACGTTGCCGAACATCTCCGATGAGCTCGCCTGGTAGAACCGGATGTCCGGGTCCACGTGGCGGACCGCCTCGAGCAAACGGACCGCGCCAAGCCCAGTGACGTCGCCGGTCAGGACGGGCTGCGAGAAACTCGTCATCACGAAACTTTGCGCGGCAAGGTTGTACACCTCGGCCGGACGGTGCGCGGCGACGATATTGACCAACGAACCTTGATCGAGCAGATCTCCCGGCACGAGCTCGAGCCGGTCTTGGATGTGGGCGATACGTTCGAAGTTCACCGTTGAGCTCCGACGCACAACTCCGACAACCTCGTAGCCCTTTCCGAGGAGGAATTCGGCGAGATACGAGCCGTCCTGCCCCGTGATGCCGGTGATGAGGGCCCGCTTGGTCGCCATACATTTCGTTCTACAGTGGCGCGCACCGCGTGTCTGCTAGGTGAGTTGGCACCATGTCCGAAGCATTGGGTCACCGAATTGCGAAACACCGCACCGAGCTGGGCTGGACTCAGGCCGAGCTCGCCGAGCGCGTGGGTATCTCGCGCGTCGCGCTTTCGCATATCGAGTCTGGGATCTCGACTCCCGGCGAGCGGACCGTCGCGCTGCTCGCGGGCGTGGTGAAGGTCGAACCCCACGAGTTGGTTGCGGGTACCGACTACCCGCCGGCGAAAGCGGAGCGGCTTCCGGTCGTCGCGGCTCGGTACACGGAGGTCGAGTTCCAGTTGGCCCTCCTCGACGCGCGACTCGCCGCGGTGCTCGATCCGGTCCATCGAGCTCGCATCGTCGCCGATTCCCGCGACGTTCTCGTGCGGCTCATGACCAGAACCCATGACCGCCGCGAGCGGGACCTGCTTCGAGTGCACATCGCTCGCTTGCAATGATCAGCGCACGACTCGACCGGCACGCCAGCCGCATCGCGATCGTCGACCCGAACGGCCGCTGGCCCTATTCGGTGCTAGTCGATGACGCCAACCGTCTAGCGGCCGCACTCGAAACCGGCCATGCCGACCTCGATGACGCACGGGTCGCGCTGTTGTGCGATCCCGGACATGACTTCGTCGTCGCGCTGTTGGCGTGTTGGCACGCCGGCGCAGTCGCGGTGCCGCTGCATCCCTCCCATCCCGACGCCGAGCTCGCGTACCTGCTCGCTGACAGCGAGTCCACGGTCGTCGTCTACTCGTCCGCGCACGAGCAGCTCGCCCGGCGCCTCGCCGGTCCGATCGGCGCGGCGGTCGTCGCCGTCGAAACCGGCCGGTTGGCGCCGGCGCATCATCCGCCGAACGTCGTCGATCCGACCCGGCGGGCGATGATGCTGTACACGAGTGGCACCACCGGCCGGCCGAAAGGCGTCGTGCACACACACGGCGGATTGCAAGCGCAGGTCGAAAGCCTCATCGAAGCGTGGGCCTGGTCTGCCCACGACCGAATCCTGCTCGTGCTCCCGCTCCACCACGTGCACGGCGTCGTGAACGTCACGTTGTGCGCGCTGTGGGCCGGAGCGGAGTGCGAAGCGCCCGGAGGATTCGACGCTCGTGGCACGTGGGATCGCTTGGCGTCGGGCAACCTCACATTGTTCATGGCGGTCCCGACGATCTACACGCGGCTCATCGCGGCGTGGGACGCGGCCGACACGACCGAGCGGCAACGATGGTCCGCGGGCGCGGCGCGCGCCCGTCTCATGGTGTCAGGTTCGGCTGCGTTGCCCGTGTCGACGCTCGAACGGTGGCAGACGATCACCGGCCATGTGCTTCTCGAGCGGTACGGCATGACCGAGATCGGCATCGCGCTTTCCAATACGCTCGACCGGCGGGTGCCCGGAAAGGTTGGCGAACCCCTTCCGAACGTCGCGGTGCGCGTCGTTGACGATCTCGGACACGACGTATGCGACGGCGAATCCGGAGAACTGCTCGTGGGCGGCCCGCAATTGTTCCTCGAGTACTGGCGACGCGCCGACGAAACTGCGGCGGCCTTTGTCGACGGGTGGTTCCGGACCGGCGACGTCGCGGTGCACGAACCCGACGGCTACCGGCTGCTTGGTCGGTCGTCGATCGACATCATCAAGACCGGCGGTGAGAAGGTGTCGGCGCTCGAGATCGAGGAGGTCTACCGAACGCATCCGTCCGTCGCAGATTGCGCGGTCGTCGGCGTACCTGACCCCGAATGGGGCGAGCGAGTCTGCGCTGCCGTGGTTGCAGACGCGGCGACGCTCAGCGGCGACGTGCTGCGGGCCTGGGGCAAAGAGCGGATGGCTGCGGCGAAGGTGCCGTCGCGATTCGTGTTCGTCGCGGGGCTCCCGCGCAACACGATGGGCAAGGTCACCAAGGCTGAGGTGAGCAAGCTGTTCATCTGAGCTCACGGGTCGCGCTTCGAGTGGGTCGGCCGCTCGATGAGCACGCCGTCGCGGTCGAGCCGGTCGATGTCGCTCTCGCTCAGGCCGAGTACCTCGCGCATCACCTCCCGATTGTGCTGGCCTTGCCAGGCGGGCCGGCCCGTCGTGCCGGCCGACGCGGCTGAGAATCGAAACGGCGAACGCGGGAGGCGCAAAGGCCCGCTCTGGCCGTCGCCGACGTCGACCAACACGTCCCGTTCCTGCGCCCATGACGCCGCGCTCACGTCGGTGAGAGGTCGCATCTCCCCGACCGCGAGCCGTGCCGTGCTCAGCGCGGCTTCGAAATCATCGAAACAGGAGAAGGTCGCCGCGAACGCCTCGAAGAGGGCGAGCATCGCGCCACGATGAGCGT
The DNA here is from genome assembly GCA_052148155.1 of Acidimicrobiia bacterium. GTDB lineage: Bacteria > Actinomycetota > Acidimicrobiia > IMCC26256 > PALSA-610 > JBBQER01. The sequence goes on along the minus strand of JBKQIY010000234.1, from coordinate 4,052 downwards.
TGCGGGCTTCGCGCGTCGCGAAACGCTCGTCGGCCGCGAGGTCGGGGCGTTTCATCGCGGTGCACCAGGCAGGGAAACTCGAGACCGGATCGCCTGGCACGTGCACGACGGTACCGTCGCCGAGACGGAGGACCGGCGCGTTGAAGCTACCGAAGATGTGCAACAAGTCGCCTTGACCGCCGGCCAGCTCGACCGCCGTCCATTCGGTGGCCTGCAACATGACTTCGGCCATCGACACGTCGACATGCTGGCCCTCGCCGGTACGGTCGCGCTGCATGAGCGCGGCCAGGATTCCGACCGTCGCTTGCATGCCCGAGTAGAGGTCGGCATGCGACACCGCCTCGGCGCGAGGTTCGGCGTGCAGTCGGCGCGCGCTGAACTCCATCAGCCCCAACTCGGCGTGCATCACCGGGGCGTACGCCCGCCGACTCGCCATCGCGCCGTGCTGCCCGTAGCCGGTGATCGAGCAGTACACGACCTTCGGATTGTGAGCACGGACGGCGGCGTAGCCGAGACCCTGCCGTTCGAGCACTCCCGGTCGGAAGTTCTCGAGCATCACGTCGGTCGCCGCCGCGAGCCGGCCCACGATGTCGCGGCCGGCGTCGATCCTGAGGTCGACGGAAATGCACCGCTTCCCGCAGTTCTGCTGGGCGAAGTACACCGGAATCCCACCGACCCGAGGCCGTGCGGTACGAGTGAGGTCGCCTTCGGGTGGTTCGACCTTGATCACGTCCGCGCCGAGGTCGACCAACGCTTTGCCGCACGAGGGGCCGGACAGCACCCGCGACAGATCCAAGACCCTGGCGCCTTCGAGTGGCCCGGTCATGTCATTTCAGGGCGCTTCCGCGAACGCGGCGAGGACGACATCGGTCGCGGCTGACGCGTCGATGGTGTGTGCCCACTCGACATTGCCGCCCGGTACCCACGGACGCTGATCGACGACGGTCATGCCTCGCGTGTGGTCGCCGGCAGTTTCGATCACGACCTGTCGGGGCACGACGTCGACCAGATGTGGGTCGGTGACGGCGAGCACCGCGCACGGATCGTGCAACGCTGCGTCGTGCGCATCGCCGCCCAGGGCTCGGATGTTCGCGAGATACCCGCCGAGGAAGTCGGCAGCGAACTGCCCGAAGGCGTTCCGGAGCGCGCCGGAGCGCGCAACGATCGCGTCGTCTACAAGCAGCTGGCGTGTCAGATCCAGCCCACACATTGCGAGCCGCGCGCCACAGCGAAGCACGATATCGGCCGCTTCGGGGTCGAAATGGATGTTGAACTCAGCGACCGCGGTGACGTTGCCGAACGTGCCGCCACCCATGATCGATATGCCAGCGATTCGGTCCGTCAGCCTGTGATCGCGTTGAAGTGCCAGGGCAACATTGGTGAGCGGTCCCGTCGCGACGATCCAGGCACCCTCGTATCGCCGGGTGATCTCGACGAGGAATCCTGCAGCATCGTCCGATGCGACGGTTCGGTGGACCGTTGGAAGGGTCGCGCCCGCGAGTCCGTTCTCGCCGTGCACGTGGGTCGCGTGTTCGACCGGACCGCCACGAAGAGGACCGGCGGCACCGGCATGCACCCCGACGTCGAGGCCGAGCAGCTGCACGATCGCGAGCGCGTTGCGGGTCGTGTACTCGAGCCCGACGTTGCCGGCCACGGTCGTGACGCCGAGCAGCCGCCCACGGTGCGCGGCGACGGCGAGCGCGACCGCGTCGTCGTGGCCCGGGTCGCAGTCGACGATCAGATCGCACGCCAAGCCGTCAGTCTCGCATGCGATCGGCGAGTCCGATGACACAGGTCGACAGAAGATGCACGAAGCCGCACGTCTGACTCGGCGTAGGCAAGCCCGGACCTCGCAGCCGTATGCCGCAAGGCACCCGCGGTCGTGAGCTCGTACCGCGATGGCGATGGTGGCCCGCAGAAAAGGTCGGTGTACGTGAGCGCTTGACATGTGGCCGTCCGTTCGCACCGGGCGCGGTCGCGACCTCTTCGCCGCGCCGGCGCGTCCAGACCGGATCGGCCAAGGTTTCCACGTCGAGCTTCGGAGTCGCACGACCCGCGACGCGGGCGGCCACGCTTCGGACCTTCGGCGCGCTCCGACTGCCGACAGCCGACAGCCGATCGTCGTCTCGACTCAGCGGGGCACGGCGCTCAGTGGGAACGCACGACCAGTTCGTCACGACGTCCCGTGGAGGCCACGCTCACGTCGCGGCCGGTTGGTCTCGGGCCCGTTCAACGGGCCGGGAAGAACATGACGACGCACCTGCCCGGTCGTACGAATCCCCCGATGTTGTTCCGAGTCGGCAAGCAGATCCGGGGTCGCAGCGGCGACGACCTTCCGGCGACCGCGGGCCGGAGGTCGCTGTTGTACGACCAACGCGACACTAGGTTTGTGCGATGGGAACCACCGCGATCGTGCTGGCCGGCGCAGGAGCTCGGGGAGCTTACGAGGCCGGAATCCTGTCGGTGCTGGTGCCCCGGCTGCTTGAGGAGCCGAGCCAACAGATCGTCCTCGTCGGCACGAGCGCCGGCGCGATTAATACGGCGATCCTCGCCGCCTACGAGTCCCCCGACAAAGCGGTCGCTGCGATGACCGACTTGTGGACGACGGTCGACGCCGGCGACGTCTTCACGCCGATCCGCGACACTGCGCTGCAGACGGCCGCACGTTATGTGGCCGAGGTGCTGCACCTCCCCGGCCATCTCGACAGCCTGCTCGACTCGAGGCCGCTCGGTACGACGATGGAGCAGCGCCTCGATTGGGACCAACTCGACCGGAATCTCGCCGGCTCGGGGTGGGTGCACACGGCGGGCATTGTGGCCACCTCGTGCGCTCGAGGTCGCGGCGTCGTGTTCGTTCAGGGCAAAGACCTCGTCGCGCCGAAGCGAGATGCCGACGTCGACTACGCCAAGGCGACGCTCCGAAGCGAGCATGTGATGGCGTCGGCCGCGATCCCGGTCGCGTTTCGACCGGTGCACATCGAGGCGCCCGCCAAGCAACGCGGCTGGTACATCGACGGCGGCGTGAAGCTCAACGCTCCGATCAAGCCGGCGCTGGCTCTGGGCGCGGACCGGGTCGTGGTGGTCGCGACCACACCCGACCCCGCGGGTCCTCACGCCTCCCAGGTCGCGCCCGGCGAGCCGGACATCTTCGACGCCAGCACTGTCGTCATGCACAGCCTCCTCGTCGACCGCATGTCGGACGACATTCGGGCGCTGCGGCGTGTCAACACCCTTGTCGCCGCGGGCCGCGGCCGTACGCTGAGCGGCTACCGCGCCATCCCGAACCTCTATCTCGGCCCCCCAAAGACCGGCCTCATCAGTCAGACCGCGAACGAGGTCTTTTCCCGCCGGTACGCCGGGATCCACCGGCCGCTGTCCGACCTCGGTCTGCTCGGCCGTCTCATCGGCGGAACACGCGAGAACCACGGCGAACTCCTCAGCTTCGTGTTCTTCGACCACGAGTTCCACCAGGCCCTCATCGACCTCGGCCACAAACACGCGTCGCGCGTCCTCGGACCTCCCGGTTCGCCGTTCCCGTGGGCGCTGCCCTGAACGCGAGTCACTCCGGTTCCGAAACCTTTCCCCTCACGTCATGTCGTGCCCGACACGGGGCGGGGGTGAGTCTGCGCGGTCCCCGACCGGTCTCTCTACGCTGAACGAACGCGTCTCGTACGCGCCACGCCCGCTCGCTTCAACACCGCGGCCGGGACACCTGCGTCCCGCCACGCGCCGTACCCGATGCCGCGCCGCTCACCGAAGTCCTTCGCGATGCGGACGAACGCGTTCTCCGACTCCTTGAGATCGGTACCGCTTGCAGAGACCAGAGCAGAAATACGGTCTGAGAGATCGCGTACCTCTTGCGCCGCCAGGACACGCTCGACACCAGTCGCAGTTTTGGCACGTGCCCGGGCAGTATCCAGCCGTTCGACCAACACCGCCTCCGACACCTTGCGGCCGCGCCGCTTGGGAGTGCTCACCGCCGCGAGGTAGCGATCGACGGTCGCGGACATCGTGCGACCTTCTGAGCGCGCACGCTGGTGTGAAGCACTCAG
>JBKQIY010000233.1:0-85204 GCA_052148155.1 Acidimicrobiia bacterium | reverse complement strand
GGTTGATCGCGCCGCCGGCTTCGATTTCGTCGACGGAAACCGAACTCGCGCCGTTCAACGCGCCAAGACGAGTCGCCCCGGATGAGCGACGCCTACACGACCGCCGACCACGAATTCCGCGATGACGACGTCTATGCGCTCGGAAAGTATCAACTCACGCGTCGATGGCTACAAACCCTCGGTACGCGCGGCACCCTGCTCAACATCGGCTGCGGTGCAGGCCAATTCAACACGATGGCAGTAGAACTCGGCTTCGCGGTGCATGGCTACGAACCAGACGGGAACGCGTTCGCGCTTGCGGTTGCGCACCTCCCATCCGAGCGCTGCGAGGTGCAACAACTCGGCATCGAGGACATCGTCGGTGAAGGCGTCGCCGACGTGATCGTCATGCACGACGTCCTCGAGCACATCGAAGATGAAGCCTCGACCGTCTCGCGTCTTGCGGGTCTGCTGAAGCCCGGCGGCGTGCTCGTGATGAGTGTCCCCGCGTTGCCGTCGTTGTTCGGCTATCACGACGAGCAGCTCGGTCACTATCGACGCTACACACGCCGCACTTTGCGTGCGGCACTGCAACCGAAGTTTCGTATCGATCGTTTGCGGTATTACGGCGCCACGATGCTTCCGGTGACTCTCTGGTACTCGCGGATACGACGCCAGCCCTACCCGACCGCGAACGTGGCCGGACCGGGCATCGCCGGTCGCGTACTCGCGGCCGTTTGCCGCGCCGAGGAGCGAATCCCGGGCCCGCTCGGCACGAGCATCATCTGCATGGCCCACCCGAGCGCGGGGTCATGACTGATTGGTGAGAGCTGCAGCGCAGTCAGGGCTTACGCGCGTTTGATTGCGCGACGGTGGAGCTCTGTTCGCCGTGCCAGTCGTGGGTGACCACGTGCAGGAAGCGGATCGTCGTTTGCTCAGCACAACAGTTCAGCGTGCTGGATGAGGTTCGGTAGTGTTCGCTCGTGAAAGTTTGCGTCTACGGACTCTGGCATCTGGGATCTGTGACGGCGGCATCGCTTGCGTCGATGGGGCACGATGTCGTCGGACTCGACCGCGACCCGGCCACCGTCGCGAATCTTTCGCTGGGGAAGCCGCCGGTCGCCGAACCCGGACTGGCCGAGCTCGTCAGCGCTGGGCTCAACCAGTCGACGCTGCGGTTCACTACCGACCCAGCCGCCGCGCTCGTCGATGCCGAACTCGTCTGGATCACCTTCGACACTCCGGTCGACGACGACGACAACGCCGATGTCTCCGCGGTGCTCGACGCGGCCGAGGAAGTCTTCTCGTTTCTCGGCAACGACGCGTTCGTGCTCGCGTCGTCTCAGCTGCCGGTGGGATCTGTCGCGGCGCTCGAGCAGCGGTTCCGACGAGCTCGACCTCGCGCCCGAGTGACGTTCGGCTGCTCACCGGAGAATCTGCGCCTCGGGAGCGCGCTCGACGCGTTCCTCAAACCGGATCGGATCGTCGTCGGCCTCCGCGACGCGACCGACCGGGAGCGGGTCGCCGCCCTCTTTTGCGATCTCTCGACCAGGATCGAGTGGATGTCGATCGAGTCAGCCGAGATGGTCAAGCACGCTGTGAACGCCTTCCTCGCCACGTCGATTGCCTTTACGAACGAGGTTGCGTCCATCTGTGAGCGCGTCGGGGCCGATGCCCGTGACGTGGAGCGAGGTCTGCGTTCCGAACCGCGAATCGGTCGGCGCGCGTACGTGGGCGCGGGTGCCGCGTACTCCGGTGGGACGCTCGCTCGTGATGTTGCGTTTCTGACCGAACTGGGTCGAATCCACGATGTGCCAACCGAGTTGCTGCGCGGCGCGCGGGTCAGCAACGACGAGCACGAACACTGGGCGGAGCGCAGGCTGGTGCTCGAGCTCGGCGAGGTCCGAGGCCGCGCGATCTGTATTCTCGGACTCACGTACAAGCCTGGGACCGACACGCTCAGACGTTCTGGTGCCGTCAGGCTCTGCGAGTCGCTGATCGGACAAGGTGCGACGGTCTGTGCGTACGACCCGGCGATTTCGGCGCTCCCCGACTTCCTCGCGCAGAGAATGACGTACGCGTCTGATCCGCTCTGCGCGCTGACTGGTTGCGATGCCGCGGTCGTGGCGACGCCCTGGCCGCAGTTCAAATCGTTGTCTCCTGACGCGGTCGCAGAGGTGATGGCAACGCCGGTTGTGCTCGATCCGAGCGCGTTCCTCAAGGACTCGCTCGGCGCCTCTTCGGCAATCCGCTACCGCTCTGTCGGGATGCCCGCGTGACGACCCAGGCGCGGCCCGTCGTTGTCACCGGCGCCAGCCGTGGGCTGGGCGCAGCGCTCGCCCGACACTTCGCCCAACTCGGTCACGACGTGGCGGTGTGTGCACGAACCCCGACGGATTTGCAACAGCTCGCAGCCGAACTTCACGACGCGCACAGTGTCGCCGTCGTCGCAGAGCCCGTCGACGTCATAGACGAAGCCGGCATCCGAACGTTCGCGGCTCGGGTAGCCGACGAGCTCGGCCCGTGCTGCGCCGTGGTGAACAACGCAGGGATCCTCGGCCCGGTCGGCCCGCTCGATCAGCTCGACCTCAAGGCGTGGCGCCACGCGCTCGAAGTCAACGTCATCGGCGCCGTCACCGTCACCGCGGCGTTCCTTCCCCAAATGGTCGCGGCCGGAGGTGGTGCGATCGTCAACCTCGGAGGCGCCGGGATCGGCGGTACCGGCACGCACGGGAATATCAGTGCGTACACCACCTCGAAGGGCGCCCTCGTCACGCTCACCGAAGCCCTTTCGAAAGAGCTCCATGGGCGCGGGGTACGAGTGAACGCGATCGCGCCCGGCGGGCTGGCCACCGGATTCATGGACCCGGTACTGCAGGCCGCGCCCGGCACGGTCGAGGACAGTCTGCGCGCCGTCGCGTCCGCGTTGCTCCCGGCCACCAACGCGACGCCGATACAACTCGACGCGAGCTTCGCGGAACTCCTGACGTTCCTCGTCTCGAGCGAGTCGGAATGGTTGACCGGAAAGTTGCTGAGCGTTCGATGGGACAATGTCGCGTCGCTACGCGAAAGTCGGGAACTACTCGCGCGCACGTCGCTCCTCAACTTGCGACGTATCGACGACGCGTTATTCACCGAGGTACAGGACAAATAGCTCCAGCGCGTTCGTGCATTCGTCTCGAGTCGGCGGCCCCAACAACAGAAAACCGCCGAGCCCGTCCGTTTCTCTCCGAACTGCGAGGCGAGTACTACAGGAGCGGGATCTCTCGGCGTCGAGGTGTCGTCATTCGATCAACACCCCGGCGTTGCCGACAACTGTTCGGTTCGACGAAAAGGCTGACGCCGACGCTGACCCTACGCGGGCTTGTCGCGGCCGACCACCCACATCGAAAAGAATTGTGAGCCGCCGCCGTATGCGTGTCCGAGCGCCTTCCCGGTCCGCAACTCGACCTGATAGTCCGCCGCACGCCCCCGCACCTGTTGCGCGGCCTCTCCGAAACGCACCATTCCTGACGCGCCAATCGGGTTTGACGACAACACGCCGCCCGAAGGGTTCCAAGGGATGTCGCCGTCGGGTGCGGTCGCGCCAGCTTCGGTCAGCTTCCAGCCGTCGCCCTCCGCGCAGAAGCCGAGGTTCTCGAGCCACATCGGCTCATACCACGAGAAGGGCACGTAGACCTCTGCGCAATCGAAGTCGTCGCGCGGGTTCGTGATGCCGGCCTGTGCGTACACGTCCTTCGCACAGTCTTTGCCGGCCTGCGGGTTGATTTGATCACGACGCGCGAACATCGTGGGCTCACTCCGCATCGCCATGCCATGGACCCACGCGACAGAACCAGCCGACGCGTCGGCAACTTTCTCGCTGCCCAACACCATGGCCATCGCGCCGTCCGATGACGGGCAGACATCGAGATAACGCAGCGGGTCCCACAAAAGGAACGACTCCTCGACCGTCTTCAGGTCGATGTCGGGCAGGTGCAGGTGCGCCTTCGGATTGCGCAGCGCGGCGAGCCGGTCCTTGACCGCAACCAGATGCCCGATATGGCGTGGCGCGCCAGACCGATACATGTACGCGCGGATCAGCGGCGCGAAGTAACCGCCGGCACCAGCGACCAACGGTGCCGCGAACGGCATCGGGACCGACAATCCCCAGGTCGCGTTGCTCTCCGACTGCTTCTCGTACGCGACGGTGAGCACCCGCTCGTGGATCCCGGCCGCGACGAGCTTGGCGGCAACGATCGACGTCGAACCGCCGACTGATCCTGCGGTGTGCACTCGCATCATCGGTTTTCCTACCGCACCCAGAGCATCTGCGAGGTACAGCTCCGGCATTGCGACACCCTCGAACATGTCCGGAGCCTTGCCGACCACGACCGCGTCGATATCCGACCAGGTCATGTCCGCGTCTTCGAGCGCCTCAATCGCGGCTTCTCGCACGAGACCGGCCATCGACACGTCCTTACGGGCGGCGCGGTGATGCGTCTGCCCGACGCCGACAACCCCAACCCTGTTCCTCGCCATCAGTGATCACTCTCCAAGACGCACACCAGATTTTGTTGCAGACACGGTCCTGAGGTGGCGTGCGCGACGCCGCGGCCCGCTTCACCTGACCAGATCCGTCGTGCGACCTCGCCAATCCGTATCAATCCTGCGCTCATCACCGGATTCGACGCGAGCGGTCCGCCCGACGGATTGATCACCGTGTCGCCCGTCAATCCGATCGCTTCTGCGAGCATCAGCTCCTCATGACTGAACTGCGCGTGCAGTTCGGCGATGTCGATGTCGCCGTCGGCGACGCCGGCCGCCGCGGCCGCAGCCCTGGTTGACTCCGAAGTCGTGAGGTCACGGACGCCGAGGCTGTGGGCCTCGATGCGGTGGTCGAGACCGCGGATCCATGCCGGGCGCTCGCACCGCGATCGGGCCAGCTCTCCGGCTGCCAGCACCACCGCGGCGGTGCCGTCGGTGATAGGCGCGATGTCTGCGTCCCGCAACGGATCGTGTGTGACTGGCTGCGCCAGCACATGGTTGGCATTGAGATCGCCGGCGCGCACGGCGTACGGGTTCGATTGCCCATTGCGTTGCGCCCGCGCCGCGACCTCGGCGAGCTCGTCCTCACGTCGGCCGCTCGCATCGAGATACGCGCGAGCCTGCATCGCGGAGACGTCGACCATTGACGGCCAGAGCGGAGCGACGTAGTACGGGTCGTACTGGAGTGTCATGATCTCGTGCAGATCTCCGGGCGACGATTTGCCGAACCCGTATACGAGCGCGCTGTCGACTTCGCCGGTCTGGATCGCGACCCACGCCTCGTACATCGCCCAGGCGGCGTCCATCTCGACGTGACTCTCGCGCATCGGCGGCCACGCACCGACTGCGTCGAGGCCCGACACGAACGCGAACGGTCCGCCCTGAAGGTAGTCGAGGCTGCCCGAGCATACGAACCCGATGTCGTTCCTCGCGATGCCTGACTCGGTGATCGCGGCGTGCAACGTGGGCACCAGCATCTCGACTTCGTTGTGCTCGGCGTCGCGCGCGACCGCGGACTGCACGAACGAGATAACCGCGACTTCTCGCATCACAGATAGTCCTTGTAACGGTCGTACGTTTCGTCGGGCTCGCCGGTCGGCTCCCACCAGAGGATCGACGTGTGATCAGGTTTGAGCTCGTCGGCCCACTTCGCTTTCACGCGCATTCCCATGTGCACGTCGTCGACGTCAATGCCGCGGATCAGACCGAAGAAGGTATTGTTCGCACCGTCGAGCAGGATTTGGGCAGAGACGTACGGGATCTCGGGGGCGAGCTCGGACAGCCCTGGGATGTTCACGACGCAGTAGGTCGTGATCACGCCGCTGGCCTTCACTTCGACCTCGATCGAGGTGGCCTCACCGGTGATCGGGTCGGTGCCACGCGACGCGGCGTAGACGTCGGAGCTTGAAGGCGCCCGGGCGCCGATGATCTTGCCTTCGCCCAGTCCTTCGAGGTAGCGGGCCGTCGCCGCCCCTGCGGTCAGCTCGTATTCGAGTCGCGTTGTCGAGGTGATGCCCGTGACGGGCTGCTCATCCTGCGCGGGAACGTGCAGAGCGGCCGGTTCGGGCTCCTCGCCGTCGCCGAGCGGGACCCATGCCTCGATGTCGGTTATGTGTCCCGTACGTTCGGCGCGCCAGCGTGGCGCGACGCGAGAACCGATTCTGATCGCATCCGCGCTGCCGCAGTCGACCACATGGAGCAACGCGGTATCGGCGCCGTCGGGACGGATCAGCGCGAACGCGAACGGCTTTGTCAGTGGGTGCTTTCCTGCCCGCGGGTTCGCGACCCACGTGAAGGTCTGCACCGTGCCGCGCGGACCGACGTCGATCCACTGCGGACCGTCGGCGTCGACCGGGGCGCTGGTCGACGGGTCGTACTCGGTCGGTGGCACCAGTACCCGGCCGTCGGCAAGCCGCACCGCTTCGATGCGACCGTCGCGCAGGCCTGTGAGGAAGCGCCCGATGACGGGCCCCACCGAACGGGTGTACCCGCCGGGATACTCGAGCACATGCGGCTCGACGAGCGGCTCGGCCATGCGTTCTCCCAGCTCAGAGCGGAGTTTTGGTCAGTCGGGGCCGGCTGACGAGACAATCAAATGGCACGGTCGCGGCCTTCCCAGTACGGGTCGCGCAGCGTTCGCTTCAACAGCTTGCCGGTCGGTTCGCGCGGGAGTTCGTCGACAAAGTCGATCGTGCGCGGCCACTTGTACTTTCCGAGCCGCTGCTGGATGTGCTCGGCGATCGAGGCACGCAACACGTCGTCGCCCGCGACCCCCTCGATCGGTTGCACAACCGCTTTGATCTGTTCACCCATGTCGTCGTCGGGTATGCCGAACACCGCGACGTCGGCGACCTGCGCATGTTCGTGGATCGCGCCTTCGATTTCGGCCGGGTAGATGTTGACACCACCCGCGATGATCATGTCTGACTTGCGATCGCACAAGAACAGATAGCCGTCTTCGTTGAGATAGCCGATGTCGCCGACGGTGAAGAAACCTTCGGCGTCGTGCGACTTTGACGTCTTCTCCTTGTCGCCCTTGTATTCGAAGTCGCCGGCGCCCATCTTCATCCACACCGTGCCCGGCTCGCCGACGCCGACGCGGGTACCGTCGTCGTCGGTGACTTTCAGCTCGGCAATCGGCCATACGCGCCCAACCGTGCCTGGGTACTTGAGCCATTCGTCGGGCGGCGCGATGGTTCCTCCCCCTTCGGTCGCCGCGTAGTACTCCCAGATCACCGGACCCCACCAGTCGAGCATCCTGCGTTTCACGTCGACCGGACACGGCGCCGCGGCGTGGATCGCCCAGCGCATGGACGACACGTCGTAGCGCTGCCTCACCTCGTCGGGCAGCTGAAGCATGCGAATGAACTGTGTCGGAACCATGTGCGTGTGAGTACATCGATACCGTTCAATGAGCCGCAGTGCCTCTTCCGGATCCCACCGGTCCATGCATACGACCGCGTGCTTCATGTGTAACGAGTTGCCGGCGAAGGTCGTAACCGCGGTGTGATAGTTGGGCGACGTGCACAGATGCACGTTCCGGCCGCCCATCGTGATGCCGAACAGGCCCAGCAAGAAGGTGAACAGCTCGGCGCTGACATCTGGATCGAGATCGCCGAGTGGACGTTTCACGCCCTTCGGCTTGCCGGTCGTGCCCGACGTGTAGTGCATCGCCGCGCCGGTCGTGCGATTGCCGGGAAGTGAGGTCGGCTGGCCGTCCACCGCGTCGCTGAATGCACGAAACCCGGGGACCGTTCCGTGGGCGAGACGGTTGGCGCCCGGAATGCCGGCCTCTTCGGCCGCCGCGCTCACCACATCGGCGAAGCGTTCATGGGCCACGATCGCCTTGGCGTCGGCGTCTTTGAGGATGTATGCGATTTCGGGCGCCGAGAGCCGGTAGTTGATCGGGACGTAGTACCAACCGGCCTGGAGCGCGGCGAGATAGATGTGCATCGGGAGCGAGCCGTTGGGCAGCACCGCCGAGACGGTGTCGCCCCGCTGCAGGCCCAGCTCACGCAGGGCGTGCACCACCTGGTTGGCGCGCCCGAGCACGTCGCCGGCCGCGTGTTCGGTGCCGTCGGGATCGACGATCGCGACGTAGCTGGGATCTTCCTGCGCGTACTTCCAAAAGCCCATTCGCGCTCCCTTTCGGACCTGATTTCACGGCGCGGCCCGGCCTGCCAGGCCCGACGGCGCAGAGTAGAACACGTTCCAGCTTCACGGAGCAAGGGCGCCGCGGGCGGGTCACAGGCGTCGTGTTCCTGGAACGTGTTCTACTCTGCCGCCCGTGACCGAGATCCTCGACATCACCACCCAGCACTGCACCGTCGAACGTGACGGTGCGGTCGTGATCCTCACCATGAACCGTCCCGAGAAGAAGAACGCGTTGTCGGGCGACATGCTCGCCGGGCTTGTACTCGGCTACGAGTACATCGACGCGACACCAGAGGTTCGCTGCGCGATCCTCACCGGCGCCGGCGGCAACTTCTCGTCTGGAGCCGACCTCGTCGCGATGGGCCAGCCCTCCGACGACGCAAAGGTGCAAGGCGTGATGGCACGCGGCAACAACCCGCACTGGAAGGCGTTGCTGCGCGACTACCGACTCAGCAAGCCGCTGATCGCGGCGGTCGAGGGCTTCGCGGTGGCGGGCGGCACCGAGATCCTGCAGGGCACCGATATTCGCGTCGCCGGCGAGAGCGCGATCTTCGGCGTGTGGGAAGCAAAACGCGGGCTGTTCCCCCTCGGCGGATCGGCGTGCCGGCTTCCCCGCCAGATCCCGTACACGCAGGCGATGGACATCTTGTTGTCGTGCCGCGCAATTCCTGCGATCGAGGCACAGCAGATCGGGCTGATCGGCCGGGTCGTTCCTGACGGCGCCGCACTCGACGTCGCGAAGGCCGTCGCACGGCAAGTTGCACGGAACGCGCCCTTGTCAACGATGGCAATCCTGCGGGCGTGGCGCGAGACCGAGCACATGAGCGACTACGACGCGATGCAACATCAGGACAAGATCGGCTGGGAGGTCTTCGCCAGCGAGGACGCACAGGAAGGCCCTCGCGCCTTCGCCGAGAAGCGCGAGCCTGAGTACCGGGGCAGGTAGCTATGTCCGAAGCCGCACCCGGACTTCCCGACTCCCCCGACTTCGCAACCCCTGAGCGTGCACGCCTCGCAGAAGCCGTGCGCGGCCTGATCGACGCGGTCATGACCACCGAAGGCGACGACACTGCCTTGCTGGTCGAGGTCGCAGCCGGTGCCGAAGCGTTGGCCGCCCGTCTTGGCGCCGGACGCGTCAGCGGCGCGGGCTACCGACCGCGCAATCACGGCGACTATCTACCGCGCAGCCCCGTGGTCGGTCACGCGAGCCCGCTCGCACCGCGTATCGAGTGGGACGACTCCCCAACCGCGCTGGACGGCAAGCCGGGTATCGAGGCGCACGGGACGTTCGGCGCACCCTACGAAGGCCCGCCCGGTCACGTCCACGGCGGGATGATCGCCCTCGCGTTCGACGAGGTCCTCGGCATCGCCAACATCTCGGCCGGGCATCCAGGCATGACCGCACGGCTCACGATCCATTACCGCAAGCCGACGCCGCTGTTCCATGAGTTGCAATTCCGCGCCGCACTCGAGCGCGTGGAGGGCCGGCGCATCATGTCGCGGGCCGAGCTCTGGGACGGCGAGACCCTCACTGCCGAGGCCGACGGGCTCTTTGTGCAGCCCCGCCCCGAGCGGGCACTCGAGATCTTCGGGCCGTAAGAACGGTCGGGCGTGCGAGCTCCGGCCCGGTGTCACGGGCCGATGCCTGCACCGTGAGCGCCCGCCGATGCGGATTGCCGACCAAACCTCCGAACTCCAGTCGGCCGGCGAGCATGCCGATCCCATCAAGGGATGCGTGTCGGAGCGGCGTCATGAATCGATGCTCGGGTTGCGGGTACCTCGTGCCTGGCGCCTGGACCGAATGCAGGCGCTGCGGTTCGCCGGTCGCGGCTGCGACGCCGGCGACGCCGACGCCGCCGGCCGCACCCATTGGTGCGCCGCACGCGACAACCATCGGCGCGCTGGCCCTCGCAGCACCGCCACCGCCGACTCCACTTCCGGGTACGCGCGCGCGGGCCGCGGCTCGAGGCGCGGCCGAAGCGGGATTCGGTGCGCCCGACGACGCGCTGTTGGCCGGTGCGGCACCCCGCGACATCGGTCCCGACACCATGCTTCCCCGTGTCGCGCCGGTCATCACCGCCGCACCGTCGGGCCGACCATCGCGCCTGAATCGACGATCGGTCGTGGTCGCCGCGGTCGTGTTGGTCTGCGTGCTCGGCGCCGCGTCCTCGCTGATCCAGCACGGGGATCATCGTCAAACGGCGCAGCCCGTGATCCTTGCTCCGCAGCCTCCGTTCGTCGGCATACCGACCAGCCTGTCGGCAATCGTGCGAATCGAAGCCGAGTCGTCGCGCCACACCGCGCTCGGAAATATCATGTCGGAAGCGGGCCCGAGCGGCGCGGCGGTGACTGACACGCAGCTCGCGTCGGCCCAACCGGAGTACCAGTGGGTCCCCGCCAACCAACCGTCGACCACGAACCTGATCATCTCGGTCGCGAGCGTGCCTGGCGCCGACCAGATCGCGGTGTCGGGCACCAACCGCGAGATCTGCGCCTTCGGTCGATGGTCGCCGTCCGCGGGAGCGACGTACGTGACCATGGATCATGTCTCGATGTGTGACGCTGACGCGGCGCCGACGACGGGTTGGAGCCCGCTCGCCGGTGGCTCTGCGCAGGACCTCCCGAACGAGGACGGAAACTGAACCTCGACGGCTCGACGAACTGACTCGGAGTCGATCGAGCCCGCCGACGTGAGCAGGCCGCCGGCCGCGACCGCGGTGGTCGATCCGTCGACCGCCTCACGCCACGTCGCGAGCGGCGCGGTCGATCGGGATCGGGATCGGCGGCTCGGGTCGGGTCGGAGTGCACGATGAGGCGACCGCGCGATGCGATATGGCATCGAACAGATGCCGGACCAGGGCGTGCTTGTCCGGAGTCGGGTGCATGTGAGTTCGGTGCGCACAAACGTCGTCGCGCGGCGCGGCTCCCAGTTCGGCGCGTCGCCGGGTGGATTCGGTCGGACCACTTTGGAAGGCGGCGGCGCGCGAGCTCGACGCTCTCCTCCGTGCTGTCGAGACCGTGCGGCTCGAGCGCGACGCCCCGGGCCGAGCACCACTCGTTAGGCACTCCATCAGACGACCGCTCGCGCAACCGCCGTCAAGGAACGTGCCGGATCGGGCGACCACCTGCGCGATCAGCGGTCGCCCGGCGCGCCGAGTTGGTTCGTCGCCGCCGAATCCCGACCGCGCTTGTTCTGCGCGAGGTGCACGGGACTCGAGGAGGTCGTGTACCTGCTCGTTGCAGGGCTCAGTGGCTGATGCAGCTCGTCAATCGGCGTTGAGGACGTCGAGTCGCTCGACGGCTTCGACGTATTCCTCCACGAGCTGTCGCATCACATCACGCACCGGCTGCACATGATTCATCAGGCCCACGACCTGCCCGACCGGCATGCCCACCAACTCGCGCCGCTGCGCCCGGCCGATACGGTTCAACGCGTCAGAAACCAACATGAACTGCATGGGCATGGGAAGGAAGCCGGGGCAGTCGTCGCGGTCCCAGGCGTCGGTCCATTCGGTTCGCAGCTGACGTGCCGGCTTGCCGCTCAGCGCGCGGGAACGCACGGTCTGCGACGAGGGCGCGGCAAGCATCTTCTCGACCACGAGTGGAGACATGTCGCTCTCGGCTGTCGTGAGCCAGATCGAGCCGGTCCACGCGCCCTGCGCACCCATCGCGAGCGCGGAGGCGATCTGTGAACCCTTGCCGATCCCGCCGGCCGCGAGCACGGGAGTGTCGGGCAGGGCCTCGATCACCTCTGGCCACAGGACCATTGAGCTGATCTCACCCGTATGGCCGCCCGCTTCGGTGCCCTGCGCGACCACGATATCGACGCCGATGTTCACGTGCTTGTGCGCGTGCTGCAGGTTGCTCGCCAGCGCCGCGACCTTGATGCCGTGCTCGTGCGCGGTGTCGACAATGTCTTTCGGCGGGGGCCCGAGCGCATTCACGAGCAATGACGGCGAGTGCTGCAGTGCGACGTCGAGCTGTGGACGGGCAGTCGCGTCGGTCCAGCCGAGGAGGTGGTGACCGCGCTCGACATCTTTGGGAAGGGGCGGCACGTCGTACTCGGCCAGCACCTTCTCGACCCAGTCGCGGTGCTCCTGGGTGATCATGTCCTCGAGCGTGTGCTCGAGGTTCGCCGCGTCGACGCCGTCGGGAAGCGCGACCTTGGCCGGCATGACAAGATCGACGCCGTAGGGCTTGCCGTCGACATGTTCGTCGATCCAAGCCAGCTCGATCTCGAGCTCATCAGGTGTGAAGTACAGGGCGCCCAACACACCCATGCCACCCGCGCGGCTGACCGCGGCGACCACGTCGCGGCAGTGACTGAACGCGAAGATCGGGAACTCGAGGCCCATCTCACGGGCGAGTCGTGTGCGCATGCCCGGATCGTACGGTCCCTTCGAGCAAAGCTGCAACACGTTCTAGTTCGGGCTACGGTGCGAATCGTGGCCGGGCCGACAGCGAGAACCAGCGACGGCAGGACCAGTACCGGTCGTAGCGGCACACGAGCGGCTGAAACCGCGGCTCGCAAGCGGCGCCTGCTGAGCGCGGCGGCTGAACTCGCGGCCGAAGGCGGATATGACGCCGTGCAAATGCGAGACGTCGCAGCCCGAGCCGAGGTCGCACTGGGCACGCTCTACCGTCATTACGCCTCGAAGGATCAACTGCTCCTCGCCGCTCTCGCGGATCAGGCGACGACCCTGCGCGAACGCCTCGATCAGCGCCCACCGCGCGGTGACGCGCCGGCCGAGCGCGTCGCGGACGTGTTGCGGCGGGCCACCCGCGCGCTCGAACGTCAGCCGCGCGTCACCCACGCGATGGTCACTGCCATGTCGGTGTCCGACGACAGCGCCGCACCGGTGAAGCAAGAAATCAACGAGACGCTACGCGCGATCATCGTGGACGCCGTCAACGGCGCGCCAATCCCCCATCTCGATGATGTGGTCCGCGTACTCGGATCGGTCTGGTTCGCGGAGCTCACGTTCTGGAGCGGCGGACTGACTGATGCGACGGCTATGGCCGACCACCTCGTCCGAGCCGCAGCCCTGCTCCTCAGCTCGCGCTAGTCGGCTCGCCAAACCACGCGGTCGAGATGCGCCGTGCGGGAACCCTGCGAACAGACCGGCGAAGCTTGCGTCCAACTCGGCTCGCCCAACACACCACGGGCGTCACGGTCGCCGCCCCCAGCGCGGAGGAGCGCTCGACCCATTTCACGTGCGTCGTCGTGAGCGCTGTTCGCGAAAACAGGTTGGCGGCCGCTTCCCTGAGCTGGGTTGGCGTGTTGGGAGACGAAGCGCTGACGGTTCGTCCCACGGAGGAGCCGCGGGTATCACGACTCGTACCGTCGACGGTGACGAAACGTGCCGCGGAAGCGATATGCCGGCGATCCGCAACATTGCGTCGAGTTTCACCCGCTGAGCTCGGACGCCGTGCCGGTCCGCCGGGCCAGGAAACGGGTACCGGTACGCGTCACCCCGGTCCGTCCTGATGAGCACCGGCCAGACCGTGGTGCCATCCGCCGGCTGGACCGATCAAATCCCTAAGCTATTTCGGAATTCCGCCGATTTGATATGGCTGAGTCGCGCGCCTTCGCGATCGGCATGATCGGCGTTGTTCCGAAATTCTGGCGAGTGCCTCGGAGGGAGAGCACCGGTGCCCGCACCGATTCTCGACTCGAGACAACCCGACGTCGTATCACCGCAAGAGATCCTGGCGCGGCTGGAGGAGTATGCCGCAACCCGTCGAGCCGCGGCTCGCGAACGGCCCGTTGCGGCCACCATCACCTACCCCGACCTGACGCTCGACGTTCTCCCGTCGAAGGCTCCCAAGCACCGGCTGCACCCCGCGACGATCGACCTGTTCCCGTTTGATCTGATAGCATCAATCGTGGGATGCGCGGCGACGATCGTGGCCTGGGTCACGTTCGGAGTGCCGATTGCGGTGGCTGTCACTGCAGCCCTCGTAGCCGGCGGCGAAGGTGCTCGCCGACGCCGCTGGTTTCCGTCGTTGGGTGTCAACCTCATCATCGGCACGATCGTCGGTCTGTTGTTCGTCTTCACCGCTTGAGCGGTTAGCGGGCGGGGCGCCCCTTCGTGCGCACCAAGAGGCCGAACCCGCTCCGAAGCGTGCAACGGCGACGATCACGCGCGGGAAGGCCGCAGAACCGGCGAGGGAAGGGGCGGCGCGGGACCGACTGCGGAGTTCGGGGGGCAACGTCACGCGGGTGTTCTTTGAGGTAGATGCTCGTCGACGATGTCGCGAGCTGCGAGACGCTGACGGAACCGTCGACGTCGGCGCGCTGGTTGAGGTCGGCGCACCGGCGCTCGACGGCACGCTGGACGGCACGGTCGGTGACGCTGTCGTCGACGTGTTCTCAGCGGTAGTCGCGGATCCCAAGCCACGGATCAGTGGACAACAAACGACTTCGTTGTAGCGAACGTGAGCGCGACGATCGAGACCCGCCGGTACTTGTTGGGTCTCGTCTTGTTGGTGCATGCCCGCGCGATGCCCGGCCCGTTCGACGAAATCCCGTGAGGGGAAACGACGTCGGCGTAGTGCAGCTGACCGGTCACGGCATGGTTCTTGAACAGTCCGGCGCTCACGGTCCCGGACGCGTTGACAAAGTGCGAGGCACCGGTGAGCGAGAACGTTGTCGGGATAGTCGACTTGCGCCCATCCTTCCACGTGATCGTCGCGATCGCTTTGAGGGTGTGTGGATTCGTCAGCAGGCCGCACCGCTGAGGAGCCTTGATCGTGATCGTGGTCTTCAACGATCCAGAACCGCGAGTCGTTCTCGTCGGAGCGCACGAGAACAGGCTGACCGTCAACACGATTTTCTGTGGCAGCTCCAGATCATTGATGCCCGGACTCAACGACGCGCGACCGGACTGCATCGACGCGGGAGGCCCGGAGCATTTCTGGGGTTGAACCGCCGCGCCGACGGGACTCGTCGTCGCGAAGACGCATGCGAGAACGACGACAAGCACGAATCCCCGCGTTACGCGCATCGTGCCCCCCGACTCCGCTTTACGGCTTCCCGTTTCCGGCGCGCGCCGCCGCAACAGGGTATCGGGAAAGCCGCATTGCCTTGCGGGCCGTTGCCGCCGCGCCGTTCCCCGACATCGGGGGGACCGGACTCGGGCTCCTACCCCACTCGCCCGAAGTCGTCCTCGAGGCGAACGATGTCGTCCTCGCCGAAGTACTCGCCGTGCTGCACCTCGACGAATACGAGATCATCGAATCCGGTGTTCTCAATCCGGTGCGACGCGCCGAGCGGGATGTCGACCGTGGCTCCGGCTGCGACGTCGAGTCGTCTGTCGTCGAGCGTCACGATCCCTGAGCCACGCACGATGAACCAATGCTCCGACCGACGAGCATGGACCTGGTAGCTCAAACGCTTGCCCGGACTGACCAGGATCTGCTTGACCTTGTGGTCCGGTTCGTCGACCAGGACCTCGTAACTTCCCCACGGCCGTACATCACGTTCCAACGTCATCGCGACAGTCTGCCCTCAGTCCTGTTCGGATGCATTCCACCGCGGCGACACCTGACCGTCCTGGACCGATCCGGCGCCGCTCACGTTCGTGGCGGCGTCGCCGACCGTTGCGCCCGCGGAGAGCGTGGCGCTCGCACCACCCTGCGCTGCAGTGCGCTACGACCCGAGCAGGTGACGCACTTCGCCCAGATTTGCGGCGTTCTCCACATTCGAGGAGTCGATCGGACCCAGGATCACCCATTCGGCGCCGCGCCCGACGAACTCACCGAGCTGCTCGGCCAGGCGCGCTGGGCCTCCCACGAGCACATCATCGGCAAAGGTTCGCGCTTCGGCTTTGGCGGCGGCGCTTGCGTCGTCGTCACCGGTCAGTACCAGCCCGCCCCACGTGATCGTCGCATTGGGCGCAACTGCGCGTACGACGTTGACATCGGCGGAAAGCTTCTCGGGCGTCCCACCCCATCTGTTCCAACCGTCGGCCAATGCGACCACCTCGCGCACTTGGGCGGCGCGGCCGCCAACCCATACCGGATAGTCACCTTCTCTCGCTGCGCGCACCGCGTCGTGCAGCGCCATGATGCGGTCGTCCATCGTGCCGAACGTCAGGCCGAACGCCTCGTTCTCTTCCCGACTGTGAGAGTCTCCCGACCCGATCGCCGCGATGAGCCGACCGCAGCTCACACGTTGCGCGGTCAGGAAACCATTGGCCAACGTCGCAGCCGGCCGCAGCGTGGCACGTGCGACCAGCGTGCCGATATGAATCCGAGTCGTTTCCGCAGCAACCGCGCCGAGAAGCGCGAAACATTCCAACGCAGGCCTCCGATGGGGTGGATCGCCCCGCCAGAGATGATCGAACACGAACACTCCATCGAGACCCGCGGCCTCGGCTGCTTTCGCCACGCGGATCGGAATTTCCGGATCGTCGACGAACGACGGCAGCGTCAGCCCGACGCGGGCGCTCACGTCAGCAGCTCGCGAGCGAGCACCGCGGCTCCGACCGCGCCGGCGCGCTCGCCCAGCTGGGCGGGAACGATCGGGATTTTCGGGCGGTAGGCCGCGCCCTCGACGTGACGCATGAACGATGCAACTAAGGGATCGAACAGTAAAGGTCCGAGCTCGACCATACCGCCGGCGATCACGATCAACTCTGGGTCGAGCACATTCGCGAGGGCGGCCAGCCCGATCGACACGTTGTCGGCGTAGCGAGCCAACAACGCCCGCGCATCGGCATCATCTTCGCGTGCGGCTTCCTCGACGTGCACGCCAGTAATCGCGTCGATCGCGCCGTCGGCCGCGGCGAGGATGCGAGCTCCCGCGCCGTCTTGTACGAGTTCGCGTGCCATGCGACCGAGTGCCGTCCCCGAGGCGATCGCCTCCCAGTGGCCGTACTCGCCGCACGCGCACAACGGTCCGCCTCGCTCGACGGTGATGTGGCCGATCTCCGCCCCGAAGCCGTGGGCACCGCGGTACAGCTGGCCGTTGAGCAGCATGCCACCACCGATGCCGGTGCCGAGCGTGACCAAGAGTGCGTGTTGCCTGCCCTTCGCGGCACCGTACGCGACCTCGCCGCGCGCTGCGACATTTGCGTCGTTGTCGACGACGAGGGGATGTTGGGTTGCCGCGTGGAGTGCGTTCCTGAGCGGCGCATCCCGCACCGTCGGCAGATTCGGCGAATAGAGAACGTGACCCTCGTGATTGACGAGTCCTGCCGCGCCGACGCCGACGGGGATGCCCGGCTCGGCGAGCTGCTCGACGATCGCAGCCGCGGTCGCGACCAACGCGTCGACCCCGGCGTGCGGTGAAAGCTGACGTTGTTCCCGTACCACGTTCCCGTCCGCGTCGAGCAACACGCCGAGGACCTTGGTGCCACCGATGTCGAGCCCGACAGTGGGCTGGGCCCGCGTCGGTTCGCTACTCGACATCGATGCGTCGCAGCCGCGGTGGGCGCGGTGCTCCAGCTCGCCGCTGCTGGTCGAGGACCACTGCATCAGCCGCGTCGATCACCGCTCGGGCGGCCGCCAAGAACTCGTGTGCCGCCTGCCAGAGGTGGTCGACGGGATCGTCGGCCGCGTGCGTGTTGTTGTCGCGGTCGAAACCGGAATCGCTGGCGCGGCCGCTCATACGAACTCCACTTCGAGCCGATCGCCTTCGAAGCGTGCGCCGCCCACCTCACGCCGGACGAGACTGTCGGGCAGGAGGAGTGCCCGCCTATGCGGACCGACCGAAACGAACAGTTCCTGATCGGTGCGCCCTAGTCGCACCTCGTCGCGCTCCGTGAACGGTACGTGCACCGACAGCACGAGAGAGTCGCCTACCGCGTCGACCCGCAATGGTTCGACGTGAGATAGCCGCGCCGAGACGTCGAGGTCGTCGTAAAGGTCTTCGGCGAAGGCGCACAGGTCGTCAACGCCGAGCAGCTCGCGGTCCGCGAGTTCGGCGGTCAACATCGGTAGCGGAGCGAACGCGTCCGCAATCGATTCGAGATGGGCCGACTGCGCTGCCTTCCATTGATCGAGCCATGGATGATCGAGCGCGGTCGGAAGAATACGGTTCACGACGACCGCGTCGACGTGGTAGCCGAACAGCGACAGATACGTATATGTGCGGCGAGCCTCGGCGACCACAAGCCGCTCCGGGTTGACCACGAGCCGCGCGCTCGTAATGTCGCCGTCGGTCAACAGTTCGCGTACACCGTCGAGGCGTTCGTAGAAACGTCGGATACCGCCGAACACTTGGTCGCCGGCCACGGGAAGGCCCGAAAAGCGGCTGAGTACCGGCCGGGCGAGGCGCGTCAGCCGACGTTGGGCGTCGAACACGCGGTCCATGTACCAGCCGAGCACGTCGGGCAGCGACAGGAGACGGATCGTCTCGGCGGTCGGCGCGCAGTCGACGACGACGAGGTCGTAGTCACCTGATGTCGCAAACTGCTTGATGTCGGCCAACGAGAACACCTCGTCGAGGCCGGGAACGACCGCGAGCTCCTCGGCTTCGAGCGAGTCGGCGCCCACCCAGTCGAGTACGTCGACCATGTAGCGGCGAACGTCGTCCCACGTCTCCTCGAAGCGCACGCGCGCATTGAGTTGCTGACCGAACAGCCGCGGTCCGATCGGCGTCGGCCGATCTTCGAGGGCGACGCCGAATGCATCGGCGAGCGAGTGCGCAGGGTCAGTGGAAACCACGATGGTGCGCAGGCCCGCTTCGGCGGCTCGAACGGCGGTAGCTGCCGCGACGGTCGTCTTGCCGACGCCGCCCTTACCGGTAAACAACAGGATGCGCATTGGCGCGGAGGCTAGTTGGCGTGCGCAACGACGTCGCTACCGGTAGATGAAGATCAGGCGACGGCCTCGACCTGCTTCTTCAACTCCTTGAGTGCGCTCCCCATAATCAGCCCGGCGGCCCGACGCTTGACGAGGCCCGGAAGCGGCATCGCGAGCTCGACCGCGAGGTCGTACTGAACCCGCGTCAACGCCGGGCCCTCGGGGTCGAAGCGGTACGTGCCGTCGAGCCGCCGCAGCATGTCGCCTTCCGCGAAACGCCACGAGAATTCCTTCGGCGCGGTCGCGTACTCGTACTCGAGCACGTAGCGGATGCTCTTTCCCAGCGCCGCCGCCCGGAACTCGACGCGCAGCCCACGGCCTTCATCATCGACCGTGAGGATCTTCGCTTCCTTGACGTCGCGCAACCACTCGGGATAGGACTCGAAGTCGACCGCTACATCGAAGCAACGGTCGGCCGACGCGTCGATGCGGATGCGTTCGCTGGCGCTGTCGGTCATGGCGCGCCGCCAGGCCGTGCGCGCGTCGGGCGCGCCTGCGAGGGCGGTCGAACTGTGTCGTCACGGGGCGGGAACGTCCCGTGACGAGCGCCCCACAGACCGACGAGTGCGAGCGGGAACATCGGCTCGAGCGCGGCATATGCGTTGCCGGCCGCGGTCGCGAACGCCAGCACCACCGACGCCCCGAGAGCACCAAACAGCCACCGGCGAACATCCGAAGGCGCGGAGCCGAACAGGAAGAATAGGCCGCCGACTCCAATGTCGTCGCCGCGCGCGGAGCGCACGACAGCGACACCGAACGCGTACAGCCAGATCACGAGCGCCGAAAGGAACAGTGCAAGCGAGACGCCAACGGCGACGCCGTCGAGTGCGTGCAGACCCGCGGCGTCGGGCACGATCACGACCGCGAAGACGGCCAGCGCCACCCACGACGCGATCACGATCGACCGACCTTTCACGAGACGAAGGCTACTGGCACAGGGGACCGACGGCCGAGAGATCGCCACGCGCGACCGGTCCGAGCCGAGCCGCGAGAAGGTCGTTGGCGAAGTCCTCCTCGGCTCGACGCCGCGCGGCGGCTCCCATGTGTGCTCGCAGCTCCGAGTCGGCGATCAAGCGCCCGAGCGCGCCGCGCACGGCGTCGACGTCACGCGGTGCCACGACATATCCGGTCTCCCCGTCGGCGACGGCCTCATGTGATCCCCCGCTGCGCCCCGCTACTGCGGGTACACCACACGCGGCGGCCTCGAGGAACACGATCCCGAAGCCTTCCGCCTCGAGCCCACGCCACCGATCGCGACAGCACATCGCGAACACGTCCGCGCAGGCGTACAGGGCAGGGAGATCGACGTCGGCGACCCGGCCGAGAAACTGCGCCCGGCCGCGGGCGCGCCGCTCGAGCCGAGCGCGGTCGCGCCCCGCACCTGCAATCGCGAGTTGGACCTTGTCGAGCGCGGTGCCGTCGAGGCCGGACATGGCGTCAATGACGACGTCGAAGCCCTTGCGGGGCACCAGCCGCGACACGCCGAGCACGAGCGAGCGATCGGGGTCGAGGCCGAAACGGCGGCGGGTCGCCGCGCGCTCGTCGGGATCGGCTGGGTGGAAGCGTGCACCGTCCACACCGGGTGGGATCACGACGCCGGCCAGGGGTCGACCCGCGGCGTCGGTTGCCGCGCGAGCCGGATACGAGCCGGCTGCGACCACCGCGGCCGCGCCGCGCAGCACACGGCGCGCCAACGCGCGGCTGCCGGGCGTGCGCGCGTAACCCGTGATCTCGCTCCCGTGCGCGACAACCACATAGGGCGCGGCCTTCAGTTTCGATCCGGCCAGCCCGATCGGAAGCATTGGATCGAGGAAGATCACGTCGGCTTCGACTTCGCGCGCGAGCGCGTCGATGCGGCGAACCGCCGCCATTGTCGGAAGAAGGACACGCTCGCGAACACGTTCGATCCGAAATTCTTGCTGTGCGTCCCAACTAGGTGCGTCCGGAAATGACGTGGTGAGCACCGTCGTCTCGGCGGGCGGGAGACGTCGCCACAGCTCGTAGAGATATGACTGAATGCCGCCGTGCTTGGGCGGGAAGTCGTTCGTCACCAACAGCGAAGGCACTCTGGAAGGCTACGCGGGGCTCGGTGCCGAGGCCTGAGACCACGAACGGGCGCGTAGCAGGACGAGTCCGGCGACCGCACACACGGCACCGGTCGTGAACGCGCCCCGGTCGCCCGCGAACGCGACGACGGCGCCGCAGATGAATGCGCCGACACCTTGTGAAGCGTCGAAGAACGACGAGAATGTGCCGACGACGGACGCCCGGTCGGAGTCGGTCACGCCGTCAAGCGCAAGCAGGAGCAGCGCGGGATACATGAGCGACATGCCGGCGGCGAATATCGCAGTGCCGATGATCAGGCCTGCCAACGTTGGAAACGCTGCGATCGTTCCGACACCGACCGCGACCAGTATCAAGGCCAGCGCGGCGGTCGTGCGGCCCCCCATCCGGTCCGGAACTCGCGCGCCGAGCACGCGCACGACGAGGATCAACACTCCGTACTCGGCGAAGATCAGGCCCGAACTGACATGAACCCGGGTGACGTAAAGCGGAATGAATGCAGTGAAGCCGGCGAGCGCGATCAGCCCCAAGAACAACACGCTGCCCGGCTCGATGGCCGCTCGATGGAAGAGATGACGGGCCTTCGGAAACACCTCGCGCTCGACTTCGACTGTGAACATGCCAAGCGCCGACGCGACAAGCGCAAGCACCGCAGAAACCGCCCACACTCGTCCGTAGTGGCCGCCGTGGCCGCGCGTGGTCGCTCCGCAGAGCACGCTGCCGAGGACGGGACCGAACGAGAGCCCGCCATAGACGGCGACCGACCAGTAGCTCACTGCCTCGCCGCGACGCTCGGGTGGCGACAGGTCGGTGATCATCGTGGCCGCGCCCACGAAGAAACCCGCCTCGCCGAATCCGGTGACGACGCGGATCAGGGTCAGGTACCAAGCGGCGTGCACGAGGCCATAGCACGCGACCGAACCGCTGACGACAAACGCACCACCAATGATGAGGACGCGACGGCCGATCGAGTCGCCGAGCCAACCGGCGTACGTGCGCAGCGCGATTGCGCCCACCGCGAACGCTCCGACCGCGATCCCGACCGCAACCGAACCTTGACCGAGCGACTTTTCGACGTAGAGCGGCAACACTGGTGTGAGCATCGCCAGCGCGGTGAAGTAGCACAGACCAATCGCGACGACGACCACGAAACGGGCCGACAGCAGACGCGCTGGCTCCGAGGGTTGCTGGTCAGACATTTGCGACGGCGAGCGCGGCATCCCACGACGCCCGTTCGGCGATGAGCTTGCGGTATTGCATCACCTGACGGGGCCGATTGAATCCGAGCGCTCCGATCAGCCGTCCGGCGCGGCCGAACAACGAAACGAACTGTCGCTCGGCGTACGAACCGTGCGCGACGTGAAGGTCGGCATCAGCCGACACCACCCCAACGGTCTGGATCTTGCGGTCGTACTGGTCCGACCAAACGAATGGCACAGGCCCGAATGGCTCGCCGACGCCGTCTCCGGCGAGCAACCGCCGTGCCGCGTGCACACCTTGTTCGGTCGCGTTGGTCCAATGCTCGAGCCGCATGAGTTGGCCGTCGAAGAGGGGGTTCGGCCAGCGGGCGAGGTCACCCGCGGCCACGATGCCCGGGGCCGCGAGGCAGGTCTCGTCACATACGATGCCGTTGTCGATCGTGAGTCCGGAACCTTCGAGCCATTGCGTCTCGGGCACAACGCCAACTCCGACGACCACCACATCAGCGTCGATGGTCGCTCCGTCACCGAGCCGAACGCGTTCGACGCGCACATCGCCTTCGATCGCGTCGACCTGGACGCCGGTGCGCAGATCGACACCGTGATCACGGTGCACCGCCGCGATGACCGCACCGAGCTCGAGGCCGAGCCCCCGAACCATCGGCTGGGGCAGTGCCTCGAGCACCGTGACGTCGAGTCCACGTCCGCGGCAGGTCGCGGCGACCTCGGCGCCAATGAACCCGGCCCCGATCACTACCACCTTTGGCATGACGTCGAGTCGCTCGCGCAAGGCGCGAGCGTCGTCGAGCGTTCGCAGCGTGAACACCCCATCGAGCTCAGATTGGTTCGCAAGCCGGCGCGGTGTCGCGCCGGTCGCGAGGACAAGTCCGTCGAATTCGAGGCGCGAGCCGTCGGCTTGCGTCAGCTCGCGGGCACCGACATCGAGCGCGGCTGCCGGAGCTCCGAGGCGCCAGTCGACCTCGAGATCGTCGACCCCTTGTTTGCGCAGCACGATGTCGGCTGTGTCAACGCGGCCGGCGAGGAACTCCTTCGAAAGCGGCGGCCTGTCGTACGGCAGATGAGGTTCGGCACCGATCGCGATGATGCGTCCGTCGTAGCCCTCACGCCGGAGCGCCTCGATTGCGCGCAGCCCCGCGAGCGAGGTGCCGACGACCGCGACCGTGCGCATCCGACGGTACGGCGTCGTGCTATTCGACGATGGAGATCGCCTGCGTCGGGCAGACGCGTACGGCCTCCTCGACCAGCGACCGCGCCGACTCTGGCGGCTCTTCCTGCAACACGTACAGGAAGTTGTCGTCGCGCACCTCGAAGATGTCCGGCGCGACGCCCATGCACAACGCGTTGCTCTTGCACTTGTCGAAATCGACGGCGATCCTCATGCCACGGTCTTCATGTTCGGCCTCATTCCGGACTGTCTCGTTGGTCGATCTTTGCGGCGGGAACGCTACCGGAGTGGCCGGAAACCTGACAGTGGCGTCATACTTCGCGGTCGCCTTCGCCCGGAGCGTGTATGCCCAGCATCAAGAAATCCGACACTTCCGGCCCGCTCGACGTTTCCGGGCGCCCGCTCGAGTTGCGCACCGTCGACCTCGACACGTTCCTGCACCCCAGGGCAATCGCGCTCATCGGCGCGTCAGAACAGTCCGCCAAACCCAATACCGCGATGACACGCAAGTTCGACGTCTGGGCACGCGAGCACGGCGCGGCCTTCTACCCTGTGCACCCGGAATACGAGACGGTGCTCGGTCACCCCTGTTACAAGTCGATCTTTGATGTCCCCGGAGATCTCGACCTCGTGATCATCCTCACCGGTCGGGCCGTCGACACGTTTGAAGAGGTGTTGCAGCGCAAGCCCAAGTTCGCCGTGATTTTCGCCGCTGGTTTCTCGGAGGCCGGCTCCGAGGGCACGAAGCTCGAGCAGCGCCTCGAACGACTAGTTCGTTCCGGAGACGTTCGCCTCCTCGGCCCGAACACAAACCTCAACGCGTTCGAGGAGTTCCGCGACGATCTCGAGGGGCCGTCGATCGCGCTGATCACGCAGTCGGGACATCAGGGCCGGCCCGTGTTTCAGGGCCAGGAGATCGGGATCCGGCTCACGCATTGGGCGCCCACCGGCAACGAGGTCGACCTCGAGTTCGCAGACTTCGCCCGTCACTTCGCCGACCAGCCGGAGGTCGGGGTGATTGCCTGCTATATCGAAGGCTTCAAAGACGGCCGGACGCTGATGCTCGCCGCTGATCACGCGGCGCGACTTCACAAACCGATGGTGATGGTGAAGGTCGGCAAGACCGAAGCTGGCCGTTCGATGGCGAAGTCGCACACCGGTCACCTCACCGGGTCCGACGCGGTGACGAGCGCAGTGTTCCGTCAGTTCGGCGTGATACGAGTTGGCGGCCTCGACGAGCTCCTCGACGTGTCGGCGGCGCTCGCGCGCACTCGACCCGAAAAGACGCCGACGTGGGCACGGAACAAGAAGGGACCCGGCGTCTGCGTGTACGCGATTTCTGGGGGCACCGGCGCGCACATGGCCGACATGCTCTCGGACGCCGGGCTGCGGCTCCCCGACCTGACGAAGGCGACCCAGACCCTGCTTCACGACGGCCTCATTCCTGGGTACCTGCGAGTCTCGAATCCGGTCGACTGCGGCGGTCCTCCGGTCGCCGACCGCCGAGGACGCGCGATCATCGACGCCATCTTGGCCGACAAGAACGTGGACATCGTGATCGTGCCGATCACCGGGGCGGTCGCGATGTTCAGCGAGCCGCTCACCCGCGATGTCATCGCCGCGGCGAAGACGACGACGAAGCCGATCTTCGTGGTCTGGGGCGCGCCGGCCGGCACCGACGACACGTACTACAAACGTCTGCTTGCCGGCGGGCTGCCGACGTTCCGCACGTTCAGCAACTGCATCGCATCGGTCAAGGCATACGCCGACTATTGGACCTTCGCCGCCCGCTACCGCTCACCGTTCAAGTCGGCACCGACGACGCCATCACCGTCGGCGAAAAAGGCCCACAAGCTGCTCGACGGATTGGCGCCCGGCGAAGCGCTCTCGGAATGGAATTCGAAGAAGATCCTTCAAGCCTACGGAGTCAAGACCAGTCGGGATGTGCTGTGCACCACCGCGAAAGGCGCGGTGAAAGCAGCCGAGACCATCGGTTTCCCCGTCGTGATGAAGGTTTCGTCGCCGGACTTGTTGCACAAGAGCGACGCCGGTCTCGTACACGTCGGTGTTGGTTCCGCGAAGGAAGTGCGCGCTCGGTACGAGGAGCTTCTCGCCAAGGCACACCGAACAGACAAGAAGGCGCGCATCGAAGGTGTGCTCGTCTGCGAGTTGGTGAGCGGCGGTGTCGAGATGCTCATCGGCGTGTCGCAAGACGAGCTCTTCGGCCCCGTCGTCACGGTCGGTCTCGGCGGAATCTTCGCCGAAGTGTTCGGCGACGCGACGTTCCGCGTCCCGCCGTTCGACGGTGACGAAGCCCGTCGCGCGCTGCACGAACTCAAGGGTTACACCCTGCTCGAGGGGGTGCGCGGCGCGAGCGCGGCCGACATCGACGCGGTCGTCGACGCAGTCATGAACGTGCAACGCCTCGCGCTCGATCTCGCCGGTAGCTTCCGCGAGCTCGATATCAACCCACTGGTCGTGCGACCGCGCGGTGCGGTAGCCCTCGATGCATTGGTGGTACGCAAGTGACCCTGAACCCGGCGCCCGAGGGCGTGAACATCGACGAGGAACTTCTCGCGAACGTCGACAACGGCGTGCTTTGGCTGACGATCAATCGCGCCGATAAGGGCAACGCGATCCCCTATTACGTGCGCGACCGTCTCACCCAACACTTCTGGGACGCGCACACCGACCTGAACGTGCGGGCCATTGTGCTGACCGGCGCCGGTGAGCGGCACTTCTGCACCGGTGCCGACCTTTCGGTGCGCCAGCCGCCCGGTAAACCGAAGCCTCCAGGCGCGCCCGACATGGTGGTGGGCAGCGCGACGCAGATGATGCGCCTCGGCTTCCAGCGCCTGATGCAAGCGATCCTCGATTGCGAGAAGCCCATCGTCGTCGCCCTCAACGGCACCGCCGCGGGCGGCGGGTCGATGTTTGTCCTCGCCGCCGACCTTGTGATCGCGGCTGACACCGCCAAGATCATTCAAGTGTTCGTCCGGCGCGGCCTAATTCCCGACGGTGGCGTCGCGTATCTACTCCCCCGAGTCGTCGGAATGCACAAGGCGAAAGAGCTCATCTTCTTCGGCGATGACCTCGCGGCGACCGATGCCGAGCGCCTCGGAATCGTCAATAAGGTCGTGCCGGCCGCGGAGCTGCGCACGGCGACGAAGGAATGGGCCGAACGACTCGCCAGCGGCCCGACCAAGGCGATCGGCTGGTCGAAGAAGCTGCTGCACGACGCGTCGGAACTCTCGCGGCACGACCTGCTCGAAGAGGAAGCCATGCTCGTCGAGCTCAATTCGTCGACGCAAGATTCGAGCGAGGGTGTGGCGTCGTTCCGCGAGCGCCGCGCGCCGGAATGGAACGGCTGGTGAACGTTCAGCCCATGAGGCACAAAGAAGCGGCCGGCACACGGACGCACGGGCGGGCCACCAGCCGACAGCCTCCCGTTCGCTACGAGGGAGACATCAGAAACGATGGCCGCCGATGACGACGCATCTGGTGAAGGACAACACGGCGGTCGTCGGTATCGGCCAGACGACGCTGGGTAAGGGACTTCCCGACACTGAGCTGTCGCTGGCGTGTCAGGCGATCTCGATCGCGCTCGACGACGCGAAGATCCTGCCGTCGGAGGTCAATGGGCTCGCGTCGTACACCCTCGAACCGAACCGTGAAGTCGACGTCGCGCGTGCGGTCGGCTTGGGCGACATCACGTTTTTCTCGCAGGTCGGCTTCGGCGGCGGCGCGGGCTGCGGTGTGGTCGGCCACGCGGCCATGGCGATCGCGACAGGTCAATGCGACGTGGTGGTGGCGTGGCGGGCACGCAAACGGGCCGACGCGAGCAGCCGTCCATGGGCTCAGGCCTCAGCTCGTCTGTCCGACGGTCAGCAATGGACACGGCCGTTTGGGATCATCCGGCCGGTCGACGAGATCGCGATGCTGACTCGTCGGTACATGCACGAGTACGGCGCGACACGCGACCATCTCGCCAACGTCGCGCTCGCGTTCCGCAAGCATGCGGCGCGAAATCCGGCATCGACGATGGGCCACAAACCGCTGACTCGCGACGACTATATGAACGCACGCTGGATTTCCGAGCCGCTGTGCCTCTTCGACAACTGTCTAGAGACTGATGGCGCGCTCGCTCTGATCGTCACATCGGCGGAACGGGCCCGCGACCTCCCCCACCCGCCCGCGCTCATCCACGCGTTCGCGCAAGGCCTGCCACCGAACCACCAGACGATGACCAACTACTTCACCGAGGATCCACTGCGCGGCCCCGCGTGGACTGCGGCGCGCCGGCTATGGGCGAACGCCGATCTGACTGCCGCCGACGTCCAGGTCGCCCAGCTGTACGACGCGTTCAGCCCGCTGATCCCGCTGTCACTCGAGGGTTACGGGTTCTGCGGGCGCGGCGAGGGTGGGCCATTCACCGATCACGGCAACATCGAGTGGCCCGACGGTCGGTTGCCGGTGAACACGTCCGGCGGCGGGATGTCGGAGGCGTACGTGCACGGCTTCAACCTCATCCTCGAGGGCGTACGCCAAGTCCGAGGTACGAGCACGGCGCAGGTCGAGGGTGCGGAAGTGTCGCTTGTGACGAGCGGCGAGGGTGTACCGACGTCGGCCATTGTCTTCACCCGGGACCGTTGATGGAAACAGTCTGGCTCCTTCCGGATGTGAACGAACCCACCAGCGCGCCGTTCTGGGCCGGATGTGAGCGGGGCGAGCTGCTCGTGCAGACGTGCGCCTCGTGCGGTCTTCGGCGCATGCCACCCCGACCCATGTGCTCGCGGTGTCGTTCGATCGAGGTGCGTTGGGAACCGACGTCGGGTCGGGGCCGCATCTGGTCGTTCATCGTTGCGCATCCTCCGCTCCTGCCTGCGTTCGCAGCGGTCGCCCCCTACAACGCGATCATCGTGGAGCTCGAAGAGGATCCGATGATCCGCTTCGCCGGCAACCTCGTCGAGACGGCCGATGGCGAGATCAACGAGATCGACCCGTCCACGATCGAGATCGGCCAGCCGGTCAGCGTGGTGTTCCACCGCATCGACGACGTCACCCTCCCGAGGTGGATGCGCCCCTGACACGCAGCGTTTCTCCCGCGTTTTCGCAGCCCTCGCGGGTGCCGGTCTCACATCTTCGGCGTCGTGCCCGGCGCTTGGTCGCCACGGTCGCGGGGTTTCGTGTCGATGGCTGGCGCCTCGGTGTCGTGAGCTCGACTCGGTCCACGCGAGTGGCCGGCGTGAGCCGGCCCGCACGACCAGACAGAGACCCGTGCGCGACGCAATCCAGCGAAAGAACAGACGCGCCTCGTCGATAGTGTCCGTGTTGTGCGCGTCGGAGTGGTGATTTTGCCCGACCATCCGTGGCGTCTCGCGCGCACGGTCTGGCGGCGCGCCGAGGAACTGGGATTCGACCATGCGTGGACATATGACCATCTCGCGTGGCGATCCTTGCGAGACTCAACTTGGTTCGGCGCGATGCCGACGCTCACGGCCGCCGCGACTGCGACCGAACGCATTCGGCTCGGCCCGCTGGTTGCGTCGCCGAACTTTCGCCATCCGGTCCCATTCGCGAAGGAGCTGATCTCCCTCGACGACATCTCGGGCGGCCGGTTGACGTTGGGTATCGGGTCGGGCGGCGACGGTTGGGACGCGACCGTGCTCGGTAGCCCGCGGTGGTCGGCACGCGAACGAGCGGACCGTTTCGCCGAGTTCGTCGACCTGGCCGATCGGTTGTTACGCGAGCCGCAGACGTCGTACGAAGGACAGTTCTATTCCGCAGATGGCGCGCGTACCTACCCGGGATGCACCCAGCGGCCGCGCGTGCCGTTCGCGATCGCCGCGACGGGAAAACGGGCGATGCACCTCGCAGCGGAGTACGCCGACACGTGGGTGACGACTGGCGATCGCGGACCCGAGTCGGCGCTGGCGAGCGCCGAGGGCGCGGCCGTCGTGCGATCGCAGATGGATCTGCTCGATGAAGCATGCGCGCGAGTCGGCCGTGACCCCGACTCCCTCGCCCGCTTGGTGTTGTCAGGGCTCCGCCTCGACTCCGGGTTGACCTCAACCGACGCGTTCGACGAAACCATCGGCCGATACGAAGAGGTCGGGGTGACTGATTTCGTCGTCCATTGGCCGCGTCGGGACGGGCCGTTCGCCGGAGATCTCGCCCTGTTCGAACAGATCTCTTCACGTTTCACGCCCTAAAGTCGAGCGGCCGTAAGCTCCAGTACGTGTCCGACCTCGACACGCTCGAGCGCCATCCCTGGAATGTTGAGTTTCGATGGCGGTCGCAACGCGGCCCATTCCGGCGACTGACCGAAGCACAAGGCGAACAGTTCGACGAGTTCGGCTTTGTGATCGTCGATAATGCGGTCGACGCGAAGACGCTCGAGCGCGTCACGGCCGACATCGATGCGTTCGAGGCCGAGTTCGAGTCGTTGCTTCGTGCGGCTGACCACGAGCGCGCCTTCATCGCCGAGGCCGACGCGATCACATTCACCACGCACCTGGTGGCCCGTTCGCAGGCCGCGCGTGCGCTCGCGACGAGCGACGTGTTCGTCGACCTGTGCTTCGATCTCATCGGTCCCGACGTGAACATGTATTGGGACCAAGCGGTCTACA
Organism: Acidimicrobiia bacterium; assembly: GCA_052148155.1. GTDB lineage: Bacteria > Actinomycetota > Acidimicrobiia > IMCC26256 > PALSA-610 > JBBQER01. The sequence goes on along the minus strand of JBKQIY010000233.1, from coordinate 55,157 downwards.
AAAAACCTGAGAAACCACGCCGGTTCCCGTGGCATCAGGACAACGGCTACACCTTCATCGAACCGCAGCAGTACCTCACGTGTTGGCTCGCGCTCACCGACGCGACCGAGCAAAATGGCTGCCCGTGGATCGCGCCGCGTGTCCATCGCGCCGGCACGCTGGCGCACTCCTACGTCGATCCCCTCGGTTTCGAATGTTTCGCGGAACCACCGACGCCGCCCGTTCCCGCGCCTGTCGGTGCGGGGAGTGCGCTCGTCTTCTCGTCGCTGACGCCCCACATGACCGGACCGAACCTGGCCGCCGAGGTCCGCAAGGCGTACATCCTTCAGTACGCGCCCGCGGGCGCGCAGGTGTTGCGGGGAGACCCGAACGTGGGTGCCCCAACCGAACGGGTCGCCTGCGAGGCCCCGGAGCGCCAGTTCCCAATCCTGCGCGACGGGTTCCGCGTGACCTGATCGCGACCCGTCAGGGGCGCCGCTCGATCAGGACATCGGTTCCTCGTGCGCGAGGCCGAACCGTCGCGCGGGCTTCGCAGCGTTTGTTCGCCATCGCGAGCTCAGGAAGTCCCGGCATTGGAGGCGCGACGCGGGTTCGTGCAACCGAGCAGCTCCGCCCGCGTGAAGTCCGTCAAGCGAACGGCCGTCGGACGCGAATCGACCCCGGACGGGGGGCGACCGAGGTCGATTGCGTTGCTCCGACCGGGAGGGGCCAGCCGGTCTGGAGAACGACGGGTTACGCGGCTTGCTTGGCCGTAGTTGCGCCGGGTCGCAGCTCACCGAGGCGGCGCTCCCACTGCAACCGCCGCGCGAGCCACCTCAACGCTTCTCGACGACCTTCGGCCGCTCGTGCGTGCTGGTCGAAAAAGCTCACTTGGTCCATGACGTACTCCTGAAACGCTGATAGCCTTTACACCAGGAGTCCATACTCCGGTGCAACAACACTGCGAGTATATACTCTCAGAGTCGGCGCTGTCAAGCAGGTCCGAGATCGAGGGCGCGGCCGGTATGAGCCAGGAGCACAGCGGAGGCCCGGACTGGCGGATCGACGAGCTGGCGCGACGGGCCGGTCTGACGGTCGACACCATCCGCTACTACTCCCGTGAAGGACTTCTCCTCGCACCTGCGAAGCAGGGCCGCAACCGGCTGTACGGTCCCGAGCACCTCGAACGCCTCGACCGGATCCGCGAGTTGCAGGCGCAGCGGTTCTCGCTCGCCGCGATCCGGGCCATCGTCGACGTCGACCGGCCTGGTCTCGAAGGCCTCTTCACCGCCGCCGGCCGTGGCTACTCACTCGCGGAGCTGATCGACCGATCAGGCGTCGACGAAAGCTTCGTCGCCGGCTTGCGTGACGTCGGCCTCCTCCCCGACCCTTCCGAGTTCGGCGGCGAGTCGTACGACGACAACGACCTCGGACTCCTTCGCGCGGTCGCCGAGCTCCGATCGATCGGCATGACCGCCGAGATCCTGTTGGCGCTCGGTCGCATCTACGTCGACCACTTCGGCGCGCTGCAGCGCGACGTCCTCGACATGCTCTCGGGCCGCGCCAACCCGGCCTGGGACGCCGCAGAGCTGGTCGCAGTCCAGTCTCAACTCACCGCGAACGCGCAGCGGCTGATGCCGGCAATCAATCAACTACTGAACTACGTGCACCAACGTACGTTGCAGCATCTCACCCTCGAAGCCGTGAGCGCCGATCGCGTTGCGGCATCAATCGTCGAGACGCCAGATGCGGGCGGCGTTGCCGCCGGTGATACGTGACCGTTCGTCTTCGGCGACGCTGCCCATCATGTCTTCGATGGTTCGACGTGAGTACGGCCAGTCGTTGCCGTGGTGCGGATAGTCGCTCGACCACATGATGTTGTCGACGCCGACCCGGTGTCGAAGCTCGACACCGGTGTGGTCGATGATGAACGACGCGGCGTTGTTGCGATACCAGTAGAACGACGGCGGCTCGGTCAGCGGTAGATCGCCCCACACTCGGTTGCGCCACCAACGATCGTCGACGCACTCGAGGAAGTGCGGGATCCAGCCCACTCCGGTTTCGATCCAGCACACCTGCAGCTCGGGGAAACGCTCGAACACGCCGGTGAAGATCATGTCGGTCATCGCGCCGGTGGCCATCGCGAACACGTGACTCATCCCGCCGATCGCCTTGGCGCGAGTCGCCTCGCTGGACATGTTGTAGAGCTGATTCCCGCGCGCGGCCGCCGCGAGACGCGAGCTCATCCGGGATTTTCGGCTGATGATGTTGATGTGGATTGTGACGGGCAGCCCCTCGTCGACGGCGGCGGCCCAGAAGGGATCGTCGTCGCGGGACAGACTCTCTGCGCCGGCCGGCCAGTTCGAGATGAGCACGCCCTTGGCACCGCGAGCCTTGGCCTTACGCAGACCGTCAACCGCACTGTCGATTCCGATCGAAGGGATCTGTGCCATACCGACGAGGCGCTTGACGTCCGGCGCGCAGAACTCTTCGAACAGGAAATTGTTGTAGGCCTCGACACCGGCGAGCACGAAGTCTTCGTCCTCGTCGCCGAGGAAGTGGCTCATCGTGCGCTGCGGCGGGAACAGGATCTCGGCCGACACGCCGTCGATGTCCATGTCCTTCAGCCGCGCGTGGCCGTTGTAGCAACCGGGGCGCGCTTCTTCGTAGGTCACGCCGTACCAGCGGAACTTGTCGAACGGCATCCCCGGCGTGGAAACGAGACCGATGGGATCTGGGTCGCCGCCCACTGCGGTGAGCCAGGCGTCGCCTCCCTCGGGATCCTTGACAAGTTTCGGCGCCTTGTCCTGCCATTTGGAGCCCAGGTGGTTCTTCCAGATGTCGGTCGGCTCGAGGATGTGGCAGTCGGCGTCGACAATGCGTGTATTCGACATGCGCGGTCCCCTCAACCTGACGTTGGCGTCAGCCTAGAGGTTGGTCCTTCGGCCCGCCACGGCCCGACTGCCGCGTCGTCAGCACCGACGTGAACTGTGCCCGGGTCCGAGCCGGCGCCACGCTGTGCGCCGCCAGGTCGCCGTGCCACACGGCTCGACCACGACCGGACGTCCGGGACGTGGCGGCCGGCCGATCATGCTGGCCGCGATCTCGCCGGCGGTTCGGCTTCGTGGCCGGACCGGTCGACGGCCTGGGTGCGCGGCTTGGGCGGTGTTGGCCGACCGGGTCGCGGGTTGCATCGTGACCGGCGCGGTCCGGCGGGCGGCACTCGCGACGAACGAACGTGCTGATCCTGGTCGTGAGCGGCGCCCGATTGGCGTTCTGACCGCGGCACTCACGTCCGTGCGGAGGTGTCGTCGGGGCACGTTGGCGATACCGGCAGGAGCGCCGGCCCGGAGATCGCCCCGCGAACCGCCGCGTACACTGACGCCCCCGTCAGGTTCTCGCGGAAGGGTTTCGGCATGGCGCAGCGGTTGCTCGACGGGTTGCGGGTCCTCGATCTGGGCGGTGATCCGTCCGCCCGCGCCACGCGCGTGCTGGGCGACCTCGGCGCCGAGGTGGTGCGGGTGGTGCCTCCCGCGGGCGACCCGCTCGCCGGCAATGTCGCTCGGGCCTGGAACGCGGGCAAGCAGGTGGTCGCGCTCGGCGCCGACGACCCGGCCCTTGACACCTTGCTCACCGAGGCCGACGTGGTGGTAGACGAGCTCGGCGCTTCCGGCACGCATCAGCTCGATCCCGCGCGTGCCCCGCAGGCAGTGTGGGTGCGTATCTCAGCGTTCGGGGCGCACGGTCCGCGGTCGGGTTGGGCAGCCTCCGACCTGGGAGTGATGGCGGCCTCGGCGAACATGTACTGCACCGGCGACGCCGATCGAGCGCCGATCCGCTGCACGGAGCCGACCGGCTATGCCCACTCGGGGCCGGAAGCTGCATTCGCGGCAATGACCGCGCTGGCGAGCGGACTCCCCCAGCGCGTCGACGTGTCCATGCAGGAGGTGGTGCTCGTCGCCAACATGGCCGCACCCGCACGCTTCCCCGATACCGGGGCGCGTGGCACTCGGCGGGGCGCCAACATCGGACGCACCCGGGAGATTTGGCCGACCGTCGACGGATTCGTCTCGTTCGGATTGCGGGGCGGTAAGGCTCGCGTACCGAGCCTCGAAATGCTGACAAGGCTGGTGGCCGACGACGGTGTTCCTGCCGACGCGCTGTTGAACCGGGACTGGAACGACTTCAATCACAACACCGCCCCCGACGAGGACCTCGCGGCGATCGAGAAGTGCGTGGCCGAGTATTTCTCGCGCCACACGATGCAGGAGCTGTACGACATCGCCGTGGAGACCAATCTGATGCTGGCGCCGGCCAACTCGCCGCGCGAGATCTATGCGTCGGCTCAGCTCGCGGCTCGCGACTTCTTCGGTCCGGTAGGCGACGTCGACCGCTTCCCGCAGTCGTTCGTGGTGACCCGATCCGCCCGCGACGACGTCGCGCCCGTGCGACCGACCGGCGGCGCACGCGTCGTCGATCGTGCGGCGTTCTCAGCCGCTGGCCGGCCTGCGACCGGAGGCAAGCCCGGCCGGCGCGCCTGGGAAGGTCTCAAGATCATCGAGTTCGGCTCGGGCGCGGCCGGGCCGATCGCGACCCGCTATTTCGTCGAGCACGGAGCCACGGTGTTGCGCGTCGAGTCAAAGACGCGACCCGACTTCTTGCGGATGTACGCGATGTCGCCCAACAACCCGCACGGTCTCGAAGGCTCGGCCATGTACGACGGGCTCAATGTCGGCAAGCGCAACGTCGCGTTGAACCTCAAGCACCCGCAGGCCGTCGCGCTGGTGAAACGTCTCGTCGTGGAGTGGAGCGACGCTGTCGCGGAGAACTACGCGCCGCGCGCGATGAAAGGTTTCGGGCTCGACTACAACGAACTGTCGGCCATCAAACCGGATCTCGTGATGATCAGTGCGTGTCTCAACGGTCAGACGGGCCCGCACAAGGACTATCCCGGCTTCGGCGGGCAGGGCGCGGCGCTGGGCGGCTACAACGCGCTGACCGGCTGGCCCGACCGCGAACCGGTCGGCCCGTACGGCACGATCACCGACTCGCTCGCGCCGCGCTTCGTGGCGGCCGCGCTCGCCGCCGGGCTCTTGTATCACAGGAATTCGGGCCACGGCGTGTACCTCGACATCTCGCAGGTCGAGTCAGCGAACTGGTCGCTGTCACCCTGGTTGCTCGACTTCGAGGTCGGCGGCGTTATCCGGCTGCGCGACGGCAACCGCCACGCGCACGCGGCGCCGCACGGCGCGTTTCCATGCGCGCCCGAAGGCGACCTCGCCGACCGTTGGGTTGCGATCGCCTGCTGGACCGACGCGCAGTGGGCGGCGCTCGCCCCTCTCCTCGGAGTCGACGCGGAGCCGTTCGCAGGGCTCGCGCAACGCAAGACACGCGAGGACGAGCTCGAGAAATTGGTCTCGGCGTTCACGAGTGCGCGTACCCGTGCCGACGTCGCACAGCAATTGCAGGCCGCGGGGATCGAAGCTGTCCCGGTCGAGGACTTCGGCGATCTTCACGACGATCCCCAACTCGCGCAGCGGGAACATTTCGAGCGGCACACGCACGCGTTCCTCGGGTCGGGCCTCTACGAGCGCAACGGATTCCGCATGTCCGACGCGCCGAGCGGGTATGACCAAGCTGGACCCACGCTGGGCCAAGACAGCGATTGGGTCTTGCGCGACGTCCTCGGTTGCACCGACACCGAGATCGAGGCATTGAAGGCTTCGGGCGCGGTCGAATAGGGCGATATGGCATGCGGCGACGAGCTCCGATCCACGCAACCGACATGATGGGAGCCCGATGAACGTCCGCCCTGTCACCACCAGCGACCGAGAGTGGATCGCGGAGATCATTACGACGGCGTTTGGCTCCGTTCAGATCGTGTCGCACGGGGAGATCATCGAAGACGCATCGTTGCTCGACGGTTTCGCGGTCGAGCACGACGGACGACCGATCGGGTGCGCGCTCGTGAACCTGGTCGGTGACGTCGCCGAACTTGTCGCGCTCGTCACCACCTACCGCGGCGCGGGAGCCGGCAGCGCACTGCTCGAAGCGGTGGTCGATCGCGCGCAGCGCGAAGGCTGGTCACGACTTTGGCTCATCACCAGCAACGACAACACCGACGCGATCCGCATGTACCAACGCGCAGGCTGGAACTGGACCGACTTCCGGCGCGATGCGATCACACGGGCGCGGGCAATCAAGCCCGAGATCCCCGAAATCGGCAACCACGGCATCGCCGTCCGCCACGAGATCGAGTTCGAAGCGCCGCTGTGAGCACCTCGACAGCGCCGGGTTAGAACTGCTTGAAGTACGGCCGGTCGCGACGCCGGATTTTCTCCACCAGGATCAGCACGTTGTCCCACGGGTCGGCGATCCAGGTCGTTCGGAGGCCGGCCACATCGGCGACACCTTCCACGAGGAAATGCACGCCCTTCGCCTCGTAATCGGCCCGTGTGGCGACGACGTCGTCGCAGAGCAGCGCAACGTGTGTGAAGCCGTAGTCGACCAGCGCGGCGTCCGCGGGCCGGTCGCGACCGGGAGCGTTCGGATACTCGATCACTTCGATCACCCGGTCGCTGCCGTCCGGGACCCCGACGATCGCGGCCTTCACCACCACCGGCGACGGCACCAGCGCGCCCATATCGCGCTCGATGTCCGGACCTTCGATCTGGTACGGCGGCGACAGCACGGTGAGTCCGAGCACATCTCGATACCAAGCAACGGCTGCTTCGACGTCGGGAACGCACAAGGCGGTGTGCGCGAGCCCGGTGATCACGACATGTCTCTTTAGTCGCGTCCGGCGAACGACGCGAGCAGCGGTCGCATCCAGGCCTCGTCGGACGTCGCGTTACGCCACGCGGAGAGCATGCCTTCGCTCATGTTGTCGCAGCCCACACGGAGCGGCGCGTCGTCGTCGAGGATGGCGTCGGCGATACGGCGAGCGGCTTCGGGCGCGGGCGTGTACATGTCGCGAATGCGCTGCCGGCCCGCCCAGAGCTGTTCGGCCTGCGCGCGGTACCGCTCGTGCTCGATCGCGGCCGCGGGCTTGTCGGACGTGACCAGCATGTCGGTCTCGATCGGGCCGGGCATGATCTCCAGCACTCGAATCCCGAAGGCGGCGACTTCCGCCTGCAACGATTCGCCGATCGCACTCACCGCGGCCTTGCTCGATCGGTACGCGCCGAGGAACGGCACCGGAGCAAGCACCGACGACGAGGTGACGTTGCAGATCACACCGCCCCCCGAGTCGCGCATCAGCGGGATCGCGTGCTTGGTGACCTCGACCAGCCCGAACACATTGGTTTCGAAGATCGCGCGCCACGCCTCGCCCGACATCACTTCGAGCGGAAGATTGTCGCTCTCAACGCCCGCGTTGTTGACCAGCACGCGCAGGCCGGCCGGCATGTTCATCGTCGACGCGTCATTCACGTCGAGTCGATCGACCCGGATCTTGGCGCCATCACCGACTTCGGCGGCGAGGCCGGCGCCATCGGCCGGATCGCGCATCGTTGCGACCACCTCGAAGCCACGCCGTGCGAGCTCGATCGCAACCGCGCGCCCGATACCCCGCCCGGATCCCGTTACTAGCGCGATTCCAGTTGCTTGCATGCTGTGTTCGTCGCTCTCTGCCCTTGCACCGCCGGTGGCCGCTCGGGCCACGCTCACGAGTTCGTTCTGGAGAGCATACGAGTGCAGCTTTGGTACCGTCCCGCCGCGTGGACCTGCATTTCACTCCCGCGCAGGAGCAGTTCCGCGTTGACGCGCGTGCTTGGCTCGCCGACCGGCTCGGCGGACCGTTCGCGGCGGTGCGCGGTCGGGGCGGACCCGGCGACGAGCACGAGTACTTCGACGAACGTTGGGCGTGGGAACAAGAACTCGGCCGTGATGGATGGATCGGCCTCGGGTGGCCGGCCGAGCACGGCGGTCGGGGCGCCTCGCTCGTCGAGCAGATGATTTTCTTCGAGGAGTACGCGCGAGCGCGTGGGCCCGGACGCGTTGGGATCGTCGGTGAGGGTTTGCTCGGTCCGACCATTGTGCATTTCGGATCCGACAGCCAGCGGCGTGCCGTGCTGCCCGGGATCCTGCAAGGAACCGAGATCTGGTGCCAGGGCTACTCCGAGCCCGACGCCGGCTCGGACCTCGCCAACGTGAAGACCCGCGCCGTGCTCGACGGAGACGAGTGGACCATCACCGGCCAGAAGGTGTGGACATCGCTCGCCCACTGGGCCCATTGGATCTTCGTGCTCGCCCGCACGAATCCCGACGCCGCGAGACACAAGGGGCTGTCGTACCTGCTCGTGCCGATGCGCCAGCCCGGCATCGAGGTCCGGCCAATCGTCCAGCTCACCGGCCACTCGGAGTTCAACGAGACGTTCCTTGACGGAGCACGAACCGCGGCCGCGAACGTGGTCGGCGGAGTCGACGACGGCTGGCGCGTGGCAATGGGCACGCTGGCGTTCGAGCGAGGCGCGTCGACCCTCGGCCAGCAGCTCGCGTTCGAGCAGGAACTGCGCACGATCACCGACCTCGCACGTTCGACCGGCGCCGCCTCCGACCCGGTCCTGCGCCAACGCCTCGCCGAGGCCTGGATGACGTTGCGAGTGATGCGATATCACGCGCTGCGCACTCTGCCTGCGCTCGAGCACGGAACTGTCACGCCCGCGACGTCGATCCATAAGCTGTTCTGGGCTAGCTTCCACCGCGGGCTTGGTGAACTCGCGATCGACGTGTGCGGCCCGGCGGGAATCGCTGGCGACGACGACACGCTGCGAGGCTTGTTCCTCTACAGCCGCGCAGACACGATCTACGGCGGCTCGAATCAGATTCAGCGCAACGTCATCGGGGAACGGTCGCTCGGCCTCCCCAAGGAGCCGAAATGACGAACGGGCCCGACTATCCGCCCGGCCGCGGACTGCTCGCCGGCAAGACCGTGCTGGTCACCGCCGCCGCAGGAACCGGCATCGGCTTCGCGACTGCCAAACGCTGCACCGAGGAGGGCGCACGCGTCGCGATCACCGACATCCACGAACGCCGACTGCGCGAGTCGGCCGACGCCATCGGCGCGCACGCCGTGCTCGCCGACGTGACCGCTCAAAACGACGTCGACCGATGCTTCGCCGACGTGGTCGACACGTTCGGACACCTGGACGTGCTCGTAAATAACGCCGGTCTCGGCGGCACAGCACGACTTGACGAGATGACGGACGAACAGTGGTTCTCGGTGCTGGACGTCACACTCACCGGCACCATGCGGATGACGCGAGCCGCGCTGCGACACATGGGTCCGCGCGGGTCGGGTGCAGTCGTGAACAACGCATCGGTGGTCGGCTGGCGGGCGCAGCAGGGCCAGGCGCACTACGCGGCAGCGAAGGCGGGCGTGATGGCACTGACCCGTTGCGCCGCGATCGAAGCCGCCGAGCGGGGCGTGCGGATCAACGCGGTCGCTCCGTCGTTGGCGATGCACCCGCATCTCGCCAAGGTCACGACCGACGAACTCCTCGCGCAGCTCACCGAAAGAGAAGCGTTCGGGCGCGCGGCCGAGCCGTGGGAGGTCGCCAACGTCATCGTGTTCCTCGCGTCAGATCTCGCGTCGTACATGACCGGCGAAGTCGTGTCAGTCAGCAGTCAGCATCCGTGACCTTGCGGTCCCGACCGCCGAGCCGACGTCGCCGCGAATCGCGACGGTCCGGCCCTGCGATCTGCGCCTGGCTTTCTCAAAGAACTCCCGGGAAGCGACGCCCCGCCAGGTAGCCGCCGTCGACGGCGAGCGCGTGGCCGGTGACGAACGATGCATCGTCGGACGCGAGGAACAGCGCCGCCGCGGCGACCTCCTCCGGCTTGCCGGTCCGTCCGAGCAGATGTTGGGCCTCGAACCACTCGAGCACCGGACGTAACCCACCGTCCTTCAGCGGTGCCGTCATCGGGGTTTCGATCATGCCCGGGCAGAGGCAGTTGACGCGCACATTGTTGGGCCCGTAATCGACCGCCATGCTGCGTGTCAGCAGGACGACGCCGCCCTTCGACGCGTTGTATGCCGTCTGCGCTTGGCCGCCCTCGATGCCCTCGACACTCGCGAGGTTCACGACACTGCCCGCGCCGCGCGCCACCATGGCAGGGAGCACAGCCCTCGAGACGAGCCACGTGCCCTTGAGGTTGACGTCGAGCACCCGGTTCCATTCGGTTTCGTCGATTGTGTCGGCGGTCCCGAAGCTCGAGACACCGGCCGCATTGACCAACACGTCGATCGGGCCGAGATCTGCGACGATGCCGGCGACCGCCGCGTCGACCGCCACCGCGTCACGAACGTCGGCCGGCGCGAACACCGCGCATGGATGCGAAGCAGGAATCGTGATGTCGATCCCGCCGACACGGGCGCCTTCGACGGAGAATCTGGCGGCACAGGCGGCGCCGATACCCGACGCGGCGCCGGTCACCAACGCAACCTTGCCTTCGAGTCGACCAGTCATGGCGAGGTCCCTTTCGCAGCGGCGAGGTAGGTCGGAAGCTCGCCGCCGCCGTGCACGAGCACCTGCGCGCCGGTGACGTAACGGGCGAGCGGCGACGCGAGGAACAGACAAACGTCGGCGACGTCGGTCGGGTCGGCCATGCGGCCCAACGGGACGGTTTCCCCGACTGCGCGCACCCCTTCGTCGTCGCCGTAGAAGAGGTGCGCCTGCTCGGTCACGACGTAGCCGACGACGACCGCGTTGACGCGAACCTTGGGCGCAAACTCGACTGCGAGCGTCTGCGTGGCGTTGAGCAGTCCCGCCTTTGCCGCGCCGTAGGCCACGGTCCTCGGCGAGGGCCGGATACCGCTCACGCTCGCGATATTCACGATGTTGCCGCCTCGCTCCTGACCCTGCATCACCGCGTTGGCCTTCTGTGCGGTCACCAGTGCGGCCGTGAGGTTCAGCGCGATTATCCCGGCAGTGAAACGCGGCGACGCGGCCGCGGTATCGGCCGGCGGCGAGCCGCCGGCGTTGTTGACCAGCACGTCGAGCGCGCCGAAACGATCTGTCGTGGCTGCGATCACCCCATCGACCTGATCCGGTTCGCGCACGTCGGCTCCGACGAACAACCAACCGATCGGGAGATCTTCAGGCTCGTGCCGGCAGCAGATGACAACGTGCGCGCCAGCTTCGGAAAAACGCAGCGCGATCCCGCGACCAATCCCGCGACAGCCGCCCGTGACGAGCACGACGCGGCCGTCGAAGCGCGGGAGCTGTGAGTCGTCCACGGGGGCGGAGTGTACGATCTGGAGCCCGGTTGTCGCGGTCCTGCCTGCAGGGTCACGTCAAGTCGCAGCAGTGTCATTGCCGTACGTCACTCGCGATGCGATGTCTCGGGTGCGCGACTCCTGTGCGAAATCCCACGAACCGTCCAATTTCGGAGACGGTTCGTCGATCGTGGCCGACGCCACCACCTCGTTTCGGCGCGTGCGCGAAAGACCAACGCTCGAGTGTCAAAGGCCGCGGCAAGCAATCGCGCCGCGACCTCGGCGTCCAACGAACCAGACTCAGCGGACGTGGCTGGAGGCGACGCGGTTGTAGACGCGCACCTCGGCGTGGTTCGCGCAGTGCGCGTGCGGTCAGGCTGAGTCGGGCGGCAGCTCGTGGACGGGGCCGACGTCGGCGACGGGGTGCTCGGCTCGGAGACTGCCGTAGGCGAAGGCACCGCCAATCGCGGGCAGGAACAGCGATAGCCCTCGCCACAGCAGCGTTCCGGCGAGCGCGACGGTCAACGGGACACCGAAGTGATGCAGGACAGCCGGCACTGCGACTTCGACCGCGCCAAGTCCGCCCGGCAGAAGTGGCACCCAGGAAGCGACGGTGCCGGCCACGTAGGCGAGGATGACAAGACTGAATCGGACGTGGGCATGCGCACCGTGCAACGCCGTCCATAAACATGCAGCATCGGTGATCCATGAACCGGCGGCGGCCAACCCGATCTCGATCCGATGAACTGGAGGCCCGAGCAGCCTGACGAGGCGCGTGTGCGTATCGGCACCGGCGGCACGCAGCTCGTCGCGTGTCATCCTGCGGTGGTGAGGGATCCACCAAATGGCTTCGGCCACGACCTTGCCGGTGATCGGTCGGCGGGCGAGGAAACCAGCGGTCACCGCGATCGCGGTCAAGACCACCGCGGCGATCACCAGACGGGTCCCGTCGACCGGGTCCGGATGTCCAACGGCGTCGACCAGGGCCGAAGCGACGGCAGCCGTGAGGACCAGTGCCCAAAACTGGAACCACCCGGCGAGGAGCAACATCGTGAGCGCATGCTGACGGTCGACGCCGCGACGTCGAAGTTCGGCCACCGACATGGCGATGCCCTCAGCCGGCGAAGCAGGCAGCAGACTGCCCAAGCCCCACACGACCAGCGCAACTCGCACGGTCGTCGACCACGCGAGTGAGCCGTCGTCTCCTTGCAGGGAACGCAGCATCAGTCCAGTCAGGGCGTAGCTGCATATTTCGAGGGCCAGCGCGGGTGCGAGCCAGCCAAGCGAGGCGTGGCGCAGCTGGTGGACTGCGTCGCGTAGCCCGCCGCTGGCGACAACGACTGCGTAAACCAGGAGTCCAGCGACCACCAGCCCAGCCAGGTAGCCAAACCACTTCTTGGAGGTCATGAGGTCCCGCGACCCGCCCACTCGCGGGCGCCTGCATGTTCGGTCAGACGCACTGCGCTTCCACCGTGACGTTCTCTCGTGCCCACGAGCAGCTCCGCTCGAGCCTGCGGTCGCAGGCTCGAGCGGCATCGACCTGTCGGAGGTTGGCCGCAAGAGCGCCGGCCGACCCACACGTTCTGTGGAGCGCAGCCGGGTCGACGGAAGCGACGACCTCGACATCGTCAACGCAGACGCGCAGATTCAGGTTGGACATGCTCAACACCCGACCAACGAGCCGGGTACCGGACGGTAGTCCGGAACGAAGCTCGTGCTGTTCGAGCCGTGACCTGTCGTCGCCGTCACTCTCTCGGCCAGTTTCCCACCATTGTCGGCAGAGGGGGCTCCCACGCAGCCGTTCAGCTCGGAAACTCCTGGACCAACGCTCACCGGCCTCGAGCGGCGATCGGGGGACGACTCGAATCTGTGGACATCGTCGGCAATTCCCGCGGTGTCGATGATCACGACGCGGATAGCGCGACCGCACCCGCGTCGATCGGTGCGGTCGGGTCGAGTGTTGACGATTTCACGCTCGACGAGAGGGCGGAACTCAGGCGTCCGGTTCGGTGGTCGGTTGCAGCGATCACCGAACATTCCGACGTTCGGGCCGAACCTCGGTCCGCGCTGGGGGCTCGGTAACCGGGCCGCACACCGTCTCGTAGGCATGCGATAACAGATCTGTGACGAGGGCGCCCCGAACCTCGACCTCGAACGGTTCGAGTCGGCGCAACACCGCGTACGGCGGATCTGGCGCTCCAGTCAACGAAACCTCCGGGAGCAGGCCCAGGCCACTGGGCAGCCGTTGGCCGTCTCCGAACGGCCACCACGGCGCGATGGGCGATCCGTACGTCGGCTCGGCGTTCCCGCCGGCGCGGGCACGCAACGGTTCGAGCAGTTGTTCTCGGCTGCGTCCGCGCCAGGAGAGCAGCAGCCACGGGTCGGCGTCGAGCCGATCCGCGAACACATAGAGCACCGCCGCGATGTGTTTGCACGGACTCTCCCAGTCGGGACAGTTGCAGCGAGTATCGAGTTTCGACCAGGCCGCGGGGAACAGCTCGACAGACGCGCTTCGGAACACCTCTTCGAGGTCGTGCGGCACCTCGCCCGCCAGCAGCTGGGCGACGAACCCGACGCGTGATCCGAGCGCCGCGTCGAGCGTCACCCACTGATCGGGCGACGGCGGTGCCGACGCGACGGTAACGACATACGGCGTCCGGCGTGATCCTTGCACTTGCCCGACGAGCATTCCGGCCTGCACATCGAGGGAAAGCACCTGGCCCGCTCGCGCGTACCGCCTTCCGCGCCGCATGCGCGTGCCGAGACCGTACGACTCGAGTACATCGACGAACCGTTGCGACCACCACGTCGCGGCCATCGCGCCGCGCTGTTTCGAGGTCGCGAGCCCATCCTCGACAGGAAGGGGTACCGACTCGGCGTAGCGTTGCCACGGATCGTCCCAGCGTCGAGGTGCCATTACAGCTCCACGGCGTCGCGCTGCAACGCGACGAGCTCGCGTAGATCGTTCGTTGACAGTTCGGTAATCCAGGCGTCGCCGGCGCCGACGACCTGTTCGGCCAGCGCACGCTTCGCCGAGATCATCGCGTCCACGCGCTCTTCGACCGTGCCGCGGCTCACGAGCTTGTGCACGAGCACGGTGCGCTGCTGTCCGATGCGATACGCACGGTCGGTCGCCTGATCCTCGACTGCCGGATTCCACCACCGGTCGAGGTGGATGACATGCGTCGCCGCCGTCAGGTTCAATCCGGTCCCGCCGGCTTTGAGTGAGACGAGGAGCACCGATGGTCCGCCGTCACGTTGGAAGCTGGCGACCAGGTCGTCGCGCTTGCGACGCGGAACCCGGCCGTGCAGCCAGCCCACGTCGACACCAAAGCGCCGCCGAAGGTGAGGCGCGAGCATCTCACCCCACTCCGCGAACTGGGTGAAGCACAGCGCCTTGTCATCTTCAGACAGGATCTCGTCGATGAGCTCTTCGGTCCGGGTCAGCTTGCCCGATCGGCCGGCGAGCGCCGAGCCGTCGCGCAGGAAGTGTGCGGGATGATTGCACACCTGCTTGAGCCGCGTGAGTCCGGCCAGCACGAGCCCCCGTCGACTCATGCCCTCAGCCTGTTCCGATGTCTCGACGAGGTTGTCGACAACAGCCTGGTAGAGCGTCGCTTGCTCACGGGTGAGCGGACATGCCTCGGTTGTTTCGATCTTGTCCGGAAGGTCATCGATGATCGTCTTGTCGGTTTTCAGTCGTCGCAGCACGAACGGTGCGGTGATCCGGCGCAGCCGCGCGGTGGTCTGCGAATCCTGGTCACGCTCGATCGGGATCGCGAAGCGCTCGCGGAACGATCGCGCCGAGCCCAGCAGGCCGGGGTTCAGGACGTGCATGATCGACCACAGCTCCGACAAACGGTTCTCGACCGGCGTGCCGGTGAGCGCGACGCGCCGCGGCGCCGAAATGCGTTGCACGGCGCGGGTCTGCGCCGCGCCGGGATTCTTTACCTGCTGCGCCTCGTCGAGCACCAAACGCGTCCACTCCGCCTCGACGAGCTGTTCGATGTCACGCGCAACCAGCGAATAGGTCGTCAACACCACGTCGGCGCGGCGAGCCCGTTTCGCGAACGAAACTCGATGCCCGGTGAAACGATCAGGACCGTGATGGACGAGGACTGCCAGGCTCGGGGCGAACCGCGCAAGCTCGCGCTGCCAGTTCCCGAGTACCGACACGGGACACACCACCAGCGCCGGGCCGTCGGCGGGTTCGGCGAGGATCGAGGCGATCAGCTCGGCCGTCTTGCCGAGTCCCATGTCGTCTGCAAGACAGGCGCCCAGGCCGAGCCGGCCGAGAAACGCGAGCCATCCGACTCCGCGCTCCTGATACGGGCGCAGCGTTCCGGCGAACGCTGACGGTGTCGCGATCGGGGTCACGGTCGCGTGCAGCGTGTCGTCGAGTAGCCGGCCGAGCCAACCGGTCGCATCGACGCCGGCGATCTCGACATCGTCGGAAGCGCCGAGTCCGTCGAGCCCGAGCGCGGCTCGCAAGACCTCAGCCACGCTCGCTTCCCCGCGTTGGCCGACCCTGGCGCGGACCGCGTCGAGGTCGTCGGCGCGAAGTTCGACCCACTCGCCTCGGATCTGCACAAGTTCCTGCTTGGCGGCCGCCGCCGCCTCGAGCGTGCGCAACTCGGCGCGGCTGAGTCGTCGATCGCCGAGCGCCGCCTCCCACTGAAACGAAACGAGTGCGTCCATTCCGACGCCGCCCGCCACCACCGCACCTGAACTCGCGCGGCGCCGACTGGCGGCTTTCACCCGTAACCCGAGCCGCCGCCGACCCGCCCACCACGCCGGCAGCAGCACGCCGATGCCGGCTTCGGTCAAGGTCGCGGCGCGCTCGTGTACGAACGCGACCACCGACGATGCCTCGAGGTTGACGCCATTCGGCTCGGGCTCATCGAGCATCGAGACGAATTCCGGCGCGAGCCGCACCAACCGACCGACTCCGCGCAACAACTCCTCAAATGCGAGCGGACCGAGCGGAGCGCTCCCGTCCCACACACGCGCCGCGGCGACAAGCATGCTCGGGTCGTCAGCGTCTTGCGCGAGGAGCTCGACCGTCCAATCTTCGGCGGCATTGTCGGGCTCTTGAAGCCGCACGCAAAGCCTGACGCGACCGCTTGACGCGACCCCAGACGCAACCCATTCCCCCACCGCGCGCTCAAACGCGCGGAGTTTGTCAACATCAAGCGATCGCGAAAGCCACGGGTCGGTCGCGCCAAGCGAATGCAGCCACTCCTGCGGAATCGTGCGCCGCCCGGACCGGGACGGCGCAATCCTCGTGCCCGGCTTGCCAAGGCGCTCCCGAACGAGCGCATCGACCGCTCCGGCAAGGCGCCCAGCAACGTCACGTTGCGTGTCTACTGATCCATTCGAGCAAAGCGAGGCAACATATCCGCAGTCGCGCGCCGCCACGAGCGGCCACCACCATGACCGGGCCCGCCCGTCGTCGCCCACAACCAGGCCGGGCACGAACTGGCCCGAATCCACCAAGAACCGAGCGAGCGCTCCGACCCGCTCGTCGAGGCCGGAGTCAATCGCGGATGCTTCGCGTGCGCCCATGGCCGGACATCATGGCGCGACCGACGTCACCGAGCACGTAACTGCCAGCAGTCTGGAGGTTGGGACTGATAGTCAGGCGCTCCATGTGACGCTCGATCAGCGGATCCGACCGACACGAATCGGTCGGCATGTATTCGCGTTGCTGGGTCGCTTCAGGATTGTCCAGGTCCGGGAGGTGTGTCAGTCGGCGTCGCGAGATCGGCCGCGCTTGCTGCCGGGTCGCCGAAGTGGGCGCGGGTTCGGAATCGGCGCTCATCACAGCGCGATCCGGGAACAATTCCTGGCCGGCGTCCGCCACGTGGGCGAGCCCGTCGAACGTGTTTGTACCGCCCGACGAGTTGCTTCTTCGTCGGCGACTGCGCCGAAGTCGCGCTGCCCCACCCAGGTCGAGCACGCTTCGAAACCGAAGCAGGCCCACCGACGAAGGCGCGCAGGACGCTCAACGCGCGCAGCCCGATGCCGCGAAACGCAGATCGGCGCGAAAAGACGAGACGCGACGTGCGCGCGTCGACGACGAAAGGTATGGTTCGTCGACCATCGCGCCTCGGAAGAGGATGTCATCGTGGTCATGATCGGGTCGCTCGCCGTCGGCGTCGCTGCGGCGTTGATTATCGGACTGATGACGTTCTTTCGTGTCCGACCGCGGGCACGCAATCCGATTCTGGAGTACCGACGTGCGCTCGACACGCTGCGCGGGTTCGCGGAACATCCGCAGCTTCCGGCCGAGCCTCCGCTGCACGCGCTGAGCGGCTCGACTGACCACATTCGAATCCTGTCGGAGCCACCCGCCACCAGCGCACGCCGGCGACGCCCACCCAGCCCGGCGGTCCGAGCGAGCCGTCGAACGCGTGCCCGTCGCCCACCTCGGGTGGACTACTCGTCACGGCCGACCGTCGCCAACCTCCCGACCATCGGTCGGGCCTACGGCGATCCGGCAGTGCTTTCGCTGGTTCCCCCGGAGGACACACGCGACAACGAACGCATCCCCGTGGCTGCCGACAGCGCGGGCGACGACGACCCCAAATAGCGCACGTCGTTCTCTTTGGTTGGCGCCCGTCCCAATGTCGAGCTCGCCCGCGTGCCGCGGTGACGACCGGACTCGGACGACAGCCGAGCGGTCTCGGCCGAAGACGGCCATGCGGACATCTCGGGTTGTCGAATGTTGCGCGGCGCGTTGGTTTCGGCGTTCGACGCGGCGGCGTTGTGCAGCGGGTTACGGCGTGGGATTTCCGCTTTGGTCGGGCCAGGTGAGCCACAGCTTGGTCGCCAGTTCGGACTTCACCTGGGCGACGTAGGTGTCGCCGCCGGGTGAATGCCATGCGCCTGAGTACCAGTAGCCGATGCAGCCCCAGAGGTCGCCGCGGGTATTGCCGAGGTAGGTGCTCATGCCGTCGTAGCAGCCCCGAAGTTCGGCGAGCTCGAGATCGAGATTGAACGCGGTCGACGTTTTGATCTGCGGGTAGCTCGACTGCGGCGACGACGAAGAGCTGACGGCCGGGTGGTAATACCACTTCACCTGGATGATCCCGAACGATGTTGGGCACGGATCGCCCGCATAGTCGAAGGTGCAGTGGCCGCTGGAGCGTGCCACGAAATCGCTGACGTTCGACTGATACCAGTTGGACTCAACCACCGCTTGGGCTCGTACCAGGTTGTCGGACCAGCCCCATTTGCATGCGGCCCATTGGATGATGTCGTCGGTCGTGCCGGTGTAGTTGCCGGTGATGCGCGGCTTGTAGGTCGAGTTCCACGTCGCGTTCCACTGGCTGAAGTTGCCCAGCGTGTTGGGTTGCGCTGCCACCGTGTGATTCGCGACGTCATTGTCGGAGCGTGGCTCCCACGACGAGACGTTGACACGAGCCGCGCAGGCCGCGTCGGACGGCAGCGCAGATCCGGGCGGAAGTGTGGAGAAGTATCCGCGGGCCGGCGGTGGCGAGTCGGGCACCGCGTTCACGACGAACGTCTTCGATGGTGCGGAGGCGAGGCCCGCACCTCGGGCGTTGCGGGCCGCGACCCGGAAGGTGTACCGCTTGCCGCCGACCAGCCCGCCGACCGTCTGACTGTCGGCCGCGGACTCGAACGTCAGGCGCGTTTGTGCGACACCGTTCAAATAGGAGGTGACCAGGTAGGCCGTGATCGCCGATCCGTTGTTTGAACTGGGCGCCGCCCAGGACACCTCGGCCCGACCGTCACCGGGACCTACCGTGACCCTCGATGGCGCGGTCGGCGCACCGACGGTGATCGGTGCAGTCAGTGTTGAGCTCGGACTCGTCCCCGAGCCGCTACGCGCCGCGACCGCGAACGAGTAGATCTTGCCGTTCATCAGACCGGACACGATCTGGCGGGTCGAACGTGACCGAAACACCATCGGCCGGCCGGCAACGTCGTCTCGGTACGGCGTCACGACGTAGCTCGTAATCGCCGAAGCCCCACTGCTCGACGGCGCCACCCAACTGACGCGCGCTTCACCGTTCGCGGGCGCCGCGACCGGCAACCGAGGCGCGCTCGGTGTACCCGGCACCGCGGCCGGGGCGGCGCTTTCATTCCGTCCCTCCTCCGACACCGCCGCCGGACCGGCAACTGCGACGAACCCAGCCATGACAGCGACAGCCAAAGTCCGCCCGACTCGCCGCGCACTGCGAGCGGCGCGATCGTTCCGTGCCATCGCCCCTCCCACGTCGCACAACGCGACCCCGACCTTCGGGGAACGGCCGACCAACATCCGCACCACGACAGCGCGACGCATACGTTCGCCGAAGACAGAAAAATTCTACCGCACCGGTCCGGCCGAATATTCAGCGACCGGGCTCCACACACCATCGCCCAACCTCGATTTCATCGCATGGGTCGTACATGCCGACCGACCTCCCGTTGCGAGAGTCACTCGATGGGCTGGTGTGACTGATGCGCGTGGTGTGATCGGATGCGTCGACGCCGCGCAAGCATCGGCTCCGGCCTGTTCGACCGGCCCCGTGGGCGAGGACCGAATTCGCGACTGCGTCGCGGCTGTCTCGCGATTCGGGCCGCGGCATGCGCACGGCGCAGTACCTCGACCGCGTTCAACACTGCGTATGAGTCATCCTCGACCCGTCGGCGCTGAGCGCCCTTGCGGTCACCCGCGCATCGCAGTGGCACATCTGCCCGACCGCGCGGGATTCAGTTGAGTTTTTCGGCGAGTGCTTGTTCGATTCCGGTACCAGGTTGGATGAGGAATCCCACGGCAATGCACGAGTTGTCCGGCGGGCTCGATACCGCGTTCAGGATGACATTGGTGGCGTTGGGGACGGCCGGATTCGGCAGGACCGTCCAGCGGATGCCGTTCCAATGCTCGGTGAGGACGTTGCCGAGTTCCGAGCCGCCGACGAACGTGACACCGCCGCTCGCGGCGTTTTGCGAGATGCCGATCGCGGTGCAGTCGTTCGGGCTCGCGCACGACACGCCGGTGAGCAGGTTGGAGTCTTGTCCGGCCGCGTCGGGGCTCGCGACAATCGACCAGGTATCGGCAACAGAATGCTCGACGATGGTGTGTTGCCCCTCGAACGCGTCGGTCGTTCCGACCGCGGTGCAGTTTCCGACGGTCGGACATGACACGGCTGAAAGCTGCGCTCCGAGGGTGCCGGCCGGCTTAGGGCTTGTGCTGTCCGACCAGCTCGTTCCGTTCCAGTGTTCGATGAGCGCGCTGGGGCCATCGTTGCCGAGGTAGGAGCCGACTGCCTCGCAGTCGTCCGCCGAAGGACACGACACTCCAGACAGCGTGGGCTCGTGCGCGCCACCGGGGACAGCGCCGGCGAGGATGGACCAGTGAACGCCATCCCAATGTTCGATCAGCGGGCTGATGTCAATCGTCGTGATACTGAGCTTGAGCGTGCTTCCTACTGCCATGCAATCGGCCGCGTCGGAGCATGAGACGCTCGCCAAGAGGCTGTCGGCTCCTGTTGTCGGCTTGGGGATCGGGGTGACGGACCAGGTGGTGCCGTTCCAGCGTTCCGCTAGCGGCACGGAACCGTTCGCGCCGGAGTCGTCTCCGACGGCATAACACGCAGCGCTGCTCGCGCACGAGATAGCGGTCAGCGATCCGAACTGGCCGGCCGTCGTCGCTGCGGAAGGCACGATCGACCAGCTCGTTCCGTTCCACCGTTCTGAAAGTGCGCCGGAAGGCGATTCGCCGACGGCTAGGCAGCTGTCGGTCGCGACGCATGACACGCCGGAAAGGATCGCGATCCGAGGGCCAGGTCGGGTCGCGGCCGGCACGACCGACCAGATGGTGCCGTCCCAGCGTTCGGCGAGAGGGTCGTCGCCCCCCGACGTCGGATTGGCGAAGGTCCCGACCGCAGCACAACGGCCGATGCTCGAACAGGAGATGCCGACGAGCGCGGCGAGCTTCGCTCCTGCTGGAGTTGCGCTCGGCACGTTCAACCATCGGGTGCCGTTCCAACGTGCGATGAGCGGCGTCTCGGCCCCGGCCGGGGTGAGTGGACCGGATCCCGAGTCGCCGACCGCGACGCAACTCGTGGCGGACTTGCATTCGACTTGCGACAGCGCATCACTTTGCGCGCCCGTGACCGTCGGGCCGGCGACACTGGACCATGAGATGCCGTTCCATCGATCGGCAAACGCGCTCTCGACGAACGATGCACTGATCGATGTGCCGACGGCTAGGCAACTGGTACTCGTCGCGCAGGAGACTGCCGCGATGATGGCAGCCAGGGGCCCCGAAGGTGTCGGGATCGACATGATCGACCACGCCGTCCCGTTCCACCGTTCGCTGATCGAAATCGTCGTGCTCTGGGTCGATGCATCACCGATCGCCACACAATCGTTGGGTGCGGGACAGCTGACCGCGGAGAGACTGACGGCGACGGATCGGAAAAACTCGGCGCTCGGTACGACCGACCAGATCGTTCCGTTCCATCGCTCGATAAGCGCCTTGGTCGTCGTCTCGTTTCCCGCGTCGCCGACCGCGATACAGCTCGCCGCGGAAGTGCAAGCCACGCTCGCCAACGTTGTTACGGGCGCATGCGCGACATTCGGGGTCGGTACGATCGACCAGGTCGCGCCGTTCCAGCGTTCAGCGAGTGTGCGTGACGCGCCGCTGAACGGATCGATCGTGACACCTCCCACAGCCATGCAGGATGTCGAGGTCGTACAGGAAATGCTCTGGAGGACGCGCCCTGCTGGTATCGGTGTCGGGACGATCGACCAATCGGCGCCGTCCCATACTTCGGCGAGCGCGGTGTTGTAACCACTGCCAACCCCGACGCAACTGACGGAACTCGCACACGAAACCGACGTCAGCGCATCCTGCGACAACGCGAGAGGCGAACGAGCATGAAGGAGCACCCACCCAAGGTCCGCCGACGCACTGGCCACGACGTGTGACTGCGCCATCGCCTGGGCGGCAACCGACGACCACGGGCCCAGGGCGACCGACATCGATGCCGCCGTCAGCGCCACCAGCACACGTCTCGCCGGTCGCCGCACCCGTCTCACCTCAAGATCTCATGGCGTCGTCGCGCCATTTCCCCAACGTTCCGAGCCGAAATACCGAACGACGAGCACGCGCAGCCTACCTGGCGAGCCAAAATTCGAACCGGGTGAGACCCGAAGGTTGCCGCGCACCACTCTGAGACGACGATGCCGTCCAACCATCGCGCGATCGCGCCGCTGTCGCATCCGGACGACGTGGGCGGTGGCCTGGGAGAAGTCGGTTCGCGTCTCGGTGCCCGTCACGGAGTCCGGCGTGAAACAATGCGAAGGTGATGACGTCGCGCTCACTAGAAGGCCGAACTCATCCGGGACCGTTCCGAACGACGGTCGCGGGGATCCGATGAGAGCGTCGGTCGCGGTCGCGGTCGCCGCTGCGCTCGCCATCGTTGCCATGTTGGCGGGCAGTGTTGACGCGTCTAGCGCCGCGCCGGCTTCTGTGTCGCCGGTCCGACTCGCGATACTCGTACCCCAAGTTCCGGCCGACGCGACACGGCTCGGCCCGCTGCCGTCAGAACAGCAACTCACGATTGACGTCGTGCTTCGGCCGTCACATTCCCGTCAGCTGTCCGCCCTGCTGGACGATCTCGCCGACCCGACGTCGCGCCGCTACCAGCATTGGCTCACGCCAGGCGAATTCACCCGCGAGTTTGGGCCGAATCGCGCGCAAGTTGAACGCGTGACCTCTTGGCTGCATACGCAAGGTCTGAGCGAGACGAGCCTGCGAGGAATGGCAGTCCACGCGACCGGCGACGCGCAAGCAGTGGCCCAAGCCTTTGGGGTGACATTTTCCCGCTACCGGTTGTCTCGCGCCGTGACCGGATATTTAGCCTCGGCCGCGCCCACGGTGCCGCGGACCGTCGCCGACGACATCGCGACCGTCGTCGGCCTGTCGGACACGGTCCGCTTCGGTCACGCGCTCGACCGCACACCACATACCACCCTCAGGCCACACCCGACAGACCGGCCGGTGTCACCTGCGGCCGTTACCGCGTGTCCCCAAGCGACCAGCTTCGCTGACGAAAGCTATTGGACTCCCGATCAGGTCGGCCGCTCCTACCACGTCAATGACCTGTGGGCCGACGGCCTCACCGGCAATGGCAAAACGATCGCCGTGTTCGAACTCGCGCAGAGCCGCGCGGCGGATACAAACCAATATTTCTCGTGTTTCGGTCTTCACAACGCTGTCACCGTCAAAAAGGTCGACGGCGGCGCGTCCGTAGGACTCGGCGGATCGCTCGAAGCTGAGATCGACATCCAGGAAGCAGCGACGCAAGCACCCGGCGCGTCGATCGTGTCCTACGAGGCACCGAATACTGCCGTCGGTGTATACGACGCGTACAATCAAATCGTTCAGGACGACCGCGCGCAGGTCGTGTCCACCAGTTGGGGGATATGCGAGGCTGAACTCACGGATGCGAGCCTCGATGCGCTCCACGGACTGTTTCAACAAGCAGCCGCGCAGGGTCAGACCGTCTTCGCCGCGACGGGAGACTCCGGATCCGAAGACTGCTACCAAGGCGTCAAAACTGCGCACGGCGAAATGCTCCAGGTCGATAACCCAGCTGACGATCCGCTCGTAACCGGCGTCGGCGGCACTGCGTTGGAAAATCTCGGCGTTGAACCTGTCTGGAACGACTGCGAAGGCGAAACGGGCGACTCCTGCGCAGGAAACGGCGGCGGCGCAGGAGGCGGCGGCCTGTCAGACCATTTCCAACGGCCAAGCTGGCAGCCGCTCGCAGCCGACGCGACCTGCTCGACCTGTCGGGAGGTACCCGACATCTCAGCCAATGCCGGCGTCGGGGAAACCTTCTACTTCCTAGGTGGCTGGACCGCGGTCGGCGGGACCAGCATCGCGGCGCCCAAGATGGCTGGCATCACAGCCGACATCGATCAAGGCTGCGATGCCGGAAGTCTCGGCGACTTCGCGGCCAAGGTGGCCGCACTGATCTCCAAACACACGTACGGCACTGCGGTCGTCGATGTGAACACCGGGATCAACTGGACAACCTTCGCCGTCGAGACACCAGGCAGCAACGATCTGACCCGCACCCACGCCGGCACGTTCAGAACCGCGCCGGGCTTCGACCTCGCGACCGGTTTCGGTGTGCCCATCGCATCCGGCTTGGCCTGCCCCCAAATCGCCACCATGACACCGAACACCGGCCATGCCGGCACGCGCGTCACACTGCACGGCGTCGGTCTCGAACGAACCACCATCACATTCGGCACCGCGACCGCCCAAGTCGTCTCGGCCAGCCCAACAACCGAAGTGGTCATCGCGCCCGCAGGAACGGGCACGGTCAACGTCGCCGGCACCGACCCAATCGGAACCGGCGACCAGCCAGCGCCGTTCACTTACCAGACCACTCCGGCCGGCCCGTAACGCCAAGGACCTCACCCCCGACACTTCGTCACGACAGAACAGTGGTGCTTGCTTCTGCCCGGCGGCAATGACCGATGGCTGTACCAGTAAGAGTTGTCAGTACCGTCACCCGAAGATCGACTTCGGTACGGTTCGTGCGCGGCGGATCGGGATCAGTGCCGACACCGTCGCCACACAGTTCCAGCTCGCGGAGAGACACAACTTCGAGTATCCCGCTGCTTTGTCGATCGCGCCGTTGCCGAGACGTTCAGTGTCAAGCGGCGTTCGAACCTACTCAAGAAGCGGCCGACGTTCGTCATCGACGACTGATCGTTCGCTCACTGCGAACATGCACAGCGAGATATAGATGCACTCGCACGCGGACAAGGCTCTTGAGATACTGCGAATGCGTCAATCACACACCGGACGCGATCTTGCGGGGCAAGACCGCGCCAACGTACAGTCAGATCGACCGACGGCGCGGCGCGCTTCACATCACAACTAGGAAGAGAACAGAACCAGGAGTAGCGGTGCCCGTTCCTGACAAGCGCGTGACGATCGACGACGTCGTCGCCTCGATCCGAAGTGGCATGACCGTCGGGATCGGCGGCTGGGGGTCGCGACGCAAGCCGATGGCGCTTGTACGTGCGCTCGTCCGCTCGCCGGTACGCGATCTCACGATCGTGTCGTACGGTGGACCCGATGTCGGGCTGCTTTGCCGTGCCGGCAAGGTGCAGCGGGTCGTGTACTCGTTCGTGTCGCTCGACTCGATCGCGCTCGAGCCACATTTCCGCAACGCGCGCCAGTCCGGAGCCGTGCAGGCCACCGAGCTCGACGAAGGCATGTTCCTGCTCGGTCTGCAGGCTGCCGCGTGGCGCGTGCCGTTCCTCCCGACTCGCGTGGGCCTCGGATCCGATGTCATGCGCCTCAATCCGGCGTTGAAAACGGTGGAGTCGCCGTACGCCGACGGAGAAGTGCTCGTCGCGATGCCGGCCCTCGATCTCGACGTCGCGCTAATTCATATGCACCGCGGTGACCGCGGCGGGTCCGGACAGTGTCTCGGCATTGACCCATATTTCGACGATCTCATGTGTATGGCCGCCGGGAAACGATTCATGTCCGTCGAAAAGCTCGTCGATACCGACGAATTCTTGCGCGCCGGACCTCCGCAATCGATCCGTATCAACCGCTTGATGACGGACGGCGTCGTCGAGACACCTCACGGTGCGCACTTCACCGAATGCGTTCCCGACTTTCCCCGCGACGAGGCATTCCAACGTGAGTACGCCGGTTCCGCCAAAAGCGACGACGCGTGGGACGCGTTCAAGGCGCGATATCTCGACGTGACCGAAACCGAATACCAGGCTGCGGTGCAGTCGTGACCGCTCTTCGAAGCGGACCGCCGACGCGTGCCGAGTATTGCGCGGTGGCACTCGCGGAATGCTTCCGCGGCGACGGCGAGCTCCTCGCGAATCCGATCGGGACGCTGCCAACGATCGGTGGACGCCTCGCCAAAGCCACCTTCGAGCCCGCGCTCGTGATGACCGACGGCGAGGCGTTGCTCGTGGAGAACATCCTCCCGGTCGGCGTCGACTTCCCCGAGAAAGTCGTGGCCGGGTACAACCCGTACCGCGCGATGTTCGACGTCGTATGGTCGGGCCGACGGCACATCATCATGGGAGCCGTACAGCTCGACGCGTTCGGCAACCAGAACTTCGCGTTCATCGGACCACCGGAGAAACCCACCGCGCAACTGCTCGGCATGCGCGGCGCCCCGGGCAACACCATCCACAATAAGACCTCGTATTGGATCCCGAACCACTCGAGGCGGGTCTTGGTACCGGAGGTCAGCGTCGTCAGCGGCGTCGGCAACGACCGCGCCGCCAGTCTCGGTAAACGCGCGAGCACATATCACCACCTCGTGCGCGTCGTCACGAATCTGTGCGTGTTGGACTTCGACACCCCTGAACGACGACTTCGCCTCCAGTCCCTGCACCCCGGCGTCACAGTCGCCGACGTCGTCGCCGCGACGGGCTTCGAACTTGCGATCCCAAGCGATGTTCCCCAGACGCGCCCTCCTGTCGACGAAGAGCTGCGATGGATCCGCGAGGTCATCGATCCCCTCGGCCTCGGCGAGCAGGAAGTCCCCAACCTGTGAGCGCGCGAGCGTGACCGTACGCACGCCGATCTGTGATGCGTTCGGCATCGACGTACCGATCGTCCAGACCGGCATGGGCTGGGTCGCCGGACCCCGCCTGGTGAGCGCCACCGCGGCCGCAGGCGCGCTCGGGATTCTCGCCTCGGCGACGATGACGTTCGATCAGCTGGCATCGGCGATCCGTGAAGTGCGTTCGCGAACCCAAAAGCCGTTCGGCGTCAACCTGCGCGCCGACGCCGAGGACGCCGACGCCAGAGTCGCGCTCCTCGTGCGCGAGCAGGTGCCGGTGGCGTCGTTTGCGCTCGCGCCCCGCGAGCGCCAGATCAAGCAACTCAAGGACGCGGGGATCGCAGTCGTCCCGTCGATCGGCGCCCGCCGTCACGCCGAAAAGGTCGCGGCATGGGGCGCCGACGCGGTGATCGTCCAAGGCGGCGAGGGGGGCGGGCACACGGGCGCGGTCGCGACGACCTTGCTGCTCCCGCAGGTGGCGGACGCGGTCGACATCCCGGTGATCGCGGCGGGAGGCTTCTTCGATGGTCGCGGGCTGGTGGCCGCGCTCGCCTACGGCGCGGCCGGCGTCGCGATGGGAACCCGGTTCCTGCTCACGCGCGAGAGCACGGTGCCCGACTCGGTGAAGGAGTACTACCTCGCGCGGACTGTTTCCGACACGGTGGTCACGACCCGCATCGACGGTGTCCCCCACCGCGTGCTGCGCACAGACTTCGTCGAGGAGCTGGAACACAGCAATGCGATCACGGCCTTGCCTCGCGCGCTCCGCAACGCGGTGGCGTTCAAAAAGATGTCGGAAACGTCGTGGCGAGGCCTGGTGCGCGAGGGTCTGGCTTTGCGCCGCGAGGCGAACCTCAAGTGGTCGCAGCTCGCGCTCGCGGCGAACACCCCGATGCTGCTGCGAGCAGGCCTGGTAGAGGGCCGTCTCGACGCGGGCGTGCTGTCGAGCGGCCAGGTGGCCGGCATCATCGATGACCTCCCGACCGTCGCCGACCTGATCGCGCGGATTATTAACGAGGCGGAACAGACGTTCAAACGATTGGGAGATCTCACGTGAGCAAGGAACGCGTTCCGGCCGCGGACGACTGGTTCACGATGGACGAAACCGCGCCGCAACTCATGGGCGCACGCGGTGTCAACACCGGTTCGTATTTCTGGCCGACGGCGCTCGCGGTGACGTCCAACCCGAGTCAGCCGGGTGAACCACGCGAGCCGGCGTTGCTGTCGCGTCGGGGCCGGCTGTGGTCGTGGACGACGAACCATTATGCGCCACCTGAGCCGTACATTTCGCCCGATCCGTTCGTTCCGTACACCGTGTGCGCGGTCGAACTGGACGTCGAACAAATGGTCGTGCTGGGCCAGCTCGCGACTGCCGCCGACGCGACACAACTCGAGGTCGGAATGGACATGGTGCTCGTGCTCGGCCCGCTCTACGAGGACGACGACCACGAATACGTCGTATGGCAATGGGCGCCGGCAACCGCGGCGCCGGAAGTAGGTCAGCGATGAGTGCCGATCGGGAGATCGCAATCCTCGGTGCCGGAATGCACCCGTGGGGCAAGTGGGGACGCAATTTCGTCGAGTACGGCGTCGTCGCCGCCAAGGCCGCCCTCGCCGATGCCGACGTCGAGTGGCGTGACGTGCAGTTCGTGTCGGGCGGTGAAACCGTCCGCAACGGATATCCGGGCTATGTCGCCGGCGCCACGTTTGCGCAGGCACTTGGATGGAACGGCGCGCAGGTTGCATCGTCGTATGCCGCGTGCGCGTCGGGTGCGACGGCGCTCGCCGCGGCGCGGGCCCAGATCCTCGCGGGATTTTGTGACGTCGCGCTGGTGATCGGTGCCGATACGACACCCAAGGGTTTCCTGGCGCCCAACAAGGGCGAACGCGGCGACGATCCCGACTGGCTCCGTTTCCGGCTGCTCGGCGCGACCAATCCCACCTACTTCGGCCTGTATGCCCGCCGTCGCATGGAGTTGTTCGGCGCGACCCGCGAGGACTTCGCGCGAGTCAAGGTGAAGAACGCGCGCCACGGATTGGAGAACCCCAACGCTCGGTATCGGAGGGAGGTTTCGATCGACGACGTGCTGTCCGCTCCCCTCGTTTCCGATCCTCTCGGCCTGCTCGATATTTGCGCGACGAGCGACGGGGCCGCGGCGCTGGTCGTGAGCAGCGTCGATTACGCGCGTCGTCACGGCGTATCCGACCCGGTACGCGTGCGCGCGATCTCGACCATTACTCCCAGCTACCCGCAAACAACGATCGAGCTTCCCAACTTCGCGACCGACAGCGCCGCCGGCGCGGGTGCGGCGCCAGAGCATGGCTTCAAGGAGTCGATTGCGCGACGCGCCTACGAGGAGGCCGGGATCGGCCCCGACGACCTCGATTGCGCGGAGGTGTACGACCTCTCGACCGCGATGGAGCTCGACTGGTACGAACAGATCGGTCTGTGCGCACCAGGCGACGCTGAGAAACTGCTCCGCGACGGCGAGACCACGATCGGCGGACGCATTCCGGTCAATCCGAGCGGCGGCCTGGCGTGCTTCGGTGAAGCGGTGCCCGCGCAAGCGATTTCGCAGGTGTGCGAGCTGACCTGGCAGATCCAGGGCCGCGCTGCCGGACGGCAGGTTGTTGGCGCGTGCGTCGGCCTGACGATCAACCAAGGCCTCTTCGGCCATGGCTCCGCGGTCATCGTCTCGAACTGAGACGACCGCCCCGCGAGCGCCGTGCATGCCGGCCGCCTTGACTGGTGGCCGTTCCCGGCGGTTGGGTCCGTCAGCGTTTGGCGTCGGCGTCGTGCAGGCCGGCGACGGCGAGTTTGTACACCGACTCGGAGGCTTTCGCGACCGATCCGCTGTCGAACGGTGGTTGCGGGTCGTACTCGATGCCGAGCTGGATGGCCTGAGCGATCTCGTCGCCGGCGACGCGCGCGGCCAACGTCAGTGCCATGTCGATACCGGACGACACGCCCGCGGCGGTGATGACCTTGCCCTGCTCGACCACCCGCCGCGACACAGGAGTCGCGCCGAAGCGGCTCAGCGTGTCGAGGACTCTCCAATGGGTGGTTGCGGCCTTGCCCTGCAGGAGTCCGGCCGCTCCCAGCAGCAGCGATCCGGTACACACCGATGTGGTCCACTGGCTTCGGGCGTCGATCGCACGGATCCACTCGAGGGTGGGCTCGTCGTCGATCAACGGCCGTGTGCCGATGCCGCCCGGCACGACCAGGATGTCAGCACTCGTCACTTCGTCGTATGCGAAGTCGGCGATCAGACCGAGCATGCCTTGCTCGGTTCGCACCGGCCCGCGCTCGGCGCCGACGAAGCGCACCTGCGCGCCAGGTAGTCGCTGCAAGACCTCGTAAGGTCCGATCGCGTCGAGCGCGGTCAGCCGTTCGAACAACAACATGGCGATGTCCATGACAGTCTCTTTCTCTCAGCTGGCTCGAGAGGGCTGGAAGCGGTCTCGGTACGCGGACGGACTCGCGCCGACTCGGCGAGCAAACGCGCGGCGTGTCGTCTCGACGGTGCCGAAACCAGCTGCGTGCCCGATCTCGTCGACGGCGCAGTCGGTCGTTTCCAATAGACGGCGCACCAATTCGACTCGTACGCGCTCCACGTACGCGGCCGGAGTGCAGCCAACTTCGTCACGGAACACCCGGGCAAAGTGGCGAGGGCTCATCGCGACGCGCGCGGCGAGTCGTTCCACGCCGAGGTCGGCATCTGGATGCTCCACGATCCAGTGCTGGAGCTCGCGTATCGGCTGGCGGGCCGCCAGTTGGGTGCCGAGCTGGGCACTGAACTGCGACTGGCCGCCGGGACGTTGCACGAACAGCACGAGTTGGCGAGCCGTAATGAGGGCGACCTCGCGCCCGTAATCTTCGTCGACGAGTGCCAGCGCGAGGTCCATGCCGGCTGTGACGCCCGCCGAGGTCCACACGTTTCCGTCGCGAACGAAGATGGGGTCGGGGTCGACCGCGACGTCGGGATATTTGCGCGCGAAGTCGTCGCACCATGCCCAGTGGGTGGTCGCACGCCGCCCGGCGAGCAACCCGGCGGCTGCGAGGAGGTACGCACCCGTGCACACCGAGGTGACGCGCCGGGCCCGGCGCGCGATCCGGCGGATGCCGGCTATGAGATCGGCAGCGTCCGCCGCCGCCCGTGCTCCCTCGCCGCCCACGATGACGACGGTGTCGACCGCGCCGCGCGTTGAGCCCAACGAGCGATCCGCGACCAGCGAGGGCCCTCGGGTCGTGCGGATGACGCCCGCGTCTGGTGCCACGACCTCGACGTGATAGGCGTCTGCGTCGCGGCCGGTTCGGCGCGCGACCTCCGACGCCGCGGTGAACACTTCGTGCGGGCCGACGAGATCGAGCGCGGTGACACCAGGATAGATGACGAAGACGATGCGTCGACTCATGTGCCCAGTGTGAATCGCGCGGCGTCTGGCAGCAATGACGAGATACGGGCAATTCCTGCCACGATCGGCCGCCGCTACGATCCGGCCGCCCATGGACCTCTCCTTCACGACCGAACAGGAGCAGTTCCGCTCCGACTGCCGCGACTGGCTCGCGGCCCACGTTCCCCGTCCTGCCCTGCCTTCGGGCGACACGCGGGCCGGTTTCGCGGCGCACCTCCGCTGGGAACGGACCTTGTTCGATGCGCGATACGCCGTGGTGTCGTGGCCCCGCGAGTACGGCGGTCGCGAGGCGAGCCTCTGGGAGTGGTTGATCTTCGAGGAGGAGTACTACGCGGCCGGCGCGCCTCAGCGCGTCACGCAGAACGGCATCTTTTTGCTCGCGCCCACCATCTTCGAGTTCGGCACCCAGGACCAGAAGGATCGAATCCTTCCGAAGATGGCCTCGGGCGAGCACACGTGGTGCCAAGGGTGGTCGGAGCCGAACGCGGGGAGCGACCTCGCCGGTATCCAGAGCAGGGGCGTGCGCGACGAGACGAGGACGGGCTGGCGTCTGTCGGGTCAGAAGACCTGGACGACGCGCGGCGCGTTCTGCACGCATCTCTTCGGGCTTTTTCGCACCGACCCCGAAGCCGAACGCCACCGGGGCCTCACCTATTTTCTCGTCGACCTCGAATCTCCCGGCGTCACTGTGCGCGGGGTCGACCGACTCGACGGCGACGAAGGCTTCGCGGAGGTGTTCCTCGACGACGTATTCGTGCCCGACGCCGACGTGCTCGGCGAGCCGAACCAAGGTTGGAGCGTGGCGATGGCAACGACCGGGTCGGAGCGCGGTCTCACGCTGCGATCGCCGGGCCGCTTTCTGGCCACCGCGCAACGCTTGCTCGACCTCGCCCGCCTGCATCAAAACGACGTCGAGTCACCCGACAGGCGCGATCGACTCGCGGCCGCCTGGATCGACGCGCAGGCGTACCGCTGGCAGACCTTTTGGACGGTCACGCGGATCGCGGATGGGGCAAGGCCGGGGCCCGAGTCGAGCATGGTGAAGGTGTTCTGGTCGGAGCTCGATGTGCGCCTGCACGAGCTCGCGCTCGATCTGCTCGGTCCGCATGCCGAGCTGCTCGACGGCGACGACGCCGGATGGATGAAAGGCTACGAATTCGCGCTCGCAGGCCCGATCTACGCGGGCACCAACGAAATCCAACGCAACGTCATCGCCGAGCGCGTGCTCGGCCTGCCTCGCGCATGAACTTCGCGTTCAACGACGAACAGCTCGCGTTACGCGACGCAACACGCGATCTCCTCACCAGGGTGTGCACGCCCGCCCATGTGCGTGCCGCGTGGACGAACAAAACAGGTCGCGTGCCCGGCCTGTGGGATCACCTCGTCGACATGGGCGTTGTGGGGATGCTTGCGCCGGAACCGGCCGGCGGGCTCGGCCTCACGTTTGTCGACCTCGTGCTCGTGCTCGAAGAGACTGGCCGGCACGCGGTCCCGGAGCCAATCGTCGAGACGGCAGCCTGGGGAGTGCCACTACTCGGCCGTACCGACCTCACGGTCGCCGCAAGCGAGCATTGGGTGCCGTGGGCAGACTCCGTCGACGTGATCTTCACTGCGGCCGGGCGGTTCGAACGCGCCGACGTGGTTCTCGTCCCCCATCCTTCGGTCGACGGCGCCCGCCGCCTGTTCGAGGTGCACGGCACGCCCGCGGCGGTCGACGCCGCCGATGTCCGCGCCGCGTACAACCGTGGCGTATGCGGAATCGCCGCTCAGCAGTGCGGGTTGGCAGACCGCATGTTAGAGATGACTGCAGGCTACGTGCGCGAGCGCCGACAGTTCGGCGTTCCGGTCGGCTCCTTCCAGGCCGTCAAACACCACCTCGCGAACGCTCGCATCGCGCTGGAATTCGCGCGTCCGCTCGTATACCGGGCCGCGGCATCGATCGCGGCCGGCGATGCCGACGCCGACCTCCACGTCTCGATGGCGAAGGTGAAAGCCGACGCCGCCTCGCATCAGGCCGGGAGAGCCGCACTCCAGTGCCATGGGGCGATCGGTTACACCACAGAGTACGACCTTCACCTCTATCTGAAACGTTCGTGGGCGCTGGGACGCAGTTGGGGTGACACGAAATTTCATCACCACCGTGTCGCCCGCGCGATCCTGTAGCCGGAGGAACAGCTATGCCAGAGGCGTACATCATCGACGCGGTCCGCAGCCCGGTCGGACGGCGGGGCGGCGCGCTTTCGGGCGTGCATCCGGCCGACCTTGGGGCACATGCCATCCGCGCGCTCATAGACAGTGTCGACGTCGACCCCGCCGCGGTCGACGACGTCGTGTTCGGCTGCGTCGACACCATCGGTCCCCAGGCGGGCGACATCGCTCGCACCTGCTGGCTCGTCGCGGGTTTCCCCGACGAGGTCCCCGGCACGACCGTCGATCGCCAGTGCGGCTCCTCGCAGCAGGCCGTGCACTTCGCGGCGCAGGCCGTCATGTCGGGCACCGCCGACCTCGTCGTCGCGGGCGGCGTGCAGAACATGAGCGCGATCCCGATCAGCGCGGCAATGGTCGCCGGCGAGCAGTACGGCTTCAAGGACCCGTTTGCCGGGTCGCCGGGCTGGGAGGCGCGGTACGGCACGCAGGAGGTGTCACAGTTTCGCGCCGCGGAGATGATTGCCGAGAAGTGGGACATCACTCGACAAGACATGGAGGCCTTCGCGGTCGAGTCGCATACGCGCGCGCTGCGAGCACGCGCCGAAGGTCGTTTCGAACGCGAAATCGTTCCCTTGGCTGGCTTGACGTTCGATGAGGGCCCACGCGAACCCGACCTCGCCAAGATCCGCTCGCTCCGAACGCTGGTTGACGGCGGACGCCTCACCGCGGCGGTGTCGTCGCAGATCTCGGATGCGTCGGCCGCGCTGTTGATCGCGAGCGAACGCGCGGTCGTGACGCACGGGCTGCGGCCGCGCGCCCGGATTCACCACCTCTCGGTTCGCGGCGCCGATCCGGTGTGGATGCTCACCGCTCCGATTCCGGCGACGGCCCACGCGCTCGCCAGGTCAGGCATGACCCTTGCCGATATCGATCTCATCGAGATCAACGAGGCGTTCGCCTCGGTTGTGATCGCATGGGCGAAGGAGACCGGCGCCGACCTGTCGCGGGTGAACGTCAACGGGGGCGCGATCGCGCTCGGTCACCCGCTCGGCGCGACCGGCGCGCGCTTGATGACGACGCTGCTCCACGAACTCGAACGTACCGGCGGCCGCTACGGGCTCCAGACCATGTGTGAAGGCGGCGGTCAGGCCAATGTGACAATCATCGAGCGGCTGTAGCACTCCGAAGTCGCCGCGCTCCGAACACCATGAACACGGGTCCACCAATGAGCAGTTTGAGCGCGACGATCGTGAAGGTGATGTCGCGACCCATGTTGTTGTCGTCGGCGATCACGCGCTCGGGGTCGGCCGGGTCGTAACGGATCTTCACGGTCGGACCCAGCGCGCTCGGATCCCCATGCTGTTGGGGTTCGCGCACGAGTACACGCTCGCCCGTTCGCGTCTGGAAACTGTCCATCGACGCGCCGTTGATGTCGATGCGCGTCGCGGTCACGGGCAGGTACCGGGAACGCTGGTTGGCGTCGTGCGCGTACATCGACCACGTCAGCACGGCCGCACCGACACCGAGCACTGTGACCAGCACACCCGAAAGCAGTGCTGTATACGCACGACGGCGCGACCAAGCCTTGCGTACGGCCGGCGCTTCCGTCGCGACGCCGCCGGACGCCGCACCGTTGGCCGGCACTTCCGCCCGTCGTCGAGACTCGGCGCGCACCTGGTCGTAGGCGCGCCGGGTATGGGGGTCACCGAGCACCCCGTACGCTGCGGCGACGTCACTGAAGTGCGCCGCGGCCACCGCATCGGGCGCCACGTCGGGGTGCGAGCGCTTCGCTTCATCTCGGAACGCTCGTGTCACCTCGTCGGCGTCGGCGGTGGATTCGATGCCGAGCAGCGCGTAGTAATCGAACTTGGTCCAGTCGCGGGTACGGGTGCCGGTCGGCATACGCCCAGACGGTACTTGCGATCCAGACGCGCGCTTAGTCGTCCTTCAACGCAACGGCGTTTGGCGTCACGTGCATGGCGGGTTCGTACTCCGCACCCGCGACGACCCGGGCCTCTCCTCGGAATTTGGCGTGAAGTTCATCGGCGCATGCCGGGCACGGGCCCCGGAAGCGCATCGGCACAACCGCGCCACACCGCAGGCAGGGCAGCGGCTCGGCTGGATACTGCGCAGGGTCAAATTGGATCGCGCTGAGGTCGGCGGGCATCTTGCCATCCTCGCGCGCCGCCGAGGTGACTGCCGAACAACTCGGCGGGTTGGGGTCTGTGGGTGGGTGCGTCTGCGGACCAGGCTCGGGCCCTGCACCCGTGACGAGATCGTCGCGAGGTCTTGATGGCGGCCTCGACTACAAGAGGCGGACGATCCCGAGGCCCACGAGCGCCCCGAGACCGGCGAAGACGGTCGGAACGACGACCAGCGATCCCCGATACTTCGCTCGGACACGAATTTCTGCCGATCGCTTGCGAGCGTCGAGGAACGCCACGTACACCGAGAGCGAAACCCCGATCACGAGGCCGACGATCGCACCCACCCCACCAGCGCCGAATGCGACCATAACCTCGAGCGTAGAGGAGGGGACGACCTATTCTCGCGATACGCGCCGACCGATCGCGTCCGCCAGCCGACGGGTGGTGTCGGGCGCCAAATGGAGCCAGAGGCTCGGCTCGGTCACCTCGACCTCCATGACGTGCCACTGGCCGCTCAGCGAGACCAAGTCGATGCGCGCGTACAGCGACTGTGTGGGTAGCACCTCGCACACACGCGTCGCGAGCTCCGCAAGGCTCGCGTGGGGCTCGACGCGTTCGACGCTGCCACCCCACTCCTCTTGCACGCGGTAGTCGCCGAAAGCCGGCCGCTTGCACAGCGCGTGGGAGACGCGGCCCTCGATCAGGACCACCGACCATTCGCCCTCGCTCGCCACTGCCGGCACGTACTGCTGAACGAGGGCGTCACCCGACGCGAGGAGATCGTCGAGATGAGCCTGCGCGGCCGCGTCACCAACTTCGGCCCTAAGTGCACCCTTCGCTCCGCTGGAAATGGCCGGCTTCACGACCATTGAATTCCAGCCCTGAGCGTCGCAAATGCCGTCGAGTGACGCTGCCGACCCACCGAGCAATACCACCGTCGGCACCACGGGCGCGCCACGCTCCCGGAGATCCAGGAGATACGCCTTGTGCGTATTCCAGCGCACGAGCGCCAACGGGTTCCACAGCTGCGACGACGCACTCACTTGCTCGGCCCACGTCAGGAACTCGACATAGTGATCGACATAGTCCCACGGCGAACGGAGCACAGTCAGAGGCGATGACGACCAGTCGACCGACCGATCACGCCAGTCGGCGATGTCGACGTCGTAGCCGGCACGCGTGAGCGCCTCAGCGAGAAGTGGAGTGTCCGGATCGGGCGTCGGAAGCACCGAGCACGTGACGAGACGAACGTCGTACCGGTTCAGGACGCGACCAACAACGCGTAGCGGTCGAGCATTGGCAGCACACGATCGGCACTCGCCGACGGCAGGCGCAACACGACCTCGGTCACGCCAATCGACTCGTAGTACTCGAGTTTGCCTGCGTCCGGCACAGTCCCGAACGGGACGATCTGCAAGGTCGTCGGGTCTCGGCCGTTGGCCTCGCACGCCCGGTACAGATGTGGCAACGCACCGCGCACGCCCGCGCCACCGATAGGGATCCATCCGTCGGCGTACTCCGCGATGTGGGTGAACAGCTTGGGCCCGGCAGACCCACCGATCAGCACAGGCGGACCTTGTGACCGAACCGGTTTCGGCCACGACCATGAAGGCGGGATCTCGACGAACTGACCGTCGAACGAACCAACGTCGGCACTCCACAGGGCGCGCATCGCGAGCACGTGCTCGCGCGCGACCGCACGTCGGTCGGGCATCGCGACACCGTGGCTCGCGATCTCGTCGGCGTTCCAACCGAAGCCCATACCGAGCACGAACCGACCTTCCGAGAGTCGATCCAAGGTCGCGATCGCCTTGGCGGTCACGATGGGATCGCGCTGGGCCACAAGACAGACTCCGGTACCGACGACCAGACGGTCGGTCACGGCCGCGGCCATCGAGAGCGCCACAAACGGGTCGAGCGTCCGCTTGTACTCATCGCGTAGCTCAGCGTCGCCGGTAGGTGGTGGAGTCAACCGGCTCGTCGGTATATGCGTGTGCTCGGGCACGTACAGCGAGTACAGGCCCCGTTCTTCGACCGCGCGCGACAGCACGGAGGGCGACATCGTCTGGTCCGTCATGAACATGGTGACGCCATAACGCATTATTCGTATACCTCGCATGTGTGCGCGGTCAGCGCACCGCGTGACGCTATCCCGAGAAGACGGGAGCGGATACTGCGCAACGGCCCGACGAAGCCATTCCCAAGGAATGGGTTCGTACGGAGTGACTATCAACGGGTGAGCGGAGCCGGACAACGGGAGATTGTTACGTCCGGATCTGTGGGAGCCGGGGCTGCGATGCCCTCGGCAACCCGACGGCCCCCGCGAGCGCACGCTGGGCACCGCAGCTGAGTCAGATTGTTTCGACAGTGACGTGTTCTGCGTGGCTCGCCAACGCTCGGAGATCCTCGAGATCGCCGGTGAGAACGCTTCCGCCGGGTTCGGCAATGGCAACTACGACGGCGTCGACGGCCGAGCCGCGCTTCGCTCGGTAGCGCATCTCGGCGGCGCGACGTGCGGTCGTTTCGGGCAGCTCAGTCACGATGTCGCAGGTCTTCAGCAACCGGTTGGTGTTCGCATCCGACCCTGCACGGCCGGTCACCGATTCGACCACGACAAGAGAAGGGACGACGGGCGGCCAGAGCCCTTCGCGGCGAAGCACGGTGATCGTCGCAGCGTTCTGTCGATTGCGTCGAGCGAGCCGTGTCACGGCACCACTGTCGAGAACAAGCACCGCTCAGCTGGCTCGCTCCGACGCGTAGTGCTGGAGCTGGCGGGCGATCCCCTCGGCTCGAGCGATCTCGTTGCCGGTGGGTTCGCCGACCTCGTCGATTAACTCATCGAGATATGCGTCGGTCTCGTCGATCAGTGCCTGGCGGCGCAACTCGGCGCGGACAGCTTGTTGGAGCAACTCAGACGCCGGTAGCCCACGCGCTTTGAGTTGGTCGTACAAGTCGTCGGGCAGATAAACCTGCATACGAGGCATACGTCTAACTATACACACTCAGTGGTACCTGTGCAACGACGCAGGACGGTCAGTCCGACAGATATGACTCGACTCCCGCGTCCCCGACCGTGTCGGGTTCGTCGTGAACGACAACGAAGCGCGACGCCGCCGGACATCTCGACCTTCGAGCCCGCGCCGATCTCGACCGCGCACTTCGCTACGCGTTCGATATCCAATACTGACGGCGGGTCGCCACCTGGTGTGAAAATCGAAACATGGTGACGCCATAACGCATTCTTCGGACACACCTCGTATGTACGCGCGGTCAGCTCAACCGGTGACGCTATCTCGCGAGCACGTGAGCGGGCTCCGCGCAACGGCCCAACGAAGTGTGGTGACCGTCAGCTCCGGCGGCGTACGAGTTCGGCGGCGATGCGGCCGGCGGCCTCTTCAGGAGTGAGGTCGCCGCTGCTGACAATCATGTCATCTGGGTGGAGCGGAGCCGCGTCGTGCGTCGCGAGGAGTGCGCGAAGCCGCCGCACGTCGACGAGCTTGCCATGCACGCGGCGCGAGTCGTCCGCGAGACGGCTCTCGAGGACGGCAGATGGAGCCATGATCTGCACGAACCGCGTCGTCCCACCGTTCTGCGCGACGATGCGCGCCGCGCTGTCTGCAAACGTCACGAACCTTGTGCGCGCGTCTTGTCCGCTCCACGCAGAGTTGTTGGTGAAGATCAAGTCCACGCCGGCGCGAGCCGCCGTGGCGAAGACGTCCAGCCGAAGGCGGTGCAGCACCTCGGTGAACGCGGGAGACTCGAACTCGAAGACCGGCGTGATCGCGTTCACCGTGAGGTGGTTGTGAAAGAGCCGCGATCCGGTCAGCTCAGCAAGCCGTTCGGCAATCGTGAGCTTTCCGGCTGCCGGCGGTCCGTACAGATAGACGAGCGTCGACATCCGACCTCCAGCTGAAACCGTCCCATGACCATATGCTCTACCATATGGTCATGGGACGAAGAGAGGTGCTCGTGCAACTCGACGACGAGCTCGTCGAACGCCTGGACCGGCTAGCCGCCGCACAGGGAACGAATCGTTCGGAGCTCTTGCGGCTCGGCGCGGCCGCAGTCCTCGAGGCCTCCGAACTCGCAACGGCTGACCATCAGCTCCGGGAGTCGTACCGCCGGATACCGCAAGATCCGGCTCTCGTTACCGTGGCCGCCCGGCTCGCCGCGCGCACCACACCGGAGTGGTAGCGCGCGGTGACATCGTTTGGGCCGACCTCGGTCCGCCTGCGGGGCGACGCCCGGTCTGCGTACTGACGCGCGACGCCGCGCTCGCCGTGCTGACAGCCATCACGTGCGCGCCGATCACTCGAACGATGCGCGGCATCCGCTCAGAGGTGAAAGTCGGAACCGATGAGGGCCTGGCCGCTTCGAGCGTGATCACGTGCGACAACGTGATCACGATTCCCGTCGATTCACTCGATGACCGCGCCGCCGGACATCTCGACCTTCGAGCCCGCGCCGACCTCGACCGCGCGCTGCGCTACGCGCTCGACATCCAATACTGACGGCGCGTCGCAACCTGGTGTGAAAATCGAAACATGGTGACGCGATAACGCATTGTTCGGGCACACCCCTTGTGTGCTCCGGTGAGTCCCGTGGTCGACGCTATCTCGCGAGACGTTTCGCGCACATCGTCACACCAACGACGGGGACGGTACCAAGGGCGGAACTGAACGCCAGCCGGCCGACGATCGAGCGCTCGCCCGGCGCGAGGTTCTGAAGTCGTCGAGGTCTTCGCTGACGACGACCGCTCGGCCTACAGCGGCAGGAGCCGACCCCGAGTTCGACGACATGCTCTCCCAGCTCGACCGATTCGACGCGGTGATCTATTGGGAAGATGGATCGCCTTGCACGACGGACGATGCAGTCCTGAAAGGTGGCTGGCGCGTGCGAGCAATCCAACACCAGGCTGGTATCCGTACTCGATGCCGTGGACATCAGCTCCCCCATCGGCCGAAGTGCCGCTGGCATGCTGGCCTCCGTCGGCTGTTCCCCGTTGGCGAGCGTTGGCTACCGTCGGCGGTGTGCTGAGCCTGCTCGACTTCGATCCACCGCGCGAGCACTCATTGCTGCCCTTCTGGTTCTGGAACGACAATCTGCACCCCGAGGAGTTGATCCGCCAGATCGACGACTTCGAGTCCCGCGGCGTGTTCGGCTTCGTCCTCCATCCTCGAGTCGGATTGCCGCATGATCTGGGTTGGATGTCCGACGCGCTGCTCGCCTGCATGCGCCTTGCTCTCGACGAGGCCCGACAACGCGGAATGCAGGTCATCCTCTACGACGAGGGCATGTACCCGTCCGGATCCGCAAGCGGTCATGTCGTCGCGAGGGACGTCGGCCATCGATGTCGATGTCTCGATCGAATTCGCGCCGGCCAGGCCGTTCCGGCAGACGCGACCGTGGTCGCGGAGATACCCGATCGTCACGGAGACCGCTGGGCGATCATCGACCGGCCCGTCGACGCGGTCATCCGCGGATTGCACTACCGCGACGAGGCCGCATGGTCCGGAAGGCCAGAGGACGAACCCGCCGAAGACGAACCTCCTGCCGCCGACATCCTCAACCCGGCCGCGGTCCGTTCGTTCATTGACCTCGTATACGAGCGGTACTTCTCTGAGTTCGGCGAGTTCTTCGGTTCCACTGTCACCGGCATCTTCACCGACGAGCCAGGACTGCTCGGCCGCTGCCGGGAAGTCGGCGTGCGGCCCGGCACCACAGGCATCCTCGACCACGTGCACCGCCTGCTCGGCCGCGACCTCACGGCGGCGCTCAACGGACTGTGGGACGACGGCGAACCCGACGCGCCTCGAGTGCAATCCGACTACCACCGAGCCGTACGCCAACGGACCGAGGAAACCTATTACCGGCAGTTGTCGGATTGGTGCGCCGCCCACCGCGTCGATCTCTGCGGTCACCCGGGCCAACCGACCGATCTCGGCCAGCAACGATGGTTTCAAGTTCCCGGCCAGGATCTTGTGTGGCGATCCGTCCTGCCGGACAGCCCAACAGCGGTCGAAGGCCGAGAGTCCACCCAGGCCAAGTGCTCTTCGTCAGCGGCACTTCATCTCGGTCGCCGTTTCAACAGCAACGAGTGCTTCGGCGCGTACGGTCAGGGATTCGACGAGCGTGAGATGCTGGGCCTCGCGAACTGGTGCTTTGTACGGGGCGTCAATCGGCTTTACCCGCACGCGTTCTACTATTCCGTGCGCGGACCCCGCGCGTACGAGCGGCCGCCCGACGTCGGGCCGAACAGCCCGTGGTGGGACAGGTACCGGCCGTTCGCGCGCGGTTGCCAATGGTTGTGCTGGCTCAACACGGACAGCCGTCACGTCTGCTCCGTTACGATTCTCGGCGACAGCAACGCGCTCCCGTGGGCCGCGGCACGGGTGTTGTTCGAGCACCAGATCGACTTCACGTACCTCGAGGCTCGACATCTGCGCGAGGAGGCGACCGTCGATGCCGACGGTCTCCATCTGGCCGGCATGCACTACGACGTGTTGATCGTGGACGCGCAGCTCCCGCCGCCGCGTGAGGTGCTCGACCCGCTGCGTCCGCTCGCCGCCGCGGGCCGGGTCGTGACGTATGGCGCGGGCAACTCCGCAGCGGAAATCGCCGCGAGCGTTGGCGCGCCCGAGCCCAGCCGTTCGCCGGCCCAGCTCGTCGAGGCGATTCGCGCCCGGACCGGCCCCGATCTCGTCCTCGCCGAGCCCGAACCCGCGTTGCGGGTCCGCCACGTCGTCAAGGACGGCGTGCACGCCTGGCTGCTCGCCAACGAGTGCTACCGGACGTTGCACGTCGTGGCGGAGGTCCCCGTCGCCGGTGAGCGGCTCCTGCTCGACCCGTGGACGGGTGCAACCACGCCGCTACCCCGAGGCGCAGAGCTCGTCATCAGCCCGGCCTCGTCGGTGGTGGTCCAGATCAGCTGACGCGCGAGACAAGACTGGCGTCTTCGATCTAGCGTCGGATCACCGTGCGAACAGGGAGAGTCGAAGGCGTGGAGAACGTTCACCGCTCCCGCGGCATCGTGTTGGCGGTCGCGGTGGTCGTGCTCGCGGCGTCGGCGCTCAGCGCGTGTGGCTCGGGCGTCTCGAGAGCGCAGACGACCTCGACGACCGCAGCCAACACCCCGATCGACAAGGCGCTCGGAAATGGGGTGTCTGCGACCTCCATCCGGGTCGGCGTCGCGCTCGTCGACTTCACGGAGATCGAGCAGTTCACCGACCTGATTCGCACGAAGGCCGAGCAGAAGCAGATCTACCAGATATACATCGACAACATCAACGCGCACGGCGGTATCAACGGCCGCAAAATCGTTCCCTACTTCAAGTTCTACACGCCGCTCGGCACTGCGAGCATTCTCGCGTTGTGCACATCGTTCGCGCAGGACGACAACGTGTTTGCGGTCATCGGGAGCTTCATCGACTTCTCCGGTGACGCGCAGACCTGCATCGCAAACCAGGAGCACCGCGTGCTCATGACTTTCAATCTGACCCAGGCGATCATCGACAAATCTCCACAAGGTCTCATCGTCACTCCCGGAGACATACCCGAACGTCAAGCGTCGATCCTGATCCAGCTCCTGAACAAGGAGCACACGCTGAGGGGGAAAACGGTCGCGGTGCTCGGCGACACGACAGAGTCGAGTGTGGTGAATGGCACGATCGTGCCCGACCTGGAGCAGGCGGGAGTGAAGCCGGCATCTACGGCGATCCTCGATGTCGGTACCACAGGCGACACGACGGCGGGTCAGGCCCAGCTCGACAGCTTCATCGAGAAGTGGAAGACCGAGCATGTCGACGCACTGTTCCTGTCGGGTGACTTGGCCTCCACGAAGTCGTTCGTCGCGAAGATCAAACATGCATTCCCGAACATGCTGCTCATGGCCGACAACGGCGACGTCGGCGACCAAGCCGCTGAGGAACAGACGGCGGGCGTGAAGCCGAACCCGTACGAGGGCATCCTCACCGCGGGTGGCCTCTCAGCCGAGGAGTACAACGACAGCGCGAACTGGAAGTACTGCGCGTCCATCTATCAGGAAGCGACAGGCAAGGTCGCACCGAACGACTTGCGCTCGATCAAGTTGCCGAACGGCAGGCTGGACGACACATACGGGACTATCAATGACGCCTGCCAGGTGGTCTCAATGTTC
This sequence comes from Acidimicrobiia bacterium, assembly GCA_052148155.1. Lineage (GTDB taxonomy): Bacteria > Actinomycetota > Acidimicrobiia > IMCC26256 > PALSA-610 > JBBQER01. The sequence goes on along the minus strand of JBKQIY010000233.1, from coordinate 11,513 downwards.
CACGACATCGCCGAGCGCGTCGGGCCGTACCTCAACAACACCAACTGGATCAACACCGTCAATCACTTCGGACCGATCACGAATCGGGGCTCGGGACCGTATTCGTCGCTGCACACGGGCAAGTACGCGGCCGATGACAACTGGCGCCTCGAGACATGGGACTCATCGCTCGGGAACACCGGCCTCTCGAAACCGGTCACACCGCTCGAAGACATCACGGGCACCTAGCCCTCACGCGCCTGCGAGCTCCTGATGGCCATGCTTGACGACGTGCTTGACGGGCTGGTCGGCCCGCCCGATGTATGGGTCGAGGGTGCGCTGTTTGCACTCTCCGGGATCGACGGACCCACCGACCTGCTCTCATCGTTCATCGCGAGGGCAACCTCGTGAGGTTCGGCCTGGTTGTTGCAATTCGAGACCCGCCGCGAGCTCCGGCCCGGAATACCGGACGGTCGCCCGAGTGCGCGGACAGCCGGGAACGTGGGACGCGTGATCTGGGGCAGTCTGAGGGTTACGGCGTCCGGCTTGTCGCGCGTGGTCGTGTGGGCGTTTCGGCTGATCTCGGGGGGAGGACGACAACAACGTTCCCGGTGTTGTCCGTCGGTCGGGTCAGCGAGGGTCGCGGCGCATGGTCCACATGGGCGGGCACGCGGAGACATCCAGTTGCTCGGTGACCTGGAAACCGGATCGGTGGTACCAGGGCACGTTGTCCGCCTTTTGTGTTTCGAGGTAGGCGATGGACTCCTCGGTGTCACATCGATCGAGGACGGGCACGAGCAGCGCGGTTCCGATCCCGGCGCGTTGAAACAATGGATCGGCGGCGAGGAGCGCGAGGTACCAGTGCGGATCTTTGAGCTGTGCGTGCGCGCGCTGGACCGCGGCCTGCAACCGCACGCAACTCGGTAGACGCCGACCGAGACGCCCGATGGAGCGGAGGTCGCGCAGAACTCCGACCGCCTCGCGTCGTGGCCCGCGCGGATATGCACCGGGCGGAAGCCACACGGCCACGCCAGCGATCTTCGCGCCGACTCGCGCGATCCAGACCTCGTGGAACGGTCGAGCGTCGACGATGGCAGACTGCATGAAGCCGAGCGCGGCGTGGGCCTGGCTCACAAGGTCGGGTACCAAGAAGTTGAACAGTGGATCATCGTGAAACGCTCGGGCGAGGGTGACAGCCGCGGCTCGCTCGTCTTGCGGGGTCATGCGCTCGACGCCGAAACCGCTCATAGCCCGACGCTAACGAGTGCAACCGCCTGAACGCAGCTCGCCCTCGCGGCACGACACCGCAATGCTGCCCTCCAAAGGCCGCGCCGTACCGGTCGCGAGGGCGTAGGTCACCGGTTCTCGGCTCTACCGGCTCCCTCCGTCTGGATGCGAGCGATCAGGGATGCTCTGCACTCGGTCAGTCTCGCTCGCCGTCAACGATGAAGACCTTGGTCCGGACTTGGCGTTCGAGGTCCCGAGTGATTCCCGGAGCGATCCCGCGACGGATCTGCCCGCCGCGAGCGGTGGCCTGCGATCGGAGCCATCCTGAGAGGGCGAGAAGGCAACACCAACCAACGCGCGTATCTCCTGACGTCGCGACTCCTGGCCCGTGCGTCGCGCGTCGGACCGCAGACTCACAGCGTCGGGAACCGCCCACACCGCGCGGACACATCTCCCCCTTGTTCGGACGCGTAAACCCTGGCGTGAACGGTCAAGGATGCTGACGCCATAACGCATTATTCGGGTATACTTTTACCCGTTCCGGCGATCCGACGATGGCCGCGTCGAGGTCGGGCTTCAGCCGGCGCGAACGAAAGCCGTGAGACTTCACCGTCCTCGAGGAGGTCGTAGAGCCGTGCCGCGGGTACTCGCCGGTATCGGTGCAACGCGGGTCGCCGCCGTGGCGTAGCTGACGGAACGTCGACCGCGCCCCGATGAATCTGACGCCTCTGCGCGTCACATCGAATTGTTGATGGACGTGACCCGACAGGACAAGGTGCACGGGTTTCCGACAGGTGCAGTCTGCGTACGAGAACCGCGAGTCGTTACCGTGGTCGAGTAGGTCACGGTGGACGCGCATGCTCATGCTGAGGACGAGTCAGGGTGATTGTCATCTGGCACAACGATCGAACGCGACGCCGGCTGAGCGCGATCTGTAGGTTGCTGAGATGGCTCGGCTCGCGACTTTGCGTGCGGCGGTGGAGTCGAAGGCTCGGCTCGGGCTCGTCCTGCTGGCGCTTTTCGCGATGGCGGGTACGGCTGCGATGGCCGAGGTGGTATTTCCTCACGGGACTACGGATCTGGACGAGGTCTCGTACCAGACCCAGGCGAACGCGCTGCGGGAGGGGCATCTCTACCTCGATGCCTCTTCCCGCGTCCCATTTTTTGTTCCGTTTCTGAGCGGAGTACGTGGCGATCGCGTCGTGTTCAAGTATCAGCCTGAGTGGCCGGCCGCGATTGCGGCCTCGGACTGGCTGTTCGGATCGAGTCTGCCGCTGCGAATGCTGTGCAGCGGCGCAGGCGTGATCGCGGTCGCGTGGCTCGGTTGGGAGATAACGAAAGAACGTCGCGTCGCGCTGCTCGCGGCGGCGCTCGCCCTTGGCTCGCCCTTCACTTGGGTTCAGGGCGCCTCGCTCCTTGGTTACCAGCTCTCGTTTGTGCTTTGCACCGGCGCCGCCGCCGCACTGCTGAGGGCTGCGCGCGTGCGCACGGCGATGGCGTGGGTCGTCGGTGGGATGCTGGTCGGCCTGGCGGCGCTGCATCGGCCGTTCGATGCCGCGCTCGCGGTTGTACCGGTGCTCGTCTATCTCGTGACGACGATGCGGACGGAGCTTGCGCGTCCGCGGGTTCTGCTCGCCTTCATTGCCGGCGCGGCGCCGTTCGCGGCGATCCTGCTCGCGTACGACGCCGCGGTGACGGGAAACCCGCTGCGGCTACCGTACGGCGTTTCGGGCAAGACGGATACGTTCTTGTTCGGCTGGCGTTCGAGCTACGTCACGCCCGACACGGGGCATTCCTACGAGCTTCACTACACCGTTGGACGAGCGTGGTCGACGCTCGGCCATGACCTCGCGCTGATGCCACGGTTCGTCGCTCTCGCACCGCTGGTTTTGTTCTTCGTGGTCGCGGCACTTTGGTGTCGTCGCGGCGATCCCTGCTGCTGGCTTCTGGTAAGTATGTGCGTGGTCGTGTTCGGCGGCTACTTCTTCTGGTGGGCCACGGCTAACGCTGAGCTCTTCGGGATCGACCGCGCGCTGGGTCCGTTCTACGACTACGCCGCGCTTGCGCCGCTGTGCGTACTCGCCGCGTGGGGCATGACGAGTGTCAGGCTGCGAGCGCCCTGGCTGATTGGCCTCGCGGCGGTCGCCACGGTCTGGGCGGGCGTCGCTTCGCTCAACGTGCTCTCGTATGCCAAGCAGGAGGGTCGGGCCCGCTCAGCCGACGTGGAACTCGCCGAACCATCGTCGTCGCAGCCGACCCTCACGCTCACTCCTTCCGACGCACCCGGTGCGCCATACCTCGGATATGCGAACGATTATCGGCTGTCCGGCACGCACCTCATCGCGCTCGACATCCCAGGAAAGCGGCTCGAACTCGTTGCCCGCTACCCACGCCGCGTCGCGTTCCTCGTGCGCGAGTACCGGAAGTTCGGAGACCTATTCGGGCCGACGATTCGGGACCGCGTGCAGCTGACCGTCGTGCGGGGCCGAACGCTGAGGTTTCGGCTACATGCAACTGTGAGGAGCGAGAACGCGGCGTCAACCTACCTCCGCGTGGGCAACGGGCCGCCATCATTCGCTACCTCCGGGCGCGGTTCGCTGCACGGGTCGTGGACCATCACACCAGCACAGGTCGGTCGAAGCGGGCCGGTCCAGATCGCGGTAGGTGTGACGATCGCTTCACAAGGCCAGCTACCACCTCGAACACTGACTCAGACGTGGTACGAGTGCCGAGTCGAGGCGCTCGACACCGGCAACACGATCGAAGCCCTCGTCCCGTGCGACGGCTGGAACCATTACGACTTCCCGAACGGTCAAACCGCTCTGTCCAACGAGGACCTATCGAAAGTCCTCGACCTGGAGGTTAGCCGTTCTTGACGCGGTTCGCTCGGTCGTTGCGGAACCCCGTTCTGGACCGTTCTTGCCACGCCTGGCCGATCAGGAGAAGTTCACGCGGGCGACGAACAGCATGCGGGCGCAACTCGCACTGTCGCCCGTACACGACGACGCGCCGTGCCAACCGTCATACGCGATGTAGAGATGTCCGCGCGGGTCGGTGAACATCGTGCCGCCACCCGGACCGAGCACACTGCCATAGGACCGGAGGAAGCCATCGTCAGTCTCATGACAGCCGCCCGCCGGCCCGGAGCAGATCGCGTAGCCCTGGCGATAGTTGCTCGAGTTCCACGAACCGCGAGAGAACAACAGAAGGTACGTGTTGCCGACCTGGAGCATTTGCGGGTTCTCGACCGTCTCGTACGGGCTCGACATCGACGACTGCGATAACACTGGCACCGGGGATGACACGCGGTTCAGACCGTCGCGGCTCAAGCGCATCACCCAAATCCGCGCGGGTTCCGGGCCGCGCTCTACCAAGTCGTACGTCTTGACGTAAAGCCAAGCCTGGCCGTGCGCGTCGACGTACGGGCTCGGATCGATCACGCCGCCCGCTCCGTCCATGCACATCCACGGGCCGTTCGACCGGTCCACGAACGGCCCGGCAGGATTGCGGGCAGTCGCGCGCGAGAGGCAGTAGTGGCCATCGTGCCCCGAAGCGGCCTGCGCGGTGTAGTACATGATGTAGCGGCCGTCGTACCGGAACACGCCCGGCGCGTTCTGGGTGCTGTTCACCTGCCACGGCCGGACGGTCTGGTTCCACGGGACTGACGGGAAGGCAGAAGAGCCATAGGGCTTGCCGGTGATTGTCTCGTAGCCGCTGGCCGGCGCGCTCGAGCGGAGCACGCCGATGTGGTTCCCCCACGTCGTCCCGGTCGTGTACGCGTAATACGAAGTGCCGAAGCGCACGACGTCAGGGTCGGGTCCGGCCTGGTCCTGCGCGTTGTTCGCCCAGCTCGGCGCGAACGAGGGCATGTCCGGATGCGTGACCACCTGGATCGAGCCGAGCGCGCCGGCGGGTGTTGTCGGACCAACGACGAGCCACGCCAACAGCACGGTGGCGATCACGCAGACGCGCCCTCGCGGCATCGGACTCCTCTCCGTGTTTTGGTCGCAGACCATTCTCGGACCGTCCAACGATCGACTTGAACAGGGCCGGCGTGGGTGCGCAGGTGTGTGCCGCGTGCGAGTCCGTCCTGTCATGTCTTGTGCGCAGCGGTTCGCATCAGGCGACGAGTTTGCTGGGGCGGTGCGGCGTGGGGGGATATCCGGTCGCTCCCACGGGTCGATAGTGCCAAGGATGCCGATGGCCTTGCATTGGGGCCTGGCCAGTGTGAGATCTCGATCTACTGGCCGAGGAGGCTGCGGACGACGTCGACGCTGGGCCACGCACCAGCGACCGCGAACGCCGCGGGAACGCCGACTCGGAATGTCGATACGTCTGGAGCAGGTGGTTGCCGTGCAGTCGGCGTCGATTAGATGCTGACGAAGTCGCGTACCAAGGCGAAGAAGCGTTCGGGGTCGTCTCGATTGAGGAAGTGTCCTCCGTTGGCGATTCGCTCGAAGCGGACATGTTCTCTCGGCAGGGCATCGACGACATCTTGCATGTCGTCGATCGTGCAGATTGGGTCGTCTTCGCCGGCGATGACGAGTGTCGGACATTTGACGGCCGCGAGGCCCGGCAGCATGTCCATGTCACGCAGAACCCCGGGCCGGGTCCATAAGGAGTTCGAGGTTGAGTTCGTAGCGGCTCAGCACCTCCTGGTCGGGCGGGTTGGCGCTGTAGAGCGGAAGACATGTAGTGGCGTATGCCGCCATCGCGGCAGGGTCGCCGCGAGACCAGAAATCCTGCGCGACTTCCGCCGCGTCGTCGCCCCCAGCACGACGAAAGCCCTCAGTGATCCTTTGCACGTTCAGGCGCGCCATCGTCGATTGCAGAATAAGTTTGGCCGGGTGATCGGGGTGCCGGGCAACGTAAGCCATCGCGACCATCCCTCCGAACGACCAACCCAGCACGATTGGCCGCTCGATACCGAGCGCATCGCAAAAGGCGCGCACATCGTCGGCCCATACGTCAAGACGCCAGTCGGACGGATCACCGCGATCGCTGCGTCCGTTTCCTCGATGATCGAGATAGACGATCTGTGCGACTTCAGCAAGGCAGCCATAGTCGGGCTTGAACGACGAATGATCGAAGCCCGGGCCGCCGTGGAGCAACACAAGCGTCGGTCGCTCGCGCATGACCGCGCCGTCAACGACCAGCGCGGATCCCTCAATGTCGAACCACAAAGACACGTCACCGACTCGGACTCGCACGAGGCGAATCCTACGTCCACTCACCGCGTCATGACGGCCCAACGCGGTCTCCGGTCGACTCCCCACATCGAATGCGAGATGTCGGCCCGGTGTTCATTGCCGTCCGTGTTGGCTGGCGCGCGTGCGAGTGAGGGGTCCGGTCGTCGTGCGGCTTCGTGATGTTCGCACACCGTCACACCGACGACTGCGAACGCCCAGTGCCGGCGATCGAAGACGATCTCGCGATACCCGAGGCGCGTTGACCGGAGCCACGCGTTCTCGTTCTGAGCCGATCGGTGGGGACGAGCTTGTGCGACAAACGGACCTTGGCCTGCGGGAGCGTTCTGTTAGCTGCCTTGTAACTCGGCGGTGAACGCGGTCGCGAGTCCGTCGAGTAATCCGACCCATGCTGACGGCGTTGCTGCCGGCAGCGGTGCGCGGATGCTCAACGCTTCGATCAGTGCGACGGCGTCTCCACGTAGACACGGCGCCTCGCGAGGAGTGATCTCGTCTCGCACCGCGACGGACTCGCCAACCTCCAGCACGCAACTCAGCTCGGGGTTGGTGGCCTGGACAGCGAACCGTCCGGTGAGAACGTGTCCCGTAGCGATCGCTAACGCGGGACTCAACGCGGCCGCATAGCGCAAGGAAGCCTCAACCTCGTCGGGTTCGGTCGACGGGGTCAACCCGAGTGGGAGCGCGATGTCGCGCTCGTGAATCCAGCAATCCCACAGCGCGTGAGACGCGATCAAACGGATCGGGACGTGACCGGCGGGCGACTCGGCCAACATTGCCCAACCCGCGTCGTCAAGGTCGGCGAGCACACTCAAGAACGCCTCGTTCGACTCGATGAACTGGTCGAGCACTGCCGTCGGAGTCAGTTCCCGCATCGGGGCGACCATCAACGCCGGCGTTGTCGCGGGATCGAACCCGGCCAGCACGCGTGTCGGAGTTCCGGCGAGACCGGCCAGCACCGACGCACGCCAGAAAACATTGACGCCAACGAGGTGCGAGACGACGTCCTGCACGGTCCAAGCGTCACATCGGCTCCCCGAGCGCCAATCGTCCTCGCGAAGGTCGACGAGCATCGCGGCGAGACGCCGTCGCTGTCGCACCACCGGCACGAGCTGATCGTCTGGCGGCCCCGCGATTGAAATGATCGGTGGACCCTCGTAACGCGGCGCCACCATCATCGCACCGACCGTACTCGAAACGACCAACCGACCCACCGAATCGCCGAACGACTCCCGCTCGGCAAGACATCAGGTCTCTCACCGGCCCGAACTCGGAAACCCGGGCCCACGCTCGCTATCAGCGCAACGGGTGACGCTCTCCCGCCAAGACGTGAGCGGACACCACGCAACGGCCGGACGAAACATGGTGACCATCAGCTCCGGCGCGCGAGGTCGGGGCGATGCGGCCGGCGGCCTGTTCAGGAGTGAGGTCGCCGCTGTCGACAGTCACGTCATCGGGGTGCAGCGGAGCCGCGTCGTGCACCGCGAGGAGTTCGCGAAGGCGCCGCGTGGCGACCAGCTGGCGAGCGCGGGCTGTCTTGTAGAGATTGACGTGACGCCTTGGGTTGGTCTGAACGAGACCGCGGCCGCGCCGTCGTGGGGCGGTGAGAACCTGAGAAACGGTGAGTGCTCCGCAAGCTCGGGCCGATTCGACGTCTACGGGAGCGGGCAGCGACTGCCGGTCAGGAGATGCGGGATGGGCGCTGCCACGTTTGACGTTCCTTGGGGCCGGTGACGCGTTCGGCACTGGTGTGCGCCTGCAGACGTGCATGCTCCTTCGACTCCCCGAAGACGAATCGCCAACAGCACCGTTGGATTCTGGGGCTGTTCCTCGACTCCGATGCGCGACAGCGGAGGCAGGTCATATGGTTGTCCCTTGTTGGCGCGCCTGTCCTCGCGCGGCTTGGTTGCCGCGACACGTCAGATACCGAGGGGCTCATGAAGATCGATCCCGACGCAGCAGGTCTCGATGCGGCACGCCTCGAGCGGATCGACGACCACCTCCAGACCCGCTACGTCGAGCAGCACAAGATTGCCGGATGTCAGGTCGCGGTCATGCGCCACGGGCACCTCGCGCACTTTCGTTCACTCGGCATGCGGGACCGCGAGCGCGGGCGTGCGGTCGAGGACGACACGATCTGGCGGCTCTACTCGATGACGAAGCCCATCACGGGAACCGCGCTCCTAAGCCTCTACGAGCGCGGCTGCTTCCAGCTGAACGACCCCATACATAGATATCTGCCCGAGTTCACGAACATGAAGGTGAAGGAACGTCTCGACGACGGAACCGCGCAACTCGTCGACCCGCACCGTCCTATCTCGATCCGCGACGCGATGATGCACATGACGGGCATCGGCTACGGCCCGCGCAGCGCGCGTCTCGATCTCGCGAGCATCGGAACTCGCGGACGCGCGTCCGGGCTGGGTAAGGGCGCCACGTTGCAGACGTTGATGGAGGCCCTGGCGCCCGAGCCGCTGCGTTTTCACCCGGGCACGCATTGGCTGTACTCATGGTCGACCGACGTGTGCGCCCGACTCGTCGAGGTCATCTCCGGTCAACGCTTCGACGACTACCTCCAATCTGCGATCTTCGATCCGCTCGACATGGGCGACACCGGCTTCTCGGTGCCCGAGACGAAGGTCGGTCGCCTCGCCGCGCTCTACCGGCGCGGCGAGGACAAGCAGCTCCAACTCGTCGACGATCCCCAGACCACACGACTGACCCGCCAGCCGTCGCTTCTGTCGGGCGGCGGCGGTCTGCTCGGCACCACCGCCGACTACCTGCGATTCACCCAGATGCTGGCGAACGGCGGCGAACTCGACGGCACCCGCATCCTCGGCCGCAAGACCGTAGAACTCATGAGCTCGAACCACCTGCCGGGCGGCGCCGATCTGCTCGCAGTCGCGTTACCCGGCGGTTACGGCGAGGTCGGCTTCGACGGGATGGGTTTCGGACTTACCGTCGCGGTCAGCAACGGTCCCGTCGCCAATGCCGCCGCCGGTTCATTCGGCGAGTTCATGTGGGGCGGCGCAGCCTCGACAGCGTTCTGGATCGACCCCGCCGAGGAGCTCGTCGTCGTCTTCATGACCCAGCTCATACCGTCAGGCACTTTCAACTTCCGCGGTCAGCTCAAAGCACTCATCTACTCCTCGATCGTCGACTGACGCGACGCGACAACGGTCAGCCGCTCGACCGCGATGTCGACGTCCACTTCGTGCGCGCAGATCGCTTGGTGACGTCACTCCTCGTACCGACGCAGGCTGCCAGGGAGTTGCTCTACCGTGTCGAAGTCGACGGCTCGGAGTTCGCGATCCGGGAAGGCGTCATCATCTTGTCGACGACGGGTGCTCGCGCACGTCCGCACGACGGACCGAGCGTCGCTGCCACAACCAGTACAAACCCGAGCATCACCGAGGCACCGACCGCGAGCGACGTGCGTACCTCGCAGATCAGGTCTATCTCACCGCGTCTAGCTGGGGTGACGAGGTGGTTCGTCGTTGGTTTCGTTGAACTGGCGCGCGTCGACATTTGCGGTGGAACGCACCATGAGCTGCCATTCGGGTTCCGCTGAGAGGCGCGTGGCCGCGGCGTCGTAGTGTCTTGGTTCATGCCAGACGATGCCCGAGGTCCTGCCCGGTGGTTTGAGGAGCCATGGGCGTATGGCTTAGCCGCATTCGTCGCTGGTGCCATCTTCGTGGGCTTCATCAGCCCCTGGGTCGGCGGGCTCGCGGGCATCCTGGCAGGCGTCGTCGTCTACCGCTGGCGGAAGCGCTTCATAGGTGGAACGACCGATAGTTGAGGCGGACGCCCCCCGGCTCACCGGGCGCGGCGGCGCCTTCGTGATTCTGACGACTTCTGCGTCCGCGTCGGGACACAGCCCACCCGCGCACGGGATGCCGACGGACTTACGCGCGCGGTGTATCCGCTCGGCGGGTTGCTTTGAGGGTTTCTAGCCCTTTGCGTCCACCAATCCGGTCCCTGCCAGTGGTCCTGTACGCGGGGCGGGACGTGAAGTGTGCTGGCCGCTTCGTGCATGCCAGCACCACCTCAGGCGTTTTCCGACATGGGATACCGCTTGATCCGTGACCCCCGGGTGCGAGCGCAACGTGCCGGCGAGGTAGGCGTCGGGCCATTGTCTCCGAGCCGGCCGAATGCACGGTCGACAAGTCAGTCGTGTTGATGCAAGAACGCACGACCGTCCACGACCGAACATGTCGCGGAAGATCGCGGGCGTCACCGACAGAGTTACGATCCACCTGTTGCGTGGAAGCGAAACGTCGGGGACGACGTGGAGACAAGGAGCGGAAGATGCGTACGGATTCGTCGTGTGAGTCGAAGGAGTCGAAGGTTGCGGCTGCCGGCTCCATCGACCACGTTCGGAGAACTCAAGCGCTTCGACTTCTCCGCGATCGCGGCGCCGCGGAGATCGAACACGTGAACGGTTGCCTGCTCGACCATCTGGAGCGTACCGAAGGGCGGCTTCGATCCTGGGGCTGCTCGGAGACGGTATCGATCGCCGGGCTGTGTCACGCGACCTACGGAACCGATGGCTTCGCTACCGCGCTGATGGGGCTCGACGAGCGGGACCTTCTGTCGGCTGCTGTCGGTCGTGACGTGGAGGCCTTGGTCTATCTGTACGCGTCGTGTGATCGCGGGTTTGTCTATCCGAGCCTCGCGAAGGGCGCCGCGTTCTCCTTTCGTAACAGATATACGACGCACATGTTCTCGCCGTCTGACCGACAGGTCCAAGATTTCGTCGATCTCACTTTGGCGAATGAATCGGACGTCGGTACCGGCGGATCTCGCGCCGAAGATGTTCCCGAGTGGCTGATCTCCATGTACGACCAGTTCCACACTTTCGCCAGCGAGTCCGTTCAGTATGGTTTCCGACACGACGTCGAGAGACAGGGAGCTGTGGGATAGCTCGCGCTTGGAGGGCGAGGGGTGCTGCGTTCGTGTTCTGCGAGCAGTTTCGCCTAAAGAGGTAGTGACACCCAGCGACCAGCCGTGGGCAGACTCGTTGAGGGTCGGTGTGGGATTTACTGACCGCCGGGTGGGCATAGCGGTGCGGGGCGTATGAAGGTGCCGTCGAAGGAGAACGAA
>JBKQIY010000232.1:0-56217 GCA_052148155.1 Acidimicrobiia bacterium | reverse complement strand
CCGTCGTCGGCGACGTCGTCGACGACGTCTTCGACGCCCCCGACCCACACGCGCTCAACACGACCGCAGCCGCAACCAGACAGACGAACGCGACCCACGCGCGGCCCGATTGCGAACGTCCTGCGCGCCCTCGCCGTCCCCAACCGTCAACGTTCTTCATCTGTATAGCTCCCCTCGGTCACACGTGACGTTCGACCTCGAACGTCACGGTAGTTGGGTCATTCATGCGTGCGGCTGGGAGCCTTCCACATGTTGCGTTCCCTCTGCCGCGGGGATATCTGGATTGCAGACGTACCGAATTTGCGGGATGGTCACGTCGCACGCGGTAAAACTCGCGGAGACCGGCTCGGTGGGAACCAGCCGGCCGTCGCCCCAGGCCGACGCATCGAACGTGCGGAGTTCGGGACGTCCGCGGTCTGCTCGGCGGAATTCGTATTCGGTGTCGACCTGAACGAGACGTGGCCTGGTGCTGTCGGCGTCGCGGACGCGGGCGAGATGCATACCGGGGGCGTACTGGATGTCGTGCCCGGTGATCGGCTCGGGATCGATGAGTGCGACCTCGAGGATGGTCTGCCGATCGGCGACGACGCTGCAGTCCACTCGATCGTGATAGCGACGCATGCGAATTTCTGCCGGCCGGATCCGAAAGCCCCACGAGCCCGACAGTGCCTCGGCTGCAGCATCGTTGTCGCAACAGGCAGACACGAGAAAGGCGCGCGGCCGGACTGCGGCTCGGGCGCTGAGGCGGGTCTGTACCAGCGAGAAGGGACCGAACTCACTGTCGGCCGCCCGGTACGCGAGGAAACTGACGACCGGTGGAATCGTCGGGTTGAGGGCAGGGGGAACGAGCGCTTCGATGTCGGACGCCCCGATCTCGTATAGCACCTGCAGGATCTCGACGTTGTCGATGCGCACCTCTCGATCCGCGAGCGTGACCGTCGGGGCGTCTTCGAGCAGCGAGCGAATGTCGAGCGAACCCGCGAGCGGCATCAGTCGGCCCCTACCGGAACCGGCTGCGGATTCGGAGCATGCTTGAACTGAGGCATGACCTGCTCGGCGAACATCCGCATGCTGTCGAGGACGTACTGCTGGGGGAGCACTTCCATAAAGTTGGTGAAGAAATTGATGCCGTCGTAGCCCACGGCCTCCCACTTGCGGATGGCCGCCGCGACATCGTCGGGCGTGCCCATCGTCACACCTTTGAAGCCCTGGGCCGCATCGCCCGGCCCGCCCGATTCTTTGCGAAGCGCGGGCAGCAGACCTTCCGAGGGGTAGGAGCGAGTCGGAAGCACCTCCTTGGCCGACAACAGTTGCGACGCCATGTAGCTGAAGATGCTCGCAACCCGCAGTCCGGCGCGGCGTGCACGGTCACCGTCCTCAGCGCACGAAAGGAAGTTGATCGTCGACACCTTGTTGTTGACGACCTCGCCGACCGGGTCGCAGTTCTCGATGCGCGACCGGTATACCTTCACCTTTCGTTCCGACTCTGCGAAGCCGCCCGGCGTCAACCCGAGACACCCGAGGCCGCGATCGGCGGCGTCGAGTTCGGTGCCCGGTGACGTCACCGCTACCCACATTGGCGGATGGGGCTTCTGAATCGGCTTGGGCAGCACGGCCCGCTCCGGCATCGAGAACGCGCGGCCGTGCCAGCTGAATCGCTCCTGCGTCCACATCTTCGGGATGACGCGGACGAACTCATCCCAGGTCTTCTTGGTCTCGTCGGCGTTGGCCCGGAACCCGCCGAGTTCAGTCCAGGTCGCCGAACGTCCCGTGCCCAACTCGAGGCGCCCTCCGGACAGGATGTCGAGTGCGGCCGCGCGTTCGGCGATGCGGATCGGGCTCTGATATTGCGGAACGCAGGCGACCACCCCGTGGCCCACTCGGATGCGACTCGTCTGCATGGCGCAGGCCGTGAGGAACAGGTCAGGCGCCGAGCAGTGCGAGTACTCCTCGAGAAAGTGGTGCTCCACCGCCCACACGTAATCGAAGCCCAACTCGTCCGCGAGGCGGATCTGCGCGAGCGCATGCTCGTAGACCTGCCGCTCGGAATGCGCCGTCCACGGACGGGGGACCGACAGCTCCATGAACAGGCCAAATTCCACGGGTGGATCCCCCTCCGTAAATTTGCTAATATTGACTAACAATAGGTGGGCACAACCGCGGAGTCAACGGGAGATTCGACTGATTCCTTATGCTGTGTTAACATTTCTGGCGATGGACGGAGCGTACGAGCCGGGAGCGACCACGTGAGCGCGATCGAGGTTGACGGCGCCCCGACCGTCGGTCGCAGCGGCCCCGCCAAGACGAAAAAAGGAGCGCGGCGCCGGGACGCGATCGTGACCGCGGCCGCCGACCTGTTTCGGGAACGGGGGTTTCGCGCCACGAGCCTCGACGACATCGGCGCGGTTGCCGGGGTCAGCGGGCCGGCGATCTACCGGTACTTCAACAGCAAACACGACCTGCTTTCCACCTTGATCGAGGAGGCCGCGATCGCGTGGCGTGGGACGGTCGACGCCGTCCTCAACACCGACGCGCCACCGCTTGTCGTGCTCGAGCGCCTCATCGACGCGGCCGTGGCGTTGCAACTGAAGAACGGCAACCTGCGTGGCGTGTTCTATCAAGAGTTCCGCTCGTTGGACGACGGTGCTCGCCGGCGGCTCGCGCGCACCGACCGTGTGACGATGGCCGAATGGGTACACCTGTTGTGCGAGGTCCGTCCGGGTCTCACCGACGAGGAAGCACGCGCCGCGGTCTTGATGGTCGACGGTCTGCTGCGGTCGGTGTCGTCGCTGCACACGAGCGTCGATCGTGAGCGTCTCGCCGGGGTGATGAAAGACATGGCTCTGGGCGGGTTGTTGGCGCTCGGCCGTCCGCGCCCGGTCGTGTTGGCGACGGTATGACTGCGCCTCGCGTCGAGGCGTGAGAGGTGCCACCCGACACCGTCGACGAGGCCGAGTTCCGCAGCCAAGTGCGCGCCTTCCTCGACGCGACCCTCCCGCGCAAGGGCACACACGCGCATTTCGGCGCCGGTGGTGTGACGCGCGCAAAGGAATACCAGCACCGTCTCGCCGAAGCTGGATATGCGGGAATCACCTGGCCGAAGGAGTATGGCGGCGCGGGCCTTCCCGGCAGGTTCCAGCGGATCTTCGACCGTGAAGCAACCGCGTTCCAACTCCCGCCCCGTGCGCTCGACATCGGCCTCGGAATGTGCGGTCCGACGATCCTCGTGCACGCGAACGACGAACAGAAGCGTGCGCTGATCCCGCCGTTGCTCCGCGGCGACGACGTCTGGTGTGAGCTCTTCAGTGAGCCCGGCGCAGGTTCGGACCTGGCGAGCGTGCAGACCCGAGCGCGTCGCGACGGCGACATGTGGATACTCGACGGGCAGAAGGTGTGGACGTCCGGCGCCCAGCACAGCGATTTCGCGGTCTGTCTCGCGCGCACCGACCTCGACCGCCCCAAGCGCGACGGCATCTCGATGCTTGTCGTCGACATGCGCGCGCCGGGCGTCTCCGTTCGTCCGATCCGGCAAATGACCGGCGAGTCGCACTTCAGCGAGGTGTTCCTCGACGGTGTCCAAGTCCCTGCGACGAACGTGGTCGGCGAGGTCCACGGCGGATGGCGGGTGGCGCGCACGATGCTCGCGTTCGAACGCACGACGCTCGGGGGAATGGGGTCGACCGGTGGCGGTCGCGGCGGTCTCACCGCGCTCGTGTCCGAGGCACGCGCTCGCGACGTCATCGCCCGACCGGAAGTGCGCCAGCGACTCGCGGATCTGCGTATCCGCCAGATGGTGCTCCGCCATCTGGCCAGTTACCTCGAAGCCAACCGCCGCGCGGGACGCAGCTCGGGCGGCGAAGCTTCGATCCTCAAATTGGCGATGGCACGCCTCGTACAGGACGCGGCCGAGGCCGCGGTCGACATTGCCGGCCCGAACGCAGTGGCGTGGGAGTCCTCAAGTCCTCGAGGCTCGCAGTGGTGCATGCAGTTACTCAACGCCCGGTCGGCGTCGATCGGCGGCGGCACCAACGAAGTCGTGCAGAACGTGATCGCCGAACGTGTGCTCGGACTCCCGCGCGAGGTCGAAGTGGATGCCGACGTTCCTTTCAGAACGTTGAAAGTCGGGACACAGCGTGTCTGCTGAGCCTCTCCTTGCGGGATTGCGGGTCGTCGAGGTCGGCCAGTACGTCGCGGCGCCGTTCGCCGCGACCCTCTTCGCCGACCAGGGTGCCGACGTCGTCAAGATCGAGCGACCGGGAGGCGATCCCTACCGCCAGGACCCGGCGCGGTATGCCGCATGGAACCGGGGCAAGACGTCCGCGGTCCTCGATCTGACATCGCCGGACGGTCGCGCGGAAGCGCTCGCGCTCATCCATGGCGCCGATGTGCTCATCGAGAATTTGCGGCCGGGAGCGATGGCGCGACTCGGGCTGTCGCTCGACGAGCTACGGGCACGCCAACCCGACCTCGTCACCTGTTCGATCTCGGCGTACGGCAGCTGCGGGCCTTCGCGCGACGACCCCGGTTGGGAGCCGCTCGTCCACGCACGCGCGGGAGCACAACAGGGCATGTTCACCGCTGCTCGGCCGATCTGGCTGCCGTTCCCGATGGCGAGCGTGGCTGCCGGGCTTTTCGCCGTGCTCGGTGTGGGTGCCGCATTGGTGAAGCGGGAGACCACCGGGTACGGCCAACACGTCGAGGCGTCTCTGTTCGAGGCGCTGCTGTTCTTGAACGGCGGTCCGATCTTCCACCGGGCGCGGCATCGACCCGGAGTGGGACGCGAGGCGCGCACGCCGGTGCTGCGTGTATACGAAACGCGCGACGGCCGAAGCGTCATGGTCAACCTGAGCGGCACCGAACGGTGGCGCGAGCTGTGCCGGCTCCTCGGCCTCGATGGCGATGGCGACAGCGGACTCGACTTTTCGAACCCGGCGTCGCTCGCGAAGTTGGCCGATCGCGGTTGGTCCGATGGCGTGCTCGAGGATATGACGCGCCGCTTCGCGTCGCGTACCGCCGACGAGTGGGAGGAGGCTCTCCTCGCAACGCCGGCCGCGGTGTCGAAGTGCAACACGCTGGAGGAGTGGCTCGGGCACGAGCAGGCGCGCGCCAACGAATTGTTCACCGACGTCGGTGATCCCACGCTCGGGCACCTCCGTCTGGTCGGCCCGCCGATCCGCATCCACGCAGATGCAGGTGGTCGCGTCCCGTCACGTCGTCACGGCTCGGGCAGCGGGGCGCTCGGTGGCCACCGCGTGATCGACATGTCGAGCTTCTGGGCGGGACCTCTGGCCGCACGCCTGATGGCTGAGCTCGGCGCTGATGTGATCAAGGTCGAGCCGCCGGGCGGTGAAGGCGCATATCAGCTCATGCCGATGCTGCCGAACATCTATGTCGACGGCAACCGATCGAAGCGAGGACTCACGCTTGATCTTCGCAACGACGAGGATCGGGATCGGCTGTTGGACCTGGTCGGCGCCGCCGATGTCGTGGTCGAAAACGCGGTCGCGGGCACCTGGGAACGACTCGGGCTCGATGAGCAGCATCTGCGCGCCGTCAATCCGGGCCTGGTGTACGCCCGCGCGAAGGGCTTCGGGCTATGCGGGCCGCTCGCGTCGCGACCGTCGTTCGACTATGTCGTGCAGGCCGCGACCGGCATGGAGATGACCCAAGGCGGCGGCCGGGCGCAACCGATGAACTTCACCGCGAACGACTACTGCACCGGCATTCACCTCGCCGTCGGTGCGGTGCTCGCGTTGCTCGCGCGTGCTCGTGGTACCGCCGTGACGAGCGTCGACGCCTCGCTGATGATGACGGCAACCGTGTTCCAGTCAGAGCATGTCGCGCAGATCGCGATGAACGGTCAACGGGATGACGCGGTGGGCGCCGACCTTCGGGGACCTACTGCGGGTCAACACTTGTACGAAGCCGCGGACGGGTGGCTCGTGATCTGCGCGGTCACACCCGATCAGCTCGTCGCGACCGGTGTCGCACTCGGCGTTGCCGATGTCTCGATTCCCGCGATCTCGCGGGTGGTTGGGACGATGACCGTCGCTGACGCGTGCGCCCGGCTTGACGCGCATCGTGTGCCGGCGGCCAGGAGCGTGCACCCGTGCGCCGTACCCGACGACGAGCAAGTGCTCGGCCGGGCGCTCTTGGCCACCGTCCGCCACCCGGTCGCGGGCCGGGTCGTCCAAGTCGGGATCCCTTTGCATCTGTCGGTCGATGCACCCGCGGTGAAAGGTCCGGCGCCGGCCCCGATGCGCGGCCGCCGGACGGACGCGGCTCACTGATGAAGGTCGACACCGGCATCGGAGCAAACCTCGCGTCGATCGCCGCCCGAACCGGTGCGGCCGAGGAGGCCGGTCTCGACTGCGTCTGGGCCGCCGAGACAAGCAACGATCCGTTCTTGTCGCTCGCGATAGCGGCCGAGCACTCGGAGCGGCTGTCCATCGGGACCGCCGTCGCGATCGCATTCGCGCGCAACCCGATGAGCGTGGCCTACACGGCGAACCAACTTCAGGAGTTCTCGCGCGGGCGGATGATCCTCGGTTTGGGCTCGCAAGTGCGCGCCCACATCGAGCGGCGGTTCAGTTCACAGTGGTCGAGGCCGGCGGCTCGGATGCGCGAGTTCGTGCTCGCGTTGCACGCGATCTGGGATTCGTGGAACGACGGTGCTCGGCTCGATTTCCAGGGCGACTTCTACACCCATGCGCTGATGACGCCGGTCTTCGCACCACGACCGCACGAGTTCGCGACCCCGCGCGTGTTCCTCGCGGCGGTGGGTGAGCGGATGACCGAAGTCGCGGGAGAGGTGGCCGACGGGGTCGTCACCCACGGCGTGTCGAGCCCGCGTTACCTCCGTGAGGTCACGTTGCCCGCCCTTCAACGTGGTCTCGACAAGTCCGGCCGGGCGCGAGCAGACATCGAAGTCACATGCCCGGGTTTCATCGCCGTCGCAGACAACGACGAGCAACTGCCGAAGGCACGTGCGGCGATGCGCCGGCACCTGGCCTACTACGCGTCGACACCCGCATATCGAGCGGTGCTCGACCTGCACGGATTGGGCGACCTGCAACTCGAGCTCTACGCATGCTCGAAGCGAGGCGAGTGGGACAAGATGGCGGGACTCGTCGACGACGAGATGCTCGACACATTCACGATCATCGCCACGCCCGACACCCTGGCCGCCGATATACGCGCCCGTTACGGCGGGCTCGTCGACCGGATCAACGTCTCGTGGTGGCGCAAGGACTGGTGGCCGGCAGTGCACGACGAGCTCCGAACGCTGTGACGGACGTTCACGGCTTTACCGCGCCGGGGTTCGAGCGCATCGTGGATGTTTTGGCGGACGCTGCGCACGTGACGATCGGTGACCGTGAACGCATCGTCGATCTCGGCTCCGGCGGCGGCGCATTCGCCGCGTACGTCGATGGCGAGTGCGTGGTCGACGTCTGGGCCGGCGACGCCGCACCCGGGATTCCATGGGCGGAGAACACCCGCGCCGTCATCATGTCGGCGACGAAGGGACTGACTGCGCTGTGCGCTCACCTCCTCCACGATCGAGGCGACCTCGACCTCGACGCTCCCGTCGTTACCTACTGGCCAGAGTTCGGAACCGCTGGCAAGGAGCAAACGCTCGTGCGCCACGTGCTCAGTCACCAGTCGGGGGCCATCGGGGTGCCCGACGCCGACCGGATGATGTCGTGGGACGGTGCGGGCTGGGACGACACGTCCGCGATCGCGGCGGATATCGCAGCGGCGCCGTCGGCGTGGGATCCGGGCACCAAGCACGGATACCACGGGCTGACGTTCGGTTGGCTCGTCGGCGAGCTCGTTCGCCGCGCCTCAGGCGTGAGCCTTGGGACGTTCTTCAGGACCGAGATCGCGCAACCCCTCGCGGTCGAGGCCGACATCGGCACCCCGACCGATGCGCTGTCGACAGTCGCACGCGTGATGGAGTGGACGCCCCGAACCTCGTCGCGCCGCGACACGCTGACCGCACTCGATCCTGACTCATGGGCTGGCCGATCGGTGCTCGCCGGCCCCAAGGGAAGCCTCTTCGCCGACGGGCAGGGCACGCCCCGGTTCGCGTCGTTCATGAACACCGAGGCGGTACTGAATGCGGAGATCGGTGCGATCGGCGCAACGTCCACCGCCCGGGGCCTGGCGCGTGTCTACGCGGCGTTGGCGTCCGGAGAGGATCTGGTGTCGCGCGCCTCGGTCGCGCGCTTCAGTGAAGAGCAGGTGTGCGGCCGCGACGCGGTCATGCGCGTACCGACCCGCTGGGCGATGGGCTACACGCGCGAGGCTCCCGCACTCCTGCCCGGCCTTCTCCGCCAGCACGGCCCGAACGACGAAGCGTTCGGACACATGGGAGCCGGCGGTCAAGTCGGTTTCGCGGATCCCGTTGCCCGCGTCAGCTGCGGCTTCGTACGCAATCATCTCGAGAATCAGGCCATGCCCCTCATGGGCGCCGTCATCGTCGATGCGCTCTACCAGTGCCTCGCCGATGACGGGGTCGTCCGAACAGCTGGAGGAAATTCGCGTGACTGACACCGATCGCGAATTCGAAGAAGCAACGAAATACGTCCTGCAGGACCGCGACATCGAAGCAGCGAAAGCACTCGTCGGCGTCGAAACGCCCAATCGTTCGCGGGAGCAGCTGACCACCGCGACGCCCGACGCGATCCGTAACTATGCCCGCGCGGTCGGTGACGACAACCCGCTTTGGCACGACGTCGCGTACGGCCTCACGACGAGATGGGGCTCGCAGATCGCGTCTCCATCAATGACGACGATTCTCAACACGCCCATGAAAGGTGACCGCGCTCCGGCGGGGCTGCGCCGGCCCTCATTCCGGGGGATCCACGTGTTCGTCTCCGGCGGATCCAGCGACTGGTACCGGCCTGTGTATCCGGGAGACTTGCTGTACAGCTATCAAGGGCTCGAATCGGTAGAGGTCAAGCACTCGGAGTTCGCGGATCAGTCGGTGATCCAGCTGCACCGCACCGTCAAACTCAATCAGCGAGGAGAAGTCGTCGCGATCCTGCGCCTGCTCGCGATCTACACGGAGCGCAAGACAGCACGCGACCGCGGCAAGTACGCGCAGATCGAGCCGGCCGTGTATTCCGACGCTGACATCGCCGAGATCGACGCGGTCTACGCGGCGGAAGGGCCACGCGGCGCGGACCGTCGATGGTGGGAAGACGTGCAGGTTGGTGATGCGCTCCCGAAGATGGCCAAAGGGCCCCTGACCGAAACCGAAATCATGGTCTTCCACTCGGGAGGCTACGGGTTCGTGCCCTACGCGCCGTCTGCATCGAGGATCGGCTACAAGAACCGTCAGCGGATTCCGAAGTTCTACGTCAAGAACGAGTACGGGATTCCAGATGTCGCGCAGCGAGTCCACTGGGATTCTGCCTGGGCCCGAGCGATCGGGAATCCGATGGCGTACGACTACGGGGTAATGCGCGAGTCGTGGCTCACCCACTATCTGACCGACTGGATCGGAGACGACGGCTGGATCGTTCGCCAGAGCGACGAGGTGCGAAAATTCAACTACATCGGTGATACCCAGATCATCTCAGGCGAAATCGTTGGAAAATACGAGGAAAACGGGCGATGTCATGTCGACATCGCGCTGCGGGCCACGAACCAACGAGGAGTGGTGACCGCACCCGGGAACGCCACCGTGTTGCTTCCTAGCCGGACGCACGGACCGGTGTGGTTGCCATCGGCACCGGACGCGGTGCAACAAAAGGCAACCGAGATGTTCGGCCGTCACTGCGAACTGGGCGGTATGGCCCCGTGGGCGAACCTGCCGTCTCGGCCTTGACACCTCGGCGGATCGACAATCGATTCTTCACGCTGACGCGGCGTTGCAACAGCTCAGAAGCCGTCGATTCGCGCGTGAGATCGTAAAGACCGTTCTCGGTGCGAGGGTCAGCGTCGTCTTGTAGCAGAGGTCGGCGGATACCTTCGCGCCTTTCGGAATCGACTTGACGGTCGGTTGATCGGTGCGCCCACGCTTGCTGCTCAAAGCGTCGCGGCCGGCAACTTCGATGCGTCCGAGAACGTGGAGCCACCTGCCGTTCACACGGCGCGAGGGCCCATGGTGACGCCTATCCGTGTTGAGATCGCCCGGATTTTCCTGCCTCGGTTCCGAGTTCCCCGGCGTGCTGCGCGGATTACTCCTTGGTTGCGCGGTGAGGCCCCCGACGAAGATCGGGGGCCTCACCCAGTCGAAAGTGGTCGAGTTGCAGTCTCAGAGGTGGAGCAGCTGCTTCGGTGCCAACTCTACCGCGACTGCGGGCTTGGCCTTCGGGTTGTAGCACGCGACGGCCGACACCTTCGAGTTCTTCGGAATCGACTTGAGCGCCGCGCCTTTACCGCCAGTAACGCTGCCACCGATGACGATATCCGTGTCGCCCTTCGCGCAAACACTCTTCTTGGGGAAGGTGTACGTGAGCGATACGGCCGTCGTGCCGGTACCCTTCCAGGTGATCGTGCCGGGATATGGGCTCTTCTTGACGATGAAGACCAGCTTCCCCGAACCGCCCGTGTTCGCAGTGTCGGTACACCCCGACACGGTCCCGGTGCCGGTCACCGCAATCGCAAGCACCGAACACGTCACTCCCGTCGTCGCGGACGCGGGCCCGGCAACGGACCAGGTCGCCAGCGACGCCGGTAACACCAAGGCCATGGCCGTCAGCACCCGGACCGCTCGAAAATGATGCATGTGGATCCCCCTGAGAATCAATCGTTGCTCACCGATGGCCGTCGAGCGGGAACTCACGACCTGTACCCAACAGCGAGAACGGGCCGAGTCATCGCCCGTCACGAATGTAATCGTCCGGACCATGAAAAGGAAACACTCTTTTGGTGTGCGGATCGCCTGCATGCGAAAAGGTGCTCGACGGAGCGTTGGCTTCGAAAGCGCTGACCTGCGCGGACGGCGGTCTGCGCTGCGTCCGAAGACGACTCAGACCCGTGGAACCGCCCGCCCATGGATGCCGGCCGATCAGCGGACCCAAACGCTGTGACGTCCGCTCGACACCGATCGTGGTTTGCGGCTGCGGGCTTCCGGAGGGGAGTCGCTCGCGCCCGTCCAACGCGAGATCAGGTCACCCAATCCAGGTGGCCCCGGTGGGTGCCGAAGCCTCGTGGGTCGGGGCCAACACGTATGGCGGAGGGGCGCTGCGGCGCGGCGTGTCAGGCGTCGATGCTTCGCCGGTAGGACACGCTCACCGTGGAGTTGAGTGCCGCGCCGTCTCCGACGTTCGCGAAGGCATAACGAAACCGACGGCCCCGCGCGACGGCACTGCCGGCAGCCGTGCCGCCGACGCGCCGAGGCTGCCGGCCCGACACGCACGACTCGCCGAGGCGGCTTCGTCGGCCGTCGCGCTGCTCGCATGCGCCCCGATCGCAGTTCGCAGACGATGGCCGACGCCGGGTTTCGGGACCGCCAACGATCTCCTCACCCCAGGGCAGGAATCCGAACCTCGTACGCACACGAGTAGTCCCGCTTGGTCACGCTCCGACGGCCGAGATTTCGGGTCCGCACGATTCGGGTCGGTTCAGTGCTGGGGTCGAGACACGCGACGCCAGCACGCCAGCGGCTCGGCCGTGACGAGGACGACCTGCCCAACGATCCGTCGGTGCCTGGGCTCTGCCCTTCGAGCACTACGACGGCCGGGTTCCGAGTCCGCCGTCCTCCCTGGTAGGTCCAAGACTTCGAATGTTTGCGCAGCACGTCGACCTCGACGTGCTGGGGAGCGATCCCGTCGGCTCTGCGAACACGAGCCGACGAGAATCGGCAGACAGTTCGTACCACACCGAAACGACCGCGGTGTCGGCACGCAAACCGATCGCGACCTGGCGGACGGCGCAGCAATCAAGTTCAGCGTGCGGGGGTGAGGTTGGTGGTGTCGGCTGTGGCAGTTTGGTTGCGGCCTCGTTGTTTGGCGGCGTAGAGGGCTTGATCGGCGAGTTCAAGTATCGCGGCGGCGGTGTGGTCGTGACCGGGTTCGTAGGTTGCGACGCCGACGCTGATGGTGAGAATGCCGTGGGGGTTGTTGCCGATATGGGGCACCGCAAGTCTTTCGATGGTTTGGCGTAGGCGGTCGGTGGCGACGACAGCTCCGGGGAGCTGTTCGTCGGCGTACAGAATGACGAATTCTTCTCCGCCGTATCGGTAGGCCGTGTCTCCCGCGCGTTGGTCTGCGGCGAGGATCGCGGCGATGTGTTGGAGGGCTTGGTCGCCTTGGGGGTGGCCGTAGGTGTCGTTGTAGGCCTTGAAGTTGTCGAGGTCGCACATCGCGATGCTGTAGGGGCGGGCGTGCCGTCGCGCTCGGGCGTGCAGGATCTGGAGGTCTTCTCGGAGTCGGAGCCGGTTGCCGAGTTGGGTGAGTGGATCGGTTCGGGCTTCTTCGGCGAGTTCACCGTTGAGTCGTTGGAGTTGGATGCGGTAGTCCGCGAGTTCGGTGTGAAGTGTGGTGACGCGTTCGGCGGCGATGAGGCGGGTCTGGACGTCGAACGGGTCGAGCGGTTTGATCAGGTAGTCGTCGGCGCCGGCTTGCATGCCGGCAAGGACGTCGGCCCGTGCGCTCATCACGGTCGCAAGGATCGTGTAGGTGTAGGCGTTGGTGTCGGCCGGTCGGGATCGGATGCGTCGGCAGAGTTCCGGACCGTCGAGACCGGGCATCATCCAGTCGGTGATGAGTACGTCGATAGGAATCGATTGCAGGAGCGACCATGCGCGGTCGCCGTCGTTGGCGACGAGGCATTCGTGTCCGAGTTTTTGCACGACCGCTTTGACGAGCAGCCGCGTCGTTGTTTCGTCGTCGGCGACGAGGACCCGCATTTCAGACCTCGGCGACTTCGACGGCGAGTGCCGCTCGTACTTGCGCGAACGCAGCGTCTGCATCGTCGACAAGTCGTGGTGCGGTCCCGAGGGCGCCGGCTCGCCCGAGCGCTTCGAGTCGACCGCAGATCTCGGCGAGACGAACAGCGCCGAGGTTCGCGCTGGAGCCTTTCAAGGTATGAGCGGTGCGCTCGAGGATGTGCGGATCTCCTTCGGCGAGTGCCTCGCGTAGCGTCGCGAGCAGTTGTGTCCCGTCGTTGAGATATTCGTTGACCAGCATGGAGAGCAGTTCACCATCGCCGGCATCGAGTTCGCGCAGCACTGTGAATCGTTCGGCGTCGATCACGGTGTCGGCTGCACGTGCTGTTTCAATGTCGGGCTGTTCGTTCGGTCGGGCGATCGCTGTGATCCAACGGCTGAGTGTTTCGTCGATCGTTTCGATCCGGATGGGTTTGGTGATGTAGTCGTCCATGCCGGCTTCGAGGCATGCTTCGCGGTCGCCTTGCAGCGCGGCGGCGGTCATCGCGATTACCGGAATCCGGCGATCCGTGCCGTTCTCGGATCGGCGGAGTTCGCGGGTCGCTTCGTAGCCGTCCATGACGGGCATTTGGCAGTCCATGAGCACTGCGTCGTATTCGCCCGCGGCGAGAAAACCGATCGCTTCTTGTCCGTTATTCGCGACGTCGCACCGGTAGCCCAGTTTGGCGAGCATTCGGGTCGCGACGAGCTGATTCATCGTGTTGTCCTCGACCAACAACACGATGCCACGCTCAGCGGAACCCGAGTCGCGAGCGGTCGGCTCGTGGGAGAACTCGGCGGATGGTTCCATGTGCAGTCCTTCGATCAAACAGTTGAAAAGCTCCGATTGGCGGACGGGTTTCGCGAGCGTTCCGCTCAACTCCGCCGCGACCGCGACGTCTTTGGAGACGCGACCCGACGAGCTGAGTAGGAACAGCTTCGTCCCCGCGGTGACAGGATCCGCCTTGATCGCGCGGGCGAGTTCGAGGCCGTCCATGCCGGGCATGTTGAGATCCAGGATCGCAAAGTCATAGGCGAGGCGTTGGGTCGCGGCGCCGCTGATGTGGGCAAGGGCGGTCCGCGCGTCTTCGGCTTCGTCGGGGTGGATGCCCCACGATGCGAGCTGTTGGCGCAAGATAAGCCGGTTCGTGGCGTTGTCGTCCACGACGATCGCACGCAAAGATGCAAGCTCCGCCGATGTCGGTCGCGGCTCGCCGCACGTTGTGTTTCGACGATCGAGGGCGAGCTCGAACCAGAACGTGCTGCCCTGATCGACCTCGCTGTCGAGGCCAAGTTCGCCGCCCATGAGCTCCACGAGCTGCCGCACAATCGCAAGCCCGAGCCCAGTGCCACCGAACCGACGTGTCGTCGAGTTGTCGGCCTGCGAGAACGGCTCGAACATGCGGATCTGATCAGCAGGCGCGATACCCAGTCCGGTATCGACGACCTCGAACCGGATCACGCCATCCGGACGGGCCTCGTCGGAGACCGGCTCTGCGCGCAGAACGACCTCACCGGTACTGGTGAACTTGACCGCGTTCGAGACGAGGTTGACGAGCACCTGGCGAAGACGAGTCGGGTCGCCGCGGACGGTCGTTCTGAGGTCAGGGTGGGGATGAGCAAGAAGCTCGAGACCCTTACGTTGCGCGTTGTCGGCGAGGAGAGCGACGACGTCTTCGAGCAAGAGCCCGAGATCGAAGTCGATTGATTCGAGTTCCAGCTTGCCAGCCTCGACTTTCGAGAAATCGAGAATGTCGTTGATGATTGCAAGGAGTCCCTCGGCTGCGGTGCCGACACCGGCTGCATATTCGTGCTGTTCGGAATCGAGATCGGTGCCGAGCAGGAGCTCGTTCAGTCCAATCACCGCGTTCATTGGGGTGCGGATCTCGTGACTCATGGACGCGAGGAACTGCGACTTGAGCCGTGACGCCTCCATCGCTTGATCGCGAGCTGCGGCCAAGTCTTCGGAGGCGCGACGTGCTTCGGTGACGTCGCTACCGTTGAGCACGTACCCACGCACCGAGGGGTCGCCAAGCAGATCGGTGCCGGTCCAGGCGATCGTTCGCCATGTGCCATCACGATGGCGTACGCGGGTTTCGAACTCGGCGGTCTCGCCGCTCTCATCGCCAAGATGTCGCAAGTAGCTGAGCGTCGCGTCGCACTCGTCGGGATGGACGATGCCGGTGAGCTGGCTGCCCTGGAGTTCCTGCGGCGCATAGCCGAGCACCCGTTCCGATGATGGCGTGATGTACGCGATCTGGAAGTCGGCTTCAGTGACCAGGATCAGGTCCCGCGCGTTGTCGATCAGGGATCGGAAGCGGGCCGAGTTCAACGCCTGGGCCGCGCGTATCGTGAGCGTCAGCCGTACTCCAACCACAAGGAGTGTCGCGGTCGCGACGCCGACCGCGGTTTTCTCCACATGGCCGACGGTGGCGGAGATGAGCACGCACATGCTCGCGAGGGCACCGAAGGCTGGGAGAGCGAACCCGGCTGTTTTTTCGGTGCCTGCGCTTTCGGCGTTAGCGGTCCGCAGCCTCGCGTTGGCTGGCTGGACCCACGCTGCGATCGCCAATAGCAACAAGGAGACCGGCCACGCCGCCGCATTAGTGACGTAGCCCATCCTGCTGTTCGGCTGCAGCAGAGCAAATCCATCTCCGAGCGCGTTGGCAGCGAGGGCGAAACCTGCGATGACAAGAAACCGCTTGTACTCCTTCGGAAGGATGGCCAAGCCAGCGACGGCGAGCGCCAGGAGGAGGAGATCACCGACGGGATACGTCATGTTCGTGGCGGTCGACAGGGCACTCCCGCCCGTCTCCTTCACGATGGCGCTGAATACGTATGCCGCTGACAGAGCAGCCACACCCAGTCCTGCGATCAACCCGCCCAGCGACGTCGCAATCAGTGATCCGCTGTTGCCACGGCGGATAACAAGTATGAAGGCGATAAAGCAGAGCGGGAAGAAACCGAGCCAGAAACCGTTTGCGACCGATGGAACCGGTGGCGTCGCCTGCCGTAGCGACTCGATGGTGAGGGCGAAATCCCCCAACGCCCACATGCAGCAGGCCGCGCCGAGAACAAGTGGAAATACTCTCGCGTCTGACGGGCTTCTACGCCACGACCTCTCGAAATAGCGGCCGGTACAGATTGCCGCCATGGTCAACTCGAAAAGATCTACACCCCAGCCGTCCACCGGAGTGTAATAAGAACCAACGCGCCGAAGGATCAATGAAACCAAAAAAGCGCCGACAAGTGCTGTGCTGACATAGAACGCAATCCGTACGCGCTTATCGACGCGGTTTCCATCGATATCAGACAATAGAGCCGTCATCGCCGTCCCTCGTGTGTAACTCGTACTGTCTCGCCAAACCGAGGCGGCCCGACGAACGATCGGAACGGGATGCGCGACGACCGTTACCCGCGCGTCCTGCGCGCACCGTCCCCCCAACGATCACCCCGGCACCCCACCCGCGACCGACCGGAACATCGCACGCATCCTCGACCCGAGCACGCAACGGGACGCGCGACAGTCACGACGCTCGTCCCGGTAACGACCCACGAACCTCACATCGGCACCAGCTCCGGGATCCTGTAGGCGATCCGCCCCGACCCGGACCCTCAGTCCGTCGATCTCCACTCGATGATTCAGCAGTCCGCGGGGCCGTGCGGTGAGTGAAGCCGACCGCGAAGGTCATCGAGTCGAAGCACGGAGTCGCGGCCGCGTCGTTGAACCTGTGGAATTCGATAGCCGAATCGTGCGGCTCTCCTGATGGGCGTTGTGTGGCGGGGGAGAAGGAGTCGCGTACCGTGCAGGACAACGCGACCCCGAACCACGACTCACGTTCTGGCCTTGCATGCTTGTTCTGCCCGCAGGACCGACTGCGCCCATTGGTATCTTCCACCCGCTCCTTCGGGTCGTAGGCTTGTACCCACCTCGGAGCTAGGAGCGCAGAAATGACCGACAAGTCCGTGTTCAGCGACGCCCAGTGGCATGCGCTCACCGACGCACCGCTGCTCATCACTCAGGCGATCTTCGTGACCGGCGAGCACGGTCCGATCTCACTGGTCAAAGAGGCGAGCGCGAGCGCCCGCGCAATCGCGCGGCCCGGCAATCGTGGCTCAGCCGACGCGCTCATCACGCAGATCGCGGCGGATGCAGAGACGAAGGAAGCACGACACGACATGAAAGAACATCGAGGCTCGTCCATAGACGAAACGCTGCAGCGCTCGTTGGCCGACCTGCAGCCGGCGGCGACGGCGCTGGCGAAACTGTCCGCCGACGAGGCCGCGCAAGTCGGCGCCTGGCTCGTCGACATCGCCAAGGCAGTCGCGGGAGCGGCCAAGACGGTCAGCCCCGCCGAACAAGCAGCGATCGATCAGATCGCGGCGTTGTTTACCCCGACCGCACAGTGACGATGTGAGCGTCGATCCGACCCCTGATGGTGTCCAGACGACGCGGGGCCGCAGCAGTTGACAGAGCGCACGGTTGGTCCTTCGTCATCGACGAAACCGGGTCGGTCAAGAACGATGGCGCGAAGGGCTGACGCGGGTCCGACGAGCAGCGAAACGCCTTCCCAATATCGAATCCGTACCCCCCCAACGGTGCCGCCGGATCGCCGGGCGAGCGACAGGTGGGGTGACTGACGAACCGGGCCGAGGTCGCCGTTACGTCACAGTCTCCACATCTTGTCGCCGTGGTTGACGATCCGCCCGCGCGACGAACGACGAACGGCGCCGAGTGCGGATCGGAGGAGTTGGATTCGGCGCTGCCGACGCCGTGTTCAGATTCAGCAACGCCAGATGGGCAGAATCATGGTGCCAAGGTGCCGCCGGAACACGGACATCGGCCCGCGCGGTCAAGACACTCTGCCGGCGATCTCCAGCTCGGGTGGCCTTGCCGATCTCCCGCGCGCACATCGCGGCGGATGCGACCCAATCGGCTGGACGCGCCGTCGATTGAACTTGTCCGACATGTTTGAGAACGCCGTAATCGAGGTACTGCAGCAATGTCGCTCGCGTGCTCCTCCTTGCTCGCCGGCGTCGCACGCGTTGTTCCAACGACGCGAACGAGTCCTGTCCCGTGGAGGTCCATGCGAAGCCGGCCCAGAAAACGGACAACGCCCGGCGACGTGCATTCAGCCGACCATTCGGCGGTTGATGACCCGCGCCAGACAGGCGTGAGACGCATCGACGTCGCCGCGCTGCTCGCCGAGTTGCCGGTGCAGCAGTCGGCGATCGGGCGGGCGTTGGTCGTACTCGACGACCCGAACGCGAGTGCCCAAGACGTCGCCGCCGTATTGCAGTCAGACCCGGCGTTGTGCGCGCGTGCGCTACAGCTCGCGAACTCTGCACAGTTCGGCATGTCCGCCCGGGTCGCCAGCCTCGACCAAGCAGTCGTCACGCTCGGCGCGACCACCATCCGTACCCTCGTGGTCAGTACCGCATCCGGCATGTTCGGCCGGCCCGAAGACCTCCCACCAGGGTTCTGGAACCATGCCGTCGCCGTCGCCGCCGCATCGGCGATCGCCGCCCGGATGTGCTCGGCTCCGCGCGGCGACGCGATCTGCGCTGGATTGCTGCACGACCTCGGCACGGTCCTGCTGTACCGGTACGACCGCGACAACTACTCGGCTCGTATCGCCGCCGGTCCCGAGCAAGCCGACAGCCTCCTCGACGACGAGGTCGACACGTACGGGGCCGACCACGCGGCCCTCGGAGGGGAAGCGCTCGCCGCATGGAACTTGCCCCCGGCGATCGTCAATGCGCTTCGAACACATCACCACAACCCGCATGAAGTGAGCGACAAACTCGGTCGGGTGGTCATCCTCGGTGAAGCGCTGGCCGCGGCCGCGTTCAACCTGCCGACCTTCAACCACGAACCAGCGGAAGAACCCGACAACGTGTTCGGCGCACTCGGACTTCGTGTCGCATCGGTCGATTCCTTCGTCGACCGGACGGTCGAAGAAACCGAAACCCTCGCAGGACTCCTTGGCGCGATCTAACGGGCCTCGATGTCGACGCGCCGGCAGATCCGACCATGTTGTTGTCCGCCGTCCGCGTGAGGGCTTAGGTACCCCGGTGCTAATGAACGAGGTTTGACACCCGCCGGGTTCGGGTAGCAGTACCGTCGGATCTGCCCGCGCGTGGAGGCTTCTGCCGCCACCACCCGCTTTCGCCCGTCAGGAGCCTCCCGCGGGGAGATCCAAGCGACCTGGGTTCGGAAGTCCAGCAACGCACGACAACGGCACCAGATCCCCGGAACCTTTCAGGTCCCGGGGAACATCTGCAGGTCAGCTGGGTTTCGCGGTCGCCGAGAATGTGTTACCGGGACCGGGGATTTCTTCGTTGAGTACCGAGGTCAAGGCTTGGCAGTTGGCGAAGTCCGGGATCGTGAACGTGCCTTTGAACGTCGAGGCTGAGCTGAGGTGTGCGGTGCCGCTCATCGTGACGCTGACCGGAGTCGCCGTGCTGCACGAGTTGCCGACAAGGTTGACAGGCGGGATCGTGAGCGGGGGGAGCGAAACCGGTAGCGATGGAAGTGTGACCGGAAGTTTGGGAGTGGCGAGATACATCGTGATGATGTGGATGTTGAAGGTCGAGGTCGCCGTGACTTTGAAAGTCCCGATGTTGACATGACCGGTGACCGGTTTCGTTTGGACGATCGCGGCGGTCGCGGTGACGAGTCCGACGCCGGCTTCGGACTGGGTGAAAGTCGTGTCGGGCAGCGCGATGCTGCCTTGGAGTTGACCGGTGCTGAGGTCGATGCCGCCCTTGAAGATGCCAGGCGGTGGCGACATCGTCAGATTCGCCTTGGCGATGTGGGTGGTGGCGACGACGGTGTATTTGAACGTGTAGATGGGGTCGCCCTTGGGGAACGCGGAGGCGGGTGACGCCAACATCGTGACCGGAGCTAACGCGGTCAGGGTGAGCACGACGGCGGCAAGTGTGCGCGGCGTCCGTTTCGACATGACGGTCCCCCGAGGTTCGGTGCCTGGCGGCCGGTAGGCCCGCCTGTGTACAACCTGGTGTACCCGAGACTCGAGGTAACGAAACCTTGGTTTCATACCTGGGCCGTCAACCCTCAGGCGTCGCCGCGGTTTTCCGAAGGGTCTCGGCGATGGTCCCCTGGCGGAGGGTCGGTTGCCGATCCCGCCGGGGCCACGAACCAGATCTGTTCACGCATCACCCACATCCCAGGATCGGCGGGATTCGGGCTGGATGGGTGATCGGGGCAGCCCGCATCATCGGAAGATTCGATCCGACGCCTTCGAGCGGCGCGCGTTCGGCATGCCGCTGCACGGAGCGGACCAGCGTCCGTCAACGCACGGTTGACGCGTCGTCCAATTCGCGGTGGGGCGACAGTCAAAGCCGTGCTTGGAATTCGAGCACTCGCGACCCGGCCCCTCGCAACAACGTCGTCGAACGAAACCAACGTCGCGAAACAATCCACCGCTGCCAAAAATCTGTGCGATCGAGACTCGTAGTCGGTCACGGGTTACGGCAGAACCAAGCGACATCCGAGAGACGTCGTGTCGTCCCCGACGACTTGAGCACGCGCGGTCCGCGGGTCATTGTGTGGCGCGACAGTTGATGACGGTGCCGGTAGCGTGGCTACCGAACGCGCCGAAGGAAATCGTTGCGCCAGAGCGCATGACCAGACGGTATCCTTGGCGGACCGGATCGGAAAAGATCGCAGTCACAGGATCGCAACTCGACGCGACGTAAGCGCGGAAGACGAGCGCTTGCCCGAACGCGTACACCTGCCCGTTGTTCCGCGCGATCCAGTACCCGCTGCCCGTCGGTGTCCGTGCCATGCCCGCGACGTCGGTGACGTTCACGCCACGGCTCGGCAGACTTCCGAAGAAGCGCGCGTCGCCGAACGTGAAGATGCCGCCATCACGTGCGACCAACCGATAGCCCTTCCCCGACTCGCTTCTGGTGATACCGACGATCGGTTGGCGCAATCTCACGCCGCCGGTCGAACCGTAGAAATGCGCATCACCGAACGTGAAGATGCCGCCGTCACGGGCAACGAGCCAGTATCCGCGTCCATCCTTGGTGAGCGCCATCGAGAACACCGACTGATTCAGGTGTGCGGCACCCATACTTCCGTAGAACCGCGCGCTGCCGTAGGTGAAGATGCCACCGTCGTTGCCGACCAGCCAGTATCCGGTGCCGGTTCGCGCGACCGCGCCGCCGACGATAGGGCCATTCAACGGTATTGGTAGTGCGCTGCCGTAGTAGCGCGCGTCGCCATTTGTGGCGACATAGCCATCCGCGTACAACAGCCAGAACCCTTGAGCCGTCGGAGTCGAAAAACCGCTCACCACGTCGGGAGGCCAGCGATTCCCGACGGCGATCACAGACGCCGCACCGAGTGTCGGAACTCCGACCAGCGCGACCAGCCCGATGATCGCGAGGATCGCGGAGACGCCGATCCTTCGCCGACACCGTCTGCGTTTCGACCCCGACACCGAAACCCCCTTCGCAATCCAACCTAGCCGTGCATGCTGCCCACATCGCCGCGACGGGCTGCCCGCGAACGAGTTCCGGCGTCACCTTCGCAACTGCACCACAACCCTGACGCGCGACTCGACCTCGACAGGCGTTGCTTGGTCGCGACAGCGTTGCGTCGCGCGTGTCAGCGCGTGCGGAACCTCGGACCAGCTCCGTGGTCGAGGTCGTGCGTGCAATCGTCTCGAACGGTCGGAACGACGTCGACGCGACAAGGCGAATCGTTGTTCCGCCTTGCCTGGCCCGCCGTCCGACCGTCCCGGCTCGCCGATGAACGGGAGACCCAGCCCGCGAGCCGCGCTCAGTCACGCTCGAGATCGCGCGTTTGGGGACCTTCTCGCATGGCACGCAGTACGCGCCCTGCGCAGTCAAATCGCGCCACGCGCTTACTGTCTGCATGGGTTGCGGACTCGACGTCTCGGTCGACCACGACGAGCGATCATTGCCCCGAACGCACCCGCTTCCTTCTCCACTTTGACCAAACTTTGACAGACGAGTCACCGACTCGCTTTACGAACCGTGCGATCGTGGCGATATTCGGTACGACCCGCCGCGCGGGAAGCGGCGTATTTGGGCATCGTCCGGTCGTGAGGAGGCGTTGCTACCGGATGTCGCCATCAGGCTCTCCGCTGCACCAGGTGCCTGACTTCACCCGCGGTTCGGTGTTGTTGTCGCTTTGGTTCGAGGTCGTGCTCGTTTGTGCAACGGTTGCGCTCGTCGTGGTCTTCGTCGCGGTATGCGTACCTGCAGTCAAGGCACGGTTCCGGCTGACCCGCCGACGCCGGACGTTCCTTGCTGTGTGTTCGGCCGTCTTGGCCTTGTTGCTCGCGACCGCGAGCGTCGCGGATGCGGTTAACCGCCACTTTTCCTACATCCCGTCGTTCTCGGCTCTTGGGGGTCACTACTCGCCGGACATGATCGGTACGAGCAACGTGTCGCAGCTGATGCGCATCGCCGAGTCGGGTGGCGGTCTGCCGGCCCATGGCGTCGTTGTGCGTGTCGTCTTGTCCGGACCGCGGTCAGGTATCTCGCGCCGCGGGTACGTGTACCTGCCCCGCGCCTATTTCGACCCCGCGCAGCGAACCCGCCGATTTCCTGTGTTGTACATGTTGCACGGTTCGCCGGGTGTCGCCGCAGACTGGTTGCGGGGCGGTTTCATCGACCGGGCGATGGACTATCTGCTTGCTCATGAGGTCATTACGCCGTTCATTGTCGTGCTGCCGGACGTCAACGGCGGATACACCCGCGACACCGAATGCCAGAATATTGTCGGCGGTCCTCAGGTACAGACCTATCTCACCTATGACGTCACGAGCTGGATCGACCGCCACTATCGCACGATCGCCACACCGGCCGGCCGTGCCATCGGCGGCATGTCGACGGGCGGTTACTGTGCCCTCAACCTGATGCTCCGACATCAGAACATCTTCTCGGCTGCCGTGATGCACTCCGGATCTCTCGGGCCGATCGAGAGCATGTACAGCGGGTCGTTGTGGGGAGGAAACGACGCGTTGCGGCGCGCGAACACGCCA
This sequence comes from Acidimicrobiia bacterium, assembly GCA_052148155.1. Taxonomy (GTDB): domain Bacteria; phylum Actinomycetota; class Acidimicrobiia; order IMCC26256; family PALSA-610; genus JBBQER01. The sequence goes on along the minus strand of JBKQIY010000232.1, from coordinate 33,294 downwards.
CGCGACTACATCCCGACTGTGCCGATCGACCGGTCACTCGGCGTGTATTGCGATGCTGGCACCAGCGACCCGTCAAGTGTCCAGACGTGCATCGATGCCCGCCAACTTCTTGACGAACGGAACGTACCGGTCGAGGTTCACATCTTTCCCCACCAAGGCCACAACTACGCGTCGTGGCGGAAGGACCTGTACGTGTCACTGCCGTGGGTTTCTCGCTGGTTCAGCCAACACGACCAAGCGGCCATTCCTCAGCCGTACCACCTCGCAGACACACCCGCTCAGCGCAGCGTCAAATTGCGCGCGTAATCGATGGTGCGCCAAGAAGCCTCGATTGCGGTCATCGCGAAACAGAACTGCACGACAATTGCGGTGACTGGTGCGTTCAGCTGTTCGTTCGCCATGCCGCGGTTGTACGGCTCGCCGCAGCCGAACAGGCCGCCTTCGCTCGCGAAGAGGTAGTAGCCGCTCGTCGCGGTCACGATTCCTCGTATGGGTGCCGTGAGCGCGACCCGACTCGCGTCACCCGAATTGATTTGCGGTTCCAAAGGCGTCGACGGGCCCGTTGCCAGATGCCATGAGATAACCATCAGCGTCGGTGCGATCGAAGACGTTGTCCTGCTCGACGATCCCAGCCACAGAGGCACCGGCGACGCCAATGCTCGGCGGGTCCCCCAAGAATTTCGCGTGCCCAAACGGAAATACATGGCCAGTCGAATCGATGAGCCCACAGCCGTCGTCAGCCCAGGTTGGCGCAACCCCCACGATCGGGTCGCCCCAGCGGTTGACCGGCGAGGCTGGCCGAGAATCGAGCGGTGCCGAACGTGAACACTCCGCCGTCCGCGCCGACGAGCAGGTACCCGCCCGGGACGGCAGCAGCGCTCACGATCGGCGCCTCGGTGCCGTCTCGATCGTCTGACAAGGCATTCGGGAGGCGATCATCAGCCCCGCGGTGTCCATCCGCTGCGCAGGGCCGGTACGAACACTGGGTGTCGCCGACTGGAGCGTGGCTATGTTCGACCTCGGGCCGGAAAAAATTCTGATGATCTTGGCGGTCGCCTGCATGTTTTTAGGGCCGACGGAACTTCCGAAGGCAGCACGCAAGATTGGCGCCGTGAGAGGCCAGCTCCGGTCGTGGCAGGACGCGCTGCGAGCGGAGGTCAGTTCGGCCCTGGCTCTCGACGTCGACGCGTCCCGCGATGGGGAACGGACCGTGCCGTCGACGGTTGCCGCACCTGAACCGGTTCCTGAGGGTGGCGATTCGTTCAACTAGCCGCGCGGCGGGCCTGAATTCTGGCCGAGGCGGAGACGTCCGTACGAGGAGCAACCTGTTGGGTTTACCGTGTTGCCGCTTGACCATGCAGGTTTCGGCGCTGTTGTCAGGTTCGCGTCAAGCTCGCGTCAAGGTTGTACGGACCGCGGCGGTGATCTGAGAAGCTTCGCGGTGCGGGCGGCGGGAGGATCCAGAGTGCGTGTCGGGCGGCCGAAGAAGGCCGTGTTGTGTGCCGCCCTTGTCTGCGTCTTCGCGACGGCATGCAGTCCTGCTCGCCGTGTGGTCGGACGATCTGCGGCACCGGTAGGTATTCACAAGATCCGGCACATCATCGTGATCATGCAGGAGAACCGTTCGTTCGACAGCTACTTCGGGACGTTTCCCGGAGCCGATGGCATCCCCATGAAGCACGGTGTGCCGACGGTGTGTGTCCCGAACCCCGAGACCGGGCACTGTCAGCGCCCCTACGTGAATCATGCCGATGTCCAGGGTGGCGGCCCGCACGGCGACCCGGCGTCGGTGCGCGACGAAGATCGCGGAAAGATGAACGGATTCATTTCGGCCTTCGAAAGCGCACAGAAACAGTGCGCAGATCTGGAGGATCCCGACTGCGCAGCTGGCCCGATGGATGTGATGGGTTACCACACCCAAAGCGACATCCCGAACTACTGGACGTACGCGAGCGACTTCGTACTCCAAGACCACATGTTCGAACCCACGACGTCGTGGAGTTTGCCGTCCCATCTGTTCATGGTTTCCGAATGGTCCGCGACGTGCTCACGGCCTGATGTGCCGAGCAGTTGTGTCAACTCGTTGAGCCAAAGTCGGCCATATCCGCCGACGCTGGCGCGGCGGTATCCGCTCGGCACGCCGCGTACACCGATCTACGCGTGGACGGACCTTACCTACCTCTTGCACAAGGACAACGTCTCCTGGCGATACTTCGTAACCACCGGCACCGAGCCTGACTGCCAGAACGACAACGTCATTAGCTGCGCGCCAGTACGCCAAGATCCGCGCACCCCCGGGATCTGGAATCCGTTGCCCTACTTCGACACGGTCCACAGTGACAAACAGATCGGCAATATCCAGTCGGTCGCGAACTTCTACTCGGACGCCAGGAAGGGAACGCTTCCCGAAGTCTCCTGGGTCATCCCCTCGGCCGATGTCAGCGAACACCCGCCCTGGTCGGTCAGCGCTGGACAGTCATACGTGACGAGTCTCGTCAACGCAGTCATGCGCAGTCCGGACTGGTCATCGACCGCCATATTCCTGGCATGGGACGACTGGGGCGGCTTCTACGACAATGTCGTGCCGCCCAAAGTCGACGAGAACGGTTACGGTCTGCGCGTCCCGGGAATCGTCATCAGTCCCTACGCCAAAGCTGGTTACATCGACCATCAGATCCTCAGCTTCGACGCCTACGACGCGTTTATTGAAGACGACTTCCTGAATGGCCAGCGCCTCGATCCCAAGACGGACGGCCGCCCCGACCCACGTCCCGACGTTCGCGAGAACGTGAGCGTCCTCGGCGATCTCGCGTCGGACTTCGACTTCAACCAGGCTCCGCGTCCTCCTGTCATCCTCTCCGTTCACCCGAAGACGACCCTGACGAGCATCGTTCCCTTTGCGCCCACCGCACGATCCACTATCCCCGGCGATCGGCAAGCAATCGTGACGTGGCTGGCGCCGTTGAGTGCCGGTGGATCCCCAATCATCGGGTATCGAGTTACCCCCTCACACAACGGTGTCGCGGGAACGCCTCGAACGTTTGACGCCGCCACCACATCTCAGACGTTGCGCGGGCTCAGCGACGGTCGTTTCACGTTCACGATCGCGGCCGTCAACTCGCGCGGTGTCGGCCTTTCCTCGGCGGCGACCGCACCAATCACGATCGGCCAGCCCGGACCCTGACACGAGTTGGTGACGAGCGTGGCTGCCTGGACGTGACGACGCGCCCTCACCCGGTCGTCCACGTCGACGCAACCGAACAGCCTCACCGACCGATCAGGCCGTCGTCTGTGCGCCGGCAAGCCACGTCGTTTGACCGGCTCCCCGTCACCGACACGAACGTCGTCGCGTCGAATGCTGGGCGTGTTCAATCAGTCCAGCATTCGATCGACGCAGGCGCGTTCGCAAACAGACGCCCGAAGCTCGCGGCTTCCCGGGCGTCGACGAACACGAAATCGGCAGCGTCGACTCACCGCGTCGGAGCGCCGGCGGCGCCGGGCGAAACGCCACGTGCCGACGCCGACGCGATGCACACCGGGCTTGCGGCGACGCTGGCCCGGCATCGAGTTGACCGGGCACCGCACAAATTGCGTGGCTGGATCATCGACGAGAGCCGCTGGCCCGGCGTCGCGGTCGCATGCCACGCGCGGGACGGTGATCTTCAGGGCGCGAAGGTTGCGTGTTCGACCAGCTGGCAGAACCGGTGGTAGGCGGCGACGTAGTTCGTTTGGATTGTGGCGGTGGTCTCCCCGGTCGCGTGGATGGCGGCGTCGGCAAGTTGCGCCAGCGTGTTCGGTTCGGGTCCGGTGAGAGTGATGACGTGCATGTGCAGCGCGTGGGCGGTGTGTGCGGCGTTGATGAGGTTCTTTGACCGGCCGCTGGTACTGATAGCGAACAGCGTGTCGTTCGCCTGACCGAGGGCGCATAGCTCTTGCGCGAATCCGAGATGTCGGAGGGTGAGGTCGTTGTCGATGGCGGACGTGAGGACCGGGTTGGTTCCGAGTACGACGACTCGGAGCCCCTGTTGGAGGCAGTCGGCCATGTCGGTACTGCCCGACACTTCGGTGAGACGGGCGCGGAGCTCGCCAGACAGCGGTCGGTCGCGTTCGAAGTTCTTGGCGAGTTCGCCGGCGAGGTGCAGGGCGTCGGCGAAACTGCCGCCGTTGCCGGCGACGAAGAGCGCGCCTTTTGCGTTGAGGCACGCGGCGGCCAGGGCCGCTGCCTGGGCGATTTCCGATTCGTTCGGAGTCGTGATGGAAGTCATGTGAATCTCGTCAGCCTCCGGCCGCCGTACCAGCTCACGTGCGCGGGCCGTTCGGTCGAGTTCGCGTTCATTATGCTTCGTCGCTCGGCATGGCTGAGCAGGCACGCGCACAAGTCACGGGACCGGACGTGACGACGTTCGTGGGTCACGCGCATCTTGACCTCGCGTGGGTGTGGGGTCCGCGTGAAGCGCGGATCGAGGCGCTCGATACCGCGCGGGCTGCGGTTGAGCTGTTGGAGGAGCATCCGGCCGCGTCGTTCGTGATGAGTCAGGCCGTCGTGTACCAGTGGCTCGCTCACGACGACCCTGGGCTGGTCCGCCGCATTCGCGGCTTCGTCGAGACCGGCCGTTGGGAGCCTGTCGGTGGCTGGTGGGTGGAAGCCGATCTGTTCGGCGCTTCGCCCGAGTCTGTGCGTCGACAAGGCGTGTTGGGCCAGCAGGTCTTCGAAGAACTGGCGGGTCGGCGATGCACGATCGGTTTCTCGCCGGACACCTTTGGGCATCCTGATTGGCTGCCGGGAGTTCTGGTCGAGGCAGGAATGACGACCTACGTGATCACACGACCTTCGCTCGCCGAGTCGGGACTGCCGGCGCTGTTTGTGTGGGAAGGTCGCGATGGAGCCCGGGTTCGAGTTGCACGACTTCAACAGTACGCGGGCGAGCCGATTGCCGATCCGTCCGGGCTTTGCCTGTACGGCGTCGGCAATCACGGCGGTGGACCGACCCGTGCGCATCTCTCGACAGTCGACGGTTTCTGTACTCGTGGTACCGGCCGCCACGGAACGATCGAGTCCTGGGATGCGAAGGTGCATGACGATGACCTTCCCGTCATCCGCGGCGATCTCGTCCATCACGCCCGCGGCTGCTACGCGACTCTGGTGTCGTTCAAGGAACGAATGCGCCACCTCGAACGACAGCTCCTGCAGCGCGGTGCACCGATCGAAATGTGGGAACCGCTGCTGTTCTGGCAGTTCCACGACGTCTTGGCCGGCTCGTGCATCGAGGGCGTCTACGACGAAGCAGCGATCGATCTCGGGGCCGTTGAGCAAGAGCTGCGCAGCCCCATACCAGGACCGAACGCCGCGCCGACGTTCATCGCGCGGCACCGCATCGATCAGGGTCGCCCAGTGCTGGTCCGCGAAACACTGGGCACCTCATGGGACGGCTGGATGGACGTCTCGTGGATCTCGGCACGCATGGCGGCCGCGATCGAGGTGGAAGGCCACGACGCGATACTCCGCAAGGTCGAACAGCACGGCACCTCATGGCGCCTCAACGCCCTCGTCCGAATCGTGCTCGCCCCCAACGAAGAACGAGAGTTGCGCTGGTCGCCGATCAACGGGCAGCCGCCCGTGCTCGAACCGCCCCCACCTGACGTTCGCATGATCGTCGTCGAAGACGGCTCCGACACATGGGGTCATTCATTAGTTCGCTACGGACCCGAGGTCGCCGCCTCCGCGGCATCGCAGCTGTCGTGCGCGGGCGGACCGGACGGCCTCATCGAGGTGTGGGGCCACTGGCACGAGCGCGACCGTGCCCTCAAACTCGTCATTCCCTTCGAGTTGCTCGACGCCCGCCTGTTGGACCGGTTTTCAGAGGCGGACGGTGAGATGCCAGGAGGAGAGTGGGACGGTCCAATCTGGGGGCGCGTCTGGTCCTACGACCTCGGCCCGGACTGCCTGCGGATCACGTTGCGACGAAGTCCGCCGTACGCGTTGCACGATCCGATCCGGCGTGTCGCCCGAGTCGAATACTCCTACACCGATCACGGTCGTTTCATGAACCGGTTCTGGCTGCAACCTCAACCACTGCGGGTACCGCCCGAGATCCTCACCTTGTGACCCGATGTATCGACTCTTCGACACCGCTCAAACGGGCAGCGGGCAACCATCGATGCTTACGAACACCTGACCCGCGGCACTCAGCGCATTCGTCTGCCTCCCTTCGGAGCTTCCTGCGGAGTTCCGCGTCGATGCGGGCGCGGCCGACCGCTCTTGGGGCAATTAAGCGGACCGTCCGCCTGCCCGATAAACGGGTTGTGAGGACGCTCGATGAGCTGCGCAGGTGGCGGCGACGCACTGGGGTCGACGCAGGTCGCGACGTCGCCGGGCCGTTCACCGCCAAAGAAGTGCATCAGCTCGCGTTCGGTCTGCCGGAGCAGTGGGCCGGAATCATGGATCGGCAACGGTGGTGCGAGCACGGCGCCTCGGTTATCGAAGCGTGGCGGAGTCGCGTCGAGGTCGACCGAGCCCCGAATGCCGCAACGGCCTGCCGGCTGAATGTGGACGACGCTGAAGTACCGAAACGTCCCGAACCGTGGCCGGTGGCCTTCTACGGCCCGCCCGCGACTGATCGTACGTGAACCGACCGGGCTGATCCTCGAACTCATCGGCGCCCGAAGCCGGTGAGAAGCCTCCCCGCGATGCGACACTGGCTCGCGCCGAGCCGAATGGAGGCACGATGACCGCAACGATTCGGACAGACCAATTGACCAAACGATACGGTCACAAGACAGCGCTCGATTCGCTCGACCTCGAGATACAACGAGGCGAGGTGTTCGGCTACCTGGGACCGAATGGTGCCGGCAAGTCGACGACGATCGCACTACTCCTCGGCGTTATCCGGCCGACTTCCGGCGCGGCGCGGATCTTCGATCTCGACGTCCGACGCGACGCTCCGGCGATTCATCGACGCCTCGCCTACGTCCCGAGCGAGGCGAACCTCTGGCCGTCGCTCACCGGCGCGGAGGCGCTGCAATTTTTAGGCAACGTCCACGGCTCGGTCGACGACGCATACCGAAAAGCGCTCGTCGATCAGTTCGAGCTCGTCCCCGACGAGAAAATCCGGGCTTACAGCCACGGTAACCGACAGAAGATCTTGCTGATCGCCGCGTTCGCGAGCCGAGCGGAGGTCCTGCTGCTCGACGAACCAACGACCGGACTCGACCCCCTCATGGAACAAGTTTTCCGCGCCTGCGTACACGAAGCTCACGACCGTGGTCAGACCGTGCTGCTGTCCTCGCACATCCTGAGCGAAGTCGAGGCGGTGTGCGATCGGGTGGCGATGCTGCGAGCCGGCCGGATCATCGAGACCGGCCATCTCGAGGCACTGCGCGGGATCGCCGCACTCCGGGTGCGCGCCGAACTCGAGTCCTCCGCGCCCGATATCTCGCGACTTGATGGCGTGAGCAACGTTGTCGTCGACGGCCAGACGATCGAGTGCGACGTCACCGGCTCGATGACGGCGCTCGTGCGCGCGCTCGCCGCGGCAGGCGTGAAGAACATGACGACGCGCGAACCGTCACTCGAAGAGCTCTTCGTGTCGCACTACAGCGACCGGTCCGCCGCGACCGGATCGGACCGATGAGCGCAGATATCGTTGAGCTCCGGACGGAAGCCGCCATCGCTCGCCGCGCGTTCAACCAACTGTGGATCGGCGCCGCCGCGTGGGCACTGGTCTTCGGAGGCACCGTTGCGGCGTCCGCGCTGTCCTACGTCTCCTCGTTCCCGACCGCGGCCAGCCGTCACCAACTCGCGATCACGACCAGAGGCGACACCGGCCTCGCGGTGCTGCTGGGCTCCGTCTCGTCGATAGACACGGTCGGCGGTTACACCGTGTACAAGTGCTTCGTGTTCTTGACGACGATCGGCGCGATCTGGGCGATCGTCGCGGCGACCCGGCTGCTCCGAAGCGAGGAGGACACAGGACGCTGGCAGTTGCTGCTCGCGGGAAATACTCGTCCCGCTCGAGTGACGGCCGCGACGTTGAGCGCCCTGGGTGCCGCGGTCGCCATCGTCTTCGGTGGCACGACCCTGATCACCGTAGTGGCCGGTCGTAACGCCAAAGTAGGTTTCGGCGTCGGCGAAGCCGTTTTGTACGGGTTGAGCATTGCTGTCGCTCCGGCCGTGTTCGGCGCAGTTGGCGCACTCACGTCGCAGCTCGGGAGCACTCGTCGGATGGCCACCGGGCTGGGCATCGGTGCCTTCGGCCTCTCGTTCATCGTCCGGATGTTCGCCGACTCAGGCCCGCACGCTCGTTGGCTTCTCTGGGCGACGCCCTTCGGTTGGACCGAACTGATGCGACCGTTGACGCACAACGATCCGTGGCCGCTGGTACCGGCGGCTATGACTGTTGTTGCATTGTCCGGCGCGGCAATCGTGCTCGCATCGCGCCGCGACACAGGCGCCGGCGTCCTGGCCGCGCGTGACATGTCGTCGCTTCGCCCCTTCGGATTGAGTTCGCCGTCGCAGCTCGCCCTGCGCCTCGAGTTCCCGGTCCTCTCTGCGTGGCTTGCGGGAGTGGCGGCCGCGGCATTCGTGTTCGGGATCATCGTCAAAGTCACAACGGGCAAGGTGCCGGCATCGCTCGCGAAGACGCTCGGCAAGTTCGGCGTGAAGGGTGCCTTCGCGAACCAGTACTTCGGCGTCGCGTTCTTGCTGGTCGCGACGCTGGTCGCGTTGCTTCCCGCGAGCCAGATTGGGGCCGCGTCCGACGAGGAGACATCGGGACGTTTGGTGCACGTCTTGGCCCAACCCGTTCAGCGCGCCCGGCTGTTCGCCGGGCGGCTCCTGCTCAGCGGTGTCGCCATCGCGGTATCGGGACTCCTTGCCGGGCTCGCCGCATGGCTTGGCGCCAAGACTCAAGGCGTCAACCTGCACTTCGCGTCGATGGTCGGCGCGGGCCTCAACGTCGTCCCGACCGCCCTCGTGACGCTCGGCATCGGCGCCGTGCTGCTCTCGGTGGCGCCCCGACGCGCGGCGCGCACGGTCTACGGCGTCGTCATGTGGTCACTGCTCATCGACCTGCTGGGCTCGATCCGCGCGAGCCTCAGCTGGCTCGACCGTCTCTCGTTGTTCCACTACATGGCGTTGGCGCCGGCGCAACGCTCTGACCCGAAGACCCTCGCGGTTACCGTCACGATCGCGCTAGCAATGTACGTCGTCGCGACGATCCGCTTCGCTCGGCGAGACGTGCAACGCGCGTAGATACGGTCTCGCACCTCTGGGCGAAGAGAGTCAGCGCCGCGTTCCACCCTCCTCCCGAACCGCGACTCGTCAAGGACGTCGACTTCCACCACGCAGGAACCGCACCGCCAAGATGATTCGTTGTCGACCATGGGCGTGTGGACCTACCGCGGCTCGTCAGCTGTCGAGCGCGCAGCAGCGCAAACCGCTGGTCGTTTCGATTTGGGGCAGTCAGCTCATCGGGTTGATTCATGCGCTTCCAGGGCGCGCAATCGTTCCAGCCGATACTCAGCCGGCCCGGCACCATCGCTCCTGGTCAGCGTGTCTGCATGGCGTAGCCGTCGGCCGGGACGTTCGCGGGCGGGCCACCGCTCGGTCGGCCGTTGCTCTGACTCGCCGACGACGTCAGCTCGTCACACCCGAGGTCGCGAGCAGCACGACGCGTCCGGGTTCGCGAACAGCCGATGATCTGCGCGTTCGGTAGCTCATCGTCGCGCCGGTCAGGCGGTATTTCACGCACGCGCACGCGGTTCGGATGGACGTCAGGGAGCGAGCTGCTCCCGCGTATACGACCTCACGGCGGTGCGGCGGTAGACGACGCGATCGTGCAGACGATCGGGACGGCCCTCCCACAACTCGAGCTCGTCGACATCGACCACGTAGCCGCCCCAAAACGGCGGGAGCGGCGGCTCGCCGCCGGCGAATCGGGTCTCGACCTCGGCCAGCAGTGCGTCGAGTGCGCCGACATCGATCGCGCGGCTCTGAGGCGATGCCCACGCTCCCAGGCGATGGCCCCGCGGACGCGTCGCCCAGTAGCGCGCCGCTTCGTCGTCGGCGAGTCGGGAAACCGGTCCGACCACGCGGACCTGTCGTTCGACCTCGCGCCAGTGAAACACCAGCGCCGCTCGTGGGTTCGCGGTCAGGTCGGCTGACTTCGCGCTCTCGAGATTTGTGTAGAAGGCGAACCCGCGGTCGTCGAAGCCGCGCATCAAGACCGTGCGTGCCGACACTTCACCATCGGGTCGTGCGGTCGCCAGGGTCATGGCGTCAGGCTGACGCACGCCGGCCGCGACAGCATCGTCGTACCAGCGGCCGAACTGGGCGATCGGATCAGCGGCGACCGCGTCGGGGACAAGGCGCGTCATCGGGCCAGTTCGCGTTCATTCACTACGTGATCGCCATTCGAGAATGTGGGCTGCTGGGCCAGGCCCATCATCGTGCCCGTTCGTTGAAGCGGTCTCCACTCGCGCGATCTTGTCCGAAAGCTTGGACTCGCTTGGTGCATGCCAAAGCTCCCGGTCCCCTCCTTGCCGACAGGCGCGCTGTCTCATCGTAACGTGCAATGGATCGCATCTCGTCGGGCGCAAAGAATCGCGAAACGCGCAGAGACCTATGCACTGCTCTCGACGAACCGGTCACTGCGCTCACGGTTGGGTGATCGATTCCGAACGAATGCGCGATGAACGAGTCAGTTCCAGCGTGCATGACACCGCGGTCAGCTCCGGTGTCTGAGCACCGTTCGGTCTCGGCGTATCGACACGGCGGTTCCGCGGTCCGCGCCGGAGTCAGTGAAATTGGAACAGCGGCCTGCGACCGAAGTCGAAGACCGCTGCTCCTCGACCAATGCTTCGACTGGCGTTACAGAACGAACTTCGTGCCCTTCAGCAGCGCCACGGTCTTGCCTTCGCAGACCGTTGCTGACGTCTTTTGGCCCTTCGGGATCGACTTGATCGCCGCCCCGGTTCCGCCGGTGACCTTGCCGGTTTCGGTGATCTCGCTGTCGCCCTTGGGGCATTTGCTCACCTTCACGACGGTGTAGCTGAACGAGAGGGTCGTCGTCCCGGTCTTGTTCCATTTAATCGTCGTGGTGCCGGTCGGGACCTTCCCCGTCTTCGACACGGCGGTGCCCTTGCCGCCCGTGTTGGCCGGGTCGGTGCAGTTCGTCAGCGTTGACGTCAGACCAGCTCCCGAGAGGGTCGAACAGGCGGCCGGAGCCGCCGTCGCAGACGCCGGACCTGCCAAAACCCAGCCGGTCAGCGACGTTGGCACGACCAAAGCCGCCGTCGTCAACAACCGGACCGCTCGCAAATGACGCATGTGATGCTCCCGTCTCAACGCCGCGGCCCCGTGGGGTACGCGGACCTCCCGACGCTCGCCGATCGACGCGCGTCAACGATCTCCGCCGTTGAGGTCATCGTGCAAGCGACGAAAAGGAAACGCCTCCCGGAAACATCCTGAGGCAACGTGTCGCGGCGCGCGGCCGCGCCGCTCACGCCTCGCGGCTCTGGTATTGCACCTGGGGGAGAGGGCCTCCACTTCCGGCCGGCTCCGTCGGGCCCCCTTGCCCTGTGATCGCGGCCTGCACTGCGCTGCCGTCGACCGTCTCGTGCGCGAGGAGATCTTGTACGAGTCGATCGAGCGCGTCGCGGCGACCGGATAGCAGCTCGAGTGCGCGTCGTTCGGCCTGCCGCAGCAACTCCGCAACTTCTTCGTCGATCACACGTTGCGTTGCCTCGGCGTACGTCCGGTTACGGACTTCTTCGCCGCCGAGGTACATGGGCGAACCGCTCGCGAAACCAACCGGTCCGAGTCGCTGGCTCATCCCGTACTCGCGCACCATTCGGGTCGCAAGATCCGTCGCGCCCGCCAGATCGCTCGCCGCGCCAGTCGAGGCCTCGCCGAGCACGAGCATCTCGGCGGCGCGGCCACCAAGCCGGATCGCGAGGGAGTCCTTGAGGTAGCTCTCGGAATAGAGGTGGCGTTCGTCGACCGGAAGCTGCTCGGTGACCCCTAGGGCTTGACCGGCGGGCAGAATCGTGACCTTCGCGACCGGATCGGCATGTTCGGAGAGACCGGCAACTAACGCGTGGCCGGACTCGTGCACCGCGACGGCGTATTTCTCGTCCGGCATCAACGCGTTGGTCGCGTCGCGGCGGCCGAGCAGAACGCGATCCCTGGCTTCGTCGAAGTCGGATGCGGCGAGCGTGTCGCGGTCGTGACGAACGGCGACGATCGCGGCTTCGTTCACGAGGTTCGCGAGGTCGGCGCCGCTGAATCCGGGCGTACCTCGCGCGACGTTCTCCAAGTCGACGTCCGGACCGAGCCGCTTCTCGTGTGCATGGACACCCAGAATTGCGGTCCGTTCGCGCAGGTTCGGCAACGGTATCTCGACCTGGCGGTCAAATCGGCCAGGGCGAAGCAGTGCGGGATCCAACGATTCGGGCCGGTTCGTTGCGGCCAAGACGACCACGTTCGTGGCTGGGTCGAAGCCGTCCATCTCCGCCAGCATCTGGTTGAGGGTCTGCTCACGCTCGTCGTTCGAAACGAGTTGCCCGCCGCGACGTTGGCCAATGGCGTCGATCTCGTCGATGAAGATGATTGCAGGGGCGCGCTTGCGCGCCGCCGCGAACAAATCACGAACCCGCGCCGCGCCGACCCCGACGAACATCTCGACAAAGCTTGAACCCGTGAGCGCAAGAAACGGTACGTCGGCCTCGCCCGCCACCGCTCGAGCGAGAAGTGTCTTACCGGTACCGGGCGGACCGACCATCAGCACGCCTTTCGGTCCGACCGCACCCACCGCCTGGTATCGGCCGGGATTCTTCAAGAAATCGACCACCTCGCTGATTTCGCGTTTGGCGCCTTCGTATCCGGCGACGTCGGTGAAGCGCGTGTTCGGTCGGTCCTCGTCATAGATCTTGGCCTTTGACGCACCGATCCCCATCACCCCGCCGGCGATCTGTCGCGTCGCGCGTCGGCTGATCAACAAGTAGATGCCGAGCAACAGCACGAACGGCAGGAGACCGCCGATGATGCTCCAGGCGCTGGTTCCCGTCTCGGTCGCCTTCACGTCGACCTTGTGCCGGGCGAGGTCGGCCGCGAGGTTGTCGTCTTTGATCGCGGTCGGTATCCGCGTCGTGTATTTCGTGTTGTTGGTCAGTTGACCGCTGACCCCGCCCGATTGGTTAATCGTCGCCGTTTTGACCTGGCCGGCGTCGAGCTTCGTCTTCCAGACGCTGTAGTGCAACGATAACGGCGCTTTGGAGCTACCGGGTAGGAACAGCAGCAACAGTGTGCCGAGCAGACCGACGAGCCAAACGGTGTGCAGCCATCGGGGCGCGGACCGTTTCGGTGGCGCGGTGGGTGTTTCGGGCGGCGGCCCCGGCTTGGCCGAGGTCGTGAAATGGATGATCCGGTCGGTCACGTGCTCGAGCCCATCGTCGGGTGCGTCCGTCGATCGTTGCACAGTTGAGACGGTTCGACACCGACGAATCAAGCCGATGCTGGTACTGCCCCGCGGAGTGCACTGACGCTGCACCTCGCGCGGAACGCGAAACCATCGGGTTTCGGCATGTCGAACGATCCGCGATGGTTCCGTCTCAGGGCAGTGTGTCGTCCACGGACGCGCTCTGTGCCGAGCCCCGCCGGCAGCAGGGCACCGGCACGGACGGTGCCGGGGGTGACGCTCGAAGAACGTCGTCGGCGACGAACTCGTCGGCGGCCAGCGGTTACGGGGATCACCTTCAGTTCGAGCGCGCCGTCACCAACGCAAGGGTCCGGCGGGTGTCGACCAGCCGACGTCCCACCGCGTCGGCGAGGGTCGTGTGCCATCGCCTTCGTGTCGAGGCGAGCCGCCTCGACGGTCATCGCTGTCGACGCAACCTCACTCGGGCGGATACCGATCCGAGCAGCGGCTCGCGGGTCGATCCGAACGGCTGAGCGGAGCATCATCGACGCGTGCCCCAGTCGCCCGCGACGCTGTCCAGAACACGGCCTCGGCCCGCCTCCCGCGTGTGCAACGTTCGGTCGGTTGAGCTGCGCGTTCGCCCCGACGAGGCTGGTCACGAACCGGCGAGGGCGTTCGTCAGTGTTGTCGCCGAACAGCCGAGCAGGCGTTGGGTCGACGTCACCGGATCGAAGCATCAGATCGTCACGGTCTGCGTCCGTGTCATCGGCGTGCATACGTGCCGTCCCGAGAACGATGTGGTCGGAAAAGCCGTGCTTGTGAACCGCGAGACTCGCTACGTTGCAGTGGTGACCGCCACGATCGGGTTTCTTCACACCGCGGAGGCGCATCGGGCTTCGTTCGCTGCGTTGGTGGACGAGATCGCCCCGGGCGTACGAACGGTCCATGTCGTCGACGAGACGTTGTTGTCGGACGCTCGAACGCGCGGCGAGGTCGACGACGAGTTACGTGTCCGGCTGTTGACCCGACTCCGCGACTCAGCGCGGGACGCCGACGTGGTCGTGTGTACGTGCTCAACCATCAGTGGTGCGGCCGAGGCCGTTTCGAACCGACTGACTGTGCCGGTCATCCGCGTCGATCGACCCATGGCTGAGCAAGCAGTTGCTCGCGGCACCCGCATCGCGGTTGTCGCGGCGCTCGCCAGCGCCGTCGCGCCGACGATGGCACTCCTGCAAGAAGTGGCTGACAACCGTGGAGTTTCGGTCCGACTCGTTGGCTACAGCTGCGATGACGCTTGGATTCTTTTCGAACAGGGCGACAACGAAGAATATCTGCGAGCCGTCGCGTCGTTCGTCGATTCCCTGCCAGGTCCGGTCGACGCGATCGTCCTCGCCCAAGCGTCGATGGCGATGGCAGCCGACCTCTGCCAGACCGACGTTCCCGTTCTGAGCAGCCCCAGACTTGCCGTCGCTCAGGCAGCCCGCACGATCGAAGCGTTGAACCGAGCGAAACCGACCCGGGCGGTTCGACCCGCGAGCCCGCGCAGCGGGCGACCACATCGAGGCGCGAGATGATCGACCAGCAGGAGTACCTGGACCGGATCGCCTCCGTCGCCGAGGTGATACGAGCCGAAGCCGAGCAGGCCGAGATCGACCGGCGCCTGGGCGATGAGACGGTCGATGCGCTGCGCAGGTCGGGGCTGTTACGCATGTTGTTGCCAGCGCGTTACGGCGGGGGCGAGTTGCATCTCAGCCAGACGTTCGCGATCGTCGAGGCACTGTCACGCGTCAACGGTTCGGCCGGCTGGAACCTGCAGATCGGCGCGACCACTGCCATGCTCGCCTATGACCTCACCGACGACACGGCACGCGACGAAGTGCTCGACGACGAGTTCGTCATCGTGGCGGGCACGATCAACTTCATGAACATCAACGCGCGGCGTGTCGACGGCGGTTACGTCTTCAACGGCGCGGCGACGTTCCTGTCCGGCAGCGCGCACGCGGATTGGCTTGTCGTCGGCGGCTGGTTGCACGACGACAACGGTCCCTGCTTCAGCGAGCATCGCATGCCCCTCATCGTGCGTGGCGTGATCCCGATCACGGCGATCGTGGTGCGCGATACCTGGCGGGTGAGCGGTATGCGGGCGACCGGAAGTAACGACGCGACGCTTGACGGCATGTTCGTACCCAACCGGTATCTGTGCTCCTCCGATGCCTCGGGTCTTGCCACCGACGACCCGGCCCGGTTGCTGCCCCTGTTCAGCCGTTTCGGCGCGGGCCTGTCGTGGGTAGGCATTGGCATCGCACGCGGTGCTCTCGACGCGCTCAAGGCCGTGGCGCCGACCAAGATCGCGCTCGGCGGCAGCGGACCGCTCGCCGAGCGATCCGACGTCCAGATCGACGTGGCGCGTGCCCGCGGCCTCGTCGAGGCGGGCGCGGCCTTCTTGCGAAACGCGTGGTCGGCGGCCGAGGCCAAACTCGCGGCCGGGCAGCGTCTCGATGTCGAAGACCAGGCGATGTTGCGCTTGTCGTAGGTCACCGGGTCGGAATACGCCGCGAACGCCACGGACATTGTGGCGCGCACCGCGGGTTCGTCAGGCCTTTACGAGTGTGACGGGATCGAACGCTGCTGGCGCGATGCCAACGCCGTGACCAAACACATCACGGTCTCGGCCCGCTTCTACGACCGCGTCGGGCGAATCCTTCTCGGCCTGCCCGCACTGCCCGGTCCGGTCTGAACGAGGCGCCATGCCAGACGACAGAGCCGGACGTGGGCGGATGACTGCTGACAGAGCGTCGAATCCGAGTTCAGCGCGGGCTGAGGCAGCCTATTCACGTGCGGAAACGGGTGGTCGGGTCGTCCAACGCCCCGCACTGCATATCGGACCCAACCTTCGCCGGTATGCCATTGCCCGAGGCGACCCCGAGCTGCAGTCGCCCGGGCATGGTCGTCGTCGAGGGACGCGGCCTGGGCGGCTGACTCGTCCTGCCAGTCGAACGTCAACGACGTCGTCCGTCCCGCGACCCACACCTGTCCGACCGTGATCGGGTTCGAAGTGCCTATGATCCCAGGCGAGCTGAATGGGGACGCATTGACGCCTCCGATACGCGCGAGGCAGGTTCCGAACACGACGAATATCGATGCAGTCGCCACCGTGCGCGCCTCGAAAGATTCTTCGGCGCACATGACCTCTACTCCAACGAAGACCTGTCGGTGCCCCGGAAACGAGATGTGAGATGACGCCCCGATGAGTGGACTGAATATTGCAGACATCTTCGAGACAGTCGTGGCGGCGGTCCCCGACCGGCCGGCGTTGGTCGTACGCAGTCGCGACACCCGCGACGAGCCGCGTTTTTCCTTTGCCGAGCTCAATGCTCGCGTGAACCGGCTGGCTCATGCCCTCGCCGCGCTGGGAATCGGCGAAGGTGACCACGTCGGCTGCCATCTCTATGACGGCAACCAGTACGTCGAAGCGACACTGGCGGCCTACAAGGTGCGCGCGGTTCCGATCAACGTGAACTTCCGCTACGTGGACGACGAATTGACGTACCTCTTCGACAACGCCGACTTGAAAGTGGTGTTCACGGAGCCCGATCTTGAGGAACGGGCCGCCCGGGCGGCCGCGACGCTGGAGTGGCCATGTCCGCTCGTCGTCGTCGACGAGCGATACGAGGTCTTGCTTGCGGACCAGCCGGACACCAACCCTGACGTCGGCGAACGCTCGCCCGACGATCGGTACGCCCTCTGGACCGGCGGAACGACCGGCATGCCGAAGGGCGTCATGTGGCGGCAGGAGGACATCTACCTTTCGGCTATCGGTGGCAGCGGCAATCCGTTGCTTGGCATCGAACCGGTCAAGGATCTCGACGACGTCGCGGCGCGGGCTCGCGCGGGCTCACCGCTCCCGGGCACACTCACTCTCTGTCCGCTCATGCACGGCGGCGGGTTCTGGCTTGCCTTCTCCGCCATCCTCGCTGGCTCGTTCAGCGTGTTGATCCGCGACCTCGGCTTCGACCCGGCGTTCGCCCTGCGAGTCATCGGCGAGGAGCGCGTCAGTCTGTTGATGACAATCGGCGACGCGTACGCGCGCCCCATCGTCGACCTCCTCGAATCGTGCGGCGCGGATGACTACGACTTGTCATCGCTTCTCGTATACGGATCTGGCGGCGCGATCCTGTCGCCGTCGGTGAAGGACGATCTCGCTCGGCTACTCCCGAAGACTTTCGTCCACGACGGGTTCGGCGCGTCGGAGACCGGTGGACAGGGCCGGCTCACCGGCACCGGTGCCGATGGCGCCCCTCGGTTCGACATGGAAGCGACGAACGTCGTGATCGCCGACGACGGCACGCTGTGCCGTCCGGGCGACGGGCGTGTCGGGATGCTCGCGAACAGCGGACACATTCCGCTCGGCTACTACAACGACCCGGCGAAGACCGCGGCGACGTTTCCGGTTATCGACGGGGTCCGCTATGCGGTGCCCGGCGACTTGGCGTCGGTGGATCCTGACGGTTCGATCGCTGTGTACGGCCGGGGCTCGGTGTCGATCAACTCGGGGGGCGAGAAGATTTTCCCCGAAGAGGTAGAGAAGGCGCTCAAACGTCACCCCGCAGTGTTCGACGCGACGGTGGTCGGCACACCGAACCGACGCTTCGGCTCACAGGTCACCGCCGTCGTCGAGCTGCGACCGGAACACTCGGACGTCCCGCCGGAGCTGTCCGAGCTGCAGGACCATTGCCGTCAGCACCTCGCTGGCTACAAAGTGCCGCGCGCCGTGGTATTCGTCGAGGCCACGGTTCGATCACCGTCGGGTAAACCTGACTACCGCTGGGCAAAGGAAACCGCGCTGGCCGCGCTCCCGTCCGCCGCCGAGGATGCCTGACGCGAACGTGACCGGCTCCGATTCCGCGGAATCGAGCGACATGAGGCGGCGACGCGGCGGCGATGTTGTGGCTATGCCGACCCGGCCTGATCGGGGAACCTGGAGACATCGGCGATGACGGGTCGTGTTCACGACGAAGCGGGAACCGCTGACGCCATCAGGAGATCGGTCGCGTGATGGCCGATCCCACAGCTGGATACGAGTCCGCCGGCAGAGTCGGTCTTTCGGCGTCGTCGTGTCGGGATGCTTGCGCGAATCTGAGCAGCGCCGCGTGCGATGCGGGTTGGCAGATCCGGGACTGCTGCATCGTGATCCGGTCGGGTTCGAACGTGGGGCGAGCCGGGCCACTACCCGAGGCTGAACTCGATGTGACTTCTCGCGGTCGGTCGCGATCGATCCTCCTACGAGCACGATCTCGGTTCCGACGTGCACCACTCGTCCCCCAGGGCGCTGTTCGATGAGTTTCTCCGGTTCGTCCGTGCTCACGGTGGCGCACCGGTACATCCTGGCTTGCTGTCCAGGTTGACCCGGCCGGTCGTCCGCAGGGTCTTGAGCGACGGCTCGACGCGACGGGAAGGCTCAGGCGACGCGGCGAAACTTTGGCTAGCTGCGCGCCGGCGGCTTGGTGTCGAAGTCGCATCGTGTGCCACGAAACGCCTGTCCAACGCGAACGTTGCCGCGGTCGAGACCAACGAGCTGGGTCCATCCGTCCGGGCTGGCGTTGGTACAGCCGTGCCCTTGTACCGCCCAGTGCGGCGAGTCGTGGATGTGTACCGTCACGACGCCCGGTCCAGTGACGTCAAGAGTGAAGGTGTCGGCACCGACGGATACCAGCCGTGCGGGTCCGTCGACGAGGCCGTGGTAGTCCCGAAAGCGCCACACCTGCCAGTGCTGGTTGTGCCAGACCGGTTGTAGGTACGGCAGTCCGCTTTTGAGGAGTTTGGCTTCAATTGTTGACGACGGATCCAGCTTCACGTCCGGCAGGGCGACATATTGCACGGCGTTCTGGGACAGCCATACGCGAAAGCTGCCCGCCGTCAACGTGCCGTTATAGAACTGGGCGTCATATGCATAATCGAGTTGACGCTCCCATCCACGCGCCAGCGGGAATTGGGGTGCCACGAAGGCAGCTTCCCAGTGCCGATACGTGTCGGGAATCTCGATTCGACCGAGCGTGTGAGGTTGGGCGCTGAGGTAGTGCAGCAACGGTTCGTAGTATGCACGGTGGGTCGACGGGTCATTCCGCGCGAATACGATTGTGTCGACGGTCGGGAACCATTGCCAGAACAGCAACGGGATCGCCAACACGACGACCAGCGCACGCCGGTATTCCCACAGGGCGCACGCGAGCAACGGTCCCGCCGCGTATTGATTCAATCTGCTGACGTTTCCACCCAGCGGGGACGCGAACGTTTTGGTGGCGATGAGCACGACCGCGTAGACCGCAGCCGGCCATCGCAGCGCCGAGTAGCGCTCCGGTACAACTAACCAGAACAGCACGCACAACCCGAGGTCGCATCCGAACGCCCAAAGTTCATACGGCTGAGCGCCGGGACTCGGAAACACCGCCGCAATGACCAATACTGGCACGATGCCGGTCACGCCGATGAGCCACGCCGCAGTTCTCGCAGATGGACGAGCGAAACCCCAGGCGCATGCCACGACCGCGAGGAACAATCCGGCGACCGGACTGACCAGCGCACAGAGGAGCGCGCACGGCACGCCGAGCGCAGTCCGGTTCCGCTGAATCGCGAGAACAGCAGCGAGTGCGAACGTGATCCCTAACGCGAACGTGACGCGTCCGACGATGAGGTTCGTGACTGTGCTCGTCGCGAACCAGATCGACCCGACGCGCGCTGACGCGCCGAACGCCTGATGGACGAGACGATGAAACAAGAACGCGGACACGACGCCACTCGCCGCGCAAAGTGCGATCGGCCCGGTCAACGCACCAAGAACGGGCGACAGCACTGAGTAATCGAGCGTCGGGATACCGGAGAACCACTGGTTGTTCCACAAGACGAAGCCTTCTTGACGGAACAGCTCGACTCGGAACAGCTGGGCGGGGAGGTCCGAGCCCCGCCAGTCCATCGCGATGGCGACCAACGCCAATCCGGCCGCGATCGCACAGGCGACCAACGCGCCTGACCACTCACCGGTCCGAACTTGTGCGAACCGACTCGGTTGACGATCAACTGACGCGACCGCACCGTTCATCGCGTCACGATCTGTCGCCCCGCGCAGGAAGGCTCGGGATCGGCTCTGATGTAGTCCCGGGCCAGGTCCTCGCGATCGGTGTTGACGGACGTGAGTTGGTTCCGGGTCCTACGGTCACGGTCTGAGTCTCGCGCACCGGTCCGATGCATTCGCCCGTCGTCACGTGACGGCGAGTTCTGGATGGTGGGCGTGACGGTCGGTCGAGGCTCATTGGCCTGCCCGCTCAGTGCTTCCCCAGTCCGGTACCCGCCCGCCTCGGATCCCAACCAACGAGGCCGGGCGACTAAGGCGCCGCGTGCGAACCCGCGATGGCGAACCTCTCGCGGATGGCAGTTTGTACGTCGCTGACGGGGCGGGTCGCGTCGATCGTGGCGACGAACTCCTTGCGTTGGAAGATCTCGATCACCGGTCGAGTCTGTTCGTGATAGTCGGACAACCTCACCGCCAGCGCGGCCGGGTTGTCGTCGGCTCTTGCGACGAGGTCGCCCCCGCACACGTCGCAGATGTCGGTCTGCTTCGGCCGATCTAACATCAGGTTGTAGTCGAGGCCGCATCGGGAGCACAGTCGACGTGCCAGGACGCGACGCTGTACTTCTTCGTCGGGCATCGCCAGATTGATCACCCCATCGATGTCGTAGCTCTCGAGGAAGAACTCGGCTTGGCGGGCATTGCGCGGGAAACCGTCGATGATGAATCCGAAGTTCCAATCGTGTTCGGCGAGACGGTCTCGGACAACGGACTCGACGAGGTCGTCGTCCACTAGGTGTCCGGCGGCGATGATGCGCCTCACTTGGGCACCGAGCTTGGTGTGGTGTTGCACGTTCCAGCGGAAGATGTCGCCGACGCTGAGGTGTTCGAGGTCGAGGTCGTCGGCCAGCAGCTTTGCCTGCGTGCCTTTGCCGCTTCCTTGGATCCCCATGATGATGAACTTGCGCACGAGCCTTCATCGTACCGAGCTGTCGATAGCGCAAGCCTAACGGCGACCCACTCCTCGCGCAGAGCTCGAAATCCGACGTTCACGGGTCTGCAATCCGAGTGGTCCAGGACCTCCGTACGCTGGGCACCCATGGCGAAGGACTCCACCAAGACGAGCCGGCCCAACGGAAGCGGGAAGAAGATGGCGGTCGCGCCGATGCCGTTTCCTGGTCGAGATGATCCAACGATCCTCTCCGGGAGCGGATACGAAAAGGAGCTCGCTCGCCTGCAGACCGAGCTTGTGCTCATGCAGGAATGGATCGTCTACCACGGTCTCCGAGTGATCGTGATCTTCGAGGGTCGCGACACTGCCGGCAAGGGCGGCACCATCAAGCGGATCATGGAGCGCCTCAATGCGCGCTACTGCCGGGTCGTGGCACTCGGCACGCCGACCGAACGCGAACGGACACAGTGGTACTTCCAGCGGTACATCGCACATCTTCCCGCCGCCGGCGAAATCGTTCTTTTCGACCGCAGCTGGTACAACCGCGCCGGGGTCGAGCGGGTCATGGGCTTCTGCACCGAGGAGGAGCATGCAGACTTCCTTCGAACCTGCCCGCTTCTCGAGCGCGCGCTAGTTCGGTCCGGCATCGTTGTGGTCAAGTACTGGCTCTCGCTGAGCGACGATGAGCAAGAGCGTCGGTTCACCGACCGGATCAACAACCCCGGCAAGCGATGGAAGCTCAGCCCGATGGACCTCGAAGCTCGGGCCCGCTGGATTGACTACGCCGAGGCGAAAGACGAGATGTTCTCGTACACCGACATCAAAGAAGCGCCCTGGCATGTTGTCGACGCCGACAATAAGAAGGCCGCACGGCTCAACATCATCAGTCACCTCCTCAGCGCAATTCCGTATGAAACTGTCCCACATGAACCGGTCGAGCTCCCACCACGACAACAGCGCTCCTACCAACGCCCACCGATCGACAGTCAGACATGGGTCCCGATCCGATTCGTGGTGCAATGACCTCGGAACAGCTCGGCGACGAGGAGCGCGCCCCGGCACCTGCAGACTTCGCGGAAGGTTGACACCATGGAGGTCGTACGAGGTATCGGCGGACTGTGCGTATTTTTGGGAATTGCCGGCTTGGTTTCGAGCTTCGTCGGTTTCGTCATGCTGCGGGTCGCCGCACCTCGGTTGGCCCCGCTGTGGCGTCGGCTCCGGCGCCTCGGGCTCGTCCTCGTGCCGGTCGGAGTCGCTCTCCTGGTGGTTTCAGTGCTCTGAAGGGGTTCGAACGATCGACCGACGCGACGACGTCGATGACGGCGACAGACGACCGGAACATTGCTGTGCAGCCGACGCCGCCGCCCACGGCAACCGCCCGCGCGGTTCGACCTCTGCCGACACGGATTTCCCCGCGAAGCGAGACTACGTGGCCGGTCCGAATCGAATGCGGCGTTCCACTGTGGCGGCCGCGACTTCGGCGAGGCTCTGCCCTGACACTCGAGCGCGGTCTTTCATCAACGCCAATGCCTCTTCGACCGTGCATTCTGCTTGCACCGACACCATTCCCGAGGCCTGACTCACCTGCGGGTTGTGTTCTTCGCTGGCGGGCACGTTTCCCTCGCTGGTGAGGGCCGAGGAATCCCGACCGTGACGGACGTTGAACAGTCAATACGTATTGCGCAACACTAGTTGACAAGCGAACCGTCCGCCGCGGCTCGCGCGCGGTTTGCCACCGAAAGCGTGTATCTGTACAGTCCGCTAGGTGCCCTATCGAAAGCGGGCGCCGCACCTGGCTCGGGTGAGAATGGCCCGTTTCGCCGTGATCGTTGCGGTGTTGCTGGCCGCGCCGACCGTCGTTGCGGCCGCCGGTCCGGCGTTCGCGCTCGGCAACTCGGCGACGCCCGTGGTGAGCGCAATCTGGCCGCGTTCGGGGCCGGTCAGTGGCGGCACGTCCCTCACCGTCGTGGGATCCGGGTTCACGGGCGCCACTGCCGTGACGGTCGCCGGTGTGGCCGCGAGCAGTTTCAGTGTCGCGTCCGACACAGTTCTCTTGGTGACCGCGGGCGCGTCGCCAACCGGCAGCGCGATTACCGGGGCCGTGGCAGTGTCGACGCCGGGCGAGATCAGTGCCGCGACCGCCCTCAACACGTTCGCCTACCGGACCGGCGGCACCTCGATCATGGTCCCGTCGTACATCTACCCCGGCGCCGCGTGGTCGCAGATCGACGCAGGTCACCCTCCTGTCGACCTTGCCATCATCAACCCGAACAGCGGGCCGGGCACCGCGGCCGATCCGAACTATGCGTCACAGGTCACGGCATCGCAAGGCGCAGGAGTCGACGTCGTCGGCTACGTCCACACGTCATACGGGTCGCGATCGCTCAGCACGGTCGAACAAGAGATCTCCGAGTACGAGACCTGGTACCACGTGAACGGGATCTTCGTCGACGAAGCTTCAACCAGCTGCTCCACAGAAGTGTCCTACTACGCGCCGCTCTACGCCTACATCCACACGCAACCTGGCCTTGACCTCACCATCCTCAACCCCGGCGAGGCGACCAACCAGTGCTACATGGCCGCGGCCGACGTCATCCTCGGTTTCGAAGGCTCGCCGGCCGACCTCGCAGACGCCGGTCCGCTCCCGTCGTGGACTGCCGACTTCGCGCCGGGACGATTTTGGGGTGTGGTGTACGACGCATCCGGCGCCTCCTTACCATCGACTCTGACCGCGCTGGCCGACGACGGATTCGGTGAGGTGTACGTCACCGATCAGAACCTCCCGAACCCGTACGGGGCGCTGCCCACCTACTGGAGTCAGGAACTCACGGACGCTTCGGGAACGGGCGCCGCGTCGACGCCGGTCCCGCAGGCGGTCACGTTCACCACGACGGCGCCGGCGACCGCCGCGGTCGGCGCGACGTACTCGGTCGCGGCGACGGGCGGGCCGTCGGGTCAGCCGGTGGTGCTGAGCATCGATCCGACCTCGGGCTCAGCGTGCACACTTTCCCGGAGAAGTAACACCGTGACCTTCGCATCGGTCGGTACCTGCGTCATCGACGCCAACCAGGCCGGGAACGCGGGGTACGCGCCGGCACCGCAGGTACAACAAGAGATCACGGTCACCTCGAATTCATCGACGCCGGCGCCGCAAATGGTGCCCTTCACCACGACGGCGCCGGCGACCGCCGCGGTCGGCGCGACGTACCCGGTCGCGGCGACGGGCGGGCCGTCGGGTCAGCCGGTGGTGCTGAGCATCGATCCGACCTCGGGCTCGTCGTGCACACTCTCGCACGGCACCGTGACCTTTGCCGCCGTCGGCACCTGCATCATCGACGCCAACCAGGCCGGGACCGCGACGTACGCGCCGGCAGCGCAGATACAGCAAGTGATCACGGTCACGTCGGCATCATCGAGCTCAGCGCCGGCGATCACCAGCCCGTCGAGCTACACAGTTCCTGCAAACCAGTCGTTCAGCTTCGTCGTCAGCGCGACCGGTAGCCCGGCCCCCACGATCCAGATTTCGGGAAACTTGCCCAACGGGGTCACTATCTCAGGCGGTGCCGACGGCACGGCCACGATCTCGGGTGCCTCACGTCGCAGCCGCACGTATCGTCTCTCGATCACGGCGTCGAACGCGACGGGCCGGACGGCCTCGCAGAACTTCACGCTGGTTATCTCCTAAGCGCACCTGTCGTCGGGGCTCTGCCTCGCGTTGTCGCAGGACGATCAGCGGATCAAGTGTCGTGCGAGCTCCAGAGCCGATCAGCTCCCGGTAACGAGGAAGACGTCTCGGTAGCTTTGCTCTTTTTCGCCGCGTACCGACGTCGAGGAAGCTACGGTTCTGCCTGGGCGTGGCAGCACTGTTCGAACGTAGTTCCGAACGGCTGGGCGCGCCCGAACTGGTCGGCGCGTCGCGGCTGTCGGACGTTGCGTTCTTGCTCACACACACCCTGTGCCCGTGACGGGTCGCGGTGAGGAGCATACGCTCGTGCGCCCGGAAGGACCACGAAAGGACTGCCATGCCGTTCGCGGACGTTAACGACCAGCGCGTCTACTTCGAGGATTCCGGCGGCGACGGACCGGCAGTGATCTTCAGTCACGGATTCCTGATGGACCACGAGATGTTCGAGCCACAGGTCGCGGCCCTCGCGGGCGAATTTCGCTGCATCACCTGGGATGAACGCGGCTTCGGGAACACGCCGGCTAATGGCGGGTTCACGTATTGGGATAGTGCCGACGACGCACTCTCCCTGTTGTCGCATCTCGGAGTGGACAAGGCGTTCTTTGTCGGCATGTCTCAAGGTGGTTTCATCTCCATGCGCGCGGCGCTGCGAGCACCCGATCGAGTCCTCGGCCTCGGGCTCATCGACACTCAGGCTGGACTCGAAGCCGACGAGGTGCGCCCGGCGTATGACGCCATGACCGACGACTGGGAGACGAACGGGCTTTCGGATGAGGTCGCCGGGATTATCGCGAGCATCATTTTGAGTGCCGGATGCGACCATTCGCCGTGGATCGCGAAATGGCAGACTCGCCCGAAGGAGACCATCCGCGAGCCGTACCGGACGCTCATGGATCGTGACGACATTTCCGATCGCCTCGCCGACATCGTGTCGCCGGCGATCGTGTTCCACGGCGAGGCCGACGCCGCCATCCCGATGGATAAAGCCGAGCAACTCCTCGCCGAGATGGCCAACTGCGAGGAGCTCGTGCGGATCTCGGGCGCCGGCCACGCGTCGAACCTCAGCCACGCGTCCGAGGTGAACGGTCCTCTCGTGACGTTCCTCCGCCGCCACCGCGACTGAATGGAACAGCTCAACGAACTCGGCTTCTACGTGCTCGCCGGGGCGCCGCAGTCGCCGGCAGAGTTGATCGACGAGGTGATGACGGGCGAAGCGCTCGGGCTGGGGTCGACGTTCATTTCCGAGCGCTTCAACATCAAAGAGGCGTTCACACTCTCGGGTGCGGTCGGCGCGGTGTCCTCGACTCTCGGGATCGCGACCGCGGCGACGAATCACAATACCCGTCACCCAATCGTGACGGCTGCGCACGCCACGACAATGCACCGGCTTACTGGCGGGCGCTTCACGCTCGGGCTGGGACGCGGCATCGCACCGCTGTTCGACGCGTACGGGATCCCGAGGATTACGACCGCACAGATCGAGGACTTCGCCGGTTTGATGCGCCGGCTGTGGAAGGGCGAGGCCGTGTTCGGTCACGACGGGCCCGCCGGAAGGTTTCCGGTCCTGCATCTCGACTCGTCGTTCGATGAAGACATCCCACTCGGCTTCGTCGCGTTCGGTCCGAACTCGCTGTCGCTAGCCGGCCGCTGTTTCGACGCCGTCGTGCTCCACACGTTCTTCACCGATGAGACGGTGCAACGATGCGTTGACACAGTGCGGCGCGCTGCGACACGAGCGGGCCGGGATCCCGCCGCGGTGCGCATCTGGTCGTGTTACGCCACGATCGGCGACTATCTACCCGACGCGTTACGGCTCAAGAAGACCGTCGGACGGCTAGCGACGTACCTGCAAGGTTATGGTGATCTTCTGATAGAAACTAACGGCTGGGATCCGGAGATTCTGGCGCGTTTCCGCGCCGACGACGTCGTGTCGTCGTTCCAGGGTGCACTGGATACGAAGGCCGATACCGACGTCCTCGAGCACGTCGCCCGGCTGTTGCCCGACGATTGGCTCGAACCATCCGCGACCGGTACCCCGCAGCAATGCGCTGCCCGAGTACTTCGACAGTTCGACCTCGGCGTCGACGGCGTCATCATGCACGGCGCGACACCGGCCGAGCTCGCGCCGGTCGTGGAGGCCTATCGCGCGATCCGACCTACGAGCCGCTTCGACGCCAGCCAGGCAAATCCTGGGCGATCATAACGAGCCGACGACGAGCGACGGTCCCGTCGTCCAGGGCGTAAGCCCCAACAATGGGGCCACCCCAGGAGGCCGTGCGAGGCTAACGACGCAGGCGCTCGGCTGGGTCCTGCTTGTAGAAGTCGCGCATGACGTCGTACAGATTCGGTTCGTTCTGCTCGAGTGCGGCCGGCACGTCGAAGAAAGCTTCGGTCGCGACCGCGAAGAACTCAGCCGGGTTCGTTGCGCCGTAAGGCTGAAGTGGCGGGCGTTCGAAGCCGGTACGCAGCGCTTCGTACGCCTCGGTGCATATGTTGTTCCAGCGAGCGAGGTCGCCGCGATGTTCCAAAGGTGGCGTGCCGTCGGCGACGCTGTTGAGCATGTCGATCTTGTGCGCAAACTCGTGGAACACGACATTGTGCCCCCGCCCCGGATGCTGCGCAGCCTCATGAGCTTGATCCCATGCGAGCAGTACCGGACCCCGGCCGTCGTGCGCTTCGCCAAGCACTGGGACCATCCCGTCGGTCACCGTGCCCGGCACCGGACCGGCGTAGACCCCGCGCGATTGCATCGCCGTCGGATAGACGATGATCGCGCTGACCTCTCGATATTCGTGAACGGTCAGGCCGAGCGTGAGCACGGCGGCCTGCGCGGCGACGGTCACGATGATTTCATCCGAGAGCGTGAATCCGTGCGAGGCCTCCCAATGTTTGTGGCGCAACAGCCAGTCGCTCGTACTTTCGAGGAGGTCGCGCTCATGGGCATCGAGGACACTCCAGAGCGTCACATGCTCTTCGAGGATGGCGGTCCAGCCGTCAGGCAATCCTCTCCGGTGGTGCAGCACGTGTGCAGTCGACCATGACCGCGCGACGCGACGCCACCCGAAGGTGGCCGGAGCTCACGATCACCTCGCGCCGGACGTGCCACGGTATCGAGCAGCTCGCCGTCGCTGATCCGACGAGCCTGTGCTGCAATTCGAGCTGCGCGTCGGATGCGGAGCGGGTCGTTATCCGCTGGAAGGCTCCCCTCTGATACCGGTTCGCAATAAACGTTGAAGACTCCAGGTATCAGCGCGCCCTGCTTCGCTTCTCGCCCCAAGGAGCGCCGTGCGAGTTCTCGCCGTGGCCTATCCTTGATGAGGCATTCGGCATCGTGGATTGGGAGCGACCATGGACGGTCGGGCAGGCGTTCAGCCGACCGAGACCGACGGACCCGTCGAGAGCGACGAGCTCAGGGGACCGTCCGCGTCCGAAAAGCCCGACGAGCTGGCATCCGTCCCACTGACGATCCGAGAGGTCGTGCGCCGCGGCCGCTTGGACCGCAACGAGCTCGACCGGCTCCGCGCCGAAATCGACCGGCTCCGGCTCCGCGCAGAGTCGGCCGAGCATCTGCTCCAAGCCAAACCGGACGACGCGGCGACGAATGGGGTAGCCCCAATCGCTCGCAACGGGCAGGCGGCAGCCGACGGGCAGGGTGCAGTCGACGGGCAGGGTGTGGTGGACGGGCAGGCGCGGGCGGCGCGACGACCCAGGCAGCCGCCGACCGCTTCGAGTTCTAGCCGATGGGCGACCGCGGCCGTCTTACCTTCCTCGCGAGACCACTGACGCAAGTCTCAGCCAAGTCGGGCGAGACGGATCAACTCCGCAGCACAGACCCGGAGCGTCGATTCGGGCAGGGTCGCGAACGAAAGTCGGGCGTACTCGCACCAGGATTCCTCGACGGCAAACGCTCGGCCGGGTACGAACATCACAGCATGCTTCAACGCGTCGTCGAAGAGTGCCGTCGTGTCCACGCCGTGGAAGTGCACCCAAAGGAACAGCCCGCCCCGCGGTGGAGTGAACGACGCGCCGTCGAGAGTGAACGCGGCGGACAGTGCCGAGGCCCGCGCCGAGTAGCGCTGGCGCAGAGACTCCAGGTGCCGGCCGAGAAAGTCACCGTCAGTCAAGAGTTCAGCCACCACCGATTGGGTGAAGGTCGACGTATGCAGGTCAAATGCCTGCTTCGCGCGCACGACCGCGGCGCGCAACGCTTCCGGCGCGCGCAGCCATCCGACGCGCAAGCCGGGTGCAAGCACCTTTGAAACCGTCCCCACCGTGACGACGACGTCGGGCGCGTCGGTACCCAACGGCGCCGGGACCGGAGAGCTGCGCTCGAAGGGGAGCGCGCCGTACGCGTCGTCTTCGATGACGACGAAGCCGTAGCGGCGTGCGAGCGCAATCAGTGCGCTGCGTCGATCGGCACTCAGTACCGCTCCGCTCGGGTTTTGATACGCCGGCACCGTGTACACGAGCCGAGGGCGCAACCCGGCTCGGAGTCGATCCGCGAGCATGTCGATCCGGAGTCCTTCCCCATCGACGAGCACACCGACCAGCCGGGCGCCGACGGCCTCCAGCACCTGGCGGGCTCCGAGGTAGCACGGGTCGTCGACCACAACGGTGTCGCCCCTGTCGACGAGAACCGTGCTCAGCAGGTGCAGTGCTTGTTGGGAGCCGGCCGTGACGACGAAGTCGTCCTCGGCCGCGCTGGTGACTCGTTGCACCATCGGCGTGGCGGCCAGTAGCGCACGCAGCTCGGAGAGGCCCTCGGTCGGGCCGTATTGAAGCGCGCGCTGCGCGCGGTCCGGTGTGCCGAGTACCGCGCGGGCGGCGACCTCCAGTCGCGCGACCGGGAACGAGTACGGATCGGGCAAACCGCCCGCGAGAGATCGCATGCCGGGCCGCTCGCCGACGGTGAGCAATTCGCGCACGACGGATCCGTCGAAGCTGTGCGCTCGCCGCGCAAGGTTGATCGCCATCGAGCCATCCACTCACATAGTTGGCGGCGCTGCCAGTGCGCGCGCAACCTGGGACTCCCAACACCAGGCACGACCGCGACAGGATGCGCTGCAATGGCGACTATGACGCGCCGCGCCGATCTCGCCGAATTCCTGCGCGCCCGTCGAGCCGCGCTTCGTCCCGCCGATGTCGGCCTGCCCGTCGGCGGGCGGCGGCGGACGCAGGGCTTGCGTCGCGAGGAGGTCGCCCAGCTCGCGGGCGTTTCGGTGAGCTGGTACACGTGGCTCGAGCAGGGGCGGCCCATCAACGCCTCGCTGGATGTGCTCGACGCGCTCGCTCGAGCGTTGCACCTCGATGCGGTGGAGCGCGACCATCTCGTGGTCCTCGCTGGCCATCCCCTGCGCCGGCCGATCGCGCGGGGCGGCGAGGCGTCATCGGACGCGTTGCGTCGCCTGCTTCGCGCGTTGGAGCCTGCCCCCGCCTACGTTCTCGGGCCGCGTTGGGACTTCGTGGAATGGAACCGGCCGTTCGCGACGCTGTTCCCGGCCGTCGCCGAGTTGCCGGCCGAGAACTGCAATCTTGTCTGGGTCATGTTCGCGAGCGCTGACGCGCGTGTGCTCGTCGGCGATTGGGAACACGAGGCGCGCCGCGTGCTGTCGCAGTTCCGCGCCGAGACCGTCCCGTTGCGCGACGACATCGCAGTCGTCGGGCTCGTCGAGCGGCTGCTGGCCACGAGCGTCGAGTTCGCGCAATGGTGGCCGCGCCACGACGTGGGAGGATTCGAGACCCACCGTCGGCTGTTCCACCATCCACGCGCTGGGCGGCTCGAGTTCGAAACCCAACAGCTCGTTCCCGCTGGCGAGCCCGATCTGCGAGTCGTGGTCCACCTGGCGATCCCAGGCGACGACAGCGCACAGCGTCTCGCCGCCGCGTCGCCGAGTGAGTCCGGCGTCAACGGCCGACCAGCTTTGTAAATTGTGCTTACCGGTGTGGATCTTTCTGACGGTGGCGACTCCGGTGCGAACTCACCGATCCGGGAGATCGACAACGTTCGTGCAAACACTGGATGCCGGGCCGTCGCCCTGTTGTGACCTGAGCGACTTCACGTGAGATCAACATTGACCAATGCGACAACTTGCCGACACGGTCGAAAGGGGAGTGGCTTTTCAGTTCATCGACAATCGACTGAGCAGCCCGTTACGAGCACGTTCCGAACTTCCCGACGCTGCGACTGTCACGTCGGAGCTCAGTCACGTCGATAGACGGCAGCGTCCGGGTTGCTGATGACGAGCTGGAAGTTCTGATTGAAGTAGGCGCTGAGGCCGCTCGTCCACGGTATCCGAAATGGGTTCGAGGACAGCACCACGTATTGCACCGAACCGAACAGAGTCTGCCATTGGGCGACGAGTCTTGGATTGTAAGGCGGAGCCGCCGGCGGCGGATCCGCGCGGTCGTACAACAGCCAAAGGTAGTAGGGGTCGAGCAAAACAGGGCACTTCACACTGGAGACGAAGCGGTCGGCAGCGATGAGGAGCACAGCCTCGTCCGAAACGGCACACGCTCCCTTGGGCACAGCTGCCGCGATCATCGGCCCGGGATCGCCAACGGTGATATAGCTGGGATTCGCGCGGTCGAAGTCGCGCGCTTGAGCAATTCCGAACAGCGCTCCGACCGCAGTCGCCACAACGACTGCGCCAACGAGTATGGACGTGATTCGGCGCTGCAAGCCGGCGCGGTCGCCTCGGGTTCCCACGGCCCTCGCCAACGCTTTCAGGATCCGATCGCATGAAATCGCGACTAGGAGAGCAAGAAAGGGCGCCGAAAAGTACGCGTAGTGCGGATGAAAGTCAGGGGCGACGAGCAGCGCACCCACGCTCGCGCCAGCCGAGCCGAGAGCAAACCAGTCCAACCGGGTTGGGCGCGGCCGAACAAGAAACGCCGCGAGGACCGCGACCGCGACAACTGCCACGATCTCTTCGGCGAGCCGAGTTGTCGGTCGAGTAATGGTGAGTCCTTGAATCCCGGTGATGTAGACCAGCCGCCCGCTCACGGAGAGACTTCCGACGGAAGAACCGCGAGAGAGCTGAATCGCAATGACGTCGCGGAAGAAGTCTTTTGGCGCCAAGAGGAGGAACGGGAGCGACGGCGTCAGAAAACCGGCCGCTATGCCGAGGAGTGCCGGGCGCACCTTCCGTCGCACCGACGGAAGGCAGCACGCAAGCGCGATGAACGCCGGCAGAACGGCCCATAGCTTGATCGCGGCTGCGAATCCGAATGCGATACCTGCGATGGCGACATTTCTTGTGCAGGCCGGTTCATCGCCGACAAACATGAGGGCCGCGCCGATGAGACAGAAGAGATCGAGATACGGCTCGAGGAGCAGTGTCTTGTCAGCCGTGACCGCCATCGGGAAAATTGCGACCAGCACTCCGGCGAGAATGACAGCGTCAACGCCTCGATGGCGCACGAGTCTGGCGACGAGGATCACGCATCCAGCGGTCACGAGCATCGTGACGATCCGTACAATGGCCATGAGGATCCGAGTTCCCGTGAGCCGGCCGATGAGCGCCAGGGGCGTCATCAGCAGCGGCACACCCGGCGGATGCCCGAACAGGAAGTCTCGATAGGGGATGCTTCCGTGGGCGAGGCTGATCGCGGCGCCGAGATCTACTCCGTCGTCGTACTCGTCTACGCCGAGGAAGGCATGCGGCACTCGAAGCTGATTCACACAGATCACTACCGCGACCGCTCCGGCAGCAAGTGCTACGCACGTAGCGATCTTCGAGTTCGTCCACCATGGAGTGGTGTCTTCTCTAACGAGCTCGGGGCTCGCGTCTGTCATCCCGTCCTCACCCATCGGCAGAGGTCACCGAACGCGTCGCGCGACGCGATCGCGGGATGCTTTTCGGGTCGGTGCCGCAGCACGCGATCGAGTAGCACCGCGACGCCCACCGGGCGGAATGAACCCGGCGTCGGGCGCGGTTCGAACCGGGTAGGGGCGATGTTGGGCCGCCCCTCTGGAGTCCCGAAACCCGCGAGACCGGGAGCAGCGATCGCCAGCGCGCGAGCGACGCAATCGACCGACGGGTCGAGTCCGCGCGTAGGTTCGCGAACGAGGGTTTCGGCGCGTCGTTCCTTCCAGCTGTCACGGTGGTCGGCCGCCACAGCGAGATGGTAGTGGTCTGTGCTCGAAATCGTTTGGTTGGACTGCGACCGGGGTCGTGAG
>JBKQIY010000231.1:0-4066 GCA_052148155.1 Acidimicrobiia bacterium | reverse complement strand
GCGAAGTGCGCCATGTCGACCATGAACGTGGCACCGACCTCATCCGCGATCTCCCGCAACACCCGGAAGTTCACAAGTCGGGGGTACGAGCTATATCCGGCGATCAGAATCAGCGGCCGTTCCTCGTGCGCCCGCCGCCGCACCTCGTCGTAGTCCAAAAGAAACGTCGAGGGATCGACACCGTAAGAGCGGTGGCGGAACAGCTTCCCCGAGATGTTCGGACGGAAGCCGTGCGTCAGGTGCCCACCGGCCTGCAACGACATACCCAACAGCGTCTGACCGACGAGCTGGTCGCGCAACGACTCCCAGTCGTCGTCCGCGAGATCATTCACGTGACCGGCCGCGAGGCGCTCCAGCGCCGGTGACTCCACCCGCTGCGAGAGCACCGCCCAAAACGCGACGAGATTCGCGTCGATCCCGCTATGCGGTTGCGCGTACGCATGGTCAGCGCCGAACAACGCGCAGGCGAGTTCGTCGGCTCGCGACTCGATGATGTCGACGTTGTCGCAACCCGCATACAGACGATGACCAGGCGCCCCCTCGGCGTACTTGTCGCTCAGCCAGTTCCCCATCGCCAACAAGACCGCCGGACTCGCGTAGTTCTCGCTGGCGATCAACTTCAAATGCGTCCGCTGATCGACCAACTCCCCCAGGACAGCCTCAGCAACAGCAGGATCGACGCGAGCGACCGCGTCAAGCGCCGCGGCGAAGCCGATCGTCTCGCCCGACATCCGCTCCATGCTGACGCCGAACCGAGAGAGATAGGTCTGCAACAAACTGCCGACGGCCATAGGGGCTCCTCGCTCCACAACGGCCCAGGCGCTCGGCACGACTCAGAGGACGCTCCCCGGTGGTCAATCCCACCTCACAACGCCAGTCACGACCTCACAACCAGCCTAGCGATCATCCGATGACTGCGCCCTCGGTTCCAGAACGGGCTCTCGCCTGGGTCCACGCGTCCGACGACACCGATACTCGGTCGCGCCCAGACGTTGAGCAGTTTGACTTCGCCCCAGAACGTGTCCCCGAATCGCGCGGCGGGGGTGTCCCAGTTCGCTTGGGACCGAGCGCGTTTTAGGGAGAGCGCAGACCGTTCGGCGTCCGTCGTCAGTTCGCTAGAAGGCGAACGAACTCGTCGGCGAGCTTGCTGGCGTCGTCGTGCAATCGGGACGGATCCGAGCTCGCGAGCAGCGAACGAGAAGCGCTCGGGATGACGCGGTCCGGGCACGCGGCGAAGACCTGCGCGACGTCACTGGGAGTCGCACCCTGGCGGCCCACACCGGGGGCGAGGTACACGGCGTTCGGGGCGGCGAAGTCGAGTCGCGGTTCAAGGTGCGTGGGGCCGATCACTGCACCGATCGGACCGACCTCGCCTGGGGTGAGCTCGCTATTGAGCTCGCGGATTCGGTCGAGGAGGGCCTGCTCGACCGAACGTCCGACGGCGTCGACGGCTGCTTGCAAGCTTCGACCTTCCGCGTTCGACGATCGAGTGACGATAAGCAAGCAGCTGCCCGACGCTGCAGCTCGATCGATCAACGGCCGCATAGCGTCTACGCCTAGGTAAGGATGGACTGTCAGCGCGTCCGATCTCATCGGAGCGTCGGCGCCCAGGTATGCCTCCGCATAGGCGTAGTTCGTCGAACCGACATCCCCCCGTTTCGCGTCGAGCACCACGAGCAGGCCGGCACTGCGAGCCTCATCGATCAAACGAGCCAGTGTTCGGAACCCTCTCCAGCCGTGTCGTTCGTAGAAAGCAGCCTGCGGCTTGATCAGCCCAACCGTGGCGGCAGCGACTGGTAGAACGACATCGACGAAACGTTCGAGGCCGTCCGGCGTGTCGCCCAGTTCCCACTCGTCGAGGATGTCACCCGACGGATCCATCCCCCACGCCAGGGGACCACGCGATCTCCTGGCGTCGTCGAATCGAGTCCAGAAGGCATCAGCCACGGAGACAGTCTCGCACGCGGATCTGACGACCCGAAGGCTCGCCCAGTACGCACTGGACCGCGCCGAGTGCCCCAGAACGATGGCGCGGGTGTCCCCGTACGCCGGACCGTGGCGTTCGCGATCGGGGCCAATCGGCACCGTGGGACAGGGGCCGGCTTCGGTTGGCCCCTGAAACGCGCGGGTAGAGGGCCTTCGGCCCTATTCCAGTTCTGCCCTGCTCCCGATCATGAACGGATGGGCAACGGGCCGGCGTTTTCGCGCAGTCATCGGGTGAGCCAAGCGTCGGGGATGGTCTCCGAGCAGGCCGACTGCACGATCGACGAAGCCGTGGTCCTGATGCAGGACCGAGCCGCGACGATGGGCCAGACACTGGACGAGATCGCAGCTGCAGTCGTCGACCGCTCAATCCGGTTCGGCGAGTAGCCGCTCAAAAAGTCACCCACGGAGTGCGATCTCGCTCTGAAGGTGAACCCCCCGTTTGGGCGATGCCAAGTACGGCCTGCCCGTCGAGGCTTCAACTTTCGACGGGAACGATGCTGGCGGGGCTTTCAGGGAGATTGCGTGACGAACGGTCAGGGACGGGAATACAGCGACTGCGTGAATCAAGCGATCGGCATGGTCGCGGAGCAGATTGGTGGTTCGATCGCTGAGGCCATCGCGCTGATCGAGGAGCGGGCAACGGCGAGCGGTCAGGCGTTGGAACTCATCGCCGACGCGGCGATCCATCGCAGCATCCGGTTCCATCCCACGACACCAAACTGAGCCACCGCGTCAGATCATGAAAACGATCGGAACGTCGGGCCGTTCGAGACTGAGACGGGGTAGGTCCGGTCGAGTGGTCGGCGATGACCTCCTCGACCGGCCCCAAAGGGGGACCCCTTTGTCCGTTGGCATCGACCAACGCGAACGCTTTCGGAGGCTTGCGCGCGCACGACCGTGACGGCCAAGTTCTCCGGTGTCAACATCGGGGCCGATCGGAGGGACGATGACCGCCTCGGAGTTGCCGACGAGCTGTGTAACGACGGCGTCCGAGATCGAGGCGAGGGGGAGACTTGACCGGACGAACCTTGCCGGCTGTTGCGACCCGCCTACACCACCTTCCCGGGCGGGTCGTAACGCGAGCGTCGGCCACCTCGCTCGTGGGCGTTGAGTCCTCTGGGCTCGGCTCCTAATGTGCCGGCCGCGAAGTGATCGCGCGACGGTCCTTCGTCTTCACGACCCGCTCACGGCTGGGCGCGTCGTGTCGCACCATGACACGTATGCGACCATTCCGGCTCGCGGCGACTCGGGTGACGCGCGGGATGTCCGCATCGACGATCTCGATCGAAGACACTCGAACGTCACGCGATATCGCGCCACAATGATGCCCCGCAGGGACAAAGCCTGACACCATAATGGACACGCCGCATCCGCAATCAATGCGGTACGTCGTCAGTCGTGGTCGCCCCGCCCCTGCGTGCATTACGTCGCAAACTTGCGTCCTGGAAGGTGTGGGGTGACGCGTGGGGCATACCGGTGTCGAGCGATCGGAGGAACATGTCGCGGCCGATATCAGACGCGTCTGGTTCCTCGTTGCGGTGTAAACGGGTATCCGCACAGGGGCATTCGATGAGGTCTTGGGGGCTGCTGTTCCACGGTTGTTGGTTGCATCACGCACCTCATGTTTTCTGCGCTGAGCATCCGTCTTCATGCTCGGACGGTGTAGGGCCGTTCGTCCGCGACAGTCGAACGAAAGTCTCGACAACCAGAACCTAAGGAAACCAAGTTCGAGAGACACGACGCGGTTCTCGTACTCGTGCGTGACGTCGGCAGGTGACGCCCGCTTCCCGCCTCGTCAGGCCCGCCAGCCCGAGCGACCACTATGGCGCGCTCGACCATGTCCGCTCTCGACGTTGGTGCGGACGCGCTCCCGATCCCGTTTCGAGAGCGTCCCCCGTCGTCACACACCACGGCTTGCAACGCAACGCGAACCCCGGAACAAGGCGCGTCCCTGAGTGCCAGACCTTTGCCGGCATTTCGACTTGAGCGGGTGAGCGGGATCCGTTGTGGTTGTCCCGGTTGTTGGTCAGACGAGGTGTTGGATGGTGCGGAGGTAGCGGAGATGCTTGCGGGGGTCGAG
>JBKQIY010000230.1:0-38996 GCA_052148155.1 Acidimicrobiia bacterium | reverse complement strand
TCGACACACCGTTACGCCGCCAACTCGAACGTCTCGACACCACCCTCAACACGATCATCGCCGAATCCGGCCTCGCCGCATGAAACTTGACTCAACTGTGCCGGCTTCGCCGGCTATAGCTCCCTAGCGACGTCCGCGCAATGCCGACCGACGATTAATCGGGGCGGTCTGACTATCTGTGCCGGTGTCCAGATGATGCCCAGGATCGGACACCGTTGGACGTGCCAGAACTCGTGCCGCCATTCGTGTACCCGTGAGGTCGACGCGCTATGAGGAACGCGACGACCGCCGTCGGGCAGCACGAATGGTGAACAGGTTGTGGAGGTCCTCCAGATTTCGAATCCGGATCGTCTGCGCCGCCGAGGTCGGCGTCGACGCGGACGCCGTGCGGGTCGCCGGCATGACGGGCGACGGTGATGGCGTGGCGGCCGCATTCGACCGCTTCCTGCTGTGCGGTGTCCAAGGGACCAACCAAAAATGGTTCCGCGTTGTGTTGTTACTCGGCGTGGAGGAGTACCGCGGTTTTGGTGCGTGCGGCTTGGCGGCCAGGGATGGCGGCGACGAGGTTGGCGAGGACGATCGCGCCCACCGCGATGAGCACGATGGCGAGTGTGGGAACGGTCGGTTCGGGTACGACGTGAAGTGCGTTCGCGAATTGGTCCCAGAGCGCGCGGCCGGCGACGATACCCAGTGGCACACCGATGAGCACGCCGATCGCGACTGCGACGCTGGCTTGCCAGGCGACGGTCGCGGCGAGTTGTCGGCGGGTGAAGCCGAGCGTTTTGAGGAGGGCGAGCTCACGTCGGCGGCGACGGACCGAGGCGAGCAGGGTGAGGCCGAGCGCGACGACCGCGCCTGCGGCGAGCGCAGCGCCGAGCAGGGCGGGGGTGTTACCCATGGTGCGGTAGTTGACGATCTCAGCGGGGCGCTGCACGGGAACGACGGTGGGTGGGCCGTGGCCTTTGATGTTTTCGACGTCGGTTGCGATCTGGTCTAACGAGCGACGGGCGTCGGTCGGATTCGCGCCGGGCCGGAAGCGGACGAACACGGCTTCGGGACTGGTTGGGAGGTCACCGAATCCTCGATCGCGTTCGGGGATGAGTTGCTCGGAGAGCACGGCGCCGGTCCCGATTTCGAGGTGAAGGGTTTCGCCGGCGCCGATCGCGGGCAGCGTTGCGGTCCCGACGATGACGAGCTGGATGGGGTTGGTCACACTGTTATCGAAGGTGACCGTGTCACCGATGTGTTTGTGCAGTCGGGCGAGCGTGGTGGGGCCCATGACGACCTGGTTGGGCGCGTCGAGCGCGTGTCCTGATAGGACGGGGGGTGCGACGGAGGCGTTGGGAGTAGTTCCGAGGACGGGGACGTCTTGACCGTCGATGCGGAGGTCATCGAAGGACACTCGCGACCAAGAGGCCACGTAGGGATCGCGGTCGAGCAACTGGCCGGTCTGCGGAAGTGGGATGTCGGCGAGGCCGCTGTAGTTCCCCAACATCTCGTAGTTCCAGTTCCAGCCGTATAACGCGGGATGAGACACGAGAGTGTTGAGACTCGACCCGAACACGACTGTCGCGACCACGACGACGATCGCGAGCACTGCGCCCAGGATCGCGGAACGGACCGGCACCGTGCGGTTGTCGCGTCCGGGGTCGAGTGCGAGGCGTATCCCGGCGACGCCCGAGACGGCCAGGCCCGAGGTTGCGGCGACGGTCGCGACGCGCGACCGACGCCGGGACCCAAGCGCGGCGCGTCGCGCAGCACGGTGAGGGGCTTGCCGGTAGGCCAGCGCGACTGCGGTGACGGATAGAACGACGATCAGGCTTGCGGCGCCGGCGCCGAGGACGGTCCAGTCAAACGCGATCCCGGGATGCGGATACACGGGCCGGACCGGGCCGAGCGGCGACAACGGCGAGAGCGCGACCGCGATCGCGGTTGCAAGGAGCGCGCCGGCCACGACGGCACCGACGACACCGATCAGCCCGTCAGCCACGGTCATCGCGGGGCTTGCGCCCAACGCGCGTTCCGTGTCGAGGTCGTCGGCACCCCCGCGCAGCTGGCGGCCGATTGCCTGACCCGCGATGAGCAGCGCTGCGAGTGCGGCGATCGCGCCGAAGACGCCGAGCGCGATCGATTGTGGTGCGATGGCCCGCTCGGCTGTCGCTTCCTCGACTGCGGTGATCTGCAGCACCGACGAGTTCGCCAGCTTCTGCTTGATCTCGGCTTGTACGGCGGTGTCGTCGCGGCTGCCATCGCGGAGTTGGACGCCGGCCTGCACGCCGTTTGCACAACACTGGTCAAGGGGCCGCGTGAGCGCCGGCGTGAGCAACACCAATCGCAACGTCCGGTCGTAGTCGTCTCGGACGATCTCGAAATGAAACCGGACGATCCCCACGAGCTTCACGCCGATCCGCAACTGTGGTGTCTGCGCGGCGGTGCCATAGGAGTTCTCGTTTGTTTGGGCGTTGGTGTAGAAGCCGAAATGCACGACATCACCCACGTGCAAGTGCAACAGTCCTGCGGCGTCGGCGCTCATGACCATCTCATCCGCGAGTGCCGGGTCCGCAAGCCGGCCCTGAATCACCGTGGGGCGGTCCTGGTCGTAGAACTCACCATCGACGTCGGCGAGGACCTGCGTCGATGAGTTGAACAGGTGCGAGGTCGCGTCTTGCGCGGGGAACCCGTTCGAGCCCAACACCTGCTCGGTCGGATCCGTCACGCTCTCGACCCGCCGCACCTGCGGGAGAGCAGCGAGCGTCCGCAAGAACGCAGGGTCGCTTTGGTTGCTGTCGTTGGCACTGTCGTTGTGCAGTACCAGCAGATCGGAAGGATGCGTACTCGCCAAGAACGCGGGAAACGACGACTGCGTCCGCCGCGCTCCCGCCACCGCACCCATCGCCAATCCGCCGACTAACCCGACCAGCAGGACGACTGCAAGTAAGCCGCCCCAACGCCGACCGTACGTGACGCGGAAGCGATACCACGCGAACCTCCGCACGTGCCTCAAGATGAAACGCCGCCGCCGGCACTGAAACTCACAACCTCACCGAACCTCCAACGACCTTCCAGGCCTGTATCGCTCCACGCCAGTCTGTGCGCGCCGTCCGCCTCCGCCAAGGTGGTCAGCCCATCGGCATCGGTCGTGCTACCACCACACGAGCTCAGAACCCGGTGAGTGTCACATACGCGCGACGCACCAGAACAATGTGACTGGGGTGCGCAACGCTCTCATAATCACGGCCCTGGGTGACGCCCCGTGCGCTGGCACGACTTCGCGATCAGGGCCGAGCCTGTCGACTCACGAGGCGCACGAAGCCACTGACAACTCGGAGGCACTCCTACGGCGCTCAGCCGTGGTCGCTGCGGGTCACGGCCGCGGCACTTGCGAATAGTGAGCTGAGCGCCCGACCGGTTCCGGGCGCCGGGGTGCTGGTACGACGGAGTGCGCGGGCTGGCCCCCTTTGCCGTCAATGACAGCAAGCGCATACTCGCGATCGAGCAAGCCCCGCGGTCGATGATGTTGGGTGTCCGGTAGGAAGTGAAAGGAGGCCCGTCCCGTAGGGATGACGTACAGCCGGTATGACGTGACAGACGCCGT
Organism: Acidimicrobiia bacterium; assembly: GCA_052148155.1. Taxonomy (GTDB): domain Bacteria; phylum Actinomycetota; class Acidimicrobiia; order IMCC26256; family PALSA-610; genus JBBQER01. The sequence continues at coordinate 35,401 of JBKQIY010000230.1, read as the reverse complement.
CGCGTGGGCACGGCGAGGTGCGGTAGGTCAAGCCCGTCGCGAAGGAGACGAATCATGACACGCATGTTTTGGCCCGCGGTAGCAGTAGCGGTGCTCGGACTTTTCATGCTGATCGCAGGAATCGGGCCGCTGTGGCTCCCGATCGTGGTGCTCTTGGCGGGCGTCGTGGCTGCTGTGAGGAGCAAGACCAGTCGTCAGAAATCGGGCACGTAGTCGCGACGACAGACCTGCCGTCGATCCGGCAGAGCGGACGGGTCCAGTCGGCCCTTTCCTTCGCTCGGGGTGCGGTCGGACACTGGCTGTCACGCCGTGCGCAACTGTTCCTCAGCAGCAGCGAGTACCGGGCGCCGTTGCGCTCGAGCCTCATCAGCTGCCGGCGCGAACGGCATCTTCGTCGTGCAGAGACGCTCCTTTTCGCTCAGCACCCGCCAAGAAGGAGAGGCGTTCCGCTGATGCGCGACGTCCCCGAATTGCGCGCCAGAGATATCCCCGAACGCCGACAGTGCGGCGTGCGCGTCGGCGGCATCGCTCATAAGGTACCGGCCGTCGCGAGCGTCGGAGGCGCTTACGGATTCCAGCTGGTGTGTCTGGCCCAGGTCTCGGCGATCGTTGCAACGAGATCCACTACCGGGTCCTTGATGTCGGAATACACAGCGCCGTCGGGAACCGTGTCGGCGAGCGCCCGCTTGAAAGCCGCGTACGCGGGCACCGCGCTCGGATGCGCGCGAAACCAGTCGCGAAAGAGCAATGCAAGCCGCTCGTTCGCAGAACCGATCCGGCGCACGTGCAGATTCACATCCCTATCGACGCTCCCGCGCCGCGACCAGAACCGCTTCACCCACAGACTCTGGTCGTCGGCACAACCAGCGGGAACGTGATCGCGATCGAAAGCTCCAAGTCTGAACCCGAGCGCGCGCAGGGGCTCGTCGAGGGCGACGACCGCATCGTCCAGATCGTCGACTCCGACTTGGATGTCAACCACATCTTTGGCCGCCATACCCGGGATCGACGTGCTCCCGATGTGATCGATCCGCCGCGCGACCCCACCCAACGCGTTCGCCAACGTGTCGATCAGCGCGGTCGCGTACCCGGGCCAGTCCGGGTCATAGTCAACGATGACGACTTCGGGCGCGCTCACCGCCCAAGTCTCGCGCTCGGTCGCGTCGCCTTGTGGCGTTCGTCAGCCTGGGTGGAGTTTGAGTTCGCGCGACCTGATGGCACAACGGTTCGAACTGTCCCAGATCGCGCCCAAGGAGGACTCAGCTGCCATGCCGGCCGGTCGCAACCGTTACGCGGGCCGGTGCGCTGCGTGCGGTGCTCTGGCGCGGGTCGCGAAGAGCGACATTAGAGAACGGCGATCGGGTTGATGGGTGACCCGGTGCCGCCGCCGATCTGCAGCGGCGAGACGGCGAACAGGAATTCCCACCGCTGGGCCTCGGCGCACGCGGCGGCGAGACGGCCGAGATGCAGGTTGTCGAGCAGGTGCACGCCCATGCCGACGAGCAGGCATTGATGCACCGGGAGGGCCCAGCTGTGGTCGTTGGCCGGCAGGATGTCGGATACACCGTCGCAGCCGAGCATTGACGGGTCGCGCTCGGCGAGCCAGGGGATGCACTCGGCGTCGAGGCCGGCGAGGCCGACGCCGTTGGGATCCCACGGTCCGTGTTGCGCACGGCGGGCGTCGCGGCCGGTACCCACGAGAACGATGTCGCCGGTGTCGAGGTGCACGCCCTGCGCGGCGCAGGCGGCGTCGAGGTCGGCGGGTGTGATGGCGTCGCCGGGTTCGAGCCACTCGAGACCACGTTGGCGAGGGACGTCGAGCAGTACGCCCCGACCGACGATCCCACCGAAGCCAGCGGCAATCGAGTTGCGTTGGGCGCCGACGCTGGTGACGTCGCTCGCGGGAAAGCCGTTCCACATCTGGCCAGCGACGAACACGTGGCACAGCGCGTCGATGTGAGACACGGCCATGCCGTGGAACGACACCCCGACGAAGTCGGCCGAGGCCTGCAGCCCGGTGCGGCGGGTGCCGCCGACATCGCCGCCGAGAACCATGTGATGCAGGGCGGGTTGCGGGTTGTCGGCCGCCGACACGACCGCGAGCTCGCGTCCGCAGGCGACGACAATGCCGTCGCATACGAGACCCGAAGCGCGTTGGACACGCTCGGGCGTGAGCAGGTTGAGCGCTCCGCGCTCGTCCTTGGCGCCGCACCGGCCCCACCGCGTCGTCGCGGCGAAGATCTGTGCGGCGCGTTCCTCGGTCACCCGGTTCATGTCGATACCGCCCTCGTCGGCGAACCATCGATGAGGCTTCCGAGCAGGTCGGGCTTGTACCCGATGAACACGCGGACCACATGGACACGTTCAGCGCAGCGGAGAGCGACCCATCCGGTAATGCATGTGAGCGACGGTGAGGGCACCTACGCGCTCGACGCCTGGGGCGGCACCTCGAACGCGTCCATCGACACATTCTCGCGCGCCTAGCCAGATAGGGCCCCGGCCGATACCGGAACAACCGCGCGCCGGCGTCACATCACCCCTTTTGCCCGTTGCTCACCCCGATCGCAACAGCCGCGTCTTCGATGAGCTCACCCGGCCTTCAGCGCCGGGCGGACTCCCCGGAACGACTCCCACGGGCGACGAGTCGCACCGGGAACGCTTGGGGTGCAGAGCCCCGCAAGAGCGTCGGACCGTCGGTGCCCGCGCGATGTTCGCGCGCTCGCAGTCGCGGCGCGCCAACTTCCGATAACGCGATCCCATAACACCACGCAGCCGTGCTGTCCCCGTTCGTCGGGTAGATGACCTTCGCATCTTTGCTACAGCTAGGTTCGGTCGGTGGGAGTTGGTTTTGTATTTCGGTGTGCGGGGCCTGCAATGGTGAGGACACCGAGACCCACGAGGAGTCCACCTTCGGCGAATCGACAGGCGCGCGGCGCACTGTCGCGCCCGGAGAACCAACCTCCGAGCCGAGCACCGCTTATTGCGTAAGCGCTGTCAGTGAGCAGTCCCAGCGACATGTAGACCAAGCCCAACACGAGGGTCTGTGACCAGATCGGCCCGCGACCTCGTTCGACGAACTGGGGCAAGAACGCTAGGAAGAACAGCAGGACCTTTGGATTGAAGAGGTTGACGACGAAGCCTTCTGCGAACAGCCGATTCGTCGGGTGGACAGTCGGGGTGACGCGACCGCGGATACGGCCGGCTGTTCTCCATGACCTGATGCCGAGGAGAATGAGGTACAGACCGCCGGCGATCTTGACTGCCGTGAACGCCGTTGCCGAAGCGAGCACAATCGCAAAGACCGACGACGGCGGCAAGGACGTGAACGACCGACGCCGCGTGGACACCGAGGACCGAAACCAGACCGGCGCGTCGGCCTTGTGAACCGCTACGGGCGACAATGCAGAGCACGGCCGGGCCCGGGATCACCAGCAGCACCAAGGACGCGCCCTGAACTCCGGTGTCCCGCTATCTCCTACAGCCGGCACCGGGCGTTCGCGATCGTCCCTGAATCCACTTCCGGAGCGCGATGGGGAGTGCGCTGAGGGGCCGCCGACTGTGCGATCCGGTCGTGGCTAGGTTGCTGCGGTGAGGTTTGCGGCCACCATCTTCGTCAAGCACCTGGAGCCCATGGCCTTGTTCTACGAAGCGTGCTTCGGCCTCGAGGTGGCCGATACTGCTGACGACTTCCGCGTCCTCGAGTCCGCTGTCTGGACGCTCACCATCGTGCAGGTTCCTGCGGAAGTTGCAGACGCCATCGCGCTGGCAGACCCTCCCGTTCGACGGGAAGCGACGCCGCTCAAACTCAGCTTCGAAGTTCCGAGTATCGCCGCCGCTCGAGCGACGATCATCGACCGAGGCGGACACGTCGACGATCTGGAGTGGGAGTTCCGCGGACACCGACACTGTGACTTCATGGACCCCGAGGGCAACGTCAACCAACTCCGAGAAGCCGTCGGAACGAACCCATGACGCGCCGTCGCGGACCGTCCCAGGTCGCGATCTGGGTCACAAGCGGGCGGGTGAGCCGGGTGTTGTCTTGGGGTGTCTAGGTGCGTGATGGGTTCGGACGGACGGCGCTCAGGTTGACCGGGAGGCGCCGCGGGCCGTTGGCCCAGAACACGGGTACGGGTTCGCGTCGGTAGCCGGTCTCGACGCAGGCTTGGCCGACGCGATCGATGAACACTTCGAGCGCGAGTCGGCCTTCGAGTCGCGCGAGTGATGCGCCGGGGCACACGTGAGGGCCGCCGCCGAAGGCCAGATGGTCTTTCGCGCTCGGGCGATCGAGTAGGAACTCGTCGGGGTTGTCGTAGGTGCGTTCGTCGCGGTTTGCCGAGGCGAGGCCGAAGCCGACCTTGACGCCGGCGGGGATCGTGACACCCTCGATCGTGATGTCGGCGAGGCAATCGCGCATCAATACGTGGATCGGCGGGTCGTGGCGTAATGACTCCTCGACCAGGGTTGGCACAAGGTCCCGCTCGGCGTGCACTCGCGCGAAGAGGTCGGCGTCGGTACATACGGTCTCGAGCAGGTTCGCGATCAAGTGTCGCGTGGTCTCGTTGCCCGACATGAGCAAGAACGCGAGTTGTGTGCGCATCTCGAGATCGGTGAGTCGCTCGCCATCGACTTCGGTGTTGATGAGCCGTGTGACGAAGTCGTCGGGCGGATCGTCCGAGGCTTTGCGTTCAGCGACCATCGCGTCGAGATAGGTGGTGAAGTCGGGTGCGACGCCGGCTAGGCCTTCGCCGTCGACGCCGTCCTCTCGGCGGTTCTTTGTCGCGTACGCGGACTGCACGACGAGGTCGGACCACTCGGCGAAGCGGGCGTGATCCGCAGGATTGACGCCGAGCAGATGCGCGATCACGGTGGCTGGGATGGGTGTCACGTAGTCGGCCACGAGGTCGCCGCCACCCTTGGCAACGATCTGGTCGAGTAGTTCGTGACACAACGTTCGGATAAATGGCTCGATCCGACTGATTCGATGCTGCGCGATCGCGGAGTTGATGATGCGGCGGATCTTGCCGTGACGCGGTTCGGGGATCTCGCTTATGAGCTGCTCCTCAGCCGGGACCACCACACCCGCGGCCCGGAAGCTCGCCTGGAACACCTCGACGTTCTTCGTGGCCGCGAGCACATCGTCATGCCGGGCTAGGAAAAAGGCGCCCGACGGAGTCCGCGAAACTGGGCACACCTCGCGCAACTCAGCCAGAGCCTCATAGGGCACGCCTGCGGAGGCATCGAGCGGATCAGCAACCATCGACGGCATGTTCCCATGGCCGCCAAGATCAAGCGAAGCGTGCCGCGCTTCAACCCGTTTGTACCGCATCACGCGGCAGCGCCGATGCGCGGGATCGACGGCCGCGAAGCCCGCTGCGGGTCGATCGGCGATGGTCTGGCCCTCGTGATGCGTGTAGACGGACATAAGCGGGCCGACGGCGACGTGTTCGCCACATGGCTCGACCGCGCGGTGCGGTAGACCACGAACCCGTCCGGACATCACGCCCTCGAACCTTGACGGCCTGCGTTGCGCACGACCCTTACGCTGGCCGACCATGGCAATCTTCCACCTCGCGACGATCACGCCGACCAAGGCCGAACTCATCGCCAGATGGGCTCCGACCCAGCCGTGGGGTCTCGCGGCTGACGTTCCCATCGACGTGATCGGTTCCTATCGCTTCGACGATCCCGATGGTCGCGTCGGGCATGGAAACCCACCTCGTGACCGCCGGCGGCACACTGCTGCACATCCCGCTCACCTACCGAGAAAAACCCCTCGCGGGCGCCGAGGACGCCCTCATCGTCGAGATGCAGCACTCCGTGCTCGGTACCCGCTGGGTGTACGACGGACTGCGCGACCCCCTACTCGTCGTCATGCTCGCCGCAGTTGCCATGACAGGTCAGGGCGAGGCCCTCGGCATGGCTATGTACGACGGTCGCTGGTACGTCGCGCCGAGCAAAGTTCGCATCCAGGGAGGGGGCTGGACGCAGGAGCGAGTGTCGGTTGACGGTTTCGAAATCGGACACGTCGACGCGATGAGCGTGGTGCTCCGCAACGACCGGTTCGAGCTGACCGTGTTCCGGCGTCCCGTGTTCGGACCTCGCCCAGCCATCGGACTCACCGCGACCTGGGCCACGCAGCCGAACCCGGTCGTGCTCGCCGAGGTGAAGGAACGCTTGAGCTGACCCTCGGTCGGCCACCTCCCTCGGCGTTCGGCACCCAGCGCAGAACTCCATCCGAAGACGCGTCGCCGCTACCCGCGGGGGTGAGCGTCGCATGCACCACACCTGCCCGCGATCATGCAACGGGCTCCGCTCACCCGCCGGCACGATCCGTACAAACAGTGCTGCGCCAAACCCGGCGGCGTCCGGCGAACCGCCGAACGCCTGCAATCCCGGATGCGCGACAACCCCCGCCAGACTCGTTCCGCGCTCTCATCGTGCCGGTAACTTCATCTGCAGACGCCCTTTCGTCGGACCCTCTTGGAGTGTCGCAACCCAAGAACGCCTTGCCGAAACGGCACACTTGTCGCGCTCGGCGACCAACCTCACCCACAAAATGAAACGGGGCCAGACTCCAGCCGAGAGTGCGGATGGATGTCTCGTGTTGATGCTCGAGCCGAATGGGTGTCGACTCGCTCAGGTCTTAGGTTTGAGTGTCCACCTTCCGTCTGCTGTGAAGCCCGCTGGCGGCCAGGATCCAAGGAATTTGTCTGCCGCCAATTTCCCGTTGGCCAACAGCTGCTGTTGAGTTGCCGCGTCGATGTCGAAGTTGGTGGCAGAGACTCCAGTTGTGTCGACGAAGATCGTTCGGGCAGTGGTGTGATCGTCGTCGAGATGGTATGCATCATGTTCGTCAATGAGTGTCTCCAAACAGGACACAGCCAGTTCAAGGGTTGTTCTTGTCGGATGCATGGTCGCGTTCTGTCTCGGTCGAGTAGAGAGCTTGATGCCAAAGGTCGGCCACCGAGATTGACCATCGGGTCGGTCAAACACCTCGACTGGGAAGTTGGAAAGCATGCCGCCGTCGACGAAGGTCGCCTTCGTGCCAGGCAGGACGTAGGGATGAAAAAAGAATGGGATCGACATTGAAGCGCGTACCGCGTCTACGACGAGGAGGTCATCTGGGTCGATCTTGTAATGATCCTCACAGTCCCATGGCAGACGGACGAGTTGTCCGCTCGTAACGTCAGTCGCCATCACGACGAGGCGGTAACGCTCGTTCGCGGGTAAAGCGGACCTCGGATCGTCATCAGCGCTGATACGCAAGTCGCGAAAAGTCTCGACGTCAAGTTTCTTGAGCTGATCTCCGAGCCAGGAAAGGAGGTAATCACCTTTGTAAATGCCCTGGCCGAGAAGTAATTCGGCACCCTCGCCGAGCGGACCTAGATGATCGATCGGCGTTTTATCCCGAAACTTTGTGTACTCGACTGCGTTCATGATGTCGATGAGGCAGCTGACGTCGCGACCTTTCGCGACGCACGAGGCCACCAGCGATCCCACGATGGCTCCAGCGCTCGTTCCGGCCACCCGAGGGAACGTGTAGTCGCGCGACCCGAGCATGGTGATAGCACCGACCAGGCCAATGCCCTTTACCCCACCGCCCTCGAGAACTAAGTCAGCCTTGTTACGGCCAGAGTTCTCCGGACTCGGTCCAGCATCAGCCACCATGTTGACCCCGCTCTTCTCGTCCGACGCAGCTCGACCCTACAGGCGTGCACGGTTCGCGATCGCGGTAGGACCGTAATCCCCACGACGCGATCGGGCGTGCGCGAAGCTCATGACCAGCATTCGCAAGCATGCAAGGGTCAACGGAGTCACAGTGACTCTGCGTAAACGAGGCCGTCGCGTCAACTCATCATCGAGGACTCGGGCGCAGGTTTCGATCTCCGCGCAAAGCCGTGGGGCTTCGGAATGCCCACTCGATTCGCGATCCCGTCTCACACTCGGAGGCACTGCGTTTCATCGACTCGAGGTCCACCCGCGGCGCCTGCATCGCGCTCCGGGTGCCATATTGACCATCCGACCCTGTCGAGACGGGATGTCTCCATGACAACGATCACGATCCGTGCGTATCGCAACGCCGACCGCTCAGCCGTTCGTGACATCTGCTACCGAACCGGTTACATGGGCGATCCGATCAGCTCACAGTGGGCCGACCAGCCGAGTTTCGCGAATCTCTTCACCGGCTACTACACAGACGACGAACCTGAATCGGCGTTCGTCGCTGAGCGAGACGACGTCGTCATCGGTTATCTGCTCGGCTGTCGCGACACCGAACAATCGACCAGCGCGACGCGCCTCTTCTTCGAGCAACTTCTGACCCGCTTCATCGCCTTCCGGCCAGGTACCGCGCGGTTCGTTCGACGTGCTCTCGCCGATACCGTCATGGATCTGTTCCACCACGTTGCGCCGCCGGACCGTCTCATCGATCCGAGGTGGCCCGCTCATCTGCATATCGACCTGTTGCCCGAGGCGCGCGGCCAGGGCATCGGACGCAATCTCGTCCAGCAATGGCTGCAACGCCTCGAAGGCGACGGAATAGCGGGATGTCACCTCGAAACACTCGCCGAAAACACGGGCGCGATCTCGTTCTTCCGGACCTGCGGTTTCGAGTATTTCGGTCCGGCCAAACCTGCGCCCGCCCTTCGCGCGCCGAACGGATCCCGCAACCACATTCAAGTAATGGTCCGCAGCCTGGAGGCCGCGCCGCGCCTCGGAAAAAGTTCTTGACACGATCGGTAATCCAACCGTCGCTGTGGGCGTGGGGTCCACGGCAGACATTCAGCTGTTCGTTCTCGCTCGTGAGGCCACCCTTCGCTCGCAGCCGGTCATCTCGCTGCGCGTGACGAGGCGATATCGGACGGTCCCGGCCGAAGGTGAAAGACCGCCGAACTGCTAATCGGGGCCCGTCGAGATCGAACAGCCTGTATCCGCGGCTCGGGCACAACCTTTGGTGATAGAGCGAAGTCGTTCATCGACCTCGATCATGCCGGTATCCGTTTGGTGTGGATGCCGCTGCGGTCCGGGCCGCGATCGGTGATCTTCGGGAAGAGCTAGCACGACAACGTTGATCGTTGAGGCGTGAGCTGTTCGGCGTTGGTTCGTGACGGTTCGCACATCATGCACGCGCTGCTTGGTGCGTAGCGGCTCTCACACCAACTGATTAACGCTGTCGGACTGGTTCAGGATTCCGGCCAGGCTGTTGTCAGTCGTGCTGGGTCCGTTCGAACCGTAAGCCGAGATCGCAGTGCCGAGGTCTTGGAGCAACTGACCGACATCCTGTTGAACAGCCGACAGCGGGTTCGTTGATGAGGAGCTGGACGTCCCGGTCGTGTTGGACGTGCCGGTCGAACTGTTGATCGAGAACGCGGTGCTGAGGTCTTGGAGTAGCTGGCCAGCATCCTGCTGGACCGCCGACAACGGATTCGTTGACGGCGTACCGGGCGTTGCGCTTGTCGTTGCTGTGTCAGTCGTAGAGCTTGTAGGAGTGGTGCCGTTGGTAGAGAGTGCGGTGCCGAGGTCTTGGAGCAACTGCTCCACGTCTTGGTCGACGGCCGACAACGGGTTCGTTGACGAGGAAGTCGATGATTCGCCACCGCCGCTACCGCCGTGGTGGTGATGGTGTCCATGCACTCGGTTCGCGATCATGGTCGCAAAGTTGGTGAGCTGCGTGCTGGAAAGTTGCTGTCCGTTGTTCGCTGATGATTGCTGCAAGCCTTGCTGGATCGCGTTCAACAGATCGGTTTGCGAAATGCCCTTGGACTGCGCGAGCTGGCTCAAGCTTGTCTGGCCAGACTGCAAGTCGCTCGTCAACTGTTGGGCGCTCTCACCAAACAGTTGCGCAACCGGGCCAAGTGCCTGTTGCATCTGGGTCAGCCAACTCGACGGGTCGACCCCGCCGCTGGCCTGGACCTGTGTTGCGCTCGTAATCCCGCTGATCGTCATCTTGCCGACGCACCTCCGCTCGCCCCTACTCCCGGGCGCTCAATCGGCCGTCGTTCACGACACCTGAGGCATGCAGACAATTTCGTGATAGGGCACTCAGTTCGTTGGCATCTTCGGACCTGCTGTCTCCGCAGGTGGCCAGCCCATCCGCGGGCTCTCGAAAGGACGGATCTCGCGTCGGTGGTCCGACACATCTAGCTATGACAGTCGGATCGGCCCGTGTCCGTGAGCGAAAGTCTCAGCTCCAGTTGATACTCGTTGGGACCGTGTCACGGCCGGTGTGTTGAACAGCACGTGAACCATCGGCACACGGTCCGAAGCCCATCGTTGGTGTGGTCGACGTCGAACTCGTCGACGACCGCGCCACGCTTGTCGACGCCACCGCGGCGTGCGTCTCGGTGGCCCAATCCACCGCCCGAAGACTTTGGGGGGATCCTGGATGTGTCTGCATCCTCGCTGATAGCAAAGTCGGAAGCGCTCGGAGGTCGCAGGATGTGGCTGCTGGTCGCAGACTGATCGGCGCTCGAGGCGCTGAGCCCTATCGCCAACCGGCACCTCCTGGGCCACTGGCCCTCGAAAACTCAGATTGGCGGTCGGGGCCGCGCGCGGGTTTGGCGAGAGGTGCATCGACAGCCTGACGAATCCCGACCCGATGATGGTGGACCAGTGGGCGGGGCCGGGTTGGAGACATCCGACGCGTCCGCGAAACTGACCAATCGGATGTCGACGGCGGGCAAGCGTTGAATTATTGTCGTGGCCTTGCGGCGGCGTTGAGCGTCTTCGTTCGGGCGGGAGCGGTGGGGGCAGGGATGCGGCGATCGTTGCGGCATGTCGGCGTTGCGGTCAGCGTCGTTGGGATGACGTTGGTGCCGATGGTCGGATCGGTGCAGGTCGCGGCGAGTGTGCAGGCTTTCCGTCCTCATGCGCTCATTCCGCTGTACGACGGCGGGAACGCGACCGAGTGGTCGCAGACCTGCTCGCATGTGAACGGTTCCGGTGGTGGGTCGTGGATCATCGCCGACGTTGCCGAGGGGGCCGGGGCCGGCAGCGCGCCGGTTGCGTCGTGGGCGAGGGTGATCGACAACTGCTACCGGTACAACAAGGCTTCAGTGATCGGATACGTGTGGACCAACTATGGCCAAAACGGCCTGGCGTCTGTCGAGGCGGGCATCGACAACTGGTACCGGTTCTATCCGGGTGACATCGCCGGCCTGTTCCTCGACGGCGTGTCCGACACTATTCCAGGCACCACGACCAGCAACGCGAGCTATTACCAGACGCTCGACACCTACATCCACACTCGGCACCGCAACAACGGCGAGGTCGTGCTCAACTTCGGATACAACCCGCGATCGGATTGGATGTTCACTTCCAGCGCGAACAAGAACGCCGACATCGTCGTGACCTTCGAAGGGTCCTACGACACGCCGGGCATGAACCCGTACACGGCATGGGTCCAAGCCGCCTGGGAGGTGGGCTATCCAGCTCACGACTTCGCAGTGATCGTCTACGACGCCCCGAACACGGTCACAACGCCGCAACCGAGCACGGCGTGCGCAGGGATGGCGCGCCAGAACGTCGGATACGTCTATGTCGGGATGTGGTACGACGAAATGCCGTACCTGAGCGGCGACTGCTGAACCACCACGAAATGCAAACGAGGTAAGGACAGCCGTCGCAAATCGCGTTGTTGGTCGTTGCTGGTCTAGCTCTCACGAGTTGGTTCGGTGGGCTGGTGTGCTACCGGCTGGTCAGCATGTCGGGCGCGCGTGGTACGCGGGCTCTGTCCATTGCTCCGATTGGAGGGGGTACAGGTCGGCGCCCGTTCTTGTCGTGTGCGCGCTCACGGGGTGAGGAGGGCCCGAACGGCGTCGATTGTGTCGGCGTCGGCTGCGATCTTGTCGGGACGGTAGCCACGCACGCGCGCGAACCGGAGGGCGACGCCACCCGCGTAGCGGGTTGACATCTGTACACCATCGAGCGCGATCTCGACGACGAGTTCCGGACGCACGTACACGGTGTCGTTGTCGCGGCGCGTCGCGATGTCCTGCAGTTGTCCCGTCTGCCAGGTCAGGAGTTGATCGGTGAGGCCCTTGAACGTCTTGCCCACCATGACGAACTCGCCGGTGTCCGAATCACGGGCACCGAGATGGAGGTTCGACAGCCAACCGCGTCGGCGACCGTGTCCCCACTCCGCGGCCAACACCACGAGATCCAGGGTTCGGACCGGCTTGACCTTGCGCCACGCCCCGCCGCGCCGGCCTGCTTCGTAGCGAGAGTCGAGCGCCTTCACCATCACGCCTTCGTGGCCGGTGGCGAGCGCGTCGGCGAGGAAGGCTTCCGCCAAGTCCGGATCGTCAGTCTCGACCGCCGGGACGCGCCATTCGCCGACGAGCTCAGCGAGTATCGTCACTCGTTCGCCGAGCGTCCGGTCGAACAGGTCTTCGCCTTCGAGATGCAGCACGTCGAAGAAGAACGGGGCGAGGGTCATCGCGTGGCTCGTCGCATCGTCGGTGCCGAAGCGACTCATTGTGTCCTGGAAGCGGCGGGGTTGCGCGTCGTCGGTCAAGCCGATTGCCTCGCCGTCGAGCACGAATGTCCGGGCGGGAAACGTGCGGACGACCTCGACGATTTCCGGGACACGCGCGGTGACGTCGTTGAGGTTGCGCGTGAACGCGCGCACCTCGTCGCCGTCCCGGTGCACCTGTATTCGTGCGCCGTCGAGCTTCCATTCCAATGACGCGCGTCCGGTCGCGGTCAGCGCTTCGGCGACGGAGGCTGCGCTCGATGCGAGCATCGGCTGGACCGGGCGGAGCACCTCTAAGGCGACCTCGGCCAGCGCGGCTTCGCCGGCTGTGAGCGCGCGGTAGGCCGTATCGGCGAGGGCTCCGCCGAGCATCGCGGCCCGCCGAACCGCGGGGGCGGGAACCCGCGCGGCGAGGGCGATCGCGTCGACCATCAGGCCAGCAAGGGCACCTTGGCGCAGCTCGCCGGAGAGGAGATGGACAACGAAGTCGGCCTCCGCTGATGTCGAACGCGCGAATATCTCACCGAGTACTTCTTGGCGGACGGTCGCAGATCCTGGCCCTGTCGTCGTCGCGATGCGGTCGAGAGCTGCGTCGAGCTCGGCCACAGTCACGTGGAGTTCATCAGGCATGTCGTGCTCTTCCAGCACCTCGGTTTCGTGAGCGGGTCCATCCGGCCCGGCCGACGCCACCGCAGCCTTCTTTACTGCGGAGAGGGTCGCCCAGCCGACGCCGATTCGCCCTTGGCGCGGCTCGCCCGTCAAGAGGCTGACGACGGGGGCGATCTCGTCGGGTGCGCACGCTCGGAGCGCCGCCGCGAGCTCCTCGATCTTGGTCCTGCGCGATCGCGTCGCGGCGACCGCGTGCGACGTTTCGACGATGGCGTTGAGCAGCACGACGGCCAGGGTACGGTCGGAACCTGACTTGACCGCGTACGCGACGCGAATACGGCGGCACCGCCCGTCAGTTGCTCAGCGTGTTCCCGTCGAGCGCACTCTCGCCCACGCACCCGTCCATACCACGGGCTCCGTTGCACAACCTCGGTGCCCGCACCTCACCGTCACAAGATGATCATGGATCTGCGAGCGAAACGATCCGATTCTGTTGTGAGTCGTTATCGGGCTCGGGATCGTTGAACATTCGTCTGTGCCGGCTGTGACTCGTGCTTCCCATGCCGAGGACGGCGGTGTGTTGGCCGCAACGCGTCAGTACTCGACAGGCCGTGCGCGACCGCCGCCGTCAGCGAGTGCCGGATCGGACGTCAGCCGGCCCGTCGACCGGGTCGGTCGAACGCACTGCCTCGTGTTCGTTATCGTCGAAACAGACTGTATGGACGTGGAGTGTGATGTCGTAGCGCACGCCGGTGAACCAACGTGGATGCACGACTCTCGTGTTGTCTGGCCCCAACTCACTATTGCGGGCCCGGCACGGGGTCGCAGCACACTTCATGCTTGTCGCTATCGACAAGTAGGTCCACTGCCCTTGAGCGATACTCACCGGGTTGGCCGATCAACGCGGCGCGGCGACCCAGTTAGTCCCGCCGTCGTGTTCCTTTCGATCAGCGCTTCGGTCAGACCGGGCCGTGTGAGGCTCAGTTCGAACAAGGCTGCCTTCAGGGTTTCTTGTTTCTCAGTCGTCACCCGGTCGAACGCACAGCCGACCGTCCAGCCCTCCGAATCTCTGCGGACCCATCGGGTGATCACCGGGAACCACAACACCTTCCCGGCAAGTTCGAGTCTGACTCGTCCGGCAAGGTGCGCATCCAGGCGACATTGCACGCGCAGCTGGCAGCCGCCTTCGGAGAGGTCGATCAGGTGGCCCTTCGCACCAACCATTCCGAGGCGCGGATCGACGATCAGGAGCGCTCCGCCGCCGAGCCGCACCCGTTGGTGACGCCGCAGGTTCCGATTATCGGGCGCCTCCATAGATCCAGTATCTCGTCAGTTTGCCAAGACTCACTGAGAGGAAATCGGACCTCGTGTCCGACTCTTCGACGCGGGCCTACCTTCAGCGCGATCTCGGCGCGGGCACTCGGCGGGGGTGCCGAACCGAGCAGGTCGCGCGGGAAGAATTGCGGGCCGATCCGAAGGGTGAGCGTCGTTTCGTTTCGTGCGGGTTGCGTGATGTCGTTCCCGCGTCTGGGATCACGCGTTCGGTGCGGCCGCGGGACGCCACGCGGGTTGGCGAGGCGTTGCCGAACGTGTCGGGCAGTCTCTGCCCGCCAGTGATCTCCCGACGTCCCGTTGATGCCGGTCAGCGTGGCAGCTCGTCGAAACCGCGATCCATTAGTCGCTCACGATCGTCTCGAGGCTGGCGAGCGGCGACGAGGAGGATGTCGTGTGGGAGTGTGTCATTTCGGTGTCAGCGAGACGATCTGGTCGTAGCCGGAGTCGGCGAGCGCGATGTTGCCTGCTGCGGTGACGGCGATGCCGCGGAAACACTGGTGCGCGTTGGGTAGGGGGGTACCGAGCGTTGTGAGGTTGTCGAAATACGTGCCGGTAGGTGTGCCTGCAGCCCAGCTTGTGGTGTCGATGTAGCCGAAGGTTGAGCCGTTCGGGTCGGTTGGGCCGTTGGACTCGTTAGCGATCGTGAACCACAGCTTGTTTCCGACCAACGCGATTGAGTGCGCGTTGGTGTCGGGTCCAGCCATTGGCAAGAACAGTTCTGAGATGCAGGGGTTCTTGCCGTCGGTCAGGGTTGCGCATCTGGTCGTGGGGTTTGCGATGGTCTTGTCGAAACGCAAAAGTGTGTTGTCGGAGTACTCGTTCAGGTATACAGCGTTCGCGTCAGCCTGGATCTCCCACGGGAAACCGTTGAACAGCGACGATGAGACCGATTTGGGGAGCGGGAAACTTTGTACGGCACCGCCCTTGAGTGGGTAGCGATCGAGTTCCCGACCCGTGAAGTCGACGAACCAGGCGTAGCCGCTGAACGTATCGATGGTGATATGGCCGGCTAAGCCGGCCGTGGTAGGGAGGTCGATCTGGTGAATGCAGCCGGTTTCGGTCGCGACTGTGCAGTGGTTCGCGGCGGATACGGCGGCGACGTCGCTCGGATTGGAGTAGTTGAGATGGTTGTCGCATGGGATCGAGCCGTTATCGACGAACCAGTCAAGCGCTGAGCCATGACCTGCGTGCGACTCGGTGAACCACACTCGGTTGGTTGTCGGGTCGTACGCGATGCCGATGACCTGGTTGTTGTCGCCGGGAACGTCGATCGCGCAGACAGGGTCGTCGGTCGGATTGTCATGGCCGCGATAGTCGACCTTGATGAGCGTGCTGTGATTGGGATGGATGCCGTCGTAGAAGAGTTCGCCCCCCTGCGTGTACCACACGGCCGAACCGGTATCGATCACACGCTCGCCGAGCACGCTTGTCGAGGTGGGGGAGTCGATACCGAACATCCTGATCGCATACGGCCTGAGTGGTCCGGGTATGCGGGGCGCTGAGTTTGGGGTCCGAACGATGGACGAGTCGTGTTTGGTGAGGGAGCCGTCTTGCACTTGCGCGATCGCTGCACCGGCGTGGGCTAGGGGCGCGTCGGCTCCGGCCGTCCGGTGCAGCGCCTGGCCGACGGGCGAGACAGAGTCGGTGAGTGTGCCGTTGTGCACATGCGCGATCGCTTGGCTGAACTCGCCGACCTGCCAGATGTCGCCGGTCGAGTCGAACGTGACGTCCAGCGGGTCTCCGGTCGATGGGCGGACCGAATCGTTGTAGGTCCGTGCGGTGAAGGCGTTCTCCCACGGTGTTGTGGTCCACGTGGGTACCGACGCGCCTCCACCTGCGACGACTTCGGTACGGCCGACGTTCGCGGTGACGACCATGCCAGCCGCGGTGTGCGCGCTGAGATGCGCCTCGTTCGAGGCTAAGCGGCGGAACGTACCGTCACGCGGTGCCGTGAGAATCTCGGCGTCGCCGCCGCGATCAGGCGTGAGCGTACCGACGGACTGGCCGGCCCCGACGCCGGCCCCACTCGCGACTGTGAAGCGCACGGTGCCCGCGACCGTAGAGATCACGTCGAAACGATTGCTGCACCGATCGGTGGATGCTTGGAGAGAACAACTTACGACCGAGATCTCGTGCACCCCTGCAGTCACGTCCGCTGCGGGAATCGTGAAGCTTGGTGACGTCAACCATTTGGTGATGCCGAGCGTGGGTGCGTTCAGGAGCCAGGCATTGCCTGATCCCGACCACGACAATCGCAGATTCTGGTCGGCGGGAACGAACTTGCGGTACGGGCCACTGAACTCGGCTGGACCCACGGCGTACGTGACCGGGGTGCCCGCCGAGCAGAACGGAACCTTATTGAGCGGTGGGTCTACGCAATACGAGACATAGAACGTCGATCTCCCGATCGGAAGGCTCGAAGTCCGCACCGCGAAGGTCCCCGTCGGCGGGAATCTTCGGCCGTAGGGCCGCGCCGAGTCAGGAGGAAAAATCTCCACGAACCCCGAACCATCATGGGACCACGACAAGGTCTGCGAATGGATATTGAGCATGTCGACATCGACTCGTGGGCTCGGTGTCGACGGCGGTGGGGGCGGCTTCACCGAGACCTCGATCGTCGACCTCGCAACCTGCCTCGCGTCGTTGTGCACCGACAGTGTGTAGCGAAACACGCCGGCATTTGCGACACGCAGTGATGTCGAGCAGCCGACGGCCTGGCGAACTGGACACGTTTGAGGCTGTACACCTACGCCGGAAATGTTGAGCGTTCCTGAGGAGTCCCCTCCTCTCACCTGCCAGTCCAGCGTGACCTCGTTCGTATTCGACACGAGCGCGGTGAAATGCACGATGCTCACCGGCGACGCGCCCGCCGCGGTGGGTGCGAAAACCACGCCGATCGTCGCCAGGCACACGCACAACACGGCGTGCCCTGCCGGTATCGCCCGACGCTGCCCAGTCCTTCGAACCAGCCATCGTTCGTTGCGAAGCACCCGCATCTTTCACCTCCAACTCGTGGCGGCCCCTCCCCATGCCGCTACACAACCCGCGAAAACAACTCTGTGCGTTCGTCGCGTTGCGTTGCTATCCGTCGACGCGCGCCGCGTGCTAGCAGGAACGCTCCCTTGATGTACCACGACAGCCATCTCTACGGGTGCACCACCAAGATCAGCGCCGGTATATCACCGTGCAGTCAGTCCGCCCGACCAGCGAGCGCACACGTCGACAACGCGAAGCGTTCCCTTCAATCACCTGCGGGAACTGTCAGGACTTTCGCGACGAATCTGGCCCAAATCACGCGCATGACACAGCGATCTGGGCCTGTGTGATCGCTGAGCCTTCCTGGCGAAGGTATTGATGGTTTGAGCGGATACGAATGATCCAGTAGATGGACTGCGCGACCCGAACTGCTCGACGTTCCGTCTCGTTGGTCGCGTGGTGGCCGGCGTGTCGAGTCGCGCTAACCCACGAACGCCTTGAGGTCCTTGACGAGCTTGTCCTCGATTTCGATGTTCCAGGCGCTCTCGGCGACGTCCACGACGAGGAACAGGCCTGAGATGAGCAACGTCTCGATCACTGCCACACCGATCTTCTCGAGCCACTTGCCGACGCCGATTCGGACCGTGAAGTCGTCTGCGCTTCCAGATATCGTGATCGTCAGCGCACGATTCGCATCGACCACCCCGCGCAGAAAATTGGTCTTCCTGGCCTGGATCACGACGCCTTGTTCACTCGGAGACGAGGTCTGGACCGTAAAGCCGTCGCTTTTCAAGTAGTCCTCGATGTGGGACTGCACCGCGGCCGGATCCTTGCCCTTGCCTTGGAAGTGCTCCGTCTTGTCCCCAATCATCGCAGGCTCCTTGGTGTTGGTCGCCAGGCTGTCTGCCCGGAGAGTCGTGCTGACGAACCTATCCCGAAGTCTCGACCCTCCACGGGCGGCTCCGGGCGCTGCTCGAGTCACGACGTTTCACAGTTTGCGGCGCTTTTCGCTGACCGGACCGTCCGAACGTGTCGGGCGATCCGCCCGCTTGTCGCCGAGCGGCTGCGCGCGCGTACTGGCGCGCTGAGACCGGCACACAAGACTCCGGCTCTTACGAGTTGGCAACAGTCACAGGGTCGGTACGTACTCCTCAACCGGTGTTTGGTGGGTTGGACCCGGACTCCGGCCTGCGACGTCCGACACTACGGGGGTAGCGCGCTGCTCGTTCGTCATGTGTCGAGCGCGAGGCAGCCCGCGACCGCGGCTTCGGCGGCGAGGCGGGCCGCGTTCGAGGTTTCGCGGCGCAGCCGGTCGAGATTTACCGCGAGCTGCGGTTCGGCGGTGAGGAGCCGTTGGATCTCGGCCATGTTCCCGGAACCGTCCTGATTCGTGGCGGCGATGATCCGTTCGTCGAGCAGGCCGTCGAAATAGCGGTCCCCGATGCATCGGTAAATCGACCATGCGCAACCCTGCGCTTCGCATACCTCGGCGATGGCTGCCGACTCCATGTCGACGGCGAGACAGCCCGCGTCGAGAAATTGCCGGCTCACCGACGGGTCGAGGGTCGCTGCTTCCATCGTCATCAACTTGCCGGCTAAAGGCACCTGGCCCGGCGGGTTGTGTCGGTACTCCGTGCCGCTGTTGTTGTCGACGACGATCTCGGGATTGATCAGCGTGCCGACGTCGATGTCCGGGTCGAGTCCGCCGCATATCCCGGCGTTCATCACGTGTTCGATGGGCAGGTAGTCGGGCGCCGACGTGTCGAACAGGTGGTACAGCGCAGCTCGCGTCAGCGGCGGTCCCATGCCAATGTGGATCGCCCGCACGTCCGAACTCCCGACGCGTCCCGTCCACGGCTCCAGTGCGTTGTCGCTCGTCGGTGTCAGCGCGAACGCCTTCACGATCGCGTCCATCTCCAGCGGCATCGGCGCCAAGATCACAACATTCCGCAGGGCCGAGTCCGCACGCATCGTTACAGCATGCCGGCTGATCCGTCACCGTGCTCATCATGACGTTTGGGTGCCGAAACTTGATGGGCGGCCGCGTCGCTTGAGCGGGCGACGCGCACCAGATCGCGGCTGACCAGGGCAAGAGCTGCGGCGTACGAGCAGCTGCGTGCTCCGGGGCTCGCCCACCCGCGTCGCGTCCTTCTCCCGACCGGAACGGGTCGAACCAAATGTGTGGGTGCCGAAACGTGATCGGGTTGTCGACGTCGGCGACCGCGGGGTCGTGGACACCGAACGCGAGGTGTGTCGACGCCCGGCTGGAAGTATCGAGCTTGCTGCTGCCGGATCACATTGCTTCGCTGAGCGTGCGAGCCAAATTGCGCGCGCAACGGAAATGCGAGTCGAGCCCCGAGTGCGCGGTCAGCAGGTCCCGTTTCGCACCGGTGCGGAAAAGATGTCCGCCGATCCTGCTGGCCATGAACCCGCCGAGCGATGACAGCACCCGGTAGTAACTGATTGCCCGTTGGTCGGTGTCCTCGCGCGATCCTCCGGCGTGGACGTACGCCTCGACGAAGTCGGACCAGGCCATCAACGCGGTGACTGGATTCCATGCGGCTGCCAGTTCCCGAGCCGGTGGACCAATCGTGGCTGCTTCCCAGTCAACCAATGCGGTCACGCGGTCTCCGTCCACCAGCATGTTGTGAAATCCGAAATCTCCTTGCAGGAGGCAGAGTCTGGGAGCGGGAACGGCGTCGGACACGTGCTCGATCAGCCATTCACGCGCGAGGTAGACCGTCGCGCACGGCGGTCCCGTGAGCTCGTCGATCCGCGCCACGATCGTTTCGACGGACGCCACGACGGAGTCTTCGGTGACGGCCGCCTCGTTCGTGTCGAGGCCGGTCCGGCCGAGGCGGTCGAGGGGCAACGAGTGCAGGCGGGCCAGGCTGGCCGCGAGCTGCAGGCCTATCTCTTGGCGGTGGTGAGCTGGGGCGGCGAGATCTGGGAAGAACTCACCGGCCTTGTGTCCGCGCATGCGTTCCATCATGAGGAATGTGCCGTCTCCGAGGCCGTGGCCCTCCAGCTCGGCGAAGAACGGCTCGGGGATCGGAACGCCGCCGAAGTCGTGTACCGCGTTGATCACGGCGAACTCGTCTGCAGCCTTGGTCTGGAGCAGGCTCACTGGCCGATCCTTGCGCAGGATCACCTCGTCGGGGAGCTCAATGGTGCCGGTCAGTGAGACGAGGATCGTTTCTTTCGACCGACCACCGGGAACGACGGACACCCGCTCCGCCACGACGTTGGGGGAGTTGGTCAGCCGCCGACGAAGGTAATCGGTGATCTGCTCGTTCGTGACGGAGCATTCGTTGGCGGACGGCTCCGCGTCGTTGTTCACGGGCTCGGCGAACACTGCGTTCCGCAGCTCGTCGACTCGCTCGAGAAAGTGACGTTCGATCTCGACCAATCCGCGGCCCAGTTGGCGGTCCCCGTCGTCGGCGCTCCCTGCGCAACGGGCGACGACCTCGGCGGCTTGTTTTCGCAGCTCATGGAATCGCGCCACGGTGACGGCCGTGTGCTCATCGTCAGCGCGAGGCTCGAGCAGCTCTAAAAAGGTGGCGCCGAACTCGGCGCTGAGCGCCGGGGCAGCCTCTTCCTCGACGATGAACTCGACGAGGATGCGATCGACGAGTCCAGCCGCGTCCGTCGCCTGTGCGCTGGTGAGTTCCGGCAAGAACAACGTCTGGATCGTTTGGCGTAGCTGGCGGTAGTACAGCGCACGGTCGTCGCTTGGTTGCCTCACGCGATGCTCGATGTCACGTTCGTCACCGTGTTCGACGCGTGATGCCGTTCGTCAGCGCGTCGGCGAGGACAAAGGTTGGCGGGTGTTGTCCGTTCCGGGGGTTGTTGTTGACCTCCAGGAACCCCCAACCTCCAGGCTCGCCTTCTACCCACACATCGCCGACGGACTCCCAGCCGTAACGCTGGCGTGTCGCGCCGATCATGCCGCCGATGGTCTCGATTCGGATGCTCGTGGTTTCGCCGCCGGCCAATCGGTAGCGAACCTCGGCCGATGGACAGCGCAAGGAGTCGTCGTCGACGTGCACGAGCATCTCCGCGTCCGTGACGGACAACGACTTCCGATCACGGATCAGCGCGCCCTGGCGGAAGAAGCTGCCGTTGGCGCCGACCATGGACCCGTAGCGGAACTGCAAAGACCGACCGAATGAGCCGCCGAAGCTCCGGCTCGCAACGAAGCTGTCCCAACGGCGAACACCCCACGAGTGGTCGCGCCACGCTGATGCATCGATCTGTGTGGTCCGACCGTCGAACGTTACCGTGCCTCGGGCGCGGCAGAATGCGTGGTAGTTGTTCGAAAAGATCGCGCCGGCCGATCCCTTGGAACCCGCGAAGGTGTCTGCGCTCGCGTCAGTGACCGAGTCGTCATCGTCCTCGATCTCGAGGTCCATCCGGCAGTTGTCTGTGTCCAGCACGAACCGCAACCGCTCGCCATCGTGGAAGAGGCGCTGCGGGCCCGCGCTCAGTCCGTGCTCGTCGAGGCGGTGCAGATCGAGGTCCTCGTCGTTGTGTCGGAATCGAGTCCCGCCCTCGTGATACACCCCACACCAGAGGTTGGCCGTGCCCCGGTTGAGTTCGTTGCCGATGCGGTGATTACCGCCGAGACCGCTCTCATGGTCGCGCCAGGTGAGGTAGACGCTTTCTTGCCAGTCGGCATCGTCAT
Source organism: Acidimicrobiia bacterium (assembly GCA_052148155.1). Lineage (GTDB taxonomy): Bacteria > Actinomycetota > Acidimicrobiia > IMCC26256 > PALSA-610 > JBBQER01. The sequence continues at coordinate 13,325 of JBKQIY010000230.1, read as the reverse complement.
TTGCGGGATGCAGACCTTCGTCGGTCACGCTTACAGCCATCGGGGCTCCGACGCCGACGACCACACAAGCTCGAGGTTCTCGACCGAGCGCAGGCCCACCGGATAGCGCAGCTCGATTCCGGGTTTGACGGTGTACGCAGGAATTCTGCGGTGCCATTCGCGCATCGCGATGCGGAGTTCGCGCCGCGCCAGATGGGATCCGAGGCAGCGGTGCACGCCCCCTCCGAATGCGAGGTGGCGATTGCTTTGGCGATCGAACCGGACCTCGAACGCGTCGGGGAATTCGGTTTCGTCGACGTTCGCGGACCCGAGATTCACCGCGACGAACGCTCCGGCCTTCACCGGACAGTTGGTGATCTTTGTGTCCGCGGTCGCGAGGCGAAAGACGTTGGGGACCGGTGTCTCCCAGCGCAGCAACTCTTCGACGGCAGCAGGAATTACTGACGGATTGTCGACGAGCTGTTGTCGGTGTTCAGGGTGGGCCGCGAGGAACGCAAACGAGCAGGTGAGAGTGTCGGTCACAGTGTCCAGTCCGGCGATCAGAAAGAGGAAACAGATATCAAGAATTTCTTCCCGCGTCAGTTTCTCACCGTCGATCTCGAACGTGAGGAACTGGGAGAGGATGTCGTCGCGCGGTTGTCGAGCGCGCTCGTCGAGGATGGCCTCGAAGTACGCGTAGATCTCCCGGCCCGTCTCGTGTTGGATCCGCGACCTCGCATCGGGATCGGTGACGTCGCCACCCGGACGCATGATGCCATCCTTCAAGCGGAGGAGCGTGTCGAGCTCGTCCCAAGGCAGGCCCATCAAGCCGAGGAATACCGCCGAAGGGAACGGAATCGCGAACTCGTTCGTGAAATGGCACCCATCACGGCCGATGAAAGTGTCAATGAAATGATTGGCGCGCGCGGTGATGTCATCCTCGAGCGCTTCCATGTGTTTCGGAGCGAACAACGGATCGAGGATCTTGCGGTATTTCACATGCTGCGGGGGATCGACACTCAACGGGATGAGCGGGCGAACATTGCCCAGGTTGACCAGTCCCTCGGCCGAGAAGCGTTCGGGGTCTCTGAGCGTCTCTTCGACCGCGCCGCGGCTCGCGGCGACGACGAAGGCTGCCGACGGGCAATGAACGCCGCCCGCGGCGAGCAGCGCACGGTACTTCGGCTGAGGCACCGCGAGGTCGAACAGATCGGCGAGGAATGCCTCTGCGTCTCCAACAGACTTGCTGACGTCTCCAGGTTGGGATGCGTCCATTGTTGGTTCTCCCATTACAACTTCCGGCCGGTTTCTGCCCAGTACTCGTCTCGCAGGAGTCGCTTCAGCAATTTGCCGTCCTCGCGTCGCGGCAGTTTTTGGCGGAATTCGATAGTCCGCGGACACTTGTAGTTCGCCAAGCGCTCGCGGCACCACGCTTGCAAGACGTCGACGAGCTCGTCGGTCGACTCGACGTCGTCAACGACCTCGACAACGGCCCGTACCTGTTCGCCCCATTCGGAATCAGGTATTCCGATGACGGCGGCATCAGCGACGAATGGATGTGACAGAAGCACACCTTCAACTTCGGCCGGGTAGATATTGACGCCCGCGCTGATGATGACATCACGCGCCCGGTCACAGAGGAACAGGAAGCCGTCTCGATCGAGGTAGCCGATGTCGCCGATCGTGAACGCCTTCCCGCGATATGCCGCCGCTGTGGCCTCGGGATCATCTCCGTATTCGAACGACGCACCCGGCGCCTCGAGGTAGACGTTTCCCACCTCGTGCGCAGGAAGGTCGTTGCCGTCGCCATCGAGAATCCTGACCTTCGTTCCCACGATCGCGCGTCCGACGGTGCCGGGCCTGGCGAGCCAGTGATGCGGTTTCGCGATTGTCGCCGCGCCTTCCATACCGCCGTAGGTCTCCCATATGACCGGACCCCACCACTCGAACATCTGCCGTTTGATCTCGAGCGGACAGGGCGCGGCCGAATGGACGACGGACTGCAGGCTTGAGTGGTCGTAACGAGCTCGCACCTCGGCGGAGAGCTTGAGGAAGCGGACGAACTGCGTCGGCACCATGTACGCCGTCGTGACGCGGTACTCCTCGATCAGTCGAAGCGCGTCCTCGGCATCGAACTTTGGCTGGATCACGAGCGCTTGCCCGACGTTGAGGGCTCCCTGATAGAAGCCCTGACACCCTCCATGGTGCATCCCGGCGGACACGAGGTGCGTGCCCTCCAACGGAAGGAAGCGAAACGCGTGACCGAACGACTTGATCGAATCGGTGAACACGGCCGGAGCGACCCGGGCCACCGGTCGGACGATCGCCTTCGGATCACCGGTGGTGCCCGACGAATAGCTGATCGATCCGCCCAGCCGGCGATCGGGCGGCACCGTCGTGGGATGACCAGCTACCAACTCGTCCTGCGACTCGAAACCGTCGATGTTGCCGCGCACAGATACCGAGAGGCGAAGCGCTGCCGATCTGGTCGCGTGCTCCGCTCGATCGGCAAACTGGTGATGCAGGACCAGGCATGCTGCGCCGGAATGTTCGAGGATGCGACGTATCTCGCCAGACGACGAGCTCGGATTCAAGGCAATCGATCGGAGTCCGCTCTCTTGTACGGCGAGTTGCCACACCACCATGTCGACGTCGTTCGGAAGGTCATAGGCAACGATGTCACCAGCGCCCAGACCACGGCTGCGGAGCGCGTGGACGAGCTGATGCGCTCGGCCCGCGAGCTCGGCGAACGACAGCACGACGCCCGACGGCGACGCAGCAATTGCCGGAAGGTCAGGATGTTCCTCGGCGATCCACCACACGCCCAAGCGCTGACTCCAGGGGTGGGTGTCGCGATCGGCGGCGACATCCCGTGCGGATCTCATCCGACGAGGATACCGGAATTCAGTACTCTGAATCGACTGACGCGGGCGCAAGGGGGACGGCGGTGACAGAGATCGACACGGGTACCGACACCGTTCGAGGCGAGGTCCGCGAGCGCGTCGGGATCATCACGTTGAACCGGCCGCAGCGCCGCAATGCGTTACACGTCGACATGTACGAGGCGGTCCCGCGATTGCTCGAGCGCTTCTTCGACGACTCCGACATCGGTTGCGTTCTCCTCACGGGCGCCGGCGACGCGTTCTGTGCCGGCGGCGACGTGCGCGACGGACGCCGACGCAAACGCACGGACTCGCCACGACCCTCCGTCGAGGAAGCGGCAGCCATGCTGACACGGTCCGCTCGTATGGTGTTGCGGTTACACGAAGGGCCCAAGATCTCGATCGCCGCGCTTCCCGGTCCGGCTGTCGGCGCCGGCATCGGCCTCGCGTTGGCCGCCGATCTCCGCATTGCGGCCGAATCGGCCCGGCTGATCCCAGGTTGGGGCAAGCTGGCGTTCAGTGGCGACTTCGGTGGTACGTGGTTCTTGACGCGATTCCTCGGGGCGTCGCGCGCACTCGCCGTCCTCGTCGATGACGAGACGATCGACGCACCCACCGCGCTCGAGCTCGGGCTGTTCAACCGCGTGGTCGCGGATGGGGAGCTCGCGGATGCCGCGTTCGCGTGGGCACGGTCGATTGCGAGCCGACCGCAGACGACGCTGCGGTACTTCAAGGAAAACGTGCAACAGGCAACCCGGCTGACCTTACGTCAGGCGCTGCCGCTCGAGTCCGAGCGCATGGTGCGGTCGGCACAGACCGACGAACACCGCGAGGCCTTACGTCAATGGCTCGCCGCGGCCGCCTCGCCACGCCACAAGAGCTGATCGAATCTCGGATTCGACGGCCCCGGCGGCCGGCGAAAAGAGGATACTGTGAGTTGGGTCGCGGCGCGCGGCGGCGCCGTTTCAACAGGGACACGGACCGTCGCCCTGCTGCTCGGGGCGTACGCGTCTCAGCATTTTCGATGTACAGGCGTCGCAGGTCACGATGTTGGTCGGCAGTCGGACATCAAATGCTTCCCCGTATTCGACACGGCAGAACCTGCGATGGCGTCCGGTTGGCACTGCTCGAAGGGTGCGGGTCGCGGCGAAGTTCGTGCCGTTCCGGTCGCGGCTTCGAACCGCAACCCTTCGCGGCACGAACGGCGCTCGGCCGGGGCTGGGCCAGCGGCGACGCTGCGCGCAGCGCCGATTCAACAGTTCGCCGTTCGCGCGGTCCGATACGGGACGGCCGCGTCAGCGCGGTCGCCTGGTAAGGGCGACGGACGTCCGGGTTGGCGGTGGCTGCCGTCGTTCACGACGGAGCTGGGTCGATCGCGCCGAGCGGCACGAGAACGGATCGCTGGAGGATGCTCGTCAGTCGTTGACCGGAGGCGAGCCGGCGCGCGACTTGAGCTCCTCCCACAGCGCGCGAGGAAAATACGACTGGTCCTCACCCCAGCCTTCGACGCGGTCCCACCGCCAACGGAACAACGTGTCGCCTCCGTGACCGCGCCAGTGGCGGCTCGCGGCCTCACCGACAACCGCAAGTTCCCGGCCGGTGTCGTCGATCGCGTCGATCTCGATGCGCGCAGGCCAGCCAGTCGGCGCGTCGACCTCGACTCTTCGCTCACCGCGCACGATGTGGGCGTATGCGCCATCGCGCAGCAGGAACCCGCACGACACTGGATCGCCGTCATGTTCGGGGCGTGAGTACACGAGCCACGCGTCGCGCGGCCCGGCGGTACCGAACGAGTAGCCGATGCCGCCCGTACCAGACCGCCTCTTGGTGTTGTCGGGCCCGCGCTTGTTCGGACGTCCGGTCGGACGCGGTCCCCATGATCGGTCGCGCACGGAATAGCAGTCGATCGGGATTCGCTCGCCGCGCAGCACCATCTCGCCGGTCACATGACCCGGTTGATCGAGATGTGTGCCTATGAGGAACGGCGCCACACCGATCGGATGGGGGTTGGGCGCGATGATCCCGTCGAACAACAGATGGAGCTCGAGATCGGGCAGATCTTCGTAGTCGATCGTGTAGCGCATGAGTGGTTCGAGCACCTTGATGTGCACGCCGGTCGGCCACTCGAAGTCGCGCATGTCGCGTTCGGCGCGATCGACGAGACGCAATCCCGCGTAGTGCACGTGGTAGGGCAGATCCCACGACAACGATGCGGAGTCGTCCCACACCCACACGCCACCGTTGCACAGGTTCGCGTTCGGTCGAGCCTGGCAGTAGGTCCAACCGCCCATACGCCGTTCGGGAACGTTCCACGAAAACCAGTTCGTTTCCGACTCCCACCAGCGATCGCTCAACACCTCATCGTGGAAGTCGTCGTCTTCGGGCGTGAACGTCGGGTAGCGCCGCTCGGCCGTAATCGCGTCGAGGTCGTCTGTGTCGGCCATTGCGCGTGTCCTCAGCGAAGATCGGGCCAGTGCCGGTCGGCGAGGACGCCCATTGCCGGTCGCGCGAGCTCGGTCTCGCGCGCGACCCGTCGCCACAGGTAGCCGAGGTATTCCTGGTCGCTCAACTTGTGTTCCCGCGCGGCCTTGGCCAAGGACACCCGCCCGACGGACTTCGACGGCGGCCGGTCACCGAGCAACCGGGCGAGGTCGTCGAGTTCGCACTCGTCGTAGAACGCGCCGTACGCGTTCCGTTGCTCGAGGTACTTCACGATCCGGGCGACGCCTTTGGCGCGGACGCGCGCGAGCGGATCGGTGAGGCGCGGGACGATGACGTCTCGGAGTTGATCGAGCACGGCGCCGTAGAGTCGGTCGTGCTCCGCGTCGGAGCGCGGGCTCGGATTTTCGGCAGGCGTCAGCTCGAGGCCGACGGCACCAGCCAGTGCCTCGAGCCACAGGCGCCGGTGGTGGATGCCGTAGATCAGCCGGTTCCCCACATCGGAATCGCCACCTGCGGCCTTGTCGTCCGGACCAGCGTCGGCCCGACGGTGCGACATGACCTGCAGCTTGGCTTCGGCCATGACTTGGTAGTACCGGACGCGCGAATCGTCGATCTTGTGTCCCGACCATTCCTCGTACTCGCGCAGTCGTGCTGGGAAGTCCGGGAAGGGTTCTTGCGTCGCGCGCAACGAAAGCCACGCGACGTCGTCCATCGGATCCCCGAGGTGCGCGAGTTCCCAATCGACGATCGCGACCACTCGGCCGGCGTCATACATGAAGTTGCCGGGCCCGGTATCTCCCTGCACGAGCACGACGGGCTCCTGGTAAACCGGAATGTTGCGACGCAGCCAGTCGAGCGTAAACGCGAGCGCGGGGTCGGGATTGCCGCCACGTCGTATGAGGACTTGATCGAGCTCGTCGAGCTCATGACGAACCGCGTCCGGCACAGTGGTCGGCGGAGGAAACGCCGGAAGGTCGAGGTTCACCGGATCCAACCGGTGGAGCGCGGCGAGCTTCATGATGAAGTCCTGGGCGGTCCGTACCCGCTCTTCGGCGCCGGCGATGTGTGAGAACCAGTTCTCGCCCCCCAGCCGCACCGACAGCATGGCTTGGTGCGAGGGATGCACGGCGAGGACGCGCGGCACCGGAACTTCGGTGTCTTGGAGAGCGAGGTACACGGTCGCTTCGCGACGGAGGGTCCAGGGATCGGCAGTCTCGTCGGGATCGGACCGGTCGTAACGTAAAAAGAGCTCGTCGACGCTGCCGTCGGGTAAGGCGATGTCGACGAACCACGCCTCCTTGCGCGCGCCGCCCGGACGGCGGTCAGCAAGGGTGAGGCGACCGCCGGCGACTTCCTCGATCCAGTCGATGAGGTCGTCGGGCAGCGCAACGCCACTCGTCGTCATGGCGTCAATCCCCGATGGGCAGACCGATGGCCTTGACCTCGAGATACTCCTCGAAGCCTTCCTTACCGTTCTCGCGGCCGATCCCACTTTGCTTATAGCCACCGAACGGAACGTCGGGCTGGAACCACGAACCGCCGTTCACCGAAAGCGTGCCGGTCCGAACGCGGCGCGCCACGGCCATGGCGCGTTCGTCGCTTCCGCTGTGGATCATGCCGGAGAGTCCGTACCTCGAATTGTTGGCGATTCTGACCGCGTCTTCGTCGTCGTCGTACGGGATGACGGCGAGCACGGGGCCGAAGATCTCCTCTTGCGCGATGGTCGAGTCGGGGTCGACATCCGCGAACAGCGTCGGCTCGACGAAGAATCCTTTGTCGAACTGCGCCGGACGGCTGCCACCGACGACGAGTCGCGCGCCTTCGGCCTTGCCTTTTTCGATGTAGCCGAGGACCCGTTCGCGTTGTTTGGCATTGACCACCGGCCCACAAATGATCCCCGGATCTGTGGGGTCGCCGTACGGAATGTTCTCCATCATGGTTTTTGCGAGTTCGACACCTTCGTCGTAGCGCGAGCGCGGAAGCAGCAAGCGGGTCGCGATGACACAACCCTGGCCGGCATGCGAGCACACCATGCCGACGGCAGTTGGCAGCGCGGCCATGAGATCGGCGTCGTCGAGGACGATGTACGCGGATTTCCCGCCCAGCTCGAGAAAGATCTTCTTGAGTGTGTTCGAGCCGGCAGCCATGATCCGCCGGCCCGTGGCTGTTGATCCGGTGAAGGTGACCATGTCGACGCGGGGATCGCTCGTGAGGATCTCGCCGAGCTGATGGTCGGAGGGTGTCACGATGTTGACGACACCCGCGGGGATGTCGGTCTCTTCGACGATCAGCTTTCCCAGCATCGTCGCCGACCACGGCGTGTCGGGCGCAGGCTTCAGGACGACCGTGTTGCCCGCGGCGAGTGCGGGTCCGAGCTTGGCGATGTTGAGATACAGCGGGAAGTTCCACGGTGTGATCGCCGAGACGACTCCCGCCGCTTCCCGTCGGATCAAACGACGGTAGACGGTTCCCATCCAATCGCGATCTGGCATAGGACGTTCGTATTCATACGCGGTCGCCTGCTCGGCCCAGTACCTGATGTCGCTCAGCGGAACTTCGATTTGGACCACATACGTCAAAGCGATCGGGCATCCGGTTTCCTGCACGACCGCGAGACGCAGCTCTTCTCGGGCTCGATCCAAGGCGTCTGCGAGTTGTTCGAGGCAGCGCTGACGAAACGTGTGGTCTTCGGACCACGACAAATCGTCGAACGCACGCCTCGCCGCGGCGATCGCGGTGTCGATATCTTCGGCGCCGGCGTCCACGACGTCACCGATCGCTTCTTCGGTTGCGGGGTTGACGTTCGAGAACGTCGCGCCGCTGGCGGCTTCCAGGAGCTTTCCGTCGATCAGCATTCTCGACTCGCAACTCGTGGTGGTCATCGACTGCTTCCTTTCGCCGCATGCCGAGGCGGCCGCCGGGCTCCCGATAAAGGGTAACCTCTTTTGACCCAGCCTGGTCAGGCCAAGTGAGTGGCGACCGCAGTGAGGTGACGTCGCATGCGGTAGCGCGCCAGTTCGCGGTCACGCTCGATGATCGCGTCGACGATCGCTTCGTGAGCCCGATACACCTCGGGTTTGATCTTGCGCCGAGCCCGCGGGTTGCGCTCGACCTGATGCAGGCGAGTGAGTCGGATGAGCACGAGTTCGACGAGCTCGAGTGCCCGGTTACCGGCTAACGAGGCGATGGTGGCGTGAAGATCGTGAGCAGTACCGATGAAGGCATTCTCGGACGCCGCTTCGGCATGCAACGCCGATCGGAGGTGTCCGGCGCGTTCCTTGCTGATTCGATCGACGAGAAGGTCAATCAGCGCAAGTTCGACGCCGATCCGCACTTCGGTGAGGTGTCTCACGTCGACGCCGCAGCGCGCAAGAAAGATCGCAACGACATCGGTGACGGCGGCCGCGCTGGGGGGAGCGACGAACAGCCCGCCGCCGGGACCCCGGCGCATGGTTGCGATCTGATGGTGCTCGAGGATCCGGACCGCTTCGCGGAACACGGCGCGGCTGACCTCATACTGTTCAGTTAGCTCGGTTTCGGAGCCAAGCAGTGTGCCGGGCTCCAGACCCTTCGCGACAGTGTCACGGAAGATGCTCCGCGCCACGCGTTCGGCGCCTTTGTTTCCGGCCGGCCCGGCCATCGCGACGGAAGCATCGAGTACCTGGCGGGTCGAGCGTCGACGCCGTAGGAAGGAGGCCTCTGCCTCGAGATGTGTCCGCATACGTCGGCGCGACAGGCCGTCGTCGCCGGAGATCACTGCGTCAGCGATGCGCGCGTGCGCGTGCGCTGATTCGTCGAGTGTCGCGGTCGTCAGCGCTTTCGTGTTGCTGAAGTACAGGAGTGTCACTCGGTTGAGAATGTCGACGAAGAGTTCCAGCGCCGGGTTCCTGGTCACGGATGCCAACAGCGTATGTAAGGCGCGATGGTCCTTGGTTTCGCCGGTCGCTTCGAAATCCACGAGCGCTCGCAGGTGGACGAGACCTGATTCGTCAAGTCGTTGCGAGGCGAGACCGGCCACCAATTGCTCGAGGGCGATACGAGCTTCGAACACCTCGTCGAGCCGCGCGTTGACGCGATGGAAATACAAGACCGAGGCGTCGATGATCGCATCGACGGTCGGCTCGGTGACGACGAGACCGCCGCCCGGGCCTCGTCGCATCCTCGCGACCTGCTGGTTCTCGACTAGGCGGACCGCTTCGCGAAACACCGCGCGGCTCACTCCGTAGCGCGCGAGGAGTTCGGTCTCGGAGCCGAAGACCTCGCCGACCGGCCAGTTCTGGGCCATCACATCGGCCAGGATCCGTGCCGCGACGGTGGAAGCAAGCTTCGACACCGGTAAACGGTATCGCCGTCTGCGCCGTCAGCTGCTCATGACCCTCGGGGAGGGTTGCACATGCATCGCGCGTTGTCCTCGACGATGTTGCGCGCGTATTGGTCGGGAGCGCTCGCGAGTGAGCTTGGAGTGTGGGCCGACTCGCGGAGGGAGTCGCCTGTCACCGTGCGTGGAGCTGCCTTCGAAACCGAGGCTGTCGAACCCGATGGGCTGATGCGGCGCGCATCGGCGCGGTCGACGATGCCGCGGCCGAAGACGTGGTCGGACGAGAGGTCGCTTCAGTGATCGTCGACCGAGCCGAGCTGAACGGCGGCCGGCAGTCTCAGCGATACGACGGCGGGTCGTTTCGCCGAGGCTGTTGTCCGAGGCCGGGTCGGTTCCCGATATGCGTGTAGCTCATTCCACCCTGGAGTGCCGACGAACGCGTCATATCGAGGGACTCCCAGATCGCGCGTACGGTGCCTTGGATCGCGATCGGGTTGCGGGACGCGATCGAGGATGCGATCTCGCGTGCCCGTGTCCGGAGTTCATCTCGGGGAACGACTTCGGTGACGAGGCCGAGTCTCAGCGCAGTCTCGGCGGTGATGCGTTCCTCGGTGCCCATCAGCGCCCACCGGAGGACGTCTCCGAGCGGAACGCCGCGGGCGAGCATCCCGATCGGTTCCAGCGCAGACACGATGCCTCCGTTCGCGTGAGGATCGAAGAAGGTGGCGTCGTCCGAGGCGATGATGATGTCCGACTCGTTGAGGAAGTACTGCGCGCCGCCGGCCGCCATGCCGTGGACAGCAGCGACGACCGGCTTCCAGCAGCGGTGATGCGTCTTCGGCGCCAGGGTCATGCCCGGATCGAAGGTGTTCCAGACGTTGTCCTTGAAGAACCAGCTGGCGCCGCTCTTCACGTCGGCTCCGGTGCAGAACGCGCGTTCACCGTTCGCTTGCAGCACCGCGGCATGAATGTTGTCGTCGTCGCGTACGGACTGCCATGCCCACGCGATTTCGCCGGCCATGTCGTCGTTCCAGGAGTTCAGTGCGTCGGGGCGATTCAGCGTGATGGTTGCGACGTGATCGTCGCCGACGTCGAACTCGATAGCCTTGCACTCCACGATATAGAGTGTACTCAACAGTCGCGGCGATCCGCAGAGGCGACGAGCTTGCACTTCGCGTACTCCGAAGAACAGGAGCTGCTACGAGCGACCACGCGCCGCTTTTTGCGAGACCGCCACCCGGTCGCCGCGGTGCGGCAACGCATCGAGGAGCCTGACACGTTCGACCGTCAGGTATGGCGCGACGGCGCCGCGCTCGGTTGGACTGCGTTACTGGTTCCCGAGAACTGCGATGGCGGAGGCGTCACCGACCAGCCCGTCGTCGATCTCGCGGCGCTCGCTGAAGAGCTCGGCCGGGAGCTTTACCCAGGGCCCCTGCTCGCCACGAATGTCGTCGCTGATGTGCTCACACGCGAAGGTTCTGACGAGCAGCGCCTGTATCTCGCCTCGATCGCGCGCGGCGAGGTCGCTGCAACGTGGTGCCTGACCGGTGACGGCTCGATCGATCTCGGCGGCGTTGCTGTCACCCTTGCGGAGCTCGGCGACCGCGCGCGACTCGACGGCGTCGCGCGTTTTGTGCACGACGCGCACGTTGCGGATCTCTTGCTCGTGACGTCAAACGCGTCTTGGGGGCCATCGCTGGTCCTCGTCCCGCTGCCCGCGGACGGCGTGAGCGTGCGTGTGATGGCCGGTCTCGATGTCACTCGACGGCTGTGCGAGGTTCGGTTCGACAGCGTCGTCGTGCCGCGTTCGAACGTCGTCGGGCCAGTCGGAGGGGCCACGACGGCGATCGAACGTGCGCTGCAAATCGCGACGGTCGTGCAAGCGGCCGAGATCGTCGGCATGGGTGAGGCGCTGTTCGAGCGCACCGTTCAGTATGCGAAAGACCGCGTGCAGTTCGGTCGGCCGATCGGAAGCTTCCAAGCGATCAAGCATCGTCTGGCAGACATGCTCATCGAGCTCGAAGGCGCACGAGTGTCGGCGCGTTATGCAGCGCTCGCGGTGGCGGACGACCGCGACGACCGCGACGAAGCCGTCGCGGTCGCGGGTTCCTACGTGCGCGACGCGATCGCACATCTCTGCGGGGAATCGTTGCAGTTGCACGGCGGCATCGGGTTTACATGGGAGTACGATGTGCACCTGTATCTGCGGCGCGTGAAGGCCGAGCAGGTGCTGTACGGCGAGCCGTGGCGACACCGCGAGCGGCTGTGCGCGCTCGCCGAAGCAATCGTTCCCGAGCAGGCCTGATGGACGTCGACGTTCCCGAAATTCCAGCGTCCTACGACGAATACCGCGCGCGATTGCGCGTCTTCATCGCCGAACAGCGGCCGACGCTGCGTTGGAAGCCCGGTGTCGGGCTACGAGCACCCGAGGATCGCGACGACGTGGCCTCGTTGCGGAGATGGGTGCGCGCGCTGCACGACGCGGGATATGTCGTGGACCGATACGGCACCGGTGTCGGTGTCACGGACCGCTTCGAGATACGCATACTGGGGGAGGAGCTGGGCCGCAGCGGTATTCCCTCCGTTCTCGGGAACCCGTTGGTCGCTGGTGCGATTGCGCAGTTCGGCACCGACGAACAGAAACAGACCTACCTTGCGCGCATCGCGAACGGTGAGCACATCTGGACCCAGCTGTTCAGCGAGCCTGATGCCGGCAGCGACCTCACGTCTTTGCAAACTCGTGCCGAGCGAGACGGTGATCACTATGTCGTGAACGGACAGAAAGTGTGGAGCACGTGGGCGCAGTTCGCGGACTACGGCTACCTGCTCGCTCGCACAGAGCCGGGCCGAGGATCTGCCGGCATCACCGCGTTCGTGCTCGATATGCACAGCCCCGGTGTCGCCACTCGACCGCTGCGCGAGATCACGGGCACGACCGACTTCAACGAGGTCTTTCTCGAGGACGTGGTCGTACCGGCCGCGAACATGATTGGCACACCCGGTGAAGGTTGGCGGGTGGCCGGCGCGAGCCTCGCGCAAGAGCGTGGCGGGGTCGGCGCAGGTGGTAGCGGAGGATCGATCGCCCGGCTCGTCACCGTCGCACGCAGGGCTCGCCGCAATGGGCTACCAGCGATTCAGGATTCCGCGGTTCGTCAAGATATCGCTTCGTTCGTGGCCCGATCTCGTATCCAGCGCTACCTCGGCTATTCGGTTGCGACCAAGGCTGCGATGTCCAACCTCGCTGCGTCGGACGCGCCGATGACCAAGATCTGGTTCAGTGAGCTCAACCTCGAGATCGGCGAATTCGCCATTCTGTTGCAAGGTCCCCGCGGCGCGCTCGTGCAGGGCGACGCGGGGACCTTGGACGACGGATTTTGGCAGGACTCATTTCTTTACGCACGGGCATGGACGATTGCCGGCGGATCGAACGAGATCATGCGCAACCTCATCGCCGAGCGTGGTCTTGGCCTGCCGCGGGAATCTCGAGCCGCGCCTGCCTAGCTGCCGGAGATGTCTTGGAGTGGGGTGACTGGTTTCCAGAGGCCGAGGTTGCCGAGTGATGAGTCGTATTCTTGGAGTCGCCAGTTGTCGTCGGCGGTGTATTTGCCGGTGTGGAGCGACGAGTACGGTCCGGTGCCGTAGTTCGGGATCGACCCGTAGCTGTTGACGGTGTTGATCCAGTTGGTGTCGTTGAGGTAGGGGCC
>JBKQIY010000229.1:0-7208 GCA_052148155.1 Acidimicrobiia bacterium | reverse complement strand
TCACCACCGACTGACCGCCGACACCGGCGACCAACCACCCAACCGCGTCCCGAACCCGTCTCCACGCAACGCGTCGTCGCCGTGTTCATCGAGCGTGTCGGGCAACACTTCGGTACAGACCTTCGGTACAGACCTTCGTTGAGGCTTGTACCGACAACAAAAATAGAGACGCACGTGATCCACGCGATCACGATCACGATAACGGTCGCCGGCGCACGAGGCGGCAGCGGCGCGTACTCCCTCGCCGCCGCCATCGCGCTGTGTGCCGCCCGAAACGCCAGCACCGAGCTCGTCACAGCCGAGCGCGACACGACCGCGGCACTGCTCGGCCTCCCAGGGCCCACAGGACGCCCCACCCAGCGATCGACGTCGCCGACCGGCTCACCCTCACGGCGACACCGACCGGGAGCGCCGAGATCGCCGTCATCGACGCACAGCGGCTCGATCAGCTCGACACCCAACCCGACGGTCTGTTCCTCGTCGCGTTGCGGGGCCCCTGCTATCTCGGCTTGCGCACGATCACCACGACGACGGCCGTGCGAGCGGACGGAATCGTGTTGCTCGGAGAGCCGGGACGCAGTCTGACGCGGAGTGATGTCTCAGACGTGTGCGATGTTCCCGTCATGGCAGAGATCGCCGTCACCGCGAACGTGGCCCGCACGATCGATGCCGGACTCCTCGTCACCCGCGTCCACCAACTCCGCGAATTCGCTGTCCTCCGCCGCTACCTCGACAGCCTGATTGTCCGACACGACATCGAAGCTCCAGCACCCGACGCGGCCTGTTCACACGCCCATGCGTCTCGCCGGAAAACGGCCTTCACGATCGCTACAGACTTGCCCGTGCCGCTAAGCGGCACGGACTGAAGGCAATGTGGCGTGGTCGAGCAAGGGTCAGGCCCCGGACGACTACTCACCCAGCCATCTAAGGCGCCACACGCAAAAAAGGTTCAGAAGCCCAAGGCGGAAACTGCCTCGTCAAGTACACCTCGGTGCGTGCGGACGAGACCTGCACGAAGATTCTCGCCTATTTTCGTCCACCAACCGACCTTCTTGGTGGGACCGCTCTGAGCGCACTCGGATCGAAGGTTGAGCGCGGACGCTTACCTCCGCATGTCACATCCCGATAGCGTCGGCGATCGCGTCGAAATGCGCGTACGCGGCACAAATCATCGCAGGAGAATGAGAACAGGCGGTAGTGATGGATTCGAAGGGCTCGGGTCGCAGGCGCGCTTGGTTCATGGTGCCGGTCGCGATGATCGTCGCCGTGGCGACGTGCGGTTTCGCGGCATGCGGAGGCGGTGGCTCGTCTGCGAGCACTTCCGCAGCCGTCAGCCTCGAAGCCGCGAACGCACCCGGGGCAAATCCGTTCACTAGCTCCGTCGCGACTGGGCCGGTGATCTCGTTCCCCGGAAATGTCCGTGCGATCACGTTGAGTGTGCGGGACGGGCGGCGCGTTGACGCCAAGACCCATACGTTCGTCGCGGTCGGGACGGCGCCCGGGCTGTACGGGGGCAGCGGCGACATGCACGTGTGCGATCCCGACAAGCTCGTCAGCTACCTCGACCGGAACCCAGACAAGGCCAACGCATGGGCGAGCGTGTTGGGTATCGACCCGACGAGGATCGCCGCTTACGTCGGGACGCTGACGCCAGTCGTGCTCACCACTGACACCCTTGTCACCAACCACGGCTATGCCGACGGGCACGCCACCTCGCTGCAATCGGTTCTCGAAGCCGGCACCGCGGTCATGGTCGACGCGACAGGGACGCCTCGCGTCAAATGCAATTGCGGGAACCCTCTCGCCCCGCCCGAACCGATCACGATCACCAACACCCAAGGCACACCGTGGGCCGGATACACCGCGACTGCCGTCACCGTGATCAAGCCCGGATCACCCTCATCCACCCTCACGCTCATCGACACCCAGACCGGCGCCGAGTACCTCCAGCCAATAGGCACCACGAAGAACGTCGCAAGCGCCAACCACGGGGAGTTCGTCGCTGCAGTCGAGAACGTCGCGTCAACGCGTACTTCGATCTTCACGAGTCGTGCCGGACGCACGTGGATCCCTGCCGGGCCGATCGCGATGGGGGTAGGCGCGTTGGCGTGGGGTAATGGCAAATGGCTCGCGTTCGCGGCGAGCAGAACCGCGGGGACAACGGTGCTCGAGAGCGCCAACCTCCACGGCTGGAAGCCGGTAGCGCATGTGGCCGACTACCTCGCGGGCGCCACATATGACAACGGCCGTTGGATCGCGGTGGGATGGGTGAATATCCCCGGAATGGCAGGTGAGTTTCCACCGGCCACGGTGTACGCCAGCACCGACGGAGCCACCTGGAGACACGTCGTGTCGATTTCGACCGCCGCGCCGTTCAGCTCCGTCGCGTACGCCGGAGGCAGATGGATCGCGGCCGGAATCAATCTCCATCAAGGTGACGTCCCGTCGTCGACGTACGTGAGCACCAACGCAACGACGTGGACACGGCAGAGCGACGCAGGTCTCAACATGTCGGTATCGGACGGACGGATCGCCGTCGGGGCCGGGCGATGGGCGGTCGCCGGACTCGATATCTCGCCCGGACATACATCCGGCCGGGAGGGCGGGATCGTCGCACTCAGTACTAACTCGACCACCTGGACGCTCCCAGCGGGAGGCCATCTCGCCGGCAATCCGATCTTCGGCATCGCGTACGGCAACGGCGAATGGCTCGTCACTGGAGCGAGTGGAGACGTCTTCTTCAGCTCGAACGGCGCAACGTGGGCGAAACGCGGCCGTATCGAGGCAGCGGCCACGCTTGCCTTCGGAGGGACGACGCCTACCGGCGGGACGACCGCGGCTACGACGACTACAACACCGACGGCCACGGCCACGGCCACGGCCACGACCACGACGACGGCAACACGGGTCGCGTCCGCGCTCGAGGGCATCGATTGGAAGAACTTCACGTACGAGGATTTCGCCTGCCTGACCCATCAGCAGGTGAAGCTCACTAACGGGAAGTGGACGGCGCCGGGAACCAAGGGCACGCTCGAGGAGTGCAGCATCAATTTCACCGCGGTCGACAATGCAGACGTCACGGGCGACGGCGTTCCTGACGCGATTGTCAGGCTTCACGGAAGCGCATCACCATTCCGCGCAGGACAGAGCGGTGTCACGACGGTCTTCACCGCGAGTCCGACAGGCCCGGTGAACCTCGGATACATCGACGGTCTGTCGTTCCCGCCGTACTCGGCCGCGGCCGGGATCACGATCTGGATCCCGCACGGCGCGAGCACTGACCCCCTCTGTTGTCCGAGCCAGTACGAGAAGGATCGGTACGTGTATTCGAGCGCTGCCGGTAGGTTCGACAAGGTGGAGACGACGTACGTCCCCACCATCGAGTACCCCGGGCGATGATCTCGCGTCGACCCCTCGGGTTGAGGTCAGGCGCGCACCTGTGACACTGACCCTCGGTGTCGACGTGCGAACTGCGTCTCCGCGAGCGCGTCGCGCCGGCCGGAACATCGCGCGTTCATAGCGCGGACGATGCGCGACGCAAGCCGTGGCGCGAGTGGCTGCGCAGTCTTCTCATAGATCGTCCGGGCGCACGGGTCAGCGGCTGGCGGGACAAGATTGCCGCGCCGCCGGAACTCGACCCGTGTTCGTCGCGGGCGAACGCGCCGTCGAGGACCTCCTCGGCTTGTGTCCGGATATCCATCACGTGCCCCATTGCGATCTCATCAACCGCAATGTCCTGGTCGCCGAGGACCGGACACGCCTCGAAGCCGTGTTCGACTGGGGATGCGTCGCCTACGTCGACTTCCTGTACGACATCTCGTGGTTCACGTTCTGGGCGCCCTGGCATCCCTGGCTCGCAGCGACTGACATTCGTAGTGCGGTGCTTGAGCACTACGCGGCGACGGGTGTCGCGGTTGAGAACTTCGACGAACGGATCCGCTGTTACGAGGTCCACATCGGCGTGCATCACCTCGCTCACAACACGTTCGTGCCCGGCCGCGAGAATGACCTCACCACGATCGCGTCGCGGCTGCACGAACTGATCTAACCGACGCGCTTGCAGCGGACGGCCTGGGAAAGGGCCGAGTAGCGGAACCCCGAGGTCGCCGACCTCGTGCGGTGTGTGGCCCTGTTGGAGCACGTGGTTGAACACGTCCACTCGGACGAATCAGTTACATGCGTCGAGAGCGCAACCCGCCTGGAATGCCAACGTCGACCCGACATCGTGTGTGGCACGCCCGTCCATCGGCACGGCGCCGCTTTGCGTCCGCCTACTCACACCGAGATACACCCCACCGGTCGGTTGCGGCGATGATCGCGTTCATGGTCGAGGGGTGACCTGCGCCATGTCCGGCGTCGTCGACAAGCGTGGAGAGGTTAACGTTGGGTTCGCTGGCGTGTGGGGTGCTGTGACCGCAGTTTCGTTGGTCGAACTGCACGACCTTGTATACGGCAGGGTCGAACATGCGTCGGAAGCTGGGTGAGCTACCCGACCCTGGTCCGCCATGAAGTACGACCGCGGGTTTGCCATCAGGATAACCGCTGATTTCCCAGTAGAGACGGTGGCCGTCTCCGACATCGAGCATGCCGACATCGAACGGTTCCACCTCGGTGAAGCGGCCCATCGAGAAGAGCCTTCCAGATTCCCAAGGTTCAGAACGCCATCACTTGAACATGGCAGGCCATCGTCGGCGCCCTCCTTTTCGACGCCCACAGCGGCCACCTTGTCGGCGCAGTACTCGCCGGGTACGCCATCGAGCGATGGATCGCGCGTTGGTCGCGCGGACCTGGTCATTCGAGCTCGTTCGCCCCTATCCACAAAAGCGATTGAGTCGGACCTGCTCGTCCACATTCGTTCGCCGTCGAACGTGACCCCTTGCTTCCCAAGCAGAAGCACTGTGCAATCCCTGTCGCATCAGCGCTCAGGGGAGAGCGCACTGGGTGCTCGGCGTTGCCGTCGGTGTTCGGCGTCCGAGGTCAGAGACACTCGGCTGCTCGACGTGCGGCAGCCGGCACGACTGCGCCATCTGTTCCCGCGGCGGGCTTCGGACTGCGTGGCTCACGATCACCAGACGTCCCGGCCGGTGGCGGTGGCGGCGTAAGGCGGAACTGCTCGGGACCGATCTTCTCCATGGTTCCGCCCGCGGCATATACCAGGCCGGAAGCGAAGTCCGTCAAGCGTCGAGCATCCTGCTCGGAAGTCCGAGTCAGGAGCATGTCTACAACCTGATTTGCCTTGAACCTGTCTCCGACCTCTTGACAGTCGATGAACGCTTTGCAGCGGACGAGCTGGGGCTCGGTTGCCATGCGGCACACGGTACGCCGACCCGGACGTTTCGTGAAGTTGCAACCCAAAGTCAGGGAGCATCCTTAAGGAGCACTGGGGTGGAACCATGTCGAACGTCTCCCGAGGCCCAATGCGACCGTTGTTTGCTCTGTTCGAGCTTTTCGCGAGGGCGAGCAACCTTTCTTGAGCGCTGGGGTGTAGAGGGGGTGCAGGGATATTGAGGGCGGCCGTGGCGGCGAGGAAGAGCACTCGGAGGTGACCGTCAACAGCGCCGACGAGTTCGGCGAGTGGGTAAGTCCCCATCTCGGTGCGATGGGTCTTCTCGCGACGCGTCTGGTTGGCTCCGCTGAGGGAGACGATCTCGTGCAGGATGCGCTGACTCGTGCCTGGCGTAAACGTGAGCAGTTCGATGCCGCGCGTGGTACGCCGCGTGCGTGGTTGTTGGCAATCGTGGCTGATCGGGCTCGTCGATCGTGGCGTCGCCCAAGACCCCCGGTTCCCCCCACACGGAAGGAGCTGGTTTCCGGTCCGGATGGGCTGAGAGTCGACGTCGAACGGGCCATCGCGGCGTTGCCCGCGAGGATGCGGCTCGCGGTCGAGTGCGTGTACGTCGTGGATCTCACCATCGCGGAGACCGCCCAGGTGATGGGGATCTCGGACGGCACGGTGAAATCGACCCTCTCGCACGCCCGGGACCGGTTACGGCTCATGTTGGAGGAGTCGTGATGGTGGACATCGATCGAGCACTTCGAGAGACCGGCGCGCGCTTGCGGGCCGAGCAGCGCTCGCCTCGTGTCGATCTCGCGGCCGCAACAAGCGCTGGGGGTAGACGCCCGAAGGGACGGACGGCCATCTTGGTTGGAGTCGTCGTCGTGTTGGTGGCTGGCCTGGTTGCGCTTGTCGGCGACCGCGCCCAAACCCCGACTCACGCGCGCGTGTACGTCGTGCCGACAACGGAGCCGACGGGAACATCCCATGCACCTGTCGCACAGGGCGCGCTGGTCGATCTCGTCGGAAATGCTCCCAACATCGAGATCGACCACATTGGCAAGTACTCATGGACGAGTCCGGTTGTGCTCGCGACACCGCCTATCGAGTTCAGCGCGGGGTATCACGTCAACGGCGACGCGCAAATCTCAGACTTCAAGGCCAGACCGGTCACGGTTCCGCGCGGGTTTACGGTTCGTGTTTCGTTCAACGTGTTGGGGTTCACGGTGTTGGGCGTCAGGGGACACCCGACTCTCAAGCTGACGATGAGCGCACAACAACGTCCGGGCGTCGTTACCGGCTTCATCCAACCATGCGTGGGCGTTCAGCAGCACGGGTCACCCCGCCCGCCGTATGCCGCAGGCAACGTGTTCGCGCTGCGAGGCGTCATCCACCTTCAACCCGTCCATAGCGGCGAGAAGGAGATCCTCCCGACCGCTCGCGTCGGACGCCAACACGTGGATCAGAACACGCCGTATCGATTTGTCCTGCCGGCCGGTCGCTACGTCATCGCCTTCAACTACACGCGCAGCCTCGAACCCATCAACGGCGTGAACATCAAAGTCCTACCTGGCGCAACCATCCACGAAAACGTCGGCGGTAACTGCAAGTAGGTACACGACTCGTGTCCGCCCTCCAGGTACAGCTCGAACCTCACCGAATCGACACATCGGCGCTCCCGACAGGACCGGCATCAAGGCCGAACCTCCATCCGATCGCCACATCTCGTGCGCGGGACCAGACGGCAACGACGTTTGGTCTGAACCGCAACCGGACACTCGGGTGGGCGCGGCGCTGTCTCATGGCTGCCTTGCAGAGAGTGGAAGGTCAGCGCTCGGCGCTCCGGAACCGATTCTCTTCGCCCAACGTCATACTGAAATGATGCTTACGGAAGGTCGCGTGTACGGAGCGTGCGTTGTGAGCGCGGTGCTAC
>JBKQIY010000228.1:0-2962 GCA_052148155.1 Acidimicrobiia bacterium | reverse complement strand
GGGTGTGGCCCATGACGGTGTGTGCGCAGATGATGTTGATGTGAGCCCATTGCGAGGCTTCCGGAATGTCGACGGGGGCGCTCATTGCTCGTTGGGCGTCGTCGATGCGGCCGAGCGCCAACCGTGCCGTCGCGCGGTTCACTTCGAGCAGATGCGGTAGCTGAAGTCCGGGGCGATCTCGATCGCGCGGTCGACGACGTCGACGGTTTCTTGCCAGCGGCACGACTGCATCAAGTTGATGGTGAGACCGTTCGCCGCCAACGCTTGGCCTCGCGGCCCAGCGAGCTGTTCCGCCGATCTGAGGGCGCCGCGGAGAATGTCCCCGGACTCTGCGAGCTCTCCGAAGTACGCGAGTCGTACTCCCTGCACCATAGATGCGAACGGTGGCGGCCGGGCCTTGGGCGCGCCTTTCCGCTACGCGCAGGTGGGCTTGCCGATGGCGGTCCTGGACATCTCCACGAACCACGTTTCGGCGCGAGGGAGTGGCCAGCGCCTTCCTTCGGTGAGGTAGATGAAGACTTCGGGGCTGACGAGAGCCCACATGGCGTCGACGATCTCGTCGGGTGGTGTGTCGCCGAGGATGAGCGTGAGGCCTGCGGCAGTGACGTTGCGACGGTCGTCGTCGTACTGCCTCAATCGCGCTCGCGCGGCCGCGTCACTCGCGGCGGCTTCTTGGAGCGCTTTGAGTATCGGTACAGATCGTTCGTACACGCCCAGCGTGAAGTGAACGCCGGCGCGCAGACGCTCATGTTGGCGGCCCTTGCCGAGTAACGCGAAGTCGGGACGATCCACCATCGGAGCCGCTTCGTCGTCGCCGACGATGGCGACATCGACGGCGGCCATCAACAGCTCGGACTTCGATCCAAACGTCGAATAGATCGTGTCGACCGCGGTTCCCGCTTCGCTGGCGACCATCGGCAGCGTGGTGGCCGCCCATCCCCGTCCGGCGAAGAGCGTGATCGCCGCGCCGATGATCGCCTCACGCGTCTGGGCGGCCTGCCGAGCTCGCAGCGGAGAGTGATAGCGCGGGGCAGGCTTCCGCACGTTCTTGGCCACAGCCACATCGTACCAAGATCACTAGATTCGATCAAGTATCACTTGATCGAATCTAGTGATGCTGTTAGGGTCGGCGAGGGAAGGAACCGATAACCAGAAAGGGGTATTGAAATGGGACTGCAGATTGGCGCAACGGCGCCGGACTTCGAGGCCGACACGACCGAGGGCAAGATCCACTTCCACGACTGGATCGGGGACTCGTGGGCAGTGCTGTTCTCGCACCCGAAGGACTTCACCCCGATCTGCACGACCGAACTCGGCTACATGGCCAAGATCAAGCCAGAGTTCGATCGTCGGAACGTGAAGGTGATCGGCCTGTCCGTCGACCCGGTGGACAAGCACGCGAGCTGGGCGAACGACATCGAAGAAACCCAGGGCGCGCGGCCGAACTACCCGATGATCGGCGACACCGACTTCGCGGTCTCCAAGCTCTACGGCATGTTGGGCGCCGACGTGAGCGGCGATCCCGCGGATCGCACCGCGGCCGACAACCAGACCGTGCGCAACGTCTTCGTGATCGGGCCCGACAAGAAGATCAAGCTGATCCTCGTCTACCCCATGACCACTGGCCGGAACTTCGACGAGGTGCTCAGGGTGATCGACTCGCTCCAACTGACTGCGAAGCATCGCGTCGCGACACCGGTCAACTGGAAGCAAGGAGAAGACGTGATCATCGCCGGGTCCGTCTCCAACGACGAGGCCAAGAAAATCTTCGGCGACTGGAAAGAACCCAAGCCGTACATCCGCATCGTCGCCCAACCCCGCTAACGCGAGCCCGACAGCCCAAAGGCCGCACGACCCGTCGCCAGGCACGGCTCCGGCCCAACGGCGGGGGCCATGCGGCGTCAGCCGAACGTCCGACGCGCCGCACAGCTCAAAAACGCGCGTTCCCGTACAACGCGTCTGGGGTATCACCCGTATAACGCCGGCTTGAGGGCGCCGTATTTCGGCTGAGCCCACCGGAACCGTCGACTCGCGCACCGTCAGCCGTGTCGTCCGATCGTCGCGAGGCATGGCGGGGGAGCACACGCGCGGAAGCCGACGTCGCGAGACGGCTTGGCCGTTGTCGGAGGCGTGTCAGGTCGTTGGACGGGCCGCTGATGAGCCCCTCGGCCGTGGGCGCACGGCCACGCTCGCGAGGGTTGCGCGCCCCAGTACGAATCCATGGGGATACCCCCGTGTCCATGCCGACACACGGGATTGCCCCCCAATGCCAGTTGCCCGATGGCGCCGGAGGACATCCCCTCCTCCCGGCTACAACTCGAAAGGAGTCGAACGTGCCGTATTCGCTGAACTGCTCAGATGCTGGGCCGGATGTCCTTTTGCGGTGACCACGAAGACAGAGGATGAGCTGATGCAGCACGTAGCAGCTCACGCGTCGACCGCTCACCCAGATATGGAGCTGACGCCAGACACGATCGCACAGGTCAAGGGTCTGATCCGCACGGTCTGACTTACCCGGTCTGCTCTTTCGTTACCGAAGGCAGCGATCAGCGTTAGCCCAGATATTTCAGTAATCCGGTTGTTGGGTGTGCGCGGGGGTCGTGGCTGCGATTTGGATGTTCGGGACGTTCGGTGGGTGGGTGTGTGAGCGTGTCGGGGTCGTGGTGTGGGGTGACGTGCGGGTTTTTGAGCGCGTCGAAGTTGGGTGGCTGGTCTTCGCGGGTGTGGGGTCGGTCAGGCTTGTAACGCGAGCGTGTGAACGCGTGTGAACGCGTTGACGAGCTGGTCAACCCAGGGCCAGCCGGTGGCGATGCGAAGTCGGGTTCGTCGTCCGCTGCGGCTGATGATCCCGGCCGCGTGGAAGAGGCAGTAGCGGAGCCGTTTCGGTTCGGCTCGGGCGAGTTCACCGTCGAGGCATAACAGTCGGGTCCAGGCGGTGAGGTCTTGCGCGACGAGGACGAGC
>JBKQIY010000227.1:0-64316 GCA_052148155.1 Acidimicrobiia bacterium | reverse complement strand
GCGGGCCATGTCGGCGTCGATCAGGACCGGTGTGCCTGCGGCTTCGGCGAGGAGTTGGGCCTGACATGAGCGGTCCATCGTGATGAACGTCCACACGGCGGCGTCGACGGAATGGCCGACGGTCAACAGCCCGTGGTTGCGTAGGATCACGGCCTTGTGGTCGCCGAGGGCGGCGGCGATGCGTTTGCCTTCTTCGGTGTCGAGGACGACGCCGGTGTAGTCGTCGAACAGGCCGTGATCTTCGAAGAACGCGCATGCGTCTTGGGTGATCGGGTCGAGGAGCCGGCCTAACGACGACCATGCCTTGCCGGAAAGGGAATGGGAGTGGGCGGCGGCGATCACGTCGGGACGGGCGGCGTGGACCTGCGAATGGATCGCGAACGCGGCGGCGTTGACCATCGCGTCGCCTTCGACGACGGTGCCGGTGTGGTCGACGCAGATCAGGTCGCTGACCCGGATGTGTTTGAAGTTCATCCCGAACGGGTTCACCCAGAAACGGTCGAGATGTTCGGGGTCGCGTACGGTGATGTGGCCGGCGACGCCCTCGTCGAAACCGAACTTGGCGAACAGACGGAACGACGCCGCGAGACGCTGCTTGCGGTACAGACGTTCCTCGTCGACGGAATCGAACGTGGGGAGGTATGCCAGGTCGGGCAACAAAGCGGTCATGGGGAAATAGTACGTCTCGCCGTGCCCGACGGCGACGGCGCCTAAATCGTGGGCCAGGGATACGAGTGGTAGTCGCGATCCGCGTCTGGATATTCGCCTGCGGCGAGCAGGTGACGGACCCGTGCCCGCACGGCGTCGACTTCGAAGCGGTCGAGGAGCGGTGCGAGCAGATCGCCGAGACCGCCGCGGAGTTCCTCGTCGATCCGGCGCAGGTCGGCGCACACGCCCGGCGGGATCGGTTCGCACGCGAAATCCCAGATCACGGTGCGCAGCTTCCACTGCGCGTGGAACGACACGCCGTGGTCGATGCCGAAGATGTTGCCGCTCTCGATGGCCCGCAGGCAGTGACCGCCCTTGCGGTCGGTGTTGTTGATGACGATGTCGAACGCGGCCATGCGACGGAACTCGTCGCCGTGCGACGCGAGCAACGTGAAGTAGTGCTCTTCGGGGTCGTGATGAATGAAGCGTTGCATCATCCCGACACCGGCAGGTCCGTCGCGCAACACCGTGTCGGGCACGATGGCCCACCCGAGGGCGTCGGACATCTCTCGCGCCGCGACCTCACGGTTACATAACGTGCCCCGGGCGAAGTCCCACAGCGGTCGTTCGCCCCGCTGCGGTTTGTAGATCGCGAGCAGCTGATCGGAACCGAGCGACAGACATACGAGGAAGGTGGCGTTCGACGACCACGGCATTCGGCCGAGCACCTCGACCTCGCCGTCGCGCAAGACCACCTGCGCGGCGTCTTCGTCGAGTGGCTCAACTTCAGGCCAACCCGACTCTTCGGCCTCGCTCACGGGGGTGCGTTCAGTTCATCCGCGGGCAGATATGCCCGTCGGGATCCATCGGGAAGTCGCACAGCGGGCACTTCGGTCGTCCGGACGACACCGCGACGATGCCGTTCGCGAGCATCGCCCGAATTTGGGCGCGGGTCGCGTACAACCGTGCGACGCGGCCTTCGATTTCGTCGACCGCGGGGGGAGGTTCCTCGTCTTCGGCGGCCTGTTCGCGCAGTTCCAACAGCACCAGCGATCGTTCCGGATCGAATCCGATACCGATCAGCCGGGCACGGAACAGCGGCTCGTCTTCTTCGACGGTTCCGCTGTTCGCGAGCTCGCCGAACGGGACGGGTTCTTCGGGATGCTCCTCAGCGATACGGTCGAGGAACTGTTCGGCTTCGGCTGCGAGCAACGCGACCTGTTCTTTCTCGACGAGCACCGACAGCACCGCTTGACCTTTGCGTGCCTGGATGACGAAGGTGCGGGCCCCGGGCCGACCGAAGGCGCCTGCGCCGATCGCGTCGACCGGATCGAACTCGATGGGGTCGTCGGTCATCGCGCCGGGTCGGGTTCGGAGGTTTGAGCGGACGGTTCGGGCATGAGATCAGCGAGGCCGCCGGTGTCGTTGCATTTCACGAGCAGCGCGCCGTAGGGGTGGAAGTCGAGCACGGTGACCGACGCCGGACTCACATGCAGTCGTTGGAACAGGTCGAGATGCATGCCGGTGTAATGGGCGATCGCCGACTTGATGGGATCGGCGTGGCTGACCACCACGACGGTTTCGTGCGGATGGGCGGCGACCACCGCGTCGAGCGCGTCGACCATGCGGGACTGCATCGCCCGCAATGACTCGCCGCCCGGAAACTGCGCCCGTGACGGCGCAGCCTGCACGACCTTCCATTCGTCGGTTTTGGCGAGATCTGCGATCTTGCCGCCAGTCCAGTCGCCGTAGTCGGCTTCGATCACCCCGGGAAGTGGCCGAACGTCGAGCCCGAGACGGGCTGCGATGTAACTGGCGGTCTGGGTCGTCCGTTCGATCGGGCTCGCGTACACCGTGGAGATCGCCAGCGTGGCCAGGCGGTCGGCCGCGGCTTGGGCCTGACCGATTCCTTTTTCCGACAGGTCGATGCCGGGCATCCGGCCCGACAACAGCGGACCGGTCTGCGCGGTGACGCCGTGGCGTACGAGCACCAGTCGGGTCGGTGGTTTCGCTTCATGTTTTTCGGACGCGTCCCCGTTCGCCGCGAGTTCGGTGGAAGGGGCGTCCGTAGCCGGTTGCGCCATGATCCGAGCCTACCGGTGCGTCGCAGCGACCTTCAGGGCGGGTCCAGAGGTGCGTTGTTCGCACCATTAGCATCACGCAGGTATGACCGACGTCGGATTCACACCAGGCGGTATTCCGGAGACGGTGCTCGATGTCGAGCCCGATGATGCGCGGGACGCACTGCGCGCCGCGCTCGGCGGCGCGGTCGAGGGTCGCCGCGACGCGGTTTCCGACGTCTGTGCCCGTTGGCCGCGCTACCTCGACGCGTGGGCGAGGCTGGGCCAGCTCGCACGTGACGACGTCGAGGCCTACGCCTACTTTCGTGTCGGCTACCACCGGGGCCTCGATCGGTTGCGCCAGGCGGGTTGGCGCGGGTCGGGCTATGTGCGTTGGCGCAACGAAACCAACCGAGGTTTTCTCCGCGCGCTCGAAGGCCTGCATACCGCCGCGGAAGCGATCGGCGAGGTCGACGAATCCCGCCGCTGCGACGAGTTCTTGTACCAGTTGGACCCCAGTTGGGATCGTCGTTCGGAGTAGCGTCGGAATCGTGAAACGCGCACTGATCACAGGAATCACCGGTCAAGACGGTCGTCATCTCTCCGAATTTCTGGCCTTCAAGGGCTACCAGGTCTTCGGTCTCGTTCGAGGCCAGGCCAACCCGAAGATCGAGCTGGTGCAGGGAGAGAACCCGGCGCTCGAGCTGATCGAAGGTGACCTGCGTGACCTGTCGTCATTGATTGCGGTGGTCGAACAGGTTCAGCCCGACGAGGTCTACAACCTGGGCGCGATCAGTTTCGTGCAACTTTCGTTCAAGCAGGCCGAACTCACCGCGGAAATCACTGGGCTGGGCGTGCTGCGGATGCTCGAGGCGGTGCGTATCGTCGGTGGTACCGACAACAACCCGATCCGCTTCTATCAAGCGTCGTCGTCGGAGATGTTCGGCAAGGTGCACGAAACTCCGCAGACCGAACGCACGCCGTTCCATCCTCGCTCGCCGTATGGCGCCGCGAAAGTGTTCGGCCATTACACGACGATGAACTATCGGGAGGCCTACGGCATCCATGCGAGCAGCGGAATCCTGTTCAACCATGAGGGTCCCAAACGCGGCTTGGAGTTCGTGACCCGCAAGGTCACCAACGCGGTCGCTCGCATCAAGCTCGAGTTGCAAGACAGCATCACGCTCGGCAACCTCGACGCGTCGCGCGACTGGGGATATGCCGGCGACTACGTCGAAGCCATGTGGATGATGCTGCAGCAGGACGCACCCGACGACTATGTGATCGCGACCGGTGAGACGCACAGCATCCGTGAGCTGCTCGAGAACGCGTTCGCCCTGGCCGGAATTGACGACTGGGAGTCGCACGTCACCCAGGACCAGCGTTTCTACCGTCCGGCCGAAGTCGACCTGCTGTTCGGCGACGCGTCGAAAGCACGTGAAGTGCTCGGCTGGAAGCCGCGGGTCAGTTTCCCCGAACTCGTTCGGATGATGTACGAGAATGATCTCACCGCGGAACGCATCAAGGCCGGTGGGTAGGGGACAGCGGGCCGGCCGCTTGGCGGGCTGCGATCAGAACCGGATCCCACACCGTTGAGAACGGCGGCGCGTAGGCGAGATCGAGCTGTTCGATCTCGTCGACCGTCATTTCGTTCCAGATCGCGGTCGCGAGCACGTCGATACGTTTCGCGGCTCCTTCTCGCCCGATGATCTGCCCGCCCAGGAGGCGCCCGCGGCCACGTTCGACGACGAACTTGACGGTGATCGGCGTCGTATCCGGGTAGTAACTGGCCCGTGAGGTCGCTTCGATCGTTGCGGTGTCGATCTCGAAGCCGGCGTCGCGTGCCTCACGTTCGTTGAGGCCGGTACGCGCGACTTCGTACTCGCAGATCTTGGTGGCCGCGGTGCCGATGACGCCGCCGAAGGTGGCGTCTCCGCCGGTCACGTTGATACCGACGACTCGACCTTGTTTGTTCGCGTGGGTGCCGAGCGCGATCGCGACCGGTCGATTGGACACCCGATGGTGGCTTTCGGCGCAGTCGCCGGCGGCCCAGACGTGCGCGGCGCTGGTCGCCATGTGGGCGTCGGTCGCGATCCCGCCGGCCGGTCCGATGTCGATGCCGGCCGCGCGTGCGAGTTCGACGTTCGGTTTCACGCCGAGTCCCAACACGACGGTGTCGGTCGCGATGGTGTGATCGCCGATCGTGACCGCACGGACTCGTCCGTCGGTGTCGGTTTCGAACCCGTCGACCAACGTGTCGGTGAGCAGCGTGATACCGAGCCCGCGGATGGCGTCGCCGACCAGTGCGCCCATGTCGGCGTCGAGTGTCGACATCGGCTGGGCGCCGGCTTCGACCACGGTGACCGGTCGGCCCCGCCGGTGCAGCGCTTCGGCCAACTCGAGGCCGACGTAGCCGCCGCCGACGACGACCACCCGTCCGTTCGGGGCGCCCGACGCGACGACCTCGTCGCGGAGGCGGACGCCGTCGCCGAGTGTTTGGACGCCGTACACGCCGGGCGCGTCGACGCCCGGCAGCGGCGGCCGCAACGGCGTCGCTCCGGTACTGATCACCAGATCGTCGAACGGCTCGGCGACCGCGCGGCCGGAATCGATGTCTCGGGCGGTCACCGTCCGTGCCGGGAGATCGATCGCGGTCACGTCGGTGCGGGTACGCAGATCGATGCCGTTGGCGCGATGCTCGGCGGGGGAGCGGGCGACGAGGTCGTCGACGTCGGCGACGAGGCCGCCGACGAAGTACGGGATACCGCACGCGCTGTACGAGGTGTAGTCGCCGCGCTCGAACGCGACGATCTCGAGCTCGTCGGGAGTCGCGCGCCGGCGGGCCTGGGATGCGGCGGTCATGCCGGCGGCGTCGCCGCCGATGACGACGAGCCGTCGGGTCGTCACCCCACAACGGTCGCGGCGGCGCGCGCGAGCGCGTGTTCGGCCTCGTCGACGATCCGGCGGACGAGCTCACCGGCGGGGACGAGATCGTGCATCGCGCCGACGCCCTGCCCGGCCGGGTAGCACTCCTTGTCAGGATCGACGTCGGCGGTTTCGTCGCCGCCGAGGTGCAGGGCGTTGGCTTGCACCGCCCGCATCATCTGCTCGGGGAACTTCGCGAGCTCTTCGGGATGGGCTTCGATGTGGCGGGTCCACTCGTTGCGCACCGCCCGCAACGTCTTGCCGGTAAAACCTCGGCTGATCACCGTTCCGTCTTCGGGAGTGCGTAACAACGCGGCTTTGTAGCCGCGGACGGTCCGCGCTTCGGGGGTTGCGATGAAGCGCGTCCCGAGCCAGACGCCGTCGGCGCCGAGGCTGATCGCGGCGGCGAGGCCGCGGCCGTCGAAGATGCCGCCGGCGGCCACGACCGGGACCTTGTCGCCCACCTCGTCGACGATCTGCGGAACGAGCGGCATCGTCGCGACGGTGCCGGTGTGGCCGCCAGCTTCGGTGCCCTGGGCGATCACGAAGTCGCAGCCGGCCTCGACCGCCGCGATCGCATGCCGAACTTTTCCGCACATACTCGCGACGAGCACATTGCCGTCGTGCAGGATCTTGACGACGTCGCGGGGGACGCCGAGCCCGGCGACGAACAACGACGCGCCTCCGGTCACGACTTTGTCGGCATCGGCGAGCATCCGTTCGGGCAACGCCGCGAGCAGGTCAACCCCGAACGGCTTGTCGGTCGCGGCTTTCACCGCGGCCATCTCCTCGTCGAGTTGCTCGGACGACATCGTCGCCGCGCCGAGGGTGCCGAAACCGCCGGCGTCGGACACCGCGGCGACCACCGCGTGGTAGGAGACGCCACCCATCCCGGCCAGCATGACTGGATGTTCGATCCCGAGCATTTCGGTCAGTCGTGTTCGCATGGCGCCCATCGTTGCAGGCCGACGGGTCGCGTTCCATTTCGGTGATGTCGGCGTGGTGTCGTCCGTGGCCGCGGCGGGTCCGCCCGGCTACGGTGCAGGTGTGGTCAATCCGCTGGTCGGTGTCATCATGGGCAGCGACTCCGATTTGACAGTCATGCAGGGCGCCATCGACGTGCTCAGCGAGTTTGGCGTCGCGCACGAGGTGCGTGTCGTGTCCGCCCATCGAACTCCCGACGTGATGTACGACTACGCGCGGTCAGCCGCGGGGCGCGGTGTGCGGGTGATCATCGCGGCGGCCGGCGGAGCTGCCGCGCTGCCGGGGATGACCGCGTCGATGACGCCGCTGCCGGTGATCGGCGTCCCCGTCCCGCGGTTCGAGCTCGACGGCCTCGATTCGCTGCTGTCGATCGTGCAGATGCCGGCCGGTGTTCCGGTCGCGACCGTCGCGATCGGGAATTCGACCAACGCCGGGTTGCTCGCGGTACGTATCCTCGGCACGAGCGACGACAAGCTCGCCGCCGCGATGCGCCAATACCAAGACGACCTCGCCGAACAGGTCCAAGCCAAAGACGCCGCGTTGCGAGAACGGTTCCGTTCCTGAACCTCAGACCGTCCCGGTCTGTTATTCGGTAGAAACGGCGCGCAACACGTCGAGTTTGGCGGCCCGCCGGGCTGGGAGGATCGCGGCGACCGTGCCCGACACGGCCGCGAACAGCACGATGATCACGAGCTGCGGGATCGCCGGATCGAACGTGGTGATGCCTTGATTGTGGAGGGCGGTGACGACGCTCCATCCGAAGAACAGACCGATCACGATGCCGAGCAACGTGCCGAACAGCGCGATGATCACAGACTCCCACCGCACTGTGGATCGGATTTGACGTCGCGACATGCCGACCGCGCGCAGCAACCCGATCTCGCGTGTTCGTTCATAGATCGACAGCGCCAACGTGTTGGCGATACCGACCAGCGCGATCAGCACGGCGAACAACAACAGCACGTACACGAGCGCGAGCAGGCCGTTCAGGTTCTTGAGCTGATCGGTTTTGTACTGGGCGTTGTCCTCGAGTTGTGCGGTGTGGTACGGGACGAGGAGCGGTTCGATCGCGCCTCGCCCTTCGGCGGGTGTGACCCCCGGCTTGAGTTTCACGAAAATCTGAGCGTCGAGCGGGTCGCGGTAGTGAACGTCGTACGCCGCGGTCGAAATGTAGTAGTCGGAGAAGATCCGGTCTTTGAAGATGAACTCGACCCGAAGTTGAGACTTGCCGGTATCGACGAACGTGACTGGAAGTTCGGTGCCGATCTTCCAATGGTTCTTGTCCGCGTTGAATTTCGAAACCGCAATACCGTCAGCGGTGAGGTCTGTGAACTGGCCCGCGACCGGGCCGAAGTCGAACAGCTGTTGGGCGCCTTTCGGGTCGACCCCGAACAGTTGGTTGCGGCTGGTGCCGACCGCGAACAGGCCGACACGCATCGGCGTGACCGCAGCTGCTTCGGGCAGCTTGGCGATCGACGCTTCCAGCTTTGGGCTGAATCCGGTCTGGAAGCCCGGACCTTTGATCACAAAGTCGCCGAGGACTTGGCTGTCGATCGCTTTTCCGAACGACGCTTTCGTCGACGCCGCGAACACGGTGATGAACCCGACGAGCGCGACGCCGATCATCAACGCGGTCGCGGTGACCGACGTACGTTTCGGGTTGCGGGCCGCGTTTTCCCGGGCGAGCGTGCCTGTCATGCCTTTGAGGGCAGGGAGCGGCGAACCGATCCACAAGCTGACCGGTCGGGCGAACAGCGGGCCGAGGACCACCACGCCCGCGAACAGGGCGGCCGCGCCGATCCCGACCAGTTGGATGCCGGCCCCGCCGAACAGCCCGCCGAACAGCGACGCGATGCCGCCAACCGCGAGGAGGCTTCCGATCGCCAGCCGGACCGAACTGCGGGAGCGGCGCTCGATCGCGACGTCGCGGATCGCGGCGACGGGAGGCACGCGGGCGGCCTGGCGGGCGGGGACGACGGCCGACAGCACCGTCACGACGGTTCCCACGACGAGGCCGACGATGATCGCGTTCGGATGAATGGTGACACCCTGGCCGGGTATGTCGAATCCGATCGTGTTCGCGAGTCCTTTCAGTCCGTAGGACAGGACGATCCCGCCTCCGATCCCGACCGCCGACGCGAGCAGGCCGACCACGGTCGATTCGATCAGTACCGAACGCAGGACCTGCTTGCGGCTCGCTCCGATGGCGCGCAGGAGTGCCATTTCGCGAGAACGTTGCGCGACAACGATCGAGAAGGTGTTGTAGATGATGAACGCGCCGACGATCAGCGCGACCAGCGCGAACAGCAACAACGCGGTGCTGAGGAAGCCGAGCGTCTTGTCGATGGCAGCCTGATTTTCTTTGGTGATCGCCTTGCCGGTGATCACCTGGATGTCGTGGTTGGACGAGAAGACGGACGCCAGGCTGGCCTGCACCTGATCTTGGGACACTCCGGGCTTGGCGACCACCGCGATCGCGTCGACTTTGCCGACCTCGTCGGCGAGTCGTTGCGCTTCCGGCAGCGTGAACAGCGCCGCCGAGGCGCCGGCCGGGCTGTCGGCGTCGCCGAACTTGACGACGCCGACGACCGTGTACGGGTTGGGACCTTGTGCGGTCAGGACGGTCACGACCTGGCCGAGGTGAATCTTGCCCTCGTCGGCGGAACGCTTGTCGATGACGACCTCGTGCGCGTTCGCGGGTGGGCGCGAACCGGGCTGCAGTTCGAACTGGTTGAGGGTCGGGTTCGGGTCCCAGTTGAAACCGAGCGCGGGCGGGCCGGTTCCGGCTTTGCCGAACGTCTTGCCTTGCGCGTTGAGGATCTGCGCGTATTGGATCTGCACGTTGGGCGACGCACTCGCGACACCCGGCGCGGAGCGGACCTGATCGAGGAACGTTTCCGGGATCGGCGGCCGCAGACCGGCGCCGAAGTCGGCTGACAGCACCTCTTTTGCTCGGACGACGGCGTCGGTGCCGTGGTAGATGTTGGAGAAGAGGTTGTCGAACGTGCTCTGGATCGTCGCGGTGAGCACAAGCGTGCCCGACATGAACGCGACGCCGAGGAACACCGCGAGCGCGGTGAGCGCGAACCGGAGCTTGTGCGCGGCGAGGCCCTTGCGGGTGACTTTCCACATCGGTGGGGTGGGCTCCGGGCCTAGGCGCCGAGCTGGCGCATCTTGTCGAGGATGGTGTCCGGGTTCGGGTCGGCGAGCTCGTCGGTGACCCGGCCGTCGGTGAGGAACACGACCCGGCTCGCGTACGACGCGGCGATCGGGTCGTGGGTGACCATCACGATCGTCTGGCCGAATTCTTCGACTGCTTTTTTCATGAAGCCGAGGATCTCTCCGCTCGCGCGTGAGTCGAGGTTTCCGGTCGGTTCGTCGGCGAAGACGATCTCGGGCCGGGTTGCGAGCGCACGCGCGACCGCGACCCGTTGTTGCTGACCGCCGGACAGCTCCGAAGGCCGGTGACTGAGACGTGATCGCAACCCGACGATCTCGATGATGTGATCGAGCCATTCGTTGTCGGGGGTCCGCCCCGCGAGCGCGAGAGGAAGCGTGATGTTCTCGAGCGCGGTGAGGGTCGGGATCAGGTTGTAGGCCTGGAACACGAATCCGACGCGATCGCGACGGATCTGCGTGAGCTCGTTGTCGGAGAGCGAGCTGAGCTCGATGTCGCCGAGGAACACTTGGCCGCTGGTCAGGTTGTCAAGACCGGCGATGCAGTGCAGCAGCGTGGATTTGCCCGATCCCGACGGTCCCATGATCGCGGAGTAGACGCCCCGCTCGAATGTGATGTCGACACCGTCGAGGGCGCGCACTTCGGTGTCGGCGGCGACGTCGCCGTATACCTTCGTCGCGTTCACGGCACGCGCCGACACCGCAGTTGTCGTGGGGGGACTTGTCGTGGACACGCCGCTCCTTCGGTTGCTTGCAGTGCACGTTAGGGAAAGGGGCTGTCCCGCCGCTATCCGGAAGATCCCCGAGATGCGGTCGGAGTGTGCCCGGGGTCGCCACCCGATGCGATCGCCGAAGGTTCGGATCGACGTCCGAAACGTATGAACAAGATCGCGCCGACCACGCACAGCGCCGCGGAGAGCAACAGATTGAAACGGATCCCAAAAATTCTCGCGGCGGGATCGACGCGCAACCACTCGAAGAAGCAACGTCCGAAGCAGTACATCGCGACATACAGCGAGAAGGCCTGCCCCTTGCGCAGACCGCGGTGTCGTTCGATCCATACGATCGTCACGAACACGATCAGGCACCAGATCGACTCGTACAAGAAGGTCGGTTGGAACGTCGCGAAACGTGCATAATTGATTGGCCGCTGCGCGAGGTCGATTTCGAGTGCCCAAGGAAGTTTGCTCGGGCGTCCGAACAGTTCCTGGTTGAAATAGTTGCCCCACCGTCCGACGGCCTGCGCGACGACCACGCCCGGCGCGATCGCGTCGACCAACGCGAGCGTGTCGAGATGTCTGCGGCGGGCGAGAAACACGACGGTGATCAGCCCGGCGCCGACCGCACCCCAGATGGAAAGGCCGCCTTTCCAGATCTCGAACGCGCCGAGCACTCCGCCCTCGCTCCACTTGTATCCGGTGAACAAGTGGTACACGCGGGCGCCCACAACACCTGCGACGACGACGGGGACGGCGATCTCGCCGATGACTTTCGGGTTGTTGGGGGTCCGCTGCCAACGAACGTCGGCGATTTTCGCGGCGACGAGCACACCGATCGCGAGCATGAGGCCGTAGGCGTGCAGCTGCAACGGTCCGATGTGCACGATCCCGTGCGACGGGCTCGGGATGTAGGCAAGCATCGGCGGGCATCCTAGGACCGGCCAGGATCCCGCTCCGATCGGGTTCAAGGCGGGCGGGCCGGCCGGTCGATGGATAGCCGATGGTGATGAAACGGTGTGCCCTCGCCGCGCTCGCAGCGGTCGTGCTGTCGTCTTGCAACCTGGCGACGTTTCCGTTCCTGGCCGGAACCACTTCGCATGTCAGTTCCGCGGCCGCGGGCGCGAACGTTTCGAGTGCGCCGACGATCGGCGGCTGTCCAGTGTTTCCGTCGAATAGCCCATGGAACGAAGACGTGTCGAAGTTGCCGGTGCGTTCCGACTCCGCGGCGATGATCAACGCCATCAGCGCGACGGGCGGCAAGACGATGCTGCATGCCGACTTCGGCGGCGACGGCGCGTACGGGATTCCGTTCATCATCGTGCCCGCAACCGAGAAGAAGGAACCGATCCATTACACCGCGTACGGTGACGAAAGCTCGCCCGGTCCGTTCCCGATCCCGCCGACCGCGCCGGTCGAAGGGGGCGCCGCCAGCACCGGCGACCGTCACGTGCTCGTCGTCCAGCGCGGGACCTGTCACCTCTACGAGCTGTACGACGCGTTCTGGCGCGGGACGTATTGGGATGCCGGTTCGGGAGTCAACTGGAACTTGACCTCGAACAAGCTGCGTCCGCTCGGATGGACCTCAGCCGACGCGGCCGGTCTTCCGATCTTCCCGGGCCTGGCCCGCTACGGCGAGACCGCGACGGGGACGATCGATCATGCCCTGCGTTTCACCGTCGCGCAGACCCAGCGCGGCTACATCTTCCCGGCGACGCATTATGCGTCGTCGTCGACGAATCCTGACCTTCCTCCGATGGGGCTTCGGCTTCGGTTGAAGGCGAGCTACTCCCTCGCGCGTTTCCACGGCGAAGCGTTGGTGATCCTCGAAGCCTTGAAGAAGTACGGGATGATCGTCGCCGACAACGGATCCTCGTGGTATATCAGCGGCGCGGCCGACCCCCGCTGGAACGACAACGATCTCGACCAGCTCAAGACCGTGCCCGGCAGCGCGTTCGAGGCCGTCAACACCGGCCCCATCCATCACTGAGGCAGACGTCGCGCGGGTCGGTGCGGGCGTGGCTGCTCGGCGGCCTATTTGACGAGGCGGGAAAGCCGCCGGTCGGCGAGAACTTTGCCGCCGGTTTGGCAGTGCGGGCAGTAGACCACCTCGTGCGACTCGTACGACACCCGTTTGAGATCTTCGCCGCACACCGGACACGGAAGGCCGGCCTTGCCGTGCACGGTGAAATGCTCTCCGAGCTTGTTCTGCGACAGGCCGCCGTCGCGGGTGCGTTCACGAACGAGTCCGTCTTCGAGGACGGCGAGGATCGACTCCAACAGCCGTTCGCGTTCGTCGGCCGTGAGAGATTTGAGCGACGCGTACGGGGACAGGTGCGCGCGGTGGAGCGCATCGTCGGCGTAGCCGCGGCCGACGCCGGCGACGGTGTGCTGGTCGCGCAGGATCGTGTGCACACGCCGGCTGTCGTCGCTGGAGCGCAGCCACTGCGCGAACTCGTCGCTTTCGACT
Organism: Acidimicrobiia bacterium; assembly: GCA_052148155.1. Lineage (GTDB taxonomy): Bacteria > Actinomycetota > Acidimicrobiia > IMCC26256 > PALSA-610 > JBBQER01. The sequence continues at coordinate 51,336 of JBKQIY010000227.1, read as the reverse complement.
TCCGGCCCGAGCGTCGCGAGCGGTCCCTCGTCGCCGGGGCCGAGTACCCACCAGCCGGCCTTGCGTTCGGTGCCGAACTCCCGCACGAGGACCGCCTTGTCGTTCGAGAAACGCCAACGGACGACCGAACCTTTGGGCTTGGTGTGTTTGGGCGGCGTTTCGAAGTCGACGCGACCGGCTTGGGAGAGGTGGAACACGATGCGGCGTTCCGGTTCGCCGTCGAAGTCGAAGATGACGTACTTGGCGCGTCGACGGACCTGGCCGAGCCGACGTCCGGACAGTTCGTCGGCGGGCGGGACCGCGGTCTTCAGGCCGCTGAATCCGAGTGGATCGAAGCCTTCGAACGAGGCGCCGGCCAGCCAGGCTTCGAGACGCTCGGCCAATGCCTGCATCTGCGGCATTTCCGGCACGACATGCGCTCCTTAGCTTTTGGCTCGCCGCGCGCCGCGGCTGTCGGCGTAGGTCGGTGCGCCTTGGGTCCAGTCCGGACCGGTGCCCCAGTTGCGCCGTGTGCGTCGGGCCGGGAACGACGTATCGATCTCGCGGTACGCCGCTGCGGACCGTTTGGCGGTCTCGATGCCTTCCGGCAACGACCAGAAGTCCTCTTCGAGCGAGAACTTTCCGTCACCGGCGTATTGCAGGATCGTGATGCCGGGAAAATCGATCGGTGGTTGGGCGGCGTCGGGATGGTCGCGTCGGTTCTGCATGTAGACGATGACTCGTCCGTCGGTGGTCGCGGTGTGCCACTCGTAGGCCGTGTAGATCGCGCCGTATTCCTCCATCGTCGCGTTGATCCACGCGCGTACCTCTTCGCGGCCGTGCTTGTTGCCGAGAATGTGCTCGATGTAGGTCACGTCTTCGGTGAAGGATTCGTCGCACCAGGCGTTCCAGTCTTCACCGACCGCGCCGAGCGCCCAGTAGTTGCGGAACGCGGCTTGTACTTCGTCGAGATCGAACGTCGTCATGTCGCGAACCTACGCGCGTTTGCGCTTTTCTTCCAAGCGCTGTCGGATGAGCTCTCGGCGTTCTTGCACCTCGCGATAGGTGAGCCGATCGACGTCGGGGACACCCATCGCGGCCTTCACGGCGTTCATGTCGAACTGGGCGGTGACCGCAGGATCGATACCGAGTTCGTTGGCGAGGCGGATGCCGTGCCGGGCCGCGATCTCGGTATGCACCCGTTGGATCTCCTCGAGGATGTCGAGGTCGGGTGCCAGACGAGCGATCGCGCCGTCGAGGAACATCATGTTTTTCACGAACAGCATGAGCTCTTTCGGGGCGCGGGCGCCGTAGGCGAGCAGCTTTTTCGTCAGGTCCTGGAGTTCGTGGACGAGCTCGTCGGCGGAGAGCATCGTGGGATCGATCGTGCGGTCCAGGCCCAGACCGGTGAACACCGCGTTGAGGTCGGTGTCGGGCGGGAAGGCGCCAAGGTCGCGCAATGCGCGCAGCTGACCCATCGTGTCGCCGCTCGTCGCTCCGACCAACAGCATCAAGAACGCGAGCCGTTTGGTTTCGTCGAGGCGGCCGGTGATGCCGAAATCCATGAGGACGGTACGTCCGTCGGGCTGGACCATGAGGTTGCCGCCGTGCAGGTCGCCGTGGAAGACGCCGTACAACATGGCGCCTTCCATGAAACTTACGAGCCCGGCGTGCAGGACCGCTTCGGTGTCGACGCCGGCGTCTTTCATCGCGCTGACGTCGTCCCAGGGGATCCCGTCGAGTCGTTCCATGACCAGCACCCGTCGGGTCACGAGCGTCGGATGGGGACGGGGCACGATCGTGGCCCGCTGATCGGTCCCGGCGAGCACTGCGGCGATGTCGAGCATGTTCTGCGCTTCCAAGCAGAAGTCGAGCTCCTCGACGATCGTCTCCGCGAACAGTTCGACCAGCGCCGGCGGATTGGCGAGCGCCGCGACCGGGATCCGGCCCACCAGACGGGGCGCGAGCCAGGACATAGCGCGGATGTCTTCGCGTACGAGGCGAGCCACCTGGGGCCGCTGCACCTTGACGACCACCTCTTCGCCGGTGCGGAGACGGGCCGCATGCACCTGCGCGATCGACGCCGCCGCGATCGGGGTGCGCTCGAACCGTTCGAACACGTCGTCGAGTGAGCGGCCGAGGTCGAGTTCGACGACGCGCCGGACGACGTCGAACGGCTCGGGTGGGACCCGATCGCGCAACATTTTGAACTCGGTGACCAACTCGGGCGGGAACAGTCCTTCACCACCGGAGATGATCTGACCGAGCTTGATGTAGGTCGGGCCGAGCGTCGCGAACGCGTGACGCAGACGGCGGGACAGTCCGCGCCGTCCGTACTCGGCGCCGCGGCGCCGGTCGAGGCAGTACCAGGCGCCGAGCGCGACCCCGACCCGGCTGACCACCGACGCGAGCCGGCCGAGCGGCGGCAGCGTCTCGCGTTGCAGCCAGAGCGGAAACTCGTCGCGGGCGAGGACACGCCGACGGGCGACGTCGGCCCGCCAGGTCATCTCGTCCGGTACGACGACCCACGGGCCGTGATCGCTGAACGATCCGATCGCCAGATCAGGCGAAGCGGCGGACGGATCCATAGCGAAACCATATGGGCATCCGCAGGTCACTCATTCCAGGCCGCGGCAGCGGTCGCCCCACGGTTGGGCGCCGAGCTCGTGGAACAGCGTGATCGCGACGAGGTCCTGGTCGGCCGGCGCGGCGGCGGCCGGATCGACGCCGACGAGATCGTCACGTCCGGCGAGCCGGGCCGCGCCGTCCCAGGTGGACTGGTCGAACTGGTATGCGCCCCGGTAGGTACCGCCCGGGCTGACCGCACGGTAACCGCCGGCCATGTTGGACTCGTGCGCCCGTGTGCACACCAGGAACCGATCGTTCGCCAACGACGAGGTCTCCTCGGCCGCGCCTTGCGCCAACCAGTAGCCGCCGCCAGCACTGGCAGCGATGCCGACCGTGTCCGGATGGACGAGATTCGCGTCGATCGTCGATGCGTTCCCGGCCACCGCCGTCGCGAAGCCGGCCACGCTGCCGTCGGCGCGTGCGACCCAGTAGCCGTCGCCGTCGCGCGACGCGGCGATACCGACCACCGAATGTCCAGGGTCGAGTTGGGAGCCGAAAAAGGATGCGTCACCGAACGCGAAAACGCCGCCGTCGGCGCCGACGAGCCAGTATCCGTGCCCGGTCGATGTCAGCGCGGCACCCACGATCGGGGCTGCGAGCGTGACGCCTGCGGTCGAGCCGTAAAACGGTGCGTCACCGAACGCGAAGATGCCGCCGTCCGCGCCGACCAGCCAGTAACCCTGCCCGTCGGCGGTCGGGACGATCGCGACGATCGGCGCCGCGAGCGTGACATTTGCGGTCGAGCCTTCAAACGGTGCGTCACCGAACGCGAAAACCCCACCGTCCGCGCCGACCAGCCAGTAGCCACCCCCGTCGGGGGTAGCGGCCATACCCACGACGGGTGCGTTCAGGTGCTCGCCGCCGGTCGAGCCGTAAAACGGTGCGCCACCGAACGCGAAGATGCCGCCGTCCGCGCCGACCAGCCAATACCCCCGCCCGGCGGGATCGGCCGCGATGCCGACCACGCCGGCATGGAGCGCGACCGCGGAGTCGGAGCCCAACAGCGGCGCGTTGCCGAACGCTTGCACAGAGTTCGGCGCCGGGCTGGTGTCCGCGACGGCTGCGCTGCTCACCAACGTGACGCTCCCCAGTCCGGCGAAGACGACCGCGCCGAGGGCCGCGCTGGCACGCCGCCACCGTGCGCTCCGCGCCCGTCGCGCCCGCAAGCGACCAACTCGACTGGCGCGTCCGCCGCTCGTGGCCCTGCCGGACGCGCCGGACGCGAACGAGGCGACCGAGGCGACACGCCGGTCGGACACGACCGGGCTCGCGCACTGGGCGACGTCGGTGTCGGGGGTCCGACGATGCTCGAGCGCGTGCTCGCGCGACAGTTTGGTCGTCATGGGTGATTCCTCCGCCCTCACGCGGCCTGCGTCCATTGCCGGCCGCTGCTCGAATAGGCGACCGCGGTGAGCGCGCATGCGCGCGCTGACCGGGGAAGCAGCCGGTGACGGTAGGGGTCGGACGTGACGAAGCCCGAATCCAGGCCCCGCGTTCCGGCTGTATCTAGCTACTAATAACTAGTCAGACGCGTTCGCCGCGACCCGCGTCGGTGCCGGTTTCGGGCGGGCGGGCGCGTCCGGCGCTAGTGCCGTCGCGCCATTTTCGATGTTGGTCCCCCCGGCGCCGCGCGAATCGCACATTTCGGTCAGCTCGGGAGGGTTCGGCGGGCACCGTCGGGGCTGCACGCCGTCGCGTCGACCGGTCGGGGCGGGCCGGATGTCGTTGCGCTTCAGCGACCGGTCAGGGCGTGTGCGTCGAGGCGAGCGCGTCGAGGAGGTGCACCTCGCTGACGATGAGTTTGTGCCAGTCGCCCAGATGGAGGCTCTCGTTCTCGCCGTGGATGCGGCTGTGCGGATCCGCGGGTCCGAGCAGCAGCGCGGGGATGCCACCGAATGCGTCGGCGAACGGACCGACGAACGGGATCGAGCCGCCCACTCCCATCAACACCGGGTCGGTTCCGAAACCGGCGCGCAGTGCGCGCCGCGCCGCGTCGAACGCAGGTCCGGTCGGATCGGTCTGCCATGCGGGGGCGCCTTCGAGTGCCTGGAAGTGCAGCTCCAGACCCCATGGTGTGTGCTGTTCGACGTGGGCGCGGAGCTGTGCGACGACGCGATCAGGTTCTTGGCCCGACGCCAGCCGCAGGCTCACCCGCGCCGCGGCGCGGGCGATCACTTGGTTCGACGAACCTTTGATCGGGTGTGCGTCGATACCGATGACGGTCAGCGACGGCCGGAACCACAGCCGTTCGTGCAGGGTCGCGTCCGGATCGCCGACCAGTTCGACGCCGGGACGGAGCCCCATCGCCCGCCCGAATCCGTCGGGGTCGTCGTCGAGGCCGGGGATCGGAGCCCGTTCGGACTCGCTCGGCTGGCGGACGTCGTCCCACACGCCGTCGATCGCGACGTCGCCGTTGGCGTCGACGAGTGATGCCAACACCTGCGCCAACGCGACGACCGGGTCGGGCACGGCACCGCCGGCCATCCCCGAATGGACGGGCCCGTCGAGCGCGCGGAGTTCGATGTCGGCCGCGGCGAGGCCCCGCAACGAGTAGGTCAGTCCGGGGACACCGACCTTCCAGTTCCCGGCGTCGGCGAGGACGAGCACGTCGGCGCGGAGCTCGTCGAGGTGCGTTTCGAGAAACGCCCCCAACGTCGGCGAACCGATCTCTTCTTCGCCTTCGATGAGGACTCGTACGTTGCAGGGAACGGCGCCGCTCGTGTTCAGCCACGCCGACACCGCATGCGCGTGCGCGACGCCTCCCGCTTTGTCGTCGGCGCTGCCGCGGCCGTAGAGGCGGCCGCCGCGTTCGCACGGTTCGAACGGGTCGCTGTCCCAGTTGTCGACGATGCCGGGAGGTTGGACGTCGTGGTGCGCGTACAACAAGACGGTGGGCGCCCCGGGCCCGGCGTGCATCCATTCGCCGATCACGTAGGGATGTGAGCCGTCGACCGCGGCCAACCGGACCGATTCGAGACCGTGGGCCCGCAGCAGCTCGGCGGTCGCCTCGGCGCTGGCGCGCACGTCGTCGCGGCGGTCGGGATCGGCGCTGATGCTCGGGATGCATACCAACGATTCGAGCTCGGCCCGCGCTTGGTCTTGCGCGCCGTCGACCGCATGGACGGCGTCGACGACGTCGGTCATGACGACGGAGCCGTCCGGCCGTCGCCGAACGGGGCGTCGCGGGCGTCGACGGCACCTTTGACGCCTTCGGAACGCAGCTTGGGCATGTACTCCTTCGACGATCGTTGGTGCAGGCCGAGCGCCTGCAGCTCGGTGGTCGCCCGCAAGCCGGTCCGCATGCCTTGGGCTTCCATCGCGCGGTGCACGGTCCGTTTGTTGAGCGTCAGGAGGTCGCCGGGGATCTGCGCGACCCGTTCGGCGACGTCGAGCACTTCGACGTCGAGCTGGTCGGCCGGGAAGGCACGGTTCGCGAATCCGGCCTCGACGGCTTCGAGGCCGGTCATCGAATCTCCGGTCAGGACGGCCTCCATCGCGCGGCGTATCCCCATGAACCATGGCTGCCACAACAGATCGGGCGGCGACATGGTGCGCACCGGCGGATAGCCGATGGTGGCGTCGTCGGCGACGTAGCACAGGTCGCAGGCTGCCGCGAGCTCCGATCCTCCGGCGAGGCAGTAGCCGTGCACTTGGGCGATGATCGGCGTGGCCATGTCCATGAACTCGAACCAGCCTTCGACCAACGATCGGCTCCAGAACCCGTCGCGGATCGCGATCGGTCGCGGCAAAGGCTGGTCGGGATCGGGATTCAGGTCGTAGCCGGCCGAGAAGCACGAACCGGCGCCCCGGATCACGATGACGCTGACGTCGTGGTCCTGGTCGGCGCGGCGTACCTCGTCGAACAGTTCGACGCGCACCCGGTTGCTCATCGCGTTGCGTTTTTCGGGACGGTTCAGGGTGATCCGCCGCACGCGTGGCCGCGGATCGTCGGCCAGCACGAGAGGTTCGCTCATGTGCACGAACCTATCGCTCGACCTGGGCGAAGCTCAGGTGAGCTCACCGACGCCACCGAAATGCGATTGCAGGCGACGCATCCCTCGCAGCCACCGTTCGTAGTCGGACGCCTTACGCTGGAAATACTCGAGGACCTGCGGGTGAGGCAGGATCAGAAACGACTCCGACTCGAGGCCCGCGACGACCGCGTCGGCGACCGCTTCGGGTTCGAGCATCCCGTCGACTCCCGCAACGCCGCCGTCGACGACTCCGGCGGTCATGGCGGTACGGACGGCCTGCGGCGCGAGGACCGACACTTTGAGTCCCCGGTCGCCGTAGGTGATCGCCAACCATTCAGCGAACGCGAACGCGGCATGTTTGGTGACCGAATACGGCGCCGAACCGAGCTGGGTCAGCAGACCGGCCGCCGACGCGGTTTGGAGGAGATAGCCGCCGCCCCGTTCGAGCATCCGCGGGACCAGAATTCGCGCCGCGTACACGTGGGCCATCACGTTCACGTCGAGGCTGAGCTGCCACTCTTGGTCGGAGGCGTCGGCTCCGCCGAGCGTGATCACGCCCGCGTTCGAACAGAACAGGTCGATCGGCCCGAATCGATGTTCGGTTGCATCGATGAGCGCCTGCAGTTCCGACTCGCGCGTCACGTCGCAGGTCACGGCCATCGCTTCGGCGGACGATCGCGACGCGATGTCGCCGGCGACGGTTTCGGCGCCTTGCCCGTCGCGGTCGGCGACGACGACCGCCCGACAGCCCTGGGCCGCGAACCGGTTCGCGAGCGCGGCCCCGATCCCTCCCGCGGCGCCGGTGACCACGACGCAGGTTCCTTCCAGGTTCATGAAATGACTGCTCCTTCGTCGTCGATGTCGAGCACGAGCGCCCGTCCGGCTTTCGGCAACGCGGCCGCGATGCGGGCCGCGTCGTCGCCGTCGACGAACGCGGCGGCCGACGGTCCCGACCCCGACAGCCACGCCGCGAACGCGCCCGCGTCGACCATCGCGTCGATCGCACGGTGGGTGTCGCGGGCGCGGGCGAGACGGCGATGCTGATGCAGACGGTCTTCGGTGGCGACCCGCATCGCGTCGACCGCACCTGCGGCCAACGCCGCGACGAGCAACGCGGTCCGGCCGACGTTGAAGACCGCGTCCTCGAACGTCACCTGCTCGGGCAGCAGACGCCGGGCGGTCGCGGTCGCGGTTTCGCCGGGCGGAATCCACACCACGACCGCGAGTTCCCGTGCGAGCGGTATCCGCACCACGTGACGTCCGGCCACCGCGACCACACCGCCGTACAGCGCGGCCGCCGCGTTGTCGGCATGGCCTTCCAGTTCGCTGGCGGCCCGTAACGTCGCCGACCGGGCTTCGCGTGCGGTGCGACCCTGTTGGGCGTGCACCGCGAGCAGTCCCGCGACCCGAGCCGCCGCCGAGAACCCCAGACCGCGTCCGCCGGGAAAACGGGACCGTACGCAAAGCGGGCCGCGTCCGCCGGCATTGCGAAACGCGCGCACCGCAGGATGGGTTTCGGGTGCCGGGTCGTCGCCGTCGGCGAAGACCTCCAGGTAGGTGCCGAGCGCGACTGCGACGGCATCGAACGCGGGCCCGACGTTCGCCGATGAAGCCGGCACCCGCACGAGCCAACCGTCTTGCACGCACGAAGCCTCGCGCGTTCACCGAAGCGGCGTTCCGATTGCCACCCGCGACCCGCGACCCGCGGGTACCTTCACGGTCATGCTCGAACGTCGCGCGAATCAGAACATGACGAGACAGTGCGCTCGTTTCGGGTGCAGCGCGGTCGCCATCGCGACGTTCACGTTCGAATCGGCGTCGTGCACCGTGTGGCTCGACACGCCGTTGGAGGGCAACGCACGCGCGGGGGAGTTGTGTGCCCGCCACGCCCGGTCTTTGATGCCGCCCCGCGGCTGGAAACTCGAAGATCGCCGAGGGTCCGACCCCGTCCCGTCACCGCCGCTGACCGCCGACGGGCCCGGCGAACCCGAAGCGCTCCCGTCGGGTCAGCTCGCGGCCGGTCCGGCCGGCCCCGAGCTCGAAGACGAGCTCCGTGGCCTCCTGGACGCCCACAGTCCCCTCCTGGCGAGGGCTTTTCGTAGCTCAGGTACCGTTTGACCCGGTACAGTGGTCAGCGAGTCGGCGACCGTCGCCCCCCGACCGTTGACACGACGTCGTCAGCCCCGACGCCGCGAGACACGGTACGCACGGAAGTCGGACACCGGGAACATCGGGTGCCGAGATCGCCGTGAAGGGATGCGAGTGCGAGGGGGCATGCATATGTGGGGGACAACGTTCCGGTCATGAACTCCGGTCCGAAATGGTCGCTGCGCAACGGATCGCAGTACCGGCGTCTGTGCGCGCGCGCCGGCTGTGGCTCGCCGGCATCGGTGACGCTTCGTTTCCAGCCGACGCAACGTCAGGCTTGGCTCGTCGAACTCGACGAGCACGCGGCCCGCACCCAGGGTGATCTGTGCAACCGTCACGCCGCCGCGCTGGTACTCCCACGCGGCTGGGAACTGCACGACGAACGCGCCGTGCGTGGCCGAACGGCGGGAGCGACCGGCAACGCCGATCGGGCGACCGCGGCGACGAACGGGAACGCCGACCGAGCGGGGCGGACGCGTGCCCGACCCACGACCGCGACCGCCGATCCGATGCACGACTCCCGACCCCAGCTGGACCTCGACCGTCGAGTCGATGTGCCGGCCGACGTCGACGACGCGGTTGGCACCGACGACCTGAGCGACCACGCGCCCGGCGCGCCGTTCGGTTCCCGCGACGACGACGAGGTGGAAGCGGCACTCGGCGCGGTCCTCGACGCGCAGACACCGCTGTTGCGGCGAGCGTTCCGCAACGCCAAACCGCGCTAGTCGCCCGACAGGCGTTCGCGGTATGCCATCGGTAGCAGCTCGACGAGCTGGCCGTCGGGGTCTTTGACGAAGACCGCCGCGCCGATGTTGGAGTCGGTGAGCACTTCGCCGCCGTACTCCGCGACGCGGGCGAGGACACTGTCCAGGTCGTCGACCGACAGCGAGATGTGGGTCAGGCCAGGTTCGTTCATCGCTCGTGGCGCGTACGGCCGGGTCTGGCCGGCCGCCGCGTAGTGCAACAACTCGAGGACGAGACCGTCACGGACCAGGTACGACGCGGTCATCGCGAGCGGTGGTGTCAGGCCCATCAGGGTGGCCGAGAGCTCGTCACGGGGGGTGATCTCCCGTTCGAACGTGAATCCGAGCACATCGCAGTAGAAGCGTTTCGAGCGGGCCAGGTCGGCGACACACTGGCCGACGTGATTGAACACGACGCGGTTGACGGTCACGGGTTCGATCCTCGCACGCGCGTCATTGCGGCGTCACACGGGCGCAGCGCAGGTGACGGTCGTCGCTCGTGAGGCATCGGCCAGTTTCGAGATCGAAACGCCAATGGTGGAGGCTGCAGGTGAGGACGCCGTTCGAGATCTCGCCGAAACGGCTGAGGTCGGCCTGGCGGTGTGGGCACCAACGTTCGATCCGCCAACCGTCGAGTTCGACGAACTCGTCGCTTCGTCGACGCACCGCGCCGAGACACTGTTCGACGTAGGACATGCGCTGCGCAGACAGCGCTTTGAAAAACGTCAAGATGAACTCGTTGAACGGCCCGTCGCGGTGGACGGTGAACCGGCACGACAGCAGCAGCGAGTTCACCCAGTCTTCGACGTGGTCGTCGAGGAGCGCTTCGACGAGTGCGCGGTCGACGTCGAGCTTGTAGACGTACGGTTCGTCGTGCCAGACGCGCACCTGCGACTCGACGAAGTCGACGCACACGTTGGCGGTGACGTCGCCGACGTCGATCACGACGTTCCCGGCGACTCCGGCCGACAGGATCGGAGCCTGCACGAGGAGGGGCTCGAACCAGGCTGCGAGCTCCCCGACGAGGTCGTGGCCGGGCCGGGCCCACGAGGCCCGTTCTGTGTCCAGCCAGCCGGCCCAGTCGCGCTGGTACTGCCCGAGGTACTCGCGTTTGTGGCCGAAGACGGCGGTGCGGACCGCGTCGTCGGACTCCGATCCCGGGTGGGTGACGTGGCAGCGGCCGGCTTCGAGGTCGATCACCGAGCCGGGAACCACGAGGTGGGCACGTTCGATCCCGTGCGCGACGAGCTCGTCGATGAACACGGTCTGGTCGGGGAAGATGTTGGCCGAGTCCCGATCGAAGTCGTTGAGCGCGAACAGGTCCGGGTCGACGAAACATGGTGGTCCGGCGCACGGGAACACGTGGGCGGCGTCGACCGCCTCGACGTAACGGCGGGCGCGTGCCATCTCGTCGACGCGCTTCGATCGTGCCAGCTGTTCTTTCACCGCAGGTGGGAAGTCGTAGGCGATCGGATACCAGATCGCACCGGAAAACTGGAGGAACTGCGCGTCGAACGGTCCGAGCGCGCGCAGGGCATCGAGGTCGCCGGGACGGGCGTCGTTCTGGTTGAGGACCCGGACCTGTCCGTCGTCGAGGACGATGGCCGAGTCGCCCAGGGGTCCGTCGGCGGGTGAGGTCATGGCAAGAATCGTGACGCCGAGCCCGTCGAGGTCGACGCGTTCACCGTGGGTGGTGTGCACCAGGTCAGCGAAGCCGAGCGACCGCAGTTCCCGTGCCAGCACGTCGACACCGAACTCCGGGAGCAACACGCGTGCCCGCTTGCTCACGTTGCGCGCGAGCCATGTGGGATCGAAATGGTCGCGGTGCAGATGCGAGATATAGAGGTAGTCGACCTCGCCAAGTTCGGCGAGGTCGAGTGTGTCGTTGCGTGGGAACGGGAACCACGAACCGAAGTACGCGGGGTTGAACCACGGATCGCACAGCACCGAGCCGTGACCGGTCTGTACGAGACAGCCGGCATGACCGAGGAACGTGATGCGCATCGGCCTTATTCTCGCGGGCCGTCGTCGACACGCGAGAAACACGCGGAGTGATCAGCGCGCTCCCCCATGCGGTTCGCGTGGTGCGGCCGTTGAAGTCTCGCACGCGCGTGCCGCGGGCGGTACGATCGACGGACTGAAGGATCGACCCCCACTCGATCCTCGTACACGAGCCCCGTCGTTTTGCGACGGGGCTCGTGGTTTATTCGGCCGCTCAGGTCGCCCGAACCAACGATGCGGGTTCCCAATCCGGACGTAACGCAACGCCGCTCGAGCCGTGATCGTCGCGAACGCCGAGCACTTGGTGGATTTGTGTTCGTCCGGCTTGGAAGTTCGCAGCCGACGCGGCCATATAGAGTCGCCATACCCGTGCCCGCGCCGCGCCGACCTCTTCGACTGCTCGTCCCCACGATGCTTCGAGGTTGTGTACCCATGCGCCTAGCGTCAGCGCGTAGTGTTCCCGAAGGCCTTCGACGTGACGCGCTTCGAATCCGGCGCGTTGAATCCGCGAGACGATGCTGCCGATCTCGTGCAGCTCGGCGTCAGGAAACACGTACCGGTTGATGAAACCGCGGCGTGCGAAGTGGGTGCGGTCGCCATCAGCCGCGGGACGTGAGATCCCGTGATTCAACAGACGGGCACCCGGACGTGACAGGCCGAACAGTGTCGCGAAGTACTCGTCGAGGTGCGCGGCGCCGACGTGTTCGAACATGCCGATCGAGCTGATCGCGTCGAATGGGCCGTCGGAAACGTCTCGGTAGTCCTGCACGCGGATCTCGACGAGCGCGTCGAGACCTGCGTCGTGCACGGCGCGCCGTGCCCACTGCGCCTGTCGAGACGACAGCGTGACGCCGACGGCATGAGCGCCGTGATGTTGCGCGGCGTGCATGACCATTCCACCCCAACCGCAGCCGACGTCGAGTAGTCGCATGCCGGGCTCGAGCCCGAGCTTGCGGCTGACGAGTTCGTATTTGGTGGCCTGCGCGGTTTCGAGGGTGGCGTCCGCGGTCGGCCAGACGCCGCACGAGTACGTCATCGACGGTCCGAGAACCAGTCGGTAGAAATCGTTGGAGACGTTGTAGTGGTGAGCGATCGCGGCTGCGTCGCGACCTTTGGTGTGCCGGCGGCCGCGCAGGCGCACTTCCTCGGGTGGTGGCGGCAGCGGACGCAGACCGGCGATCCCGGCCAGCCGTGCCAGGTCGAACCAGTCGGCGGGGCCGAGGCGGACGTCAGGCAGGTGGTCGCGCAGCGCAAGCGCGGAGAAGATGTCGCCTTCGATGTCGAGCTCGCCGGCCACGTACGCGCGTGCGATTCCGAGCTCGCCGGGTGCGGTGAGTGCGTAGCGCAACGCCTTGGCCGAGCGAACCGTGAGGGTCGTGCGCGCGTCGGCCGGCCCGATGCGGCTGCCGTCGTAACACGCGACCGCGATGGGCGGATCGCCGCCGAGGAGGTGACCGATCGCGGCGGCGACACCGAACTGTCGGTTGCCGGGACGCGGACCGGTCCGGTTGGGTTGGTCGGAACGGCCGGATCGTAAGGTTTCGTCGCGATCGATTTCGGATTGGGTTTCAACGCGATGATGTTGGTCAAGTTGCATGACGCATCCTCCCCGATGGCCGACTCCCGTTCGGCGTGTCGATACATACCCAAGTGAAGCGGTGGCAAACGGTTCGTGCAAGCGCGAAAACATCAGTGCAGTGGGGCGGGCGGACCATGGCACGAGGTCGGTGCTTGCCCGCGAGCGCGAGCACGCCGTGCCTGTCGTCCCCGAACCTCGACATGTCCGGGACGTTTTCGTCGCCAACCGAGCACGATCCGTCGCGCGACCGGTGGTCGACGAGGTACCCACCGTTGGTGTGGCCGGAAGTCGAGCCGGTGAGTGCGGTGGCGCGATTCGACAGCTTTGGGAACGTGCGAGCTCGTCCGTCGGTCCATCGCGGCCCGTCGCTCGACGGCGACGTGACGCCGTCCAGTTCGAAGACAACGACGGCCGAGGAGCGTCGACGTCGCGAGCATCGTGCGTCAGCCGCCGACTCGACGAACCGGTCGTGTTCGATCGTGTCGGCGAAACCCTCGAATGTCGGGCGTGGCGACGATCTGCCACGCGACTGCGCAAGGCGCGAACTCGGCGGTGTCGTTGCGGAGGGGTCCCGCAAGCCCAGACCGCTGGTGCTTGCGATGTCGGTCACAACCACCGGGCCCAGGGTGCGCCGACCTGTTCGCATCGGAGCACGGGAGACGGCGACCGCCCGTAACATTCGTTCTTCGTGTCCGGTTCCGCGATCGAGGTTCATGACCTCCGTATGCAATACGGCGCAGTCGAAGCGGTGCGCGGCATCGACCTCGAAGTCGCCACCGGCGAAGTGTTCGGTTTCCTCGGACCGAACGGTGCCGGCAAGACCACCACCATCGAAATTCTCGAGGGTTACCGGCCGCGTACGGCAGGCGAGGTGTCTGTCCTCGGTGTCGATCCTGCGCGTGCGACGCGCGCGTGGCGCGACCGCCTCGGCCTCGTGTTGCAGTCGTGCGAGTTGGATCCGCTGCTCACCGTGCGCGAGACCCTGTCGCTGTTCGCCGGTTTCTACACCAAAGCGCGTCCAGTCGACGAGATCGTCGAACTGGTCGGGCTGGCCGACAAACGCGACGTCCGCATCGGGCGGCTGTCGGGCGGTCAGCGCCGCCGCGCCGACGTCGGCGTCGCGCTCGTCGGCGACCCGGAGCTCGTGTTCCTCGACGAGCCGACGACCGGCTTCGACCCCGCGGCGCGGCGTGAGGCATGGTCGATGATCGAGGGCCTCAAAGCGCTCGGCAAGACCGTGTTCCTCACGACGCACTACATGGACGAGGCCCAACATCTCGCGGATCGGGTCGCGATCTTGCGGGCAGGAAAGATCGTCGCGATCGGCGCGCCGGACGAGCTCGGCGAAGGGTTACGGGCCGAGACGATCGTGACGTTCCGCGCGCTGGCCCCTTCGGATCTCGAAACGTTGCGCGCCCGTGTGGAGCCCGCCGCGCAAGTCGTCGGGGAGACCACGACGTTGCGGACCGCAGACGCGCAGGTCACCTTGGGGCGGCTTCTGGCGTGGGCCGACGAACGCGGCGTCGTCCTCGAGCATCTCGAGGTGCGTCGCCCCGACCTCGAGGACATCTTCCTCGAACTTGTCGGCGACGACCCAGCCAAGGACGACCCCGCGGATGGGGCAATGCGTGCGTGACGTCAAGATCTTGTTGCGCCAGACCCGCTACGCCCTCGTCGCAACCATTCGCAACTCGCGATCGGTCGTGTTCGGCATCGTCTTTCCAGTCATTTTGTTGGTGTTATTCAACTCGATCTTCTCGTCCGGTTCGAACTCGACCGACACGTTCCACGGCCACCTTGTGAGCACGCGTGCGTACTTCACTGCCGGACTGGCGGCGTACGCGATCATGTTGCAGGGTTTTTCGACCCTCGCGGTCGCGGTGACGACGCAGCGGGAATCCGGTCAGCTCAAACGGCTACGGGGAACACCGATGCGGCCATGGACGTTCATCGCCGCGCACATGCTGCGCACCATCGTGTTTTCGACCGCGATGGTCGTCGCGCTGTTGGCCATTGGACGGATCGCGTTCGGAGTTCACGTCTCCGCCGACGCGGTGGTCGGCCTCGCGGTGTACGTGGCGCTCGGCACAGCAGCGATGGCCACGTTGGGTATGGCGATCACGGCCTACACCCCGACCGTCGACGCGGCGTCGAGCGTCGGTCCGTTCACCGCAGTGATTTTGTCGTTCATCTCCGGCATCTTCATTCCGGTCAGTGTCCTGCCCGACTGGCTGGCGAAACTCGGCCAGGTGTTCCCGCTGGCACCGCTCGCCGACGGCATGCAGCGAGCAGTCACCGGAGTGGGCGGCGGGACCGGCATCACCGCACACGACGTGACACTGTTGGCGGTCTGGGGCGCCGGCGGGCTCGTGGTCGCGGCTCGTCGTTTCCGATGGGTCCCGCAGGGCGTCGGAACGTGAGCGGATGAGGCCGCCCCCGATCCCGACGATGCCGGCACGGTCCCGACCGCCCGGGCCTCGCCTGTTGACGTCGCTGGTCGTCATCGGGATCGGCATCGTGGTCGGCGTCGTGTCGGTCATCGCGATCGCGATCCCGCTGGTCGGCGTGTTCACGTCGCCCGCGTACGCGGTGCCCGGCGATCTGCACTTGCATCTCCATCACGCTCGTTACACCGTCTATCAGCACTCAGGAACCAGGTCGACGTTCGGGTCGGTCAGGTCGGATCCATCGGCGATCCGGATCGATCCATCGGCCCTGTCAGTCACGGCGTCGGACGGAACGAACGTTCCCGTCACCTTTGACGCGAACTCCGAGACGCTCACGCGCGGGTCAGACGTGTACACCGGATCGCTCGTGTTCGACGTGCCGGCCGACGGCGAATACGACCTCGCGTTCACGAACTCGAACGGAACCACGGTGGTCGTCGCACGGTCGCTTTCCGACGCGGTGCACGGTGCGCTCGGATGGTTCGCGATCGGTGCGTTCGGCGCCGCCGTCGTCGCCGGCGGCGTCGCGATGTTGATCATCGGCGCCACCCGACGCGGCCGCGCCAAGCGGGCCGGCTACGGCGGTTGGGGCGCGCCGCCGCCTTGGGGATGGTCTCCGCCACCCCAATGGGGACCCGGCCCGCCGCCCGCAGGTCCGCCACCAGGCCCGTGGGTACCACCGCCCGGCTGATTCAGCCGAAGTCGTAGCTCAGGACCTCGCTGACCGGCCGGTAGCCGATCCGCCGATAGATCGCGTTCGATGTCGGGTTGCGCATCTGCGTGTACAGCACGCAACGCAGTCCGCGACCGGTCAGCTCACGGCTGAGCTGTTCGACACACGCGGTCGCGTAGCCCGCTCCTCGGCGCGTCGTCGGTGTGTAGACGCGTTGCATCCGACAGACCCCGGCGGCCGGTTTCGACGCGCCCGCCATCGACACCGGACCGTTGTCGTCCCAGACCCAGAGTCGTCCGGCCGCCAGACCAACGTCGACGAAGTCGTGCGCGTCGCCGGCTGCTGTTTCGGTGTCGGTCGCGAACCCGCGAGTCCACCGAACGAGCGTCGGCCCGTCGGCGGCGACCGCGAGCCGAAGCGCGCCGGGCGCCGTCGCGGTGGCTTCGAGGCGGCACAGTTCATACAGGCGTTGGGCTTCGAACGGCGAGACCGGGACGCCGTGACGTTCGGCGAAATGTCCGGCGAACGTCGCCGCGGCGGCCGCGTCGCCCACGACGCCGGGGATCGGCGGTGCGATCGCCGCCGCCAACGCGCGGATCGCGGCGTCACCCATCCGAGACAACCCGATCCGCATTCCCGGCGGTGACTGCGACGCGAAACCGACGACCGCGTCGTCGTCGCCCACGATCCAGAACCTTCCGCCGAGCCGGCGTTCACGACTCTGGTCGAGCACCGTCAACAACACGTTGTGTTGCGTCGGGTCCGCGACAAGAAATTCGTGCGCCTGCTCGTACGCCGAGGCCGGGTCTTCGAACTCCGTCACACGCAGACTCATCGGCATATGGTCGCACGGGCCGTGTCTTCGCCCGCGCGGTTTTCGGCGCCAGATCTGGGCACCCGAACATCGGGGTTGAGTCGGCCGTTTGGGTCTGTGCCGGTTCAGGTTCCGGTCCAGCGGGGCGGCCGGCCTTCGCGCGCGGCCCGGCCGCCCTCGGCGGCGTCGTCGGTGCCGGCCGCGACCCGCCGCATCGTTTCACCGAAGCGGATCGCGTCGAGCGTCGTCAGATGCGCCGACCGCACCGCCACTTCCTTGGTCGCTCGCGCCGCCAGCGGCGCGGCGGACACCAACCGCTGCGCGAGCCTGGTTGCCTCGCCTATCAGTTCGTCGTGTGGGACGACCCAACCGGCAAGCCCGATCTCTTTGGCCCGCGACGCGTTGATGCGTTCGCCGGTCAGCAACAACTCCATCGCGTACTGCCAGTTGATCCGTTGCGGGAGGCGGATCGCGCCGACGATGGTCGGCACGCCGATCCCCACTTCGGGAAAACCGAACTCGGCGCGTTCGCTCGCGATCACGAAGTCGCACCACGTCACGAGCGTCAGCCCGTAGCCGAGGCAGTAGCCGTTCACCGCCGCGATGACCGGTTTGAAGATTTCCCAGCCGCTCTCGAACGAGTTGATCGTCGGTTTCTCCCAAAACGTGCCGCCGAACTCGCCGGCCGCGCCGGCGCCGTCGCGCAGATCCGCCCCGGCGCAGAAGGCACGGCCGGCGCCGGTGACGATCGCGACCCACGCGTCGTCTTCGGTCCGGAACCGATCGAAGGCCGCGTTGAGCCCGCGGCGCATGTCGGCGTTGATCGCGTTCAGCCGCTCGGGACGGTTATAGGTAATCGTCGCGATGTGATTGTCGAGCTCGTAGCGCACCGCGTCGTCGACCATGTCGTCAGTCTGCCACTCGGCCCGGCCGCGTTGACCGGCGTGCCCGGTCGCCGACACTTCGAGAGGCGTCCGCGTCGAACCCGATCAGCGTCTCGTCTTGTTGCACCGCGCGCCGAAGATCGGTCTCACGCACGCGTCGCGCGACGGCTCGGCGGTGCATCGCAGCGTCGTCGACGCGGTCGCAACCTCTGCCTGACATGTCGCCCGAGACATCGCCGCGGTGAGGACCGGGACCTTGGCGGGTATCACTTGCCGACTCGGCAGTGAGATGGGGTCGCGACGAGCGGTGGCGGCCACGGACGAGACCGACGGTTGACGCTGACGGCTCGGAGCGGCGATTGGGGACCACACCGGCCGAGCTTCGGTGTTCGTCAACCGACGGTCCCGCCGGACCGTCCCACCAGCCCACCTGATTACAACTAATCTGATTGAGAAACTAGACTTGCGGGGACGGGGAGTCAAGCTGGCCATTAGCTTTTGGCGGTGAGCTCCGGACGTGGATCGGATCGTTGGCTGGTCACGGCCGGCCATCACGTCGACCTCGCAACGCTCGATCCCGGCTCGGCGTCGGGAGCGCCCGGCGGTCGGGCCGACACCGAAGCTGCGCTGCCGGCACTCCACGAACAGCTCGCCGATCTCCAGGATCGTCTGTGGGCCGAGGCGCGCCGGTCGCTGCTCGTGGTCTTGCAGGGGATGGACGCGGCCGGTAAGGACGGCACGATCAGCCACGTGTTCCGGGGCGTGAATCCCCAAGGGACCCGGGTGGCGTCGTTCAAGCAGCCGACGACGTTGGAACTCGCGCACGACTTTCTGTGGCGCGTGCACCAAGCGACCCCAAGGGCGGGAGAGATCGTCATCTTCAACCGCTCGCACTACGAGGATGTGCTGATCACCCGCGTTCACGATCTCGTCCCCGAGGCCACCTGGAAGGCCCGCTACGGGCTGATCAACTCGTTCGAGGCGTTGCTCGCCAACGGTGGAACGACCGTCGTCAAGCTGTTCTTGCATATCTCGAAGGGCGAACAGCGCAAACGTTTCGACGCGCGGCTCAGCGAGCCGAGCAAACGATGGAAGTTCCAACCGGCCGATCTTGCCGAACGGGAACGTTGGGACGACTATCAGATCGCCTACGCCGACGCGATCGGCCGCACCACGACCGACGACGCCCGCTGGTATGTGATCCCGGCGAACCACAAGTGGTACCGCAACTGGGCGGTGAGCTGCGTGCTGATCGACACGCTGGCGCGGATGGATCCGCACTATCCCGAGCCGAGCGTGTGAAAGCCTGGATCGTCGCCGAACCTGGCGCGATCGACACGGGGCCGCTCCGGCGAGTCGAACGCGAGATCCCCGATCCCGGACCGAATGAGATCCTGGTGCGGGTCGTCGCCTGCGGTGTGTGCCGGACCGATCTGCACCTCGCGCTCGGCGAGCTCGCACCCCGCCACCAAGGTGTCGTACCCGGCCACGAGGTCGTCGGTGTCGTCGACGCGGCCGGTTCGGGCTGCGTGCGGTTCGCCGCCGGCGATCGCGTCGGTATCGCGTGGCTGCGTTCGACGTGCGGGAGGTGTCGGTGGTGTCGCCACGGGCGGGAGAACCTGTGCGAACGGTCTCGTTACACCGGATGGGACGCCGACGGCGGGTACGCCGAGTTCGCGGTGGTCGACGAGTCGTACGCGTACGCGTTGCCCGACGCGTTCGACGACGAGCACGCGGCGCCGCTGCTCTGTGCGGGGATCATCGGGTACCGCGCCCTCATGCGGGCCGAGGTGCCGCCGGGCGGGCGGCTCGGCATCTACGGTTTCGGCGGGTCAGCGCACCTCGCCGCGCAGGTCGCGATGGCGCAGGGCGCAACCGTCCACGTGCTCACCCGTTCGGCCGCGGCGCGCGAGCACGCACGCGACCTCGGCGTCGCGTCGGTCGGTCCGGCCGACGCCATGCCCCCCGAACCGCTCGACTCCGCGATCCTGTTCGCGCCGGCCGGCGAGCTCGTCCCGGCCGCGTTACGCGCCCTCGAACGGGGAGGCACGTTGGCGGTCGCCGGCATCGTCGTCTCTCAGATCCCCGCGCTCGACTACGAGGCCGATCTGTTCCAAGAACGGCAGCTGCGCAGCGTGACATCCAACACGCGAGCCGACGGAGACGATTTCCTCCAGCTCGCGGCCCGGGTCGGTATCTCGGTGCGCACCGCCCCGTACCCGCTCGACCGGGCCGACCAGGCGCTCAACGATCTGGCCCACGGCCGCGTCAGCGGCGCGGCGGTGCTGTTGGTATGACCAACTCGACCGACCGGCCGGTACCGGAGCTCATCGCCGAGATGGTCGAAACGTTGCGCCGAAACCACTGTCTTCGCAGTCCCAACGTCGCGGCTGCGTTCGGTGCGGTCGGCCGTCATCTGTTCGTTCCCGGCAGACCGCTGGCGGAGGTGTACTCGTCCGACACGGTGGTCCCGACCCATTTCGACGCCGACGGATGTTCGGTCAGTTCGTCGAGCGCACCCAACATCATGGCGATCATGCTCGAGCAGCTGCGCGTCCGCCCCGGGATGCGTGTGCTCGAGATCGGTGCGGGCACCGGGTACAACGCCGGATTGCTCTCCCATCTCGTTGGCGGCGACGGCCAGGTCGTGACCGTCGATCTCGACAGCCAGATCACGACCGAAGCCCGACAGCATCTGCACGCGGCGGACATCGACGGCGTCCATGTCGTGCACGGCGACGGCTGGCTCGGTTCGGGAACGGTGGAGACGTTCGATCGGGTGATCGCAACCGTCGGTGCGTGGGAGGTGTCACCGCACTGGTTCGGCCAGTTGGACCTCGCCGGCGTGCTCGTCATGCCGTTGTGGGTCCGTCCCGGCCTGCAGGTCAGCGTCGCGTTCGTTCGCGACGAGGTCGGTCTGCGCAGCGAGAGTCTCACACTGTGCGGGTTCATGCGACTGCGCGGGCCGCACGCCGGACCCGATTCGCACGTCGCGGTTCCCGGCTGGGCAGATCGGGTCGACGACGTCACCGCCGAACGCAACTGGATCGCCGCGATCGAACACGCCACGCCGTTTCGGGTGACGCAGCTGCGCAGCTTGATCAGCGGGACGGTCGAGACGCGTCCGGCGCCCCGCCCGGCACCGGGCTGGATCACGCGCCTCGCGCTCGAAGAGCCGGACGTCATCGTGTTGTCCGGACGTGACACGTTGGGCCATGTTGCCGCCGGCCTGTTCACACCCGATCGTCATAGCTTGGCGTTGTTCGACGCCGGCAAGATCGTGGCGTTCGGGAACCCGTCGTGCGCCGAACGACTTGTCCGACGTCTGGGCGAACTCGCGCCGCTGCGATTGCACGACGTCGAGATCCGAGCCGTTGCGCACCCGGCCCGCGCCGAGCCCGGCGCGCAGATCCTGGAACGACCCGACTTCGACCTCGTCGTTCGGGTCTCGTGAACCGCGGTCGGGCGCAGCCATCGACGGTGTCGACCGGCGCGGCGAGACGGTCGCGACTCCTGTCGACGATGACCGCCGCGGTGACGGGGGTGAGGGCGAACGCGCCGCCGACGATCGACGACGCGTGCGCGCCCGCGCCGAGTGCGAGTTAGAGGTGTGTGACGAAGATCAGGGGAGAGCGCCGAAGCTGACGCGCAAGCAGCGTCGTCGCGAGCACGATGCCGAGGATGGTGCCGACCGCGATCACAACCGATCGTGACCAGAACGGCATGATCGCCAATGTCGTGCCTACCGCGAGGGCGACTGCGATGAACGCCGCCGCGGGATGCTGGAACGTGTCGAGGAGCGCGGTCTCGACGGCGAGCGTCGTGATCGCGAATAGGAGCATCATCAACTCGAGCGCGTCGACGAGATCGGGTCGGAGACTTGTGAACACGCTGAGCGTGAGGATCACGATCAGGGCCGCGACCCATGTGCCGGACAGCCGTACCGCCGCTCCGCCGAGGACTTCCCGCACGACACTGCGTGCGGTCTGTGATGCGTTGGCGTTGAGTTCGGTTTCGGCGAATACGCGGGGCGCGAAGTTCCACAGGCCGTTGAGGTGACCGGCGGCCCAGGTCGATCCGACGAGCGCCAGCACGAGCGGCACCGCCGCGACGCTGGGTGACAGGTGCGCCCAGCGGACCGGGAGTCGCCAGATGAGCAGTCCGAATCCACCCGCGACGACGGCCGAGAAAATACCTCGGGGCCACGAGCACGGTCGAAGGTTCGACGGTGCGGTCGTCAAGACGGCGAGGATCACGAGCCCGGCGGCGGCACAAAGTGCAATCGTCGCGGCGCGGTCGATGCTGACGTGGGAGAACTGAGGGAAGATTCGGGCGGTCACGATGACCGCGGCGAGCCCCACGTAGATGCGGGTCCAGCCCCGTTCGGCGATGAGGATGCCACTGATCCAAATCCCGAGCAGCGACGCGGCCAGTATGTGGTCCTTGGACAGGACGGCCGCGAAGGTGGCCGCGACTACCAGCGACGCCAAGATGCCGACCGGGTAACGGCGGACGATGCCGAGACGGTCCTGGCCTGTCAGGTAACGGCGGAAAAGCAGTCCTTGCAGCGCAAAGCCGACGACCATCGCGGCGCGCCACGCGCTGACCGCGCCCGCACCGAGCGACGCAAGCATCGCGATGAATGCCAGCAACGCAACCAGGCGGGCGGTGACCGAGTCGTTGGTCGTGTCCGAAAGGCGATGGATGACCGCCGGGAGAAGTCCACGGTCGCGTGACGAAGCCCGCGACGCTTTGACGGTCGCGCGTCCCAGATCGAGGGCACGGTCGGGCGCGATGCCGGCCGAGGCTTCGAGCACGACCGCCGCTTCGAGCGCGTCGGCCGGGACCCGTCGGAGTTGTCCACGCACGATCGCGAGCGCGTGTTCGGTTCTCATGTCGCTCATGCCGCCACCTCGGCGTTCAAGCAGAGCTCGGCGAGCAGCGACCGGTATCTCTGCACGAAGTTGTGTTCGTCGTAGTCGCGCTCGACCCGACGGCGTCCACGGTCGCCGAGCATCGCGGCGAGCGGCAGGTCCTCGAGCAACATCACCACGGCGCCTGCGAGGTCTTCGACCGCCGCGGGGGGTGCGACCAGACCGCAGCCTTGCAAGCAGGTCGGGATACCGCCGACCGACGTTGCAACGACCGGCCGTGCTTCGGCCATCGCCTCGAGCGCCGACAACGGCAGGCCCTCGGACACGCTCGTCATCAACACGACGTCGGCGAGGCGCATCGCGCCCGACGGGTCGCTCGTCGAACCCATGAACCTGAACTTGTGACCCAGGTTGAGTCGACGGTGGAGGTCGACGCACCGCCGAGCGTACGCCTCTTCGCCAGGTTGCACCGGGCCGAAATGCAAGAACGACGCTTGCGGCACCCGCGTGAGCACTTCCGCCGCGACGCGCAGCAGCGTCTCGCAGTCCTTCAGCGGATCGATTCTGCCGACGGAAACCACGGTGAGGGTACCCGGAAGCGGTTCTGTGACAGCCGGCGCATGCACGCCGTTCGGGATCGGCCGGATGCGGTGCTCCGGGACGCCCAGCGCACGCTCCCACGCCCGGTGCGCACCCGTGACCGGCGAGATCACGTCGGCTGATGCGTACGCGGCACGGGTGAGCGCCCTTGCGACTCGCGTTTGTGCAACGCGTGCGGCCGAGGTGTTCCCCGACCTTGCCGCGGACATGTACGCCTCCCGCACGTAGACGCCGTGTTCGGTCAACAGCATCGGCGTTCCGTACAGCCGCTGATGAACGAGCGCGGGGATCGCCGCCCAACCTGCCGCGGTGACATGGACGAGCTCGCATGCGGGTGTTTCGGAGGCGGCGGTGCGTGCCACCCACATCAGCGTCCGGTACAGCTCGAACGCGTTCTGCAGATCCCACGGCATGCGCTCGCCGAGTTCGGTGTGATCCTGGGCGACCATCGGCCGGAGCGCGGTGATGTACCGCTCGAGTGATTCTTCGCGACGGAACGACGGCCCGATCGCGTCGGGATGCTGGCGACACCACACCAGACAGTCGACCAACGACTTCGGGTTCGACTGCCAGCTGAGGATCTCACGCATGAGACGTGTCGGCAGGTCGATGTCGACCTCGTGGTGACGCCGAAACGAAAAGGGGAGATGTTCCTTCGACCAGAGCGCGATCTCGGGAAGGAGCTCGACCGACTCGGGAACGTCGAACTGGGGGCTCAGCCGCAACGCTCCCGCGGTGACCGGCAGCACCTGCCAACGAAATTCGGGCAAGGCGCGCAGGAGCTGATCACACCATCGGCTGACACCGCCCATCACGTAGGGGTATGTGCCCTCGGTTGTCATCAGTACACGCGGTCGCCCGCTGACTGTCTGCCTATCCATGGCCTCTGTACCTATCCCGTTCTGACGTTCACGACAATCATCGACGTCGTGAGCTGGGGGTCCGTCCGCGTCGGCGGAGCTTCATCGAGTTGCACTTCCATCTGACCGTTGCACGCGGTCGTAATAGCCGGACCGTCCGAGCGGACTGGCACTGTCGCTCGGACGTGCCTCTTCGACCACGACGGGTTCGGCGACGCCGTTGTCGGCGCGGGCCACCCGGTCGTACACGGCCGCGCGCGGTGACTCCCAATCCGACGCACCCGGCGTGCCTTTCACGATCATCATCGGGGGATCGCCGGCTTCGCCGAGGACCTGGAGATGACGTTCGGCTCCGTTGCTGCGCACTGATGCGGCCGCGGCGTCGCTGTGCGACTCGCCGACGGAAATCTCGGAATGCCCGTTGCCGTTGCCGTTGCTCGCGTTTGTCAGCATGCTGTTGGTCAGGGTGCCGTTCGTCAGCATGCCGTTGGTCAGCGTGGCACCGTTGGTCAAGCTGTCGCGTCGCCGACGGTCGCCGTCGACGGGCCGATCGCGCAGTCGGCGATCGATCTCGTGCAACGGAACACCATTGGTGAGCGACGCGGCGAGTTGTGCAGCCATCGTCTGGAGCAGCTCGCAGACCTCGACCAGACCACGACGAATCATCTCGGTTTCGAGCGCGATTGCGACTGCGGAATCGGCGCCGTCGTCGCCGCGCGCCGGGTGCTCGTCGAGCACGGCGGCGACCTTTCGGATCTCGGCCGCAGTTCGGCTCGCTGACGCCGGCCGGAAGTGCTCGCGGGCGAGACGCTGGTTCTCTTCCCGCAGCGTCGCGACCTCTTCGGCCAACGCATCGATCACGTCGCGTTCTTGTCGCCGGCTCGCGCCATTGAACAGAGCGTTACCTCGCGACTTCTTAGAAGGCATCTCAACCCCCGCACATCGAGAACGACGAGCGCGGGTCTTATTCATCCCCGGCCCCACTACCGAGAATTTTTAACACAGGATCGGGGCTGTGTCATACGCGAAAGGCCTTGATTTTTGAAAACCGGGCAGGGAATTTTCGATGACGCGACGACGCGCACTCCGCGGCGACCCACGCATCATGTCACATGAACCGACGTCCGTGTTCAGCGAGCACACGAGCCGCGTTCGGTCACATGGGTCGGCCACCCG
This sequence comes from Acidimicrobiia bacterium, assembly GCA_052148155.1. Classification (GTDB taxonomy): domain Bacteria; phylum Actinomycetota; class Acidimicrobiia; order IMCC26256; family PALSA-610; genus JBBQER01. The sequence goes on along the minus strand of JBKQIY010000227.1, from coordinate 25,956 downwards.
AGGTGGGCCATTCGACCTAGTCGACCGCCCGGGGGTCAAATCCGTCGAAAATATGACGGCGCAACCTCTCGCGCCTCGCTGAGACGCAGCCACATCACAGGAGTGGTGCGCTTTCCGTGTGCACGGGTATCCAAGCGACACGAAACGCAACTTGGACAACATAAGTCAGAGCTTTCCACATCATCCACAGCAGCCACGGATCGTGCACCGAAGTGATCATCGGTCGCCATCGAGCGGGGTTGGGTGTCTTTAGTGGACAAAAGCGCGAAGCGCCAACAGCGTCGCCGACCGATTCGGAGAACGGCATTGGCGCTTCAGATGGTGCTCAACCGCCGCCAATATGACTTGGGATCCAATCCGCTTTCTGTTTCTTTGAGAGCAATAACCCGCGGTCGCCTTCGGCGAAATTACCGACTGGGCCAAATGGCCTATCCGCGGTTGAGTGCGCGCTCTTCACCGGGGCCGACGTCGGCGTACCGGCTCGAGCGCGGTGATGTAGTCGGTGAGCCGCAACGCCAACTCCATGATCAGGCCGCCGTCGCCGAGGTCCGGGTCAGGCCAGGTTTCCGAGACGCGCCGCCACCGCTGCGGGCGTCCGAGGAAGCTCCCGACCTCGGCTTCGTCGCCGACGGCGGGCCGCCAGCGCCGCTCGTTGGCCACGAGGTAGCCGATGACGGCGTCGTTGTCGGACGCGTCCGGGTATTCCGAATGGAAGCCCACCTCGATCGCCAGGACGTGCGCCGCCTGGTCGGCGTCGGGCCCGACCACCTGGGCCTCGTAGTGCTCGCGGGGCGGCGTCGCCGGGCCGAACCAGGCTTTGACGCCGTAGCGGTGCGCCCGATGGTGATACTCGCCCAGTTCGGCCGGCGCGAGACTGCGCAACGCCTCGCCGACCTCGTCGAACAGCGACAGTTCCATCCCCCAAGGTTGTCGAAGGGGCGACAATCCCGCCAGCCTGGCGGCGGGTGCGGGCTCGTGTTCGCCGACCAGTTCGAAACCGGTCGACGTTCGGGCACCACGGGTGCCGGGATCGTCGTCGAGCCAGCACCCGACCGGTACCGCGAGGGTCGCCTCGACCTCTCACCGATCGGGACGCTTCGGGCGTTGCCGCCAAGATCGAAGCGGCGCTGGTGACGACCACCGATGGGCCACCAGCCCGCCGGGTCGCGCTGGGATGGCTGCGAATCCGACGGTCGAGGTCGTGCTCGACCGGGCTGTTGTCACACGTGGCGGTCACGCAAGCGGCGGGAGCAACACGGCGCCGGGCGGTGCTTCCGGTGCGACGAGCTGCGGCGACGCGGGAGCCGCGACGTCAAACGCGACCTGGCGGGGCACGGTCCCGGCCAGCACACGACCGAACACCGCGTCGGGGAAATGCGGGCCAACGACCATCGTGTCGGGAGCGTCGAGTGTTCGCACGAGCCGTTCGCGTGCCGTTCTCGCCGCCTGCGGATTCGCGTCCTGAGCGAACGCCCACTCGGGACGGCTGATCTGAAGCGGGCAGTGGATCGCGTCACCGAGCACGACGGCGCGTTCGGGACCGGACGACACCACGAACGAACAGTGGCCCGGCGTATGCCCTGGTGTGGGCGAGATCGTGATTCCCGGCACGACTGTTGCCTCGCCGTCGATGAGATCGACACGTGGTGCGAGGGCGGCGATGTCGCGCCGGGTCGGGCCGCCGAGGTCAGGGTTCGTTTCCCAATACGCCCATTCGGATCGGGACATCACATGCCGTGCACGTCCGAAGGTCAAGGCCGCGTCGGGTGTGCTGGTCCAGCCGACATGGTCTGCGTGCAAGTGGCTGTACGCGACGACGTCGATGTCGTCGGGTGCGACGCCGACGTTCGCCAGACTTCTGAGCAGCCGACCGCCCCAGAACTCGATGGCGAGTTCCTCCAAGATGACCGTACGTGCGCCGAAGCCGAGGTCGAACAGGACCCGTCGGCCGTCTGGGAGTTCCGCCATGAGCGCGCCCATCGTCATGACGATCCGTCCGCGTTCGTCGAGCAGATGACTGTGGGTCTCCCAGTCTTGGTTGGTGCTTCCGACGAAGGTTCTGATCGGGTCGCAACGGTGGTATCCGTCAGGGATCATCGTGAGGCGGATGTCTCCGACAACCAACGACGAGCTCCCGGCTGGCATGGCCATGACGGGATCCTTCCAGGTCACGGGTGCGAGGAACACATGGGTCAGCTGGTTCGTCGGGTCGGGTTGCTCGCCGACGGCTAAGGCGTTGGTGACTCAGAGCAACGGGTTCCCGACGAAGTCGATCATGTGTACCGTGCCGCGTCGGTCGTCCGAGGCGAGATCTTCCCCAGGCCGGCTTGTCCACCCACGGCGCCCCTGCGACCGCTGAGGTTCCGTCACGATCGCACCCGTTGGCGCGGTCGTCTGACTCGAGATTCGCCGAACGTGCCCGACGCCGTCGCCCTGTCGACACTCGCGTGAAGGTCAACCGACGTGAGTGTCACCCGTCGCCGCGCCGTCGCGAGTGGTCCGCTCAGTGGTTCTTTGTCGTGACACGCGCTGCGAAGGCGACGGCCCGCGTTTCGAGGTCAGCGCGTTCGTAGTCGAGCGTCGCGACATGGAAGCTCCGAACGAGGCGCATCCGTTCGACCGGACCCGAGACACGCTCCGCGAAATAGTCACTTGATATCGACGGCACCACATGGTCCTGATCGCTCGTAATGACGAGCGAAGGACACCGGATCCGGGTCAGGTCCTCTTCGACCGTGTCGAGCGCGTCGAAGAGCGACAACAGCTGCGCCGCAGGGACCTCGTCGTAGGCAAGTTCTGTCTGGCTCGGGTCGGCGACGTCGTTGCCCAGCCCCGGTATGCGGGTAACGCCTTCAGCCACCAACTGTGCGAGGCCGTCGCGCACACCCGGATCGAACGGAGCGAACGCGCCGTTGATCACGATGAGGCCAGCGACCTCCGCCTGGCGCGCCGCGAGCCGCGCCGCGAGCGTCGCGCCCATCGACAGCCCGGCGACGACAACGCGCTCGCAGCGCGCCGCGAGCTCCTCGTAGGCGTGTGACACGGCCTGCAACCATTCGGCGAACGTGGTGGTCGCGAGGTCATCGACCGACGTGCCATGCCCAGGAAGGAGCGGCAACTCAACCGCGAAGCCGCCAGCCGCGAACGCCTCGGCCAGGCCGCGCATCGACTGCGGTGTGCCGGTGAACCCGTGCAGCACCAGCGCGCCGTGCGGTCCGCCCGGCGTCGAGAAGGGTTCGGCGCCGGGCATGACTGCAACGAAGTCGTGGTCGTTCGGCATCCTGTCATGATGCCCGATGCCGAACGGTCTGACCTCGCGCCTGGAACGGGGACGCGACGGGACCGCGTGTACCGAGACCTTCTTCGTGAACGTCCGGGCGCTCACCGACGTCTACATGATGAGGCACGCCGAACGCCCCCAAAATACCCCCGCTCGTCGTCGAGGTAACTGTCAGCTCGTCTCCCGGCTTCGACGCTTCTCCCACGATCCCGCGGCGACGCGCGGTGACCAAACTCTTAGAGGTTCTCGAGCGCGAAGGCGTTGAGGACTGGACCTTGCCACAGCAGGTCGCGTTCGTGTGTGGTGAGGCGCGCGACGTCGCAGGCTTCCGGCCACGAGTCGTGAATCACCGCGATCTGCTGGTCGACGATCGACCGAGCCTCGGGCTCGGAACGCAGGTACGTCTCGGCGCTGCGCAGGCACAACGCCACCTGACTGAGGTTCGAGCCGTCGCGGCTGATCGCCATCGCTTGCGATGCCTCGCCGCCGGTGCGCAGCTGGGCGCAGATGTCGTAGGCCGGAGTCAGCGTGAGGCTGGCCCCGTCCCAGAACGCGGCATGGTTCTTGGCATGGTCGTCGGTGTTGCCCACGAGCACGTTGAAGACGATTCGCGCGAACAACTCGCGCAGTGTTGCCTCGGGGTCGGTGAATCGTTCACGGACGAGGTCGGCAAGGTCGGCGTACGACGCGCCGACTCCCAACGGGCCGAGGCGCAGCATCGTCCGCGCCGAGATCATGATGCGGCGCTGGCGCGGCGCAGGCCGATCGAAGCGGCGGACGAGCAGCACGTCCTGGCCCAAGGCCGCGGTGAGCTCCACCGAAGCCACGTCAAGTCCGACCTTGTCGGCGAGCACCATCGAGACGCACTCGGCCTTGACGACGGGGAAGACGTCGGTCGAGGAGCTGAACTTGGCGATCGCGGGCCCGACATGGGTGTCGATCAACACCTTCGGACGGGCGCCGCCGACGGAGCTGCCGTGCAGCAACGCGGCGTCGAGCTCTGGACTCAGGGGTAGGCCCTTGTCGAGTCGCTCGACGGCGTCCGCGAGTTCCTCGAGTGTCGTGGACGTGAGCGCGCGCGGCGCGTACTCGTATGGCGACGACTGGAAGTCGAGCCCACCGATCCTGTCCGAGCTCGACTCCAGCAGGTAGGTGAGGCAGCCGACGCGGTCGGGCGTGTGGTCGCCGCGCCGATATTCGATGACGCGCTTCCCCCACGCGTCTGGGCCAGCATCGTCGACGCAGCCCGCGACGTTCCCAAGTTCGGGGGCCTGGGGGCCGGCCCGCAACGGGAGTTCTGGTTCGTAGAGCGCGACGGCGTCGCTCCGGTCGAGGTAGCGACGGCCGTACGTGAACGTGATGATCGAACCGTCGGCATCGAGCCGCCCGGCGGGCACGGGTTCGTCGGCGCCGGGGCGCCACACCCACACGAAGGCGACGGTCGGTTGTGCGGTCATCGTTAGAAGTCGTCGTCGATCGACACGCGTCGGCGTACCGCGGCGGGGAGCACGGCGAGGCGCGCGGCGACGCGCTCGACCTCGAGCTCACGTCGCCGCGGATCGTCGTAGAGCGGCACGCCGACAAGCGCAGCTGCCTCGAACGCCGTGCCGAGCGCGACCGTAGGATCGCCGCGCTCGACCTTGCGGACCGTCACCTCGGTCACGCCAACGCGCGCTGCCAGTTCCTGCACTGTCCATCTTCGTTCCCGCCGTCCCAGCCGGACCTGTTGGCCGAGCAGGCGCGCTGCCTCCCTCGCTGGCGGTGAGAGTTTGCGTAACCGTGCCATGAAACGACAGTTTAATATGGCTAGAAGCCTTTAACACTAGTTTTCTATCGGATTCTTATATAAGTGCCATCGTCTCCACCTAGGTCTTGGACTAGGCTATCTACATGTCCGAGTTGCAGGACGTGTCGGTGAAGGTCCCGACCGATCGGTTAGCGGAATTCTACGAGTGGTTCGGGCGCTGGATGCGTGAGCCCGACGACGACGGGCGAGCGGCGCCGGCCGGGGGCGCGGTCGAGCCAGCCAGCTGGGAACCCGAGAACGACCGCGACCTGGCAGTCACCGCGTGGCAGTCGTTTCCGCTGCGGGCCCGGCTAGTGCTCGGCACCCTCATCGACCATCCCGATCGGCGCTACTCAGGCGACGAGCTGGCCGCGCTGCACGAGATCCCCCACGGCAAGTACGGCGTCGCTGGTGCGTTGGCGTGGCCCGGACGACGGCTTCGCAAGCTCGGTCGCGCGCTTCCGATGGAGGTCGCAGAAAATCCCGGCGGCGGCAGCCTCTACAGGATGTCACCGCGCATGGCACGGCTGTGGGCCGACGCGCGGCGCGCGGCCGAGAGCTGAAGAGGCACAGACTCCGGACGAGGTCACGGCACATGCGGTTGACCGCGAACCTCGCGCGGGCCGGTGTCGAAGCAGCATGAATCCGTCGAGGACTTCGCCGCCACAGATCACCGTCGCGGTTGAGACTGGCCCCACGGCGGCGAGCGGCGACCTCTCTAGCGGGTGGTTCCGCCGACCCGACGCGCAGCGACGAAGCACTGCGAACCTGGTCCCGGGCAGGTTTCGAAGTGGCACCAGTCGAGGGTTCGGTCCCGTCGCAGATCGCGTTCGCCGAAGGTCGGGTCTCGGTCGATGTGACGGGCGGTCGAGCTTGGTGTCCCAGTTGACCTCCCGCGACCCGCGCCGGCGCACGGGCTGACAGCCGGCACCGTTGGTGACGGAACGTGTTCGCTTCGACGCGGACCGGGGGTTTCTTTTGTGTCGGTACGGCACCATAATTGGTGCCGGCCTCGCGACTTCGAGTTGGGGCCTGTCCTGGCTGCCCGGTACGGAAGGCCGAACATGCGATCGACCTCGCGAGTGCGACAGGCGGCTCTGGTCGTCGCTGGAGCGTCGGTCCTTTTCGGGGTGGTGATCGGGTTCTGGCCCGTGTCGGTGACCGTCGTTGGTGACGTCTCGTATTCGTGTGGCAGCGGCTTCCTCCACAGTCGAAGTACCTGGAAGGCCGACGGTCGGGCGATGGCCGCGCCGGACCAGACGATCGGGATCTCGACCGCGACGCCGCCGACTGCATGTCCGTCGAGGGTGTACCGCAATCGAGACTTCGGGTATGCGCTCGTCGGCCTCGCGGCAGTGGTGTACGCAGCGCTGCTCGCATCGGCCGCGTTCGACCCGACGTCGACGCCGATGACGACACGTCGCAACGGCAGTCGACGCACAACGACCGTGCTTCGTCGTTGACCGCACGGGTCGGTCCGCTCACGCGTCGACGATGGCGTCTGCCGGTGGCGGCGTCGAAGAGCTGGACGACGCGACAGGGATCGCTCGTGGTCGGTCCGACTGGACGTGCCGATCTCGATCTCGCGTCCGTTGTTCGGGCGGTCTGATCGCGGACCGCATCGGCGGACCTCGACGTGTCCGCGACCGAGGACTTCGACGTAGACCAACCCGCGAGAAGGTAGCGCGGGCGCTCGCCCTGGGCGGGGTGATGGCGGGGAGGCGGGAGGAGTGGGGACCGCCCGTCCCACGACGCCCGCGCTACGAACATTTCAAGGCTCTGTCGGCGACGAATATTCCGTCGCGACAGGTCGCTCGGCGAACGCTGCCGATCGTGATCGGGGCTGCGAACGGATGAGGTCGGCGGTCGGGGATCGCGCGGCGACGGCGAGGCCGCGAGTGAGCTGATCGCGGGGAACCAGTCAGGGGCCGGGCGCGTGCGCGGACGTGGCGCCGTGTTCGCGCAGCCAGGTCGCGAGCAGCTCGCGGCGAGTCTCGGTTGCGACGCACATGTCCAACGGCGTTGCGTCGGTGTGGTCGGGGACCCAGTTGACGTCGGCACCTCGAGCGAAGAGGTATTCGGCTGTGTGCCGCTGACCGCCGTGACAGGCCTGCCAAAAGGCGTGGTTGATCTCTTCCGGGAGTGGCTCCGAAGTGGTGTCGAGAAGCTCCTCGACGCGGACGGTCATTCCGAGCGCAGCCGCCTGCCAGGGGGTGTCGACGCGAGCCCCGCGCGCTACCAGCAAGCGTGCGACGTGCCAGCAGCCGAACGCGACGGCGTCGGCCAACGGTGGGCCGCCACCGATGCACGCGCCCGGCGCATCCACGTCGGCGCCACCGCCGATCAACACCTCCGCCACTTCGAGATCGTCGCTGCTGGCCGCGGAGTGCAGCGGTGTCTCCGGGAAGCGGCCCCCGACAATGGCCGCGTTGGGATCGGCGCCGGCGTCGAGGAGCAGCCGCGCGGTGTCCGGGCCGTTGGGAAAGTAGCCCGGCCAATCGGTGACGATATGTAGCGGCGTGCGCGACGTCCGCTTCTTGTTCACGATCGGCTCGGACGCCAGGCCCGGGTGAACGCGTAGGAGCTGTTCGAGCGATGCGATCTGCCCGCCTTGGATCGCGCCGACGAGCGCGACGGCAGTCGGGTTGTTTTCGTCGAGCGTCACGCAACAACCTCGTCTCCGGAGTCCACGCAAGCTTGCCGACATTCTTCCAGTCGTGCGGACCCGTTGTGATCAGACCTACCGGTGACGAGGGTCATGAGGCTGCCGTACTGGTCGAAGTCGCCAATGCGCCCGTGGGTCGGTGGCCCGACACGGAATTCGGTTGCTGTCCGCGGCGTCGGCCTCGTCTTGTACGCCCCGTGCCGACGATCTCGTTCGACGAGCGGAATGCGCAACGCTACGACTCGATCTTGATTCGTCTCGGTTCGAGATCGTGCGCGTGCGCGTACCGAATCCCGACGTTGTGTTTGCCCGCGTTCGTCGCGTCGCGCTCGACGACGCTGGCTGGCCGGTCGAACCGACTGCGGACCTCACGGGGGCGCCTGCTCGGAGATGGCGCTGAAGGTGCTGGTCCGTCGTGATGAAACGTGGTGGTTCGCGACTGGGCACAACATTTCGCTCTGTCCACCGTCGAAGTGAGCGTGCCAGCCGCGCGTGCGCGTTCTACGCCCGACCTTGGGTGAGTGTCATCCGCGGTTTCGACCTCTGATCGGCCGGGTACAACCTCCAGCGACCTGAACGGCAGCGCGGTCTTCGACCGATCGCCGGTCGTGGAAATGGCACGTCGGGCCGTTCTCGGCGGCTCCCGCAGGTCGCCGTGCCCGTCGCGCGAGGTATCGGCGCGCCGTCGTGCGTGTCGTTCGTTCTTCCAATCAAACAGAGGAGCCGGAACATGGATTCCAACACCGATGACGCCAAGGGTCGGGTCAAAGAAGCAGTCGGCGATCTCACCGACAACGATCGCTTGAAGCGCGAAGGTCAACACGACCGCACAGTCGGAAAGGCCAAGGAGCTCATCGACGACGTCGGCGAGAAGGCCAAGGACCTCGTGGATGACCTCAAGGACAAGGTGCATCACGCGGACAAGAGGTAGTCGGCCCGAGAACGCGGCCGTTGCTCCAAGGAGGACAAGCAAATGAGCGTTGTCGAACATCATGATGTCGTCGAGTCGGACGGTGCGCGCACCGAAACGAGGGTCGCGGCCTCGCGACTTGTCGTGAGTCCGGGACAGGTCATCTCCGGTGCCCTCGGCGTGGCGGTCGCGGTGATCGGAATTATGGCGGTGTCGCGCGGCGGCATCGGCGGCTCGCTCAACGTGCCGATGGTTCGGACCGCCGGCCTCGAGCAGAGCGCGATGCTCGGTGTTGCCGAGCTCGCGGTCGGGCTCCTACTCATCGTCGGATCGTTGAGTTATGCATCGCGTGGGCTGGTCGTGGGGATCGGCGTGGTGATGGTGCTCGGTGGCGTGCTGATTGGTGCGGCTGGGCCGACCATCCTGCGTGACCTCGGGACGGTTCATCACACCGGTTGGGTGATCATGGCTGGCGGCATCATCGCGATCGTCGCCGGCAGCCTGGGCCGAGTCGTTCGAACGCAACGCAGCGTCAAGACCATCTGACTACTGGAGGCGAAACCACCATGATCATCGTCGGAATCGTTCTACTTCTGCTCGCGGTGCTGACCGGCATCGCCGTCTTGTGGCCCATCGGCGTCTTGCTCGTGTTGGTCGGCGCGCTCTTGTGGATCCTCGGCGCCGCCGGTCGTGAGGTCGGTGGCCGGCGTCATTATTACTAACGGGGCTTCGCCCCAGCCCGACGAGGCGGCCGGCATTCTCACCGATTTTGTAAGGCCAGACTTAGTAGTCTAGGCTTAGGATATGCGAAACGATCCGGCTGTTGAAGAACTTGCCGGCGAACTGCTTGTCGGCATCGGGCTTCTCGTGCGGCGGCTGCGTCACGCCCAGGTCGAAAGTGACCTCACGATGCCCGAAACGTCGGCGCTGGCGCGCTTGGACCGTGCCGGCCCGACGACGAGCGCCGCGATGGCCAAGCTCGAACAGATCAGCCCGCAGTCGATGGGTGCGACGCTCAGCGCGCTCGAGGCACGAGGCCTCATCGAGCGCAATCCTGATCCCGACGATGGGCGGCGTGCCGTCATCTCGGTGACTAAGGCGGGGTTGAAAGTCCTGCGGAGCCGCCGCAACGCGAGAACTGAACGGCTTGCGCGTTCCCTGTCCAGCGAGTTCACGAGTTCCGAGTTCAAGCAACTGCTCGCAGCTGCGCCGCTGATCGAGCGACTCGGTCAGAGCATTTGAAGCCGTCGAGATGCCGGAACCGGTGACGTCGCCGGTACCGGGCCGCGGTTTCGTCCAGCGCACCCTGTCGTCGCTGCGGTCGCGGAACTTCCGGATCTTCTTCATCGGCCAAACGATCTCCAACAGCGGCAACTGGCTGACCACGGTCGCGCTCACGCTCCTCGTGCTCCACCGCACCGGCAGCGGCGTCGCAGTCGGCCTGCTGTCCGCGTGCCAGTTCGGTCCGATCCTGGTTTTGTCGGCGTGGGCCGGTGTCATCGTCGACCGCACCAACAAACGCAATCTCGTGATCGTCACGCAGCTCCTCGAGATGTGTCAGTCGTTCGCGTTGGCCGCGCTGGCGTTCACGCACCACGCGCCCCTGGCCGCGTTCTACGTCACCGCCTTGGCCGGCGGGTGCATGCTCGCGTTCGACAATCCGGTGCGCCGGACGATCGTCAGCGAGATGGTCCCGCCCGAAGACGTGTCCAACGCGGTGACGCTCTACAGCGCGATGGTGAACATCGCCCGTATCGTTGGTCCGGCGATCGCCGGACTGCTCATCGTCACGGTCGGATACGGCTGGTGTTTCACGATCGACGCCGTCTCCTACATCACGGTGCTCACCGCGCTGGCGATGATGCGCCCGGCCGAGCTGCGACGAGTGCCGGTGACGCCGCGCGGGCGCGGACAGATCCGCGCAGGACTGAAGTACATCGCGACTGTGCCGGAGCTCTGGATCACGTTCGCGATGCTCCTGATCGTCGGCACCGTCAGTTACAATTTCACCGTCGTGTTCCCGCTCTTCGTGGAGAAAGGGCTGCACGGCAGCGACGTCGCGTACACGTTGGTGTACTCATCGTTCAGTGCGGGCGCCCTGATCGGCGCGTTCGTTGTCGCGCGACGTGTCACTGTGAACATCCGGACTGTCGCGATCGGCGCCGCGTGTCTCGGTGTGTCGATGCTCATGCTTTCGGCGGTTCCGAACGTCGGCTCCGCCCTCGTTGTCGCGGCGCTCGTCGGTGCGGCCAGCGTCGCGTTCATGACCGCGGCGACAGCCATCGCCCAGATCCGATCCGACTCCGATATGACCGGGAGAGTCCTTGCGATCCAGACCGTGTTGATCGTCGGCACCACTCCCATCGGCGGACCGATCCTCGGACTCATCTCCGACGCGATCGGCGCCCGTTCGCCCGTGTTCATTGGCGGCGTCGGCGCACTCGTCGCGGCCACGTTCGGATTGATTGCCGGCCGCCGTTCGGCCGCGCGTGCCGCGAGTCGCTAGGTCCGCCGCACACGACGTTGCGGTCGCTCGATCACGGTGGAACGCCGACGTCTGTGTTCGCTCGATCACGGTGGAACGCCGACGTCTGTGTTCGCCGAAGGTCGCGGCCGGCTCTCGCGCCCGGTGCGGTCGAACGCTCGAGGGTGGTTCCCGCGGGATTGTTCACCGCTGCCTCTCATTGCGAGCGCGTCTGTCGAAGGGCCCGATGATGGACGAACAGAACCAGATGAACCTCGTCTCGAAGGTGGGGGCGTGAAAGGGAATCGGCTTGGTCGGCGCCGCCGTCGCGCTGGCCGACGCGCATTGCTCTTTCGCCGGGATTGGCGGTACGACGGTCCGAAATTCGTTCGGACGCCCGGGTCGGATCACACCTTCGCGTCGGACCAACGGCGGATGACGCTGATGTCAGCGACGAAGCGGACGGAGTCGTCGGGAGCCCAGCGGCGCGCGGCCTCTTGGAGGCAGGCGTCGAGGAGTTGGGCGACGTCGTCGCCGTGCTCGGTCGGCGCCTGCACGAGCAGCTCGTCATGCAGGCACAGCACGATCCGCGCGTCGAGCGGCAGGGCGCGGGCCCGGACAGTGACCGCCCACGCTTTGAACAGCTCGGCCGCGGCTCCTTGGATGCGGGCGTTGCGGCCGTAACGTCCGCGGGCCGCGGCGCGAGCGCGGGCGTCGCGCTCGGTCATGTCGTCGTCGCCGCTCGCGGATCCCATGGGGATCAACCGGCCGCCGTAGGTGCGTAACTCGCGCCTGAACTGTCCGGCTTGGTCGGCCTCGCGCAGGTACGTCATCGCCACCGGATAGGCCGACTCGAGCCCGCGCAGCGCCCGGGCGCCGTGCCCGGTCGTCTGCCCGTACATCGCGCCGAGCACCGCGACCTTCGCGGTCGCCCGGTCGACACCCAGCTGTTGCGCGACCGGCGCGTACAGGTCGTCTTCGAGCGTGGCCCGCGCGAGCGCCGCGTCGCCGGAGACTGCGGCGAGCACACGCGGCTCGATCTGGCCGAGGTCAGCCCGCACGAAGACGTGCCCGGCTTCGGCGACAACCGCGTCGCGCATGTCGGCCGGCATGTTGTGCAGACCTGCCGACGCGGTCATCCGGCCCGCGGCACCATCGGATCCCGACCACTCGCCGCGCAGGCGGCCATCGGCGCGTACATGCTCGTCGAGCCACGCATACCCGTAGGTCGTGCTCACCCGTTCCGCCTTGCGCCACGTGAGGAGCGCATCGACGAGCGGGTGCACGTCGCGCAGCCTCTCGAGCCTCCAGGCGCGGGTGTCGGGAACCTCGACGCCGACGTTCCGCAAGAGCGACTTCACCTGCTCGGGGCTCCGGAGATCCCATTCCACGCCCGGCGGCGCGTGGCGCAACACCTCGGCGTCGCGTCGGGCGCGCTGGGCCACGAGGTCTGCGTCGTTGCGCGGCCGCGCGCCGACCAACGCGGCGACGAGCGCCTCGGCCACGGCTCGGTCGATCGGCAAGCCGTCCACCGACAGCTCAGCGCACAACAACTCCGCGGCCGATTCAGTACGCGCCGTCATCGCGGCGCGCTGCGGGTCGCGCAGCTCAGCCAAGCGTGTTCGCTGATGCCCGGCCACGATCGACACCAACTCCGCCCACGCCACGAGGTGCTCGAGGGTCTTCGACCAGCCGCCGTCGATCCAGTCGGGCCGGAGATAGCCGTCGCGGCGCGTCGGCGCGTCGGGTTCGTCGTCGCCGTACTCGGCGTGCGTGAACAGGTCGAGCGGTCCCGCTTTCGGGAGCGCGTCGAGGGGGAGGTCGTGCAGTTGCGCCCACACCCGCGCCGGGTCCGCGTGCCATCCACCGGAGATCAGCCGATGGACCGCGGCAATATCCCAGGCGGTGGCGACGCGCACGCCGGCGTCGACGAGCGCGGCAGCGGTCGCGTTCGACCACATCACCCATCGAGGTCGAAGTTCCCGTTCCACTTCCGCCACGACGTTTACCGGATCGGCGACCGCGGCGGGCACGGAGAACGAGCGACCAGTCGTGACCATCGCGACACCGACCCCGGACGCGAACACGAGTGCGACGAGATCCCCGTGTCCGACGCCGCTCGCGCGGAGTTGCTCGACCGTGTCCAAGCTCGTCACCCTGCCACCTTCGCGCGTCGGAAATGTGCGCTCGTTCCGTAACGTCCCCGGGCGGTGGAAGACGCCTGGCGTCAGCGAAACCGCGCTCGGCGTCGCGGAGATGCGGGCGACGAGCGTCTGCGCCGCGCTCGGCTGTCGACGATCTGAGCACCGCAGCCTTCGTCGCCGCGGCTGCGCCGCTGTTCCCAGACTCGTCGGGAGCATCGGTCGCTGCGTCGACCTCAGATGCCATGAACGTTGGCCTCACACGCACGCCCGCGCGGTGGAACAGTCGTGTCGTGCGACAACCGTGATCGGATCGCCGACGACGGAAGGTCCGGTTCCGGCCCGATCGTCACCGTCGATCGGCCCCGCTCAGGTCAAAACCAGACCTTGTCGACCGGGTTGGAAACGAACGGACTGGTTGCCGTCTCCCGGGTCTGACATGTCGTGACCCACGAAGGCTGCGACGGTTGCGGCTGGCGGCAATCAGCCCAGATCGGCATCTGCTGAGGCGGACAGCCGTACGGGCCGAGGCCACTCCATGCGGCAGAAACGAACAGACACACCTCACCGTCCGACAGCTGCATCGCCCACGGGCGGGTCGTGGCCGTCGACGGATCCGAGCTCACCGACGTCGCGGTGAAGGCCACCACGTTGGCGGTCGCGGGATCGCTCGGGCATACGAGCGGGCGGGCGGTGCCGAACGGTCCCGCGAAACAGGGATCGTAGATACCGCCCGCGGGCGGGCTCGCGAAGCATCGGTAGTCGTACCGTGGCGACCCGAAGTAGCGGATGCACGTGCCCGTCGCGCTGGACGTGACGCGAAGGTTCGAATCGATGGCGCCTGTCGTCGTGAACGGTTGATACGTGATCTGCTGCGTCGCGGACACAGACAACGTCGTCGTGGTTTGTGTCGTCGTCGGCGCGGCCGTTGTCGACGGCGCGGATATTGGCGAGGGCGCAAGCGTTGTGGTCGGCGCGAGCGTTGTCGTCGGCGCGAGTGTTGTGGTCGGCGATAGTGCCCCTTCGACGCGAAGACGATGCGCACTGTTCGGCGACAACGTGACCGCCGCGCCGACCACGACAACCGCGACCGCGGCCGACGCCGCGAAGATCCGGACGCGACGCCGTTTCGTACGACGTTCGCGCATGGCGCTCAAGGCCTGCTCGACCCGTTCGGGTTCGGGCGGCGGGTACCGCGTCGGTTCGGATGGGCCGTTCATGTTGTCTCCGTCAACGCATCGGCGAGGAGCTGGCGCGCTTCTGCCAGCCGGCGGCGGATCGTGCCGGGCGGACGGCGCAGCAAGCGAGCGACCTCCGCCGTCGGCAGATCGGCGTAGTAGTGCAGCAACGTCGGCATCCGTAACCGGGCCGGGAGCCCGTCGACGAGATCATGCAGATCCGCTCGAGGTTCGGACGGCTCGCGACGAGTTCGTTCGTCGGTGTCGAGACGTTCGTGCAGTCTTTGTTGCTTCGAGTCGGCCGTCCAGTGCCGGCGCGCCAGGTTGGTCGCAACCAAGAACGCGTAGGCGTGGGGCTCGCGCACCGTCCGCCAGTGGGTCCACACGCGTACGAGCGCCTCTTGGGCGGTGTCCTCAGCCAGGCCGGCTGGAAGAAGCCGACCGCAATATGCCGCCAGGGTCCCGAACTCGGTGGTGAAGAACGCGGCGAACGCGTCGTCGTCCGCGGTGGAACGGCCGACAGCACCGGCCGGGTCGCGCAACTCTTCGGACACCCCAACCCGACCCTTCTCGACACCGACCGCTTCGTACGCCACTGCTGAGTGAGAGCCTGCCGGGACGCACAATGTTCACCGCTTTTGCACATTTCTTGGCGACGACCGCCGAACCTGGGTGCCCGACCAGGCAGATGGCATGCACGGGATCGTCGAAGGATGCTTCGAGCGTGACACGATCGTGCGCAGACGGGCCCGTCGGCGAAGCTGTGCGCGACGCGGCCCCGACATCACACGTCGAGCACACGTTTGGGTCTTAGCCGACGCTCTCGATTCGCCGGAAGCTGGCATCCGCGGTGATGCGAGCGACGGCATGGCCACGCGACGTGACGCCGGTCTTTTGGAAGATGGATTTCAGATGGCTCTTCACCGTGTGCTCACTGATACACAGTGCTTCTGCCATCTCGTGGTTTGACATTCCCTGCGACAAGAACGCCGCGACTTCGCTTTCGCGGACCGTCAGACCGAACGCATGTCCCGGCCAGCCGGGTTCGGCGAGACGTCGGAACGCCGGGCTGATCACCGTTTCGCCCCGATCGATCGCGACGAGCGCGTCGGCGAGGGCCTCTCCCTGCGTCGATTTCGCCAGCACACCCCGCGCGCCGGCCGCGAGGACGGCATCGACCTGTTCGGCGGGCAGATGCCACGCGTACACGGCGACGGCACCGACGCGCGGATCGTCCGCGAGCGAGCGCACGCGGTCGACGCCACCACGCGGCTGACCGTAGGTGTCGAACAGCGCGACGTCGACGTGACGGTAGGGATTGCTTCGCACGTCCATTTCGACCACGATCACCCGGTCAGCAAAGCGGCCGAGTACGACCGCAAGGCCGCGCAGGACGAGTTCGAAGTCGTTGACGAGCGCGACCCGTATCGGTGGGCGTTCCGGCGCCGTTGTCATCGATGCCTGACGTTTCGCGTGCGCCCGGCCGAGGCGGGCACGGGACGCGTCCGGGCTCGCGGGTCGGTGCAGGTCGAACGTTCGTCCGGACGGCGCGCGAAGGCCTCGGCCGCGCGCAGGACTCGACACGGGCCGCGCCGGCCATCGTCGTGGTCCCAGACTTCACCGTTCACTGAGCCTCCGTTGCGTAACAGGTGAGACGTGGCATGGTCGTACCCTCGACGAACAGAACTGAACCGCATGGCACGGACGCACCTCCCTCGGTCTGCGTCGAGTGACGGTGGGTGGTCGATCGCGTCTCTCGCGGTCGCAAAACTGGCGTTCCTTCCGAGCGACGATTGGCGAGCCGGTCGAGCCGACGTCAGCGCGATTCGTTGCGCTGACGCGTCGTACGTCACCCGCGCCGCGCGTCCTTTCGGCGAGCGGCTGGCGGAAGGGGCGAACGACGCCGGATGGGAGTAGAGGGGCGTATGAATGATGGAGTCGTCCCGACCGTGTCGGCACGACACGCGCACCGAGGCGTCTGCAACGTCGAAACGACGGTTCGGTCCTGCGTATGACGTGTGTCCTTCCCAGCTCTACGAAGGAGCTGGTCCTGGACCGGCGACAACGCGGGGACTCGGCGCGAGGTCGGAGCAGAACCTTCGACCTCACCTTACGCTGACGGTGCAAGGCACCACGAAGGTGTTCCGATCGCGACCAACCCAAACCAGCTTTGTCCGATCGGTGATGACGTCTGGATTCGGAATCGGCCAGAGCGTGAGCTGCGAGACGACGTCGACGACGCCGAGCCCTACACCGGCTGTACAGCCGGTGTGTTCCGCTCGTCGAGGTGTCGGCACGTCGAACCGGTGAGGGTGCCCCGCGCGGGGAGGCGCACACGACGGGCTAGTGGGGCTGTGGCGTGGGAGTCTCCGCCGCGCGGGGCTGGCTGCAGGCTGCTACATATCCGGGCCGACCTCAAGGACGACCGGTATCGGGGGAGCCGATCGGCCGTCGGCGGCCCGGCCGGTCGTCTCCTGCGGGAACGTGTCGAGGGCCGAGACGTCCCGGCCCTCGACAGCGTTTCTCGTGCGCGACGCTCGTCCCCCCGGTAAGCGTCGCAGCATGTTGTCGGCTTTCCTGCCGACGAAGTTCATGCTCGACGCTCCCGTCGGCGGATGACATCCCCCGAACGAGTGGTTCGCTTCGCGAGGCCCCAAGCGTCGGGACGGTCGGTGTGCACAGACCGGTTCGAGCCGACACGTGACGTCACCCACTGTCTGGGTCACGCACGTCGAAAGACGACGTCGACCGCGGCGCGGTCGTTCGTCGCGGATGACGCAACGTCAAACCACATCCGCCAACGTGCACGGTCGACCCTGCGCGATGTGTGGTGACGTGTGCCACATCTCGGAGCGACCCGTGGACGGGTGGGTTGTGGTTCTGGCATCGTTCGCGAGGCGGGCGCCCCGTCTGGGACGGAGCGCAATCACGATGGGTCGGCTGATGGGCAAACGCGATCAGGAGGTTGACCAGCTCGAGGTGACGGACATCGCGACCGTTCTCGAACCGTACGACTCTCGCGACGAGACTGAAGCGGCAGGCTCATGGCGTGACCTCGTCTGGCCGGCTTGAACGGTCCGCGCTGCTCAGAACTTTGTCCGGACGCGTCACGACCCGCCACGCGTTCAGGGACGTGGCGGGCCGCAACCGAACGACGGGAATCTCTGGCAAGCGCCCGCCGCCCGAATCGTAGAACGACCGACCAGCATGGCGCCACACAATCGTTCACGTGTATCGGCGTTCACGTGTATCGGCGTTCACGTGTATCGGAGGTCTTGTCGCGCGAGCCGGCGACGAACGTTGTCAGGCGACGAACGCAGCATCGTCGGTGCGGTCCGACTGTTCGTCGCGGCGCGCGTCGACCACCGTCGTGTCGCGATCCGGGACCAGCCCCACTGCAACATCGACATCGGGGAGCAGTGCAGACGTCCCGCGACTGGTGGGGGAACCGTCACACTGTTGCGTGACGCCGGTGCCGATCTCGCCCCGTGGTGTCGCGCACGCGTGACCGGACCGGTTCGCGTTGGGCCGAAGTCTGTGCTGTGCTCACGCCGGTGTGGGCGTGTCTGCGTCGATCGGTGCCCGGCCGCTGCAGCGTCTGAAGACCGGATCCCTAGAAGGTCCGGTCCGTGCCCGGCGCCAGCGTGGCACTGTCATTTTTGGCGACGCAGACCGTCGCAGCTTCCTTGGAACCGACCTTGATCAACTTGTTCGTGCCGCCGACCACCGACCCGGAGGTGACCTCACGCAAGATCGAGGCTTTCGGACAGTTCCCGAGCGATTTCGCAGCCGCGTAGCTAAGGGTTGCGATCGTGGTGCCCTTCCCCGCCGCCCAGGTTGTCGTGCTGACCGCCTCGACCTTCTTGCCCTTATAGGTGACGCCGATCTGGGTGACCGACTTGCCCGTCCCGCCCGTCGTCGCGGTGGGGGTACAGCCCGACACGGTGCTCTTGCTCGTCTCCACCTTGCCGATCTTCGCCGAGCGGAACGTGAACTACTCGATCGAGGGAGGCAGGACAGCCCGAAAGCGCCGAGGATGCGTCAAGGTCTCCGGCCGAAGGACCAACTCGGTGCAGACGTTCATCAGTTCTCAGCTTCGTCGAGCGAGGTCGTTCTTTCGTCGCGAACGCCGTGACACCGACAGCCAGTCGGCGATGCTTCGCAGTGTCGGCGACGACGATCGGGCCCTCCCGACCCAAAAACGTCGCGTGTTGGTCCACGTCCTGCCGCTGGTGGTCTTCGTGGTCTGCTGCGTCCTGCTCGTCCTCGCCATCCGCGTGTAGGCAGATGCAGATCTGACGACCAACATGGCGGCGGCCATCGGACCGGCCCGTCATTCGAACGGACTCATCACTCGAACGACTCATCACTCGAACCGACTCCAGGTCCGCGGTTGCGGCGGGCCTGTTCGCACCCGATGATCGCGTGAAGGCGCGACCGACATCGCAGGTTCCCGCCGATCAAGACACCGAACGCGACACGTCCGCGTTGTCGGACCGGAACGACCACCCGCGGGTCGCGCGTCACTTGACGTCGGGGAGAGACTGACGCCGGCAAGGGCTCTTCCTTGTCGGGTTTGTCGTGTGTGTTCGCCTGGACCTCGCAGCCGCACGCCCTCTCGATTCCGATCATGTCGGAATCCTTTTCGAAGGGCGAAGCATGCGCGAGCTGGCTGTCTCGTACGCTCGACGAGCGCGCGGGCGACCTGACAGTCGGCCGGCCGGCGCGCCGACGGGCGCTGCGACATACCCGTTCGGCGCGGACGTCGCCATGGACGCCGACCCCGTCGCCGTCCCCGCGGGTGGGGAACATGGTGCGGTGGGGCGCTTTCCAATCGTCGCGTCCACGCCGCGCAGCCATCGACGTCACCGTACGTGTTCGTTCGCCGTCGTGGCGAGCGTCGCTCAGTTTCGTGAGTTGGCGCGCACCGTTGCCACGTCAACGGTGGCTGGTCGACGATCCTCGGCGGGAGCGATCCCAACTGACGGGCCGTTCGGGAAACGGACCACCCCCTGTGGTCGCGGGACGACTCGTCGTGCTTTCGGTCGAACCGGCCGCACGGGCGACGCGCTCGGCCCGGCGATCGTCATTGGCTGCGACGTCAGCGGCAACGATGCATCGTCCGACTCGACGCGATCGATGGGGGTCGTGCATCGCCGCGTCGCGGACACATATCTCTCCACGCTTCTTCACGAGAATTGCGAAGCCGTTCACGAATCACGAGATCGTGCGTGTGCGCACGGCGTCGCGGAGTCAGTGCTCATCGTCAAGGCCGGCATCCGGAGGCGACGACGTCGTCTCAGCGCAGGGTGCAGCCGCGCGAGCCGATCCCGGTCGTCGTGTCGATGACCGGCGCGCCGGTATCGACGGTGCGTGTCATGTGTGTGTGTGTGTCGTCGTGATCTGGCCTGGACATGTTGGACCGAACAGACAAGGGTGTCGCGTACACCGCGCCGCGTCGGTTTCCGACCCGGCCGGAGTATGCGCGCGGGGGGGCGGATACTTCCCGTGGACGCGGCGTCGGGGGGAGACACATGCTTTTTTCTGTCGGTCACACAAGTGCCGTGACCACTGCCGCGCTCAGCGTGAACTACTCGTTCGAGGGAGGCGACCCACATTGAAATCGCACAGAGTGCGAAGCGATCGCCGAGCCATCCGCCTTTCCGCGGTGTTCTCACGCATCGACGGAAAGGGACAACCGTGGTGACGGGGTTCTTTCGGGTGGCGGGCGCCGCCGGGTGCGCGGTGTTGACACTCGGCTTGTTGAACGCTGCGCCGGCGTCGGCTGCGTCGTCCAGCCTCACCGCCGTCGGGTCCAATGCCGTCGGCCAGCTGCGCAGCGACAGCCCCCCAAAAGATCTGGTGGCGAAGCCGACGCTCTCCGGAGTCAAAGCCATCGCGGCTGGCTTCGAAGCCAGCATGGCCCTGCTCGACAACGGCACCGTCGCCACCTGGGGCTCCAACATGTACGGCCAGCTCGGGAACGGCACCACCAACGACACCAACTTGCCGGTGTTGGTCTGTGCGGCGACGGTGAAGTTGTGTCCGCCCGGCTCTCCTGCCAGCTCGTACTTGCATGGGGTCACCGCGATCGCGGCTGGCGCGTTCTTCAATTTGGCGCTCGTCGGCGGCTCGCTCATGGACTGGGGACGTGCCGGCAACGGTTCGCAGGGTTCGCTGGGAGTCGGCACCACACGCGGGAACACCTGCAACGGAGAATGTCAAACCGTTCCGGTGCAGGTCTGTGCGGTCGGCGTGACGTCATGTCCGGCCGGCTCTCCTGCGAGTTCGTTCCTGCAAGGCGTCACGGCGTTTGCAGCAGGCACGTATTTTACGCTGGCGGTGCTCAACAACAGCGCGGTCGTCAGTTGGGGTTCCAACACTTCGGGCCAGTTGGGCAACGCCGGTATCAGCGTCTCCACCCTCGAACCCGTGTCGGTCTGTGCGGTCAAGGTGAAGTCTTGTCCGCCCGGCTCCAAACCCAGCCTCTTTTTGAGTGGCGTCACGGCTGTCTCGGGCGGCGATTCCTTCAGCATGGCTCTGAAAGGTCACACCGCGTTGGCGTGGGGCGAGAACAGATACGGCCAGCTCGGAGACGGCACAACCGCCGGCCCCGATCGGTGCGGTCCGTTCGCGTGCAGTAAGGCGCCGCTCGCGGTCACCCTGAAAATGCCAGTTTCGGCGGTTTCGGCCGCCAACTACCACAGCCTGGCCATGGTCGACAGCCCGTCGGGAACGCCGGTCGGTGTTGAAGCATGGGGCAGCAACACCGAAGGTCAGGTCGGACTGAAACCGACACGCGGGAACGCCTGCCACGGCGGATGCCAAACGACCCCCGTCGCTGTGCATGCCCGCTGGACGGGGCTGACTGCCATCTCGGGCGGCCGTTCCTTCAGTTTGGCGCTCGTCGCGGGCAGGGTGTTCGGCTGGGGCGACAACCACGAACCCGGCCGGCTCGGAAACGGCACCCACATCAGCACCAACGCGCCAGTCGCGGTCTGTGCCGTCGGGGTCAAGTCGTGTCGGCCGGCTTCGCCGTCCCGCGACTTCCTGCAGGGGGTCTCGGCAATCTCGGCTGGCGGGACCGTAAGTCTCGCCCTGGTCAAGGGAACGGTCCTCGTGTGGGGATCCAACTATCGCGGCTCTCTCGGCATCGGCACTTCCGCGCCGGGAGGCAGTGCCGTCCCGGTCCGGGTGAGCGGGCTCACCGGAACGGCCGCGAAACTCAACAAGGTGTGACGTCTGGGTGAGCGACGCTTCCGGGGCCGTCGCACCGCAGCGAGATCCGCAAGTCCACTCCACCGACCGAACATGAGGCGACCGACATCTTCGCCACGATCCGCTCGGACCGACGCAACACCCTGCGCAGACGCAACACTGACGCGGAGACGCGCGACCGGAACCTGACGTCGGGCCGCAGCACACGCTACGTGTCTGGATAGGCATATGAACGTCCCGAACGTCTTTGCTTTCGCAGCAAAATGTTCCTATGGTGCGCACGGAGGCGGTCGAATGCGTCCCCGTGTTGAGGCAACGAAACAAGCGACGAAATCTCAACATGCGCGTGGACTGACGTTCGTCAGGCTTGTCGTCACCGTCGGATTGATTGCGGGTGTCGTCGTCGGTGTCGCACCAACATCCGGCGCCGCGGCGCGCTGGTCGGTCGTGCCGAGTGTGAGCCCGCCTGGACCACCGAACGGTGAGCTTTCGGCCGTGTCATGTTCGAGTGCATCGGACTGCTTCGCGGTGGGGGCCGGCGGGAACGGCACATTCATGGAGCGCTGGAACGGCACGAGTTGGTCGATCGTGGCCAGCCCCCGTCTGACTGGAGAGGCTGGCGCCGAGCTGGTCGGCGTGTCGTGTTCGAGTTCGACAAGTTGTTTCGCGGTGGGCGACGACAGCGTCGAGACGTCGACGACGTCCACACCGCAGACGCTGATCGAACGGTGGGACGGCACGAGCTGGTCGATCGTGGCCAGCCCGACACCGGCCGGAGTCACCGACGTGACGTTGAGCGCCGTGTCGTGTTCGAACGCGACGGACTGTTTCGCGGTCGGGAGCTCCTCGAGCTCACCGGTCGACGCGACCGTGTTCACGGCGAGCCCGTTGGTGGAACACTGGGACGGAACAAGTTGGTCGATGGTCGCGGTCCCGAGCCCGAACGACGCGATCGAGGCCGAGTTGCTCGGTGTTTCGTGCCCGAGCACGACGACCTGCTTCGCGGCCGGAGATTACGAATCACCGGCAAGCGGTGGGGCGTTACTTGAACAATGGAACGGCACAAGCTGGTCGATCGTCGAAGGTTCTGACTCGACGCAAGCAGTCAGGGCACACGTCCATCTCCGCGTTCGCCGCTCCGTCGGTTTCGACGTCCGCCACCCTGTCGGATCCGCCATCGGTCCCGGCGCGGACGCTCCGATCGCCGTCGGCCCAATCTTCGGTTTCGAAACCACGCCCGGACTCGAAGATGTGTCGTGTTCGTCGCCGACGAGCTGCTTCGCGGTCGGTGTTTCGTTCGTCGGCGCTTTAGCCGAACGTTGGGACGGCACCGTTTGGACGATTGTCGACACGCCAACCCCGCACGACTCGGTCGGAGCCGACCTCGCGGGCGTGTCGTGCGTGAACTCGACCGACTGCTCCGCGGTCGGGGCCTCGCAGCTTGAGTCAGTGTCGGGCGACGTGACCGAAGTCGGGTCTGTCCCGTTGGCCGAGCATTGGAACGGGACGAGCTGGACGGTTGAGGCCGAACCGAGTGGCGTTCCGGTCACCCCGCTGACCGGCGTGTCGTGTCCAACTTCGACGAGTTGCGCCGCAGTCGGAGCGACGTCGTCGATTCAGCAATGGAACGGGACGAGTTGGTCGATCGCACCGATGAGCAACAAGTCGTCAGAGAGTCAGCTCGTTTCGGTGTCGTGTCCCAGCGCGGACCGCTGTTTCGCGGTCGGCCTGTCGTCGTCGAACACGCAGGGCAACGCCCTGATCGAACTTTGGAACGGGACACGCTGGTCGGTTGTCCCCAGCCCGAACCTGACCGGCTTGGTCTACGCAGAGCTGAGCGGGGTCTCTTGTTCGAGCGCCACGAACTGCTTAGCGGTCGGTTCGGTGTTTTCTCCGGCGGGAGAAAACGGGCTGGTCGAACGCTGGAACGGCACCCGTTGGTCGATCATCACACCGTCGAACCCGACCGGTGCGCAGTTCGTCCAGTTCAGCGGAGCGTCGTGTTCGACCGCAACGACGTGTTTCGCGGTGGGCAGTGACGCGACCGACACGGCCGAACAAGCGTTGGTCGAACTTTGGAACGGTGCTCGTTGGTCGACGACGCCGAGCCCGATCCCGACCGGAGTGCAGAACACGCAACTGAACGCGGTGTCGTGCCAAAGCGCGACCGACTGCACTGCCGTCGGCTCCGGTGAAGCACTCGCCGGCTCCAGGTTGCCTGGGGTTCGGACGTTCATTGAGCATTGGAACGGCACCAGTTGGACGGTCGCGACCAGCGCCAACCCGACCGGTCTGCCGCTCGCCGCGCTCGTTGGGGTTTCGTGTTCAACCTCGACGAACTGCGTCGCGGTCGGTATCGACGCGTCGTCGACGACCGCGGCCTCCAAACCGTTGGCTGAAGACTGGAACGGCAACACCTGGACGCTTGCCGCGGTACCGAACCCGAACGGCGCGGCGAACACCGAACTGCTCAGCGTTTCGTGTCACAGCTCGAACAGTTGTTACGCGGTCGGCGGGTACTCGACGTCAACAACATCGAACACGCTGGTCGAACATTGGAACGGCACTAGCTGGTCGCAGGTGGGCGACCCGAACCCCGCCGGCGCAAACGGTGCGTCGCTCAGCGGCGTGTCGTGTCCGAGCCCGACCAGCTGCACCGCGGTCGGCAGCTACAGCGCACACGACAGCAGCTTCACCCTCGCAGAACTCGGCTCCTAGAGACGCAGCCTGCGCTCGCCGAACGTGGCCGAATTTCGGCGACGCTCGGCATCAAGCCGGCCGGGGAACCGTCCACATCGCCCGGATCGTCTGGCACCCGATCGCCCCGTTCGTCGCGCACTGCGCGCACGCACCCGAACGGCACGGGGCCGACATGTCCGTTCCCGCGTCGCAGGGTGTTCGGGCTGGTTTCGCCGGGAGGTCTTGCCTCGGCCGGTCTGCCGGCACCGCGATGCCCAGCGCCGCATCCGAAACATGCGTGGCCGTCTGGAAGAGTGCATCTGTGAACTGGGTCGATGTGGTCATCCTGGCGTTTGTCGTTGTGGCGATCGGTCATGGCGTGGCGACCGGTGCGATCACGCAGGCCCTGTCTTTGGGCGGTTTCGCGCTCGGCGTGGTACTGGGTGCGGACCTCGCGCCGAAACTGACGCGCCTGGCGACCGACCCGACCATCAAGGCCGAGACGGCACTGTTGTCCGTGTTTGGTTTGGCGGCAGTGTTGGCCGCGGTCGGTCATGTCGTCGGCAGCTTCATCGCTCGTCGTCTTCGCGCGACGCCGGGACGGTCGGTCGACGCCAGTTTCGGTGTCGTGATCGCGGTGGTGGTCACCCTCGCGATCGCGTGGCTGGTGGGCAGCATGCTCGCGAACAATCCGGTTCGTTCGGTGGCCGTGCAGGTGCAACGGTCTGCGATCTTGCGGTTCTTGGATCGGGTCTTGCCGCCGGCACCGCCGGTCGTGGCGCGGATCCAACGTCTCCTTGATGCGGGCGGACTGCCGGAGGTGTTCGCGCGACTCGAACCGGACGCGGCGCCGCCTCTCGCGCTTCCCAGATCAGACGTCGTGCGGGCTGCGTTCGCGCACGCGGCGGCTTCGACGATGAAGATCGAAGGCGCCGCGTGCAGCCGTATCCAAGAAGGTTCCGGTTTCGTGATCGCCCCCGGTGTCGTGGTCACGAACGCGCACGTCATCGCCGGGGTCCGCCACCCGTTCGTCGTCGTCGACAACACGCCGACCGCCGCGACTCCGGTGTTGTTCGATCCGGACCTCGATATCGCGGTGCTGCGCGACCCTTCGGTCACCGGGCCGTCGTTGCAGCTCGCGGCGACGACAGTCCCCCGCGGGACTCAGGCCGCGGTCGTCGGCTACCCGGCCGGAGGACCGATCGACGCGCAGCCCGCGGTCGTGCTCACCGAACTCGACGCCGTCGGCCGCAACATCTACGGAACCACGACGACCGCACGCGACGTGTACGAGATCGAAGGCATCGTCCGTCCCGGCAACTCTGGCGGTCCGCTCATCGAGGCCGACGGGACCGTCGTCGGGGTCGTGTTCGCGCGCTCCACCCTCAACGGTGACATCGGGTACGCCCTCACCTCCACCGACGTTCGGGCCGAAGCACTCCGAGGCGAAACGCTCGACGTTCCCACCACAACCGGACCCTGCACGGCGGGCTAGCCGACCCCTGCGGTGCGGAAAGTTGTCTGAGGTTGTCCCATCGTTTTCGGGTCGGGTGGACTCGTTCCGGCTGGACACGGTCGTTCCGTCGACCGACCCGACAAGCGGTGGCTGGCGTCGGAACCGTGCCCGTCCGCCAC
>JBKQIY010000226.1:0-34681 GCA_052148155.1 Acidimicrobiia bacterium | reverse complement strand
CCCGTTCCGGTGATGGTTGCGCCCGGTCAGCAGACACGAGCGCGTCGGTGAGCACAGCGCAGTCGTATGGAAATTCGCGAGTCGCACGCCGTCGGCCGCGAGCCCGTCGATGGCCGGCGTCGAAATGTCGGAGCCGTAGCAGCCGAGCTGCGCGTACCCGACGTCGTCCAACACGATGAGCAACACGTTCGGTGCGTTGGACGGGGCTGTCGGCTCGGGTGGCCACCACGGCGTCGATTCTCGCCAGTCGCGACCGATCACACCTTCGAAGGGTTGGGTCATGCTGTGCAGTCTTGCCGCGCGATGCTAGAACCGTCATATGAAGCTCGGTTTGCAACTCGGCTACTGGGGCGCGCAGCCCAACCCGTTCGCGGTCCCGCTCGCACAGGAGGCCGAGCGGCTCGGCTTCGACTCGGTATGGACGGCCGAGGCGTGGGGTTCTGATGCCTTCACACCGCTCGCGTGGATCGGCGCACACACCGAACGCATCCGGTTGTGTACCGGCATTGTGCAGATCTCGGCGCGTACGCCGGCGTCGTGCGCCATGCATGCGCTCACGCTCGATCATCTGTCGAACGGCCGGTTCACGCTCGGGCTGGGCGTGTCCGGACCGCAGGTGGTGGAAGGCTGGTACGGCCAGCCGTTCGGCAAGCCGTTGACCCGCACCCGCGAATACGTGGACATCGTCCGGCAGGTGCTTCGACGCGACGAGCCGCTCGCATACGCGGGCGAGCATTACCGGTTGCCGTACGACGGCCCGAACTCGTGGGGGCTCGGCAAGCCGCTCCGTTCGATCACCCACCCGCTTCGGGCAGATCTCCCGATCCTGCTCGGTGCCGAGGGCCCCAAGAACGTGGCGCTGGCCGCCGAGATCGCCGACGGCTGGTTGCCGCTGTACTACTCGCCGTTCCGCTCTGAAGTGTACGCACCGTCGCTGCGCGCCGCGAAGCCGGGCTTCGAGATCTGCGTGACCGTGATGGGCTGCGCAATCACCGACGACGTCGAGGCGGGGTTGTGGCCCACCAAGGCCGCGCTCGCGTTCTATATCGGCGGTATGGGTGCACGCGATCGCAACTTCCATATGGAGTTGATGAGCCGCATGGGATTCGAAGCCGAAGCCCAACAGATTCAGCAGCTGTTCTTCGAGGGCAAGCGAGACGAGGCGATTCCGCTCGTACCGACCGCATTCGCCGACGAGATCTCGCTGGTCGGATCGAAAGAACGTCTCCGCGACCGGCTCGAGGCCTGGGAAGCGAGCCCCGTCACGACGGTCGTGCTCAACGGCGACCTCGACACGTTACGCGCGATGGCCGAGCTCGTTGGTGCTTAACGTTGCGGAATCGGCGGAACGATCGTCGCGACGAACTGAGCAGGATCATCGGCCGATGAGACCGGGCCGTCGGCGGCCTGCGAGAAGAGCTCCAACGCGGCGACGACGCGTTCACGGTCCTCGGCGGACATGCGGCGAACGACCGCGTCGATCTCGCGTCGACGCTTGTCCAACACTTCGTCGACGAGTCCCTGACCGGCTGCGGTGAGCTCGATCACGACCTCGCGTCGGTCGATCGCCGACGGTTTGCGCACGACGAGCCCGCGCGCGACGAGCCGGTTGCACATGCGGGTCATTGTCGACGCGTGCACGTCGAGACGTTCGGCGAGCACGCTCACCGTCTGCGGTCCCTGCAGCGACACCACAACCAACGTCCGGAGCTGCGGCAGCGTGACCTCGTCGCTGACCGACGAGAGCGCCCGTACCGTGATACCGACGAGCGCACGACCGGCGCGGACGACTGCGTCGACGACCGAATCGGTGGACTCGCCTGGACCTTCGATCATGACACCCCTTCGTTCGCAGCTCCCCGTAGAGGCGCGCGACGGATCACCAACGCACCGTAGTCGGCGCAGCCGGCTCCGTCCCGAGACGCCGGCCGCCCAGGTGAGGGAGGATGTCGGCCGCGCGACGCAACCCACGACGGAGGACGAGACGGTGCAAGAAACATGACCTCATTCGATGTGGTCGTCGTCGGGGGCGGCATGGTCGGTACCGCGACCGCGTACGAGCTCGGGCGCGCCGGTACGAGCACGTTGCTCGTCGACCGGGCCGACCAGGGCCGGGCCACCGACGCCGGCGCGGGCATCCTGTCGCCCGAGACCGCCAAACGCGACGATTCGATGTGGGTCGAGCTCGTGCTCGCGGCGGGACGACACTACGACGCGCTCGTCACCCGACTCGGTCCCGATACCGGTTGGGCGCGATGCGGCATCTTGCAGCTCGCGACCCGTGACACCGACCTCTCCGCGTGGGAATGGGTCGCCGAACGCGCGACCGGCGCGACCGAGATCAGCGCCGACGCGGCGCGTGCGATGGTTCCGGTGTTGGGTACCGTCGTCAGGGCGTTGCATCATCCGCGAGCCGCGCGCGTCGACGGTCGCATGATGTGCGCGGCGCTTCGCCGCGGCGCCGAGCAACACGCCGTCCAGATACGAGCCGGTTCGGTCGACGAGGTACGCGCGGGAGCTCCCGCGACGGTCGTCGTCGACGGCGACCCGATCAGCGCCGATGCGGTCGTCATCGCAGGCGGGGCCTGGACGCGGCGATTGGGAGCACAGCTAGGCGTCCAGCTTCCCGTCGGCCCGGTCCGCGGCCAGATCGCACACCTCGGAGTCGCCGATCACGACACTGGGAACTGGCCGATCGTGCAACAGGTGTACGGCCACTACATGGTGCCCTGGGCTGATCACCGCGTCGCGGTCGGCGCGACGGTCGAGGACGCCGGTTTCGTGCCCGACGTCACCGCCGGCGGAGTGAACGAAATCATGCGCGAGGCGTTGCGAGTCATGCCCGGCCTGGCCGGCGCAACCCTGGAAGAAGTCCGGGTTGGGTTGCGACCGACCAGCATCGACGACGCGCCCATCCTCGGGCGTCTGCCCGGCGTCTCCAACGTGCTCGTCGCCACCGGCCACGGCGCCAACGGCTTGCTGCTCGGCCCGATCTCAGGAGCTCTGATCGCCGACCTCATCGTCGGAAAACCTCCCGCGATCGACCTCGAACCCTTCTCACCAGCCCGTTTCCCGAACCGCGCTACCTGAGCGCTCGGTCGAAGCCGACCTCGGGGCCGATTGGCGCATCTGAGCCAGCCGCGAGCGACGCAGGTTGGGCGCCGGGTTGCGCAGCGTCAGCGTTCGAGTTTCAGGGCACGGTCGGCGATGATGTTCTTCTGGACCTCGGTGGGGCCGGCGCCGATCGTCGTGTAACGCTGCCACACGTAGTTGCGGGCCCACATGCCGCCATCGACCGCGCCCGGCGCGCCTTTCAGCAGCGCGCCGGTGGGGCCCAAGACGTCGAGCGCGAGTTCGGCCAGCCACAACGAGATATAACCCCATTGCAGTTTTGCGAGCGGTACCTCGGGCCAGCCTCGCTCGCCTTTCAACACCTTCGACAACGCCCGCGCGATGAGGAGCCGGGTGAAGTCGATCTGCATGTGCAGCTCGGCGACGCGCTCGCGGATCGCGGGATCGCGCAACGCGTCGGGATTTTCGGCCTTCACGGTCTGCAACAACGTGCGCAGCTCCTGCGCCATCGAGATCGCCTGACCGGCGCTGCCGACGCGCTCCTGTCCGAGCGCGCCCATCGACACCAGCCAGCCGTTGCCTTCGTCGCCGAGCCGATCACGCACCGGGATCTTCACGTCGTTGAAGAACACCTCACAGAACAACGAGTCGCCCGTGATCTCGCGTATCGGCCGAATATCGATGCCTGGCAGTTCCATATCGACGATGAACGTCGTGATGCCTTCATGTTTGACGCCACGCTCGATCGCAGTGGGATCGGTTCGCATCAAGAACAGCCCCCACTTCGCGATCTGCGCCGAGGAGATCCAGATCTTCTGACCGTTGACGAGGTAGTGCGTGGCGTCGTCGGACAAGATCGCGGTGGTGCGCAGGTTGGCGAGGTCTGAGCCGGCCTGCGGTTCGGAGAACCCTTGGCACCAATGTTCTGACGCGTCGAGGATGCCGGGCAGCCAGCGTGACTTCTGGTCTTCGGTGCCCCACGAGATGATCGACGGACCGATCTGCACGATGCCGTTGGCGTTGAAAATGCCGGTCGAGCGGTATTTCGCCATCACCTGCGTGTAGATCACCTGCTGCGCGGTGGTGGCGGCGCGACCGCCCCATTCCTCGGGCCACAGGATCGCCGCCCAACGCCCTTCGTTCAGCTTGTTCTGCCACGCCTTGCGCTTGTCCATCACCCCCATCACACCGCGCGACGCGTCCATGTCCTCGTTGTCGGACCACTGCTCGATGAACGGCGGCATCTCCTTGTCGAGGAACGCCTCGAGCTCTTCTTTGAACGCGATGTCTTCGGGCGACCAGGCGAAGTCCATATACAACCTGACATTACCGTCAGGTAGGCGGTACCGTCCTGCGCGGATGGACTTCACATTTTCTCCGGAGCAAGAGGCGCTGCGCGACTCCGTACGCGCGTTCCTCACCGCCGAGGCGCCCAACGAGTATGTGCGCCGGATGGCCGAACACGACGACGTCGGCGTCACGCCCGAGGTGTGGCGCATGATCGTCGACCTCGGCTGGACCGGACTTCTCGTGCCTGAGTCGGCGGGCGGGCTCGGTTTGGGCCTCGTCGACGCGGTCGTCGTCCAACAAGAGATGGGACGGCACCTGTTCCCGGGGCCGTTTTGGTCGTCGGCGATCGTCGCGACGCTCGCGGCACGGGCGCTCGGTCTCGACGAACAACTCGAGGGGCTCGCGGCCGGCACGCAACGCGGCACCGCCGCGCTCGACGAGGCCGGCTACGGCGATCCCGTCGAACGGGTGCACGTTCGGGCCAACGGTCGCGGCACCCGCTACAAGCTCGACGGCGTCAAACCAATGGTGCCCGACGGACTTTCCGCCGACTGGCTTCTCGTCCCCGCCCGTACTCGTGAAGGCCTGCAGACCTTCCTCGTCGAGCGGCCGACGAACGCCCAGCCGGTCGCAAGTCTCGACGTGACCCGCAAGTTCGCGCGTGTCGAGTTCTCCGAGACGCGGGCCACGCTGGTCGGCCCCCCCGGCGACCATGCCGAGATCTGGCGGCGGATCGTCGACGATGCGGGCGTGCTCATCGGCGCCGAGCTGATCGGTGTGAGCGAAGCCGCGAACCAATCTGCGCTCGATTACGCACAGACGCGCGAGGTGTTCGGCAAGCCGCTGTCGAAGTTCCAGGTGACGCGGCACAAGGCAGTCGACATGCTGCGCGAGATCGAGCTGGCACGGGTCGGCGTGCATTACGCCGCGTGGGCATCTGACGTCGAGGTCGACGATCGCGAGATCGCGGCGGCGTCGGCCAAGGCCTACGCCGCTCATGCCGCCAACTATGTGACCGCCGAATGCATACAAATCCACGGTGGTGTCGGCTACACGTGGGAATGCAACGCCCACCTGTATTTGCGCCGAGCCAAGGTCGACGACCTGCTCCTCGGCGCTCAAGGCTGGCAGCGTTCACGCGTCGCCGACCTCTACTTCGCGTCGCTGTAACGCTCGGCTCCCAAGCCCCGGCCTGTCTGGTCGGCGCGCCGGCCACCATCGTCGAAGCGGCCACCGTCGCCGCACTCGACGAAAAAGGTCGCCGTCGGTCGCCCGCCATCGGCCACGATAGGTCGATGCACGCGCCCGACCACCGGCTGCAATGGTCCGATCTCCCAACGTTCGTGCGCGTCGAGATCGAGGGCGCGCTCGGTACCAAGGTGGTCGACGCGGTCGGACAAAGCGGCGGCTACGGACCCTCGCTCGCGGCGCGGTGCCGACTCGCCGACGGGCGACGAGTATTCGTCAAGGCCGTATCCCCTGCGCAGAATCCGGACTCGCCGGTGATGATGCGACGAGAAAGTGAGATCGCCGCCTGTTTGCCTTCCGACGCGCCGGCGCCCGCACTGCTGCACACCATCGACGACGACGAGTGGATCGCGCTCGTGTTCGAAGACATCGACGGCACCGTTCCTGCGACACCGTGGGATCCGCACGAACTGCAGCGTGTCATCGGGGCGACGAGACGTCTCGGCGACCTCGTGCCCTGCCGGCCGATCCGCACCGTCGCCGAGCAATACGGTGCGATGTTCAACGGTTGGCGCATCCTCGCCCGAGACGACCGCGACAACATCGGTGACCTCTGGTGTCGCGAACGTGTCGAAGAACTCGCGGCGGCCGAGGCACGCTGGGAGCAGGCGACGGTCGGGGACGGCCTGATCCACGGCGACGTCCGCAGCGACAACGTGCTCCTCACCGCCGATGGCCGTGTCGTGTTCGTCGACTGGACCAGCACGTGTATCGGTGCCGGCTGGTTCGAGGTGTTGGCCATGTTGCCGTCGGTCGAACTCGAAGGCGGCGGTGAGCCGGAGTCGGTCCTCGACCGCGCCGGCCTGAACCATCTCGACCCGTCAACGCAGACGCCGCTCGTCGCCGCGCTCGCGGGCTACTTCACCGAACGCGGTCGATTACCCGATCCGCCCGGCTTGCCGACACTCCGTCCGTTCCAACGAGCGCAGGCCGAAGTGTCGGTCGCGTGGCTCCGACGCATCTGGGATCGTCGCTGACCTCAACCCACCGACCAGTGTCGAGAAATCCCGAGAATCCAGTCGCCGTTCTCGTCGGGGAGGAGCGTGTAGCGAGTGACCGTGTCGTGGCCGCCGTCGTGGTCGCTGTAGCGCAAGTACAGCGTCAGACGCTCGCCCGCATCGATCGCCTGCCGGAGCGCGTCGGCGTCGCCGCGATCCGTGTTGCCTTCGCGGATCGCTCCCTGCCAATACCCCACGTCACGGGCCGGGACGTACAGGCTGCGCAACTGCGCGACGAAGGTGCTCACATCCGGGAGGTCCAGCGACACCGTCAAACCCGGCTCGATGAACCAAGATGTCAGCACGCCGATCCCGGCGCCGACGTTTCGGAGCTGCGCCGCGAAGTAGAGGTTGGTCCCCCGTTGCTCGACCGCGGCGAAGCCGCCCCGAAGTTGGATGATTTCGCGGTCGCCGAACGTGATCCGCTCGGCGTCGTCCCATTCGTGCGCAGGGATCAGCACCGGTCGCAGCCCGAGATCGAGGGCGCGTTCGGCAATGCGAGCGGAACGGTTCGCCGAACGCGTCGCCGAAAAGGTCGCAACCGCGAGCACCAACGTGCCGCCGGCGGTCGCGAGCGAAGCGATCGTGCCCGCGTCGGCCATCGTCGGAGTCCGGTCAGGCGGGACGAAGGGTGTTCAGCTCGCGGGCGTTGTCGCGCAAGAGCTTGCGCTGCGTCGCGTCGTCGAACGCCTTCAGCTCGGCGGCGTAGTCGAGCGGGCGGGGCATCCCTTCGATGTGCGGCCAGTCGGACCCGAAGATCACGCGGTCGGCCCCCATGTACTCGACCACCTCGTGTACGTCGTCTTCCCAGAACGGGTTAATCCAAATGTTCCGCCGGAACGCGTCGGCCGGATCACCAGCGAAATAGCCGGGCATCTTGTGATCGGTCGACGCGAGCTTCTTGAACAGGTCGCGCAGGAAGTCGGCGCCGTTCTCGACCGACGCGACGCGCAGCGACGGAAATCGTTCGAACAACTTGTCGAACACGAGCGTGATGAGAAAATCGTGCGCGGCACGCTCGATGTGGAACGATTTCACGTTCGGATGCCAACCGCCTCCGCGGAATCCCGCCGCGAAGCCGTCGTGCGCGTAGCCGTTGCTCGAGTAGCCGCTATCGCCGGCGTGCGCGACGACCGTGACGCCGATTTCCGCCACCCGCGCCCAAAACGGATCGTTGCGCGGATCACTGACCGGGACCGGACCGGCGGCGGTGCGAGGCGCGGCCGGACGCATCACGATCACACGGGCGCCGCGCGTGGCCGCCCACTCCAGCTCGCTGATCGCCCAGTCGAGATCGCACAACGAGATGTACGGCGCCGCGAAGACGCGGCCTTGGTACGCGAAGCCCCAGTCGTCGTCGAGCCAACGGTTGAACGCCCTGAACGTCTGCGTGATCGCGTCGATATCGTCGCCGAGCAGCTCCTCGTAGAGGATGCCGAGCGTCGGGAACAGCCAGATCGACTCGAGACCGAACTCGTCGAGCTTGGCGATGCGCGCGTCGCGGTCGCGGTACGCGGCTGGGATCGGCTCGCGTTCGCGCAAAAATTCCCACGGCTGTTTGCCGTCGGGGTTGCCCCGGAAATAGTCGTGCATGGCGCCGGCCTTGGCGACCGGGTCGAAGGTGGGATTGACCACCGCGTGACTGACCCGCCCGCCGACCACGTGGTATCTGCGCCCGTCGATCTCGCACCACTGGACGCAGCGCGCGCCGAGCTTGGGGTCGAGGTGACGGGTGAAGGCGTCGAGCGCCTCGTAGTAGTGGTTGTCGGCGTCGAAGGCGAGATAGTCGAGCTCGGTCACCTGCCAATCGTACCGCCGGCCGTGAACCGCCACGTCGGGGCGCCTAGCATCCATGCCGTGCTCATCGCCGACATCGCCGACGCGTGCGCGCTCGATTGGTCGTTCGTCGCGCGAGGTCGGGCGCAGATGGCGGCCACCGGCGCCTGTGAGATCCCCGCCTTCGTACGCGCTGACGCGCTCGCAGCGTTCGTCGAAGACGCGCGGACCGTCTCGCAGTTTGCGCACCGCAGCGGCGGGCTCGGCACCGCGTACCTCGGATTTCCCGACGAGTCGTTCCCGCGTGATCATCCCCAGCAATGGCTCGGCCAGTACGACGTCGGTGCAGTCGCGTACGACCTGTTCCCGCCCGAGTCTCCCATCCGCCGACTTTACGAGTGGCCGGAGCTCACTCGGTTCGTCGCTGCGATACTCGGCCTCGACAAGATCTACCCCTACGCCGACCCGCTCGGCGCACTCAACCTTGCGGTGATGACCGACGGCGATCAGCTCCAGTGGCATTTCGACCAGACCGATTTCGTCGTGTCCGTCGCGATCCAAGACGCCGACCTGGGCGGCGACTTCGAGGTCGCGCCCCAGATCCGCGCCGGCGACGACGAACACTACGACGACGTCGCGCACGTGCTTGCCGGCGAGCGCGAGCGGGTCATCACACTGCCGATGACGCCGGGGACGCTGCTCGTGTTCGCGGGTCGGTACTCGCTGCACCGTGTGAGTCCGATCGCCGGGCCGACACCGCGGCTCGTCGGCCTGTTCGGCTATGACACGAAACCGGGCACGATGTCGAGCGCACTGTTAAAGGAAGTCCGCTACGGACGCATCGCGTGAGCGATCACACGATGCGGATCGGTGAAGGGTTTGCCGGATCGGGGCCTGAGGCCGCGCACGTGAACACCGTGCTCGGCGCCAAGGACGGTCCGGTCGGTACGGCATGGGCGACGGCGCTCGCGACCCCTCGCCTCGGTCACGCGCCGTTCGTGGTGGTCGCCCGGCCGAACCTGCCCGTGAAGCCGTTCACGTTGTTCGTCAACAAAGCCGCCGTCGACGCGGTCACCGGCGAGCGTCACGCCCACCTCACGTGGGGTGCCGCCCAGGCTGGCGTCGCGGCCGGCGTCATCGCGGCGGCCCGCCAGCGGGTCGTGCGCGCCGACGAGCTCGAGTCGCTCCTCCTGATCGCGGCAGTGTGGGTCGATCCGAACGCAAACGACGAAGAATCGGTCTACGCCAACAACCAAGCCGCGACCCTTGCCGCGCTCATGGCCGGACACGACGGGCTGCCCCGCGTGACGGATGTGCTCGCGGCCGGCGACCCGCAGAATCCGTTCTTCCGTTCGTGAGCATCACTCCCGAGCAGGCCGCCCACGAAACTCGCGACACAATCGTCAGCTTTGTGAGCGGCTTCATGACCGACCCGGCCACGTATGCCTACGCAGCCGGGCTCGGCTTCGAAGGCTCGGACTTCTATACCGCCGGCCGCGGCGGCGCATTGGGCGAAGTTCCGGCCGATGTCGTCGCCGCGACATTCGTGTTCTTCGAGCCGGGCGTGGTGCGTACGGCATGGGAGCGCTCGGCGGGCGTCATGCCCCGCCGGCGCGCAGCTGAGGAATGGGCCGGCCGGTGTCACCTGTGGGCAAGCGAACATCTCCCCGACGATCGCGACTGGCCGACGCTCGCCGCGCTCGTCGGGCGCGTCTCGCACGCGGCTCCCGTCGCCGGTGCGCCGCTGTTCGCGGGCTGGCGGTGCTTGGCCGAGCCGGCCGAACCTCGGGCGCTCGCCCTGCACCGGCTGAACGGCCTGCGTGAACTGCGGGGCGCGCTCCACGCCGCCGCGGTGCTCACGGTCGGTTTGTCGCCCCTCGAGGCGATCGTCGTGCGCTCCAAAGCGATGTTGGGCGTGTTCGGCTGGCCGGAGCCGTACCCCGAGCCTGAGCCGCTGCACGACCGTTGGGCGTTGGCCGAGGCACGCACCGACCGCATGTTCGGCCGTCAGCTCGCGGTGCTCGACGGCGGTGAGCGAGACACGCTCGTCGAGATGCTGGGTACCCTTTCGCGATGACGATGCTCGAGATCCCCACCGCGATCCACCGGGCCGACGACGAGCTCCCCTGGGTCGACATCGGCGGCGGCTCGCTGCTCAAGGTGCTCCAGATCAAAGAGCGCGAAGGTCTGTGGGTCGTCCGTAACCGCTTCATGCCCGGCTACCAGGTTCAGACACACAAGCACACCGGCCCGGTCTACGCGTTCACCTCGACGGGAGCGTGGCGGTACAAAGAATCCGATTTCGTGAACCGTGCCGGCTCATTCCTGTACGAGCCGGCAGGATCAGTGCACACACTGGTCGTGCCCGACGACAACACCGAACCCACCGACGTGTTCTTCGCGATCTGGGGTGCCAATCTCAACCTCGATGCGAACGGCAACGTGGAGAGCGTCATCGACGCTGGCCTCGTGCTGCAGGGCTACTACCTCATGTGCGAAGCGGCAGGATTGCCGAAGCCGCCGGTCGTGCTCGACTGAGACGTTCTGCCTGCACGGCGTGAGGAAGCCACCGCTCGCACGGGCGCAGGACGGCTGGGGGACGAGCGTCACCGGGTCGTGACGAAGCGCAACACGTTCGCGTCCCGCAACGCCGACCGTCGCGCCGGCGCGTCGCTCGGCTGCGCGCCGATCTCGCCGTCCACACCATCGGTATGACGTCGAGCCAGCTGCGCACCGACGCGGTGTGCGCTCGGCGACGGTCCCCAAGTCGTGCGCGTCGCATCAGAGCACGGCAAAGCGCAGCGGCGCGCTTCGTGCAAGTTCGCCTCTTGGTTCAGAGTCGCTGTAACTTCTTTCCAAGTTCTTGTCTTCCGAAGAATCGGACTTTACATGCCTATCCCGAAAAAAGCCGTGAAACGGGCTGCCGCGAAGGGTGGCCGGAAGGCGACGAAGCGCCGGCCGCAGCGAATCATGAGTGCGGCGCACAAACGGGCGCTGGCCGAGGGCCGCGCGATGTCGGCCACCGTCGATCGATACCTGTCTGCCGTGAACACGCCCAAACGGCGTGGTCGCAAGGTGACGAAGGCGACACTCGAGCGGCGCCTGGTCGCAGCACACGCAAATGCGAAGTCAGCGAAAGGCGTCAACAAAGTCGTGGCTGCGCAAGCGGTTCGTGACCTTGAAACCCGTCTCGCAGACATGCATGCGGCGTCGGGTACGGGTGATCTCAAACGTCTCGAGGCCGCGTTCGTGAAGATTGCCAAGCAGTTCGGTGAGAACAGAGGCATCGGATACGGCGCATGGCGCGACGCCGGCGTTCCCGCCGACGTACTCAAAAAGGCCGGACTCGCCCGAACCCGCGGCTGAAGGTCAGCGCTTCAGTCCCGCCGACTGTTGCGTCGCCCGTCGCGCGAGTCAGCGGCTTCGGGGCCGACGCCTCGTCGTGGGACATACCTTCGCTCCGCGATGGTCAACGCCTCGGCGGGGACGCGCCGTTCGCGAACGACACGACCGTCCCGTCGCGAGGCCCGTTGTCGTCGCGTTCGCCCGTCTGCGCACCGCCGTAGCGGGTCTCGTGTCGAACTTTTTTGTCTGCTAGCCGCGGCGCGTCGGGATCACGCGGCCGTCAGGTTGGGCCGGACCGATGAGCGGCGTCTGTTCCGTGACCGCACCGCGCGTGGGCCGACGAGCTCAGGTTCGACCACGATGATCCAGGGCAGTGCCGACGCCGACGTCGGCGTGCGCTATCGCGTGCGGGGGACGCGCTCGTCGAGCGGTGGGGGACCTTCGGGGAACACGAAGAACATCTGTTGCGTCCCGTACGCGACGAGGCGTTCGCAGCTTGCGTCCCAGATCTCCATCTCGGTTGACGCGTAGCCATCACCGGCGTAGCGGGCCCGATTGACCGCCAGGATCCACTCGGTGCGCGCGTCGTCGAACAGGTGCACGGTGAGGTCGCAGCTGGGCGGGAGGTACCTGTGATCGCGGCGGCCCATCCGCTCGCTGACCGCGCCCGGCATCGTGTCGCACATCGTGACGACCGCGAGAGGATCGAGCCGGCCGTCGCTGAGCATCGGTGGTTCGTCGAATCGATACCAGGCGGAACGTTCCGACGTGGTCGGGACGTACGGCTCCCACGGCGGATGTCCGCTCGCGGCCCGGCCCTCGACCTGCTCCCAGAAGTTCATGTGTACGTCGCCGACGATGTCGACGTCCGGCGGCAGCGGATCGCGAAACGACGGGCACTCGTGCGGCGGTGGGACCACCGGCGCCGTGGTGTCGGTAAATTCGAAGCCGGCCCGTGGGGCGCCGAACACCGCGACGGTCGCGTGGCCGGCGTCGGCACCCGGCGTCCGCGCGGTCGCGCTGACCTGGGAGATCGAACGGCCGCGTCGCAGGACCGTCACGTCGAC
This sequence comes from Acidimicrobiia bacterium, assembly GCA_052148155.1. Classification (GTDB taxonomy): domain Bacteria; phylum Actinomycetota; class Acidimicrobiia; order IMCC26256; family PALSA-610; genus JBBQER01. The sequence continues at coordinate 21,885 of JBKQIY010000226.1, read as the reverse complement.
GTCGACCGGACCGGCGATCACCTGGGCCGCAAAGACAGTCGTGACGCTCCGCAACGACTGGTCGGGTCGGTCGAGCTCTGCGAGCATCGCCCGCACCACGGTCGCGGTGACGAGACCGCCGTGGGGCACGACAGGGCAGTTCCACTCCTGGCCGATGTGGGCGCGATACGCGCCGGCCTCGCCCCGTGGCTGCACCGCGGTCGCCTGCTCGAACGGTGTCGGCGCCATCCCCGACATGATGGCCGATGACCGAACTGAGCGCCGCGGATATACGGGTGCAGACGTTCGGATATAACGTCGGCGCCATGACCAACGACGCAGCTGGCCTCGTGCTCGAGTTCTGTTCGGCGTTCGGCAGGGGTGCCCCGCCGAACGAGCTCGTCGAATATTTCGCTGACGACGCCGTCTACCACAACATACCGGTCGACCCTGCGGTCGGCCGCGAAGCGATCCTCGGACTGCTCAACATGTTCGTGACACCCGCGGAACGTGTCGAATTCCGTGTCCGCAACATCGTCGCCAACGGCGACGTCGTGCTGACCGAGCGGGTCGACGTCTTCGTTCTGCCGAACGCCACCATCGAGCTGCCCGTGATGGGTACGTTCGAAGTGAAGGACGGAAAGATTGTCGCCTGGCGCGACTATTTCGATCTCAACCAATACATGTCGCAACTGCAGGGAGCGAGTGCATGACTATGGAATATCGCCGGCTCGGTCCGGCCGGACTGCAGGTCAGCGTCCTGTCGCTCGGATCGTGGGTGTCTTTCGGCGAACAGATTGGCATCGCGGAGGCGACCGATTGTTTGCAGGCGGCCTATGAGGCGGGCGTCAACTTCTTCGACAACGCGGAGTCCTACGCCGAGGGCGAGTCGGAGCGGATCATGGGCAGCGCGATCGCCAAGCTCGGCTGGGCGCGCCACTCGTACGTGATCTCCACGAAGGTTTTCTGGGGGCTGCACGACGTTCCCAACATGAAGGACACGTTGAACCGCAAATACCTGATGCAGGCGATCGACGGTTCACTCGAGCGGCTCGGTTTGGACTTCGTCGACCTGCTGTATTGTCACCGCGCCGATCCGCACACGCCGATCGAGGAGACGGTGTGGGCGATGTCCGACATTGTGGCCAGCGGACGGGCCCACTACTGGGGCACGTCGGAGTGGACCGCCGACGAGATACGCGCCGCCTGGCACATCGCCGACAAACATCACCTGCATAAACCGGTGATGGAACAGCCGCAGTACAACCTGCTGGCCCGCGGGCGAGTGGAGTTCGAATACCTGCGTCTTTATGAAGACATCGGGCTCGGGCTCACGACGTATAGCCCGCTGGCGTCGGGCGTGCTGACCGGCAAGTACCTGGACGGCATCCCGGCCGGCAGCCGCGGTTCGCTCCCCGGTTACGAGTGGTTGCACTACTCGATGAACAACGACAAGACCAAGGACCGGGTCCGCCGTCTGCAGGCCGTCGCGGCCGATCTCGATTGCACGCTGGCTCAGATGTCCCTCGCCTGGTGCGCGAAGAACCCGCGGGTGTCTTCGGTCATCACCGGCGCCAGCCGGGTCGAGCAGTTGCGCGAAAATCTTGTCGCGCTCGACGTGATGGAACGGCTCGACCCGCCGACGATGGACCGCATCGAGGGCGCGCTCCGCGGACCGTGATGCAGCGCAGATCCGCACGGCCGATCGCCGCGGCCGACGATCCGGGACGCGGGCGCCGAGGTCAGCGCCGGGTCAGCAGGGTTCGGTGCGTTCCCAGATCATGAGCTGACCGATTTCGCCGGGCGCTTCCGGAGCACGCGATTCGGTGCGTACGAGGGTGAAGCCGAGCGCCCGCGGGACGGCCGCGCTTCGCAGGTTGGCCTCGTCGCAGCGGATACACACTGTCGTGATGCGGTCGAGCGCCAGTGCCGCGTTGGTAAGGGCGCGGCTCGCCCGCGACGCGAAGCCGCGACCGATCTGGTCGACGTGCACCCAGTAGCCGATCTCGATCGCGGCCGGCCATTTGCGCGCCATCAATCCGAACGCACCCACGAGGGACGACTCGTCGCTCGGGAACAGGCCGTATTGCCACTCGTCGCCCAGCGCCGCCTTGTGTTTCGCGCCCCTCAGCCGTTGCCGTTGAAACGATTCGCGGGTGGACTCCTCGTTGGCCCACGGCATCCACGGCGTGAGATGTTCGAGGCTTTCGCGGACCGAATGCGCCACCGTTCGGGCGTCGCTGACCCGAAGCAGCCGCAAGACAAGGTCGTCACCGAGCTTCAGGCGCGTCGGTGGCGCGATGGTCATGGCGTCGATCGCTGGAACGTGTACGCCCGTTCGACACGGGCGATCCGCATCTCGAACGACTGATACCAGCGTTGGCGGCCGTGGCGCTGCGCGACCAGATGCTCCTGGTCGGCCTTCCACGCGGCGATGGCGGACTCGGTCTGCCAATAGGACACGGTGATACCCAGACCGTCCGAGTAGGCCGTGTCGTACCCGAGGAATCCGGGCTGTTTGCTGGCCAGCTCGAACATCCGATCGGCCGTGTCCGAGTAGCCGTCGTCGGGCTGCTCATCTCGCACGGACGTGAAGATCACCACGTAATACGGTGGCTCGGGCGTCGGTGTCGGTCCGGTCATGCGTCCATTGTGACCGACGCCAGCGCGGCGCGGACCCACCGCGCGAACGCGCCGTCGGCTTCCACCAGGGTGGCGGGCGAACCCTGCTCGACGATCCGACCGTGCTCGAGCACGACCACACGCCCGGCGCGACACGCGGTCGGCACGCGGTGTGCGATCACGATCGCGGTGCGGTCCGCGAGCAGTCGGCCCAGCGCCTGCTCGACCACCGCGTCGGTGGCCGGGTCGAGGTTCGATGTTGCTTCGTCGAGCACGAGCACCGCCGGGTTCGCCAGGAACGCGCGGGCAAGCGCGACGAGCTGGCGCTGACCTGACGAGAGCGTGAGGCCCCGGTTGGCGACTCTCGCGTCGAGGCCGCCGGGGATCTTGTCGATCGCGTCACCGAAGCCGACCTCGCGGCATGCCCGTTCGACATCGGCGTGGGTCGCTCCCGGCCGGCCGAGGGCGATGTTGCTCGCGATGGTGCCGTCGAAGAGGAATCCTTCCTGGGGCACGACCACGACGTGACGCCGCAGCGACGGCGATTGCACGTGGCGCAGGTCTTGTCCGTCGATACGAATCGAACCTTGGGTGGGGTCGTAGAAACGGCCGATCAGCTTGGCGAGCGTCGACTTGCCCGCGCCGCTCGTGCCGACCACCGCGATGCGTTCGCCGGGCGCAATGTCCAACTCGAGCCCGGCCACCGCAGCCGGCGCGTCGTCGCGGTAGCGGAAGGTGACGTCGACGACCTCGATGCGGCCGGCACCGCGTTCGAAGGCCGCGGCGTCGGGCTCGTCGACCAGCGCGGGTGCGCGTCCGAGGAAGTCGAACGTGCGGCTGAAGGCTGCGCTCGCGGTCTGCAGCAACGATGTGAGCTCGATGAACTGTTCGATGGGTTCGAACAAGCGGGTGAGCAGCAGCGTGAACGCGATGACGGTTCCGACCTGTACTTCGTTGCGATTCGCGAGTACGGCGCCGTAGCCGATGATGATCGCGAGCGCGACTGGGTTCATGAACTCGACGACGGCGTAGAAACGGGCGGTGATGCTGCCGCTCAGTCGCCGCGACGCGTACGTCGCGTCGTTCACGCCTGCGAACGCTCGTCGTTGTGGTGTCTCGTTGCGGTAGGCCTGCACGACCCGCATGCCGATCAACGCCTCGTTCACGTGGTTCAGTAACTCGGCCATCGATTCCCGATAGCCCATCTGCACGTCGTAGGCCCGTGGTCGGTACCACCGGCCGGCGATCGCGAGCACCGGCAGGATCGCGAGCGTTGCCAGGGCAAGCTGTACCGACTGGGTGAACATCACGACGGTCGTGAGGACGACCAACAGGATGCCGCGCAGCAGCAGCGACAGGCCTTGCTGCAAGAATTCCTGGAGGCCTTCCACGTCGGAGGTCAGCCGCGCGACCACCCGGCCCGACGGTTCACGCGAGAAGTAGTCGAGGTCGAGCGCATGGAGATGCGCGAGTAACCGGCGGCGCAGGTCGGCCAGGTACCGTTCGCCGAACTGTCCCATCCACCGCAACTCGACGTACGAGCCGGCTACCACGCCGACAACGAGCACGAGGCCGACCGCGACGCACCAGGCGATCGTGCCCGTCGATTTGTCTTTGATGCCGCTGTCGATCGCCACGGAGACCACGAGCGGCATCGCGACCTGGCACACGACACCGATGACGACACCGACGAGCGCGACAGACCCCGGACCCGCGAACGGCCGGAAGTCGGCCGCGAGCCGTCGCAGCGGGACCCGCGGGGGCCGTTCGACGGTGCTCACGGTGCGACCGCCCGCTCGTCGATCGCGAGCGCATGACGGTACGCCGGGATCTTCAACAGTTCCTCGTGGGTGCCGTCGGCGACGACGCGCCCGGCGTCGAGGAGGACCACTCGGTCGGCGAGGCTGATCGTCTCGATGCGGTGCGCGATCACCAGCGTGGTTCGACCTTTCATCGCTTCGAGAAGTCCGCGTCGGATCGCGGCCTCGGTCGGCGGATCGACCGCGCTCAGGGCGTCATCGAGGATCAGCAGCCGTGCGTCGCGCAGGATCGCCCGCGCGATGGCGAGTCGTTGTCGTTGTCCGCCCGACAGGGAATAGCCCTGCGGCCCGACGACGGTGTCGTAGCCGTACGGGAGCGCCCGGATGAACTCGTCGGCCTCGGACAGGCGAGCCGCGTGCTCGATCTGGTGGTCGGATGCGTCCGGGCTTCCGACGCGGAGGTTCTCCCGGATGGTGGCCGTGAACACCACGGTGTCCTCGAACACGATCGAGACGGCCCGTCGGAGGTCCGCGAGATGGATCTCGTTGACCGGCTGGTCGTCGAGCAGCACGACGCCGCTCGACGGGTCGTAAAACCGGCACGTCAAGAACGCCGCCGTTGTCTTTCCCGCTCCGGCGGCGCCGACCAGCGCGACGCACGACCCCGCGGCGATGTCGAGGTCGAGGTCGGCCAGTACGGGCCGGCCGGCGGCGTAGGCGAACGTCACGTGCTCGAAGCGCACCGCGCCGCCGCCGGGACGAAGTGGGCGTGCGTTGGCGGGCTCGGCGACGTCGGGCTCGGCGGCGAGCACCTCCGCGATGCGGGCCGCGGCCGCAGATGCCTGCGGCCACTGCGACAAGAACTCGGCGCCGACCGTGACCGGCGCCACCAGGATCGCCAGGTACTGCAGGAATGCCAGCAGGTGGCCCGGCGAGATGCGGCCGGTCGCGCCGAGCCATGCGCCGAGCCCTACCACCACGACGAACGCGCAGCCCGGTCCGGCGATCAGCGCGGCCTGGAAGGTCGCACGGGCCACCGACAGCGTGATGCCTGCGTCGCGCGAGTTCGCGGCGAGATCGGCGCCGTCGTGTTGGAACTGGCGCTCGAACCCGTGGCCTTTCACGACGCGGATGCCCTGCACCTGCTGCTCGACGAACTCCGACCATTCGCCGAGCCGCTCTTGCACGTGCAACGACGCCGGATACAGCGAGGTGGCGCGTCGCAGCGCACACGCGATGCCGATCGCCACGACGACCGCGACCGCGCTCGCGAGCAGCGGCTGCACGAACAGGAGCAGCAACACGCCGAACACGAACATCGCGCACGATTGGATGCCCCACGGCAAAGGATTGAGCACCTGCTCGACCGCGGTCACGTCGGTGGAAGCCCGGGCCATCAGTTGTCCGGCGCCCATGCGGTCATGGAACGAGAACGACAAGCGCTGGAAGTGGTCGTACAGACGTCGGCGCAGGTCGTTCGACATGTGCGCCGGGCCTTTGGTGGCCTGATACTTGCGCAGCGCGCCCGACGCGGCGCGCAAGACTGCGAGCGCGAGCAACATCATGACGTAGCCGCGCAACCGGCCGGGGTGGTGGTGTGTGATCACGGTGTCGATCACCGCGCCGGCGACGAGCGGGGTCGCGAGCACCACCGCCGTGTACAGACTCGCGCCCGACAGGGCGAACAGCAGGTGACGGCGCCGAGCGCGCACCGTTTCGAGAATCAACCGGAAGCCGGCACGGCGGCGGTCGGCGGCGGTCGGCGTGCTCACGTCGTCCCTCTCGTCGGCGACGAACCTATCCGACGCCGCCGCCCCGAGTCCGGCTGATTCTCCTGGTCGTGGACGTGGTCCGCACCGATTCGCCCCGACAATCTCGGATAAGTATTATCCGGATTAGAGTCGACCGGAATACGACGACAGGGGGTTGCGATGCGTGTCTTCGTCGCCGGAGCGACCGGTGTGCTCGGTCGCCGGGCGGTGGCGGCCCTGGCCGCCGCCGGCCACGAGGTGACGGCACTCGTGCGGTCGCCCGCCAAGGCTGCGCTCGCACGGACGCTCGGCGCGACGCCGGTGCAGGCCAGCGTCTTCGATCCCGACGAGCTGCGCGCCGCGGTCGCGGGCCACGACGCGGTCTGCAACCTGGCGACGCATATCCCGCCGTTGGCGGATGCGGCCAACCCGCGCGCATGGGAGGAAAACAGTCGTCTCCGCACCGAGGGTTCCCGCAACCTCGTCGATGCCGCGCTCGCCGCCGGCGCGACATGCTACGTGCAGGAATCGATCGCGTTCTTGTACGGAGACCATGGCGACGAGTGGATCGACGCGTCGACGACCCCGATCCGGGACAGCGGACCGACGGGTCCGGTCCGCAGCGCGGAAGCCGAGACCGCACGTTTCGCTGCCGCGGGCGGGCGCGGTGTGGTCTTGCGATTCGGCGGTTTCGTCGCATCGGACAGCGATCAGACACTGACGATCTTGCGTGCCGCGCGTCGTGGTCTCGCGGTCGAACCCGGACGGGGCGAGAGTTGGTTCCCATCCATCGCGGCCGACGACGCCGCCACCGCAGTGGTGGCCGCCCTCGCGGCGGCGACCGGTACCTACGACGTCGTCGACGACGAACCGCTGCGCCACCGCGACAGCCGCTCGGTGCTGGCGGCGGCCGTCGGACGCCGACGGTTGCACGCGGTGCCCAGCGCGAAGCGTGTGGTCGGCCCACTCGCCGATTCGCAACGCGTGTCGAATCGGCGATTTCGGGACGCGACCGGTTGGGCACCCCGCGTCGCGGGCCTGCGGGAGGGCTGGCCGGTGACGGCCGCCGCGGCCGGCATCGAACCCGCGCTCTCGGCGAACGTGCGGGTGCTGCTGTGGCTGCTCGCGCTCGGAAACCTCGGCGTCGGAATCCAAGCGGCCTTCACGCCGCGTTCATTTTACGACGACTTCCCACTCGGACGGGGCTGGGTCGCGATGGACGGACCCTACAACCAGCACCTGGTACGCGATGTCGGTTCGCTCAATCTGGCGCTGGTGGTGCTCGTCTTCGCGGCGTTGGTGATCGGCACACGTACCATCGCCCGGACCGCCATGATCGTATGGCTGGTCAACGCGGTGCCGCATCTCGTCTACCACCTGCGTCACTTGACGATGATCATGCCCGGCGTCGACAAGTTCGGCCTCGTCGCGACGCTCGGCTTCGACGCCGTCGCTCCCGTCGTCGTGCTGGTCTGGACCCGCAAACGACGACCGTCGCACCTACGGTAGGCAGATGAAGATCGCCGCGCTCCAACACGACATCGTGTGGGAGAACCGCGATGCCAACTTCGCGAGGCTCGCGCCGATGATCGCCGCAGCCGCGTCCGGCGGCGCGCAGCTCGTGGTGCTCACCGAAATGTTCTCGACCGGCTTTTCGATGAACGTCGACCTGGTCGCCGAGCTGCGCGGCGGGCCAAGCTCGTCGTTCCTGTCCGGCCAGGCGTGTGCCCACGGGGTGTGGGTGTGCGGCTCGTTCCCTGAGCGGGCGACTGCGGGCGCACGTCCGTTCAACCAACTCGTGCTCGCGGCACCCGACGGTTCGACATACCGCTACGCCAAGATCCATCCGTTCGGATACGGCGCCGAACCCGAGCACTATGCGGCCGGCCAAACGTTCCTCACCGTCGACGTCGAGGGCGTCCGGTGCACGTTCTTCGTGTGTTACGACCTGCGGTTCGCCGACGAGTTCTGGGGGCTGGCGGCGGGCACCGACTGCTACGTCGTGATCGCGAACTGGCCTCGTCAACGACGCGCACACTGGTCGGCGCTCCTCAAGGCCCGGGCCATCGAGAACCAGGCGTTCGTGGTGGGCGTCAACCGCGTCGGTACCGGCGACGGGCTCATCTACGTCGGTGAGTCGGTGATCCTCGATCCACTCGGTGAGTCGATCTCGTCGGCCGGCGACGGTGAATGCGCGATCGCCGGCGACGTCGATCCCGCCCGCGTCGCTTCGGTGCGCGACAAGTACCCGTTCTTGCGCGACCGCCGCTAGGTGCGAGAACGTGTTCTACCTTCCGCCTGTCGAAGAAGGATCCCCGCATGCAGTTCGCGCTGTTCTACGAGATTCCCGTCGCCCGACCATGGGGTCCGCAGAGCGAACACCTCGCGTACAAACACACGCTTGAACAGGCGATCGCAGGCGAACAGGCAGGCTTTCACGCCTTTTGGACCGTCGAGCACCACTTCCTCGAGGAGTACTCGCACTGTTCGAATCCTGAGGTGCTGTACGGCGCGATCGCCGCGAGAACGTCGCGGATGCGGCTCGGCTACGGCGTGCGACTCATGCCCAAGCCGTACAACCACCCGGTCCGCACCGCCGAGTCCGTCGCCGTGCTCGATCTGCTCTCCGACGGTCGTGTCGACTTCGGCACCGGCCGTTCCGCGACCCGCATCGAACTCGAAGGCTTCGGCGTCGACCCCCACGAGACCCGCGACATGTGGCGAGAGGCGATCGAACACGTCGTCGATTGTTGGACCAATGAGCGCACGTCGTTCCAGGGCAAGCATTGGTCGTTGCCCGACCGGCGCGTCCAGCCCAAGCCGTTCCAGCAACCCCATCCGCCGATCTGGGGTGCGACCACGAGCGACGACGGTCACCACCAGGTCGGCGAGCTCGGTCTGGGGCTGTGCTCGTTCGCGGTGGGCGTGTCGCCAGAAGAGGTGAAGAAGAAAATCGACATCTACCGTCGCTCGGTCGGGCAGTGCACCAAACCGATCGGCAAGTTTGTGAACAACCGGGCGGCAACATTCACGATGGCCGTGTGCGCACCGACCGAAGCCGAAGCACGCCAGACCGCACGCGAGTCGTTCGAGTGGTACCCGAAGGTCGGAGCCCGTCAGATCGCGGCTGTCGCCGAATGGATGGAAGAACGCAACCAGGAGCTCGGCAACTACGGCTATGCCGCCGACATGCGCGCCGTGTCCGACGACGGCTCACTCGATCTGCTCAGCTTGGAATATCTCGTCGACACCGGCGCCTGCGTGCTGGGCACGCCCGACCAGTGCGTCGACGCGTGCAAACGGTACGAGGCCGCCGGCGTCGACCTCCTGTTGTGTCTCGTGAACCCTTACAAGATCGGCCACGATCAGGTCATGCAGACCATCGACCTGATGGGCAAGCATGTCATCCCCCAGTTCTCATAGACGAACGTTCGATCGTCTCGAACCACCGGATGGTGAAGTCGTCGGCGTCGACGTCGACAACAACCCGAGTCGGACGACCGCGGCTGTCGGGCTCGAAGCGGAGCACCCCGTCGTCGAACACGGCCGAGAGGCTGGTCTGTTCGATCGTGGCGCCCGACCAGCCGGCCGCGACCGCGCACGCCACCGCGTCGTACTGAAAGTTCAACAGATCGTCGGGTAGCCCGGCGTGCGCACGAGCGAGTTCGGTCATGTCATTGTCGAACGCATGGGCCTCGGCTTGACGCGCGAGCAGGGCGCCGAGCGGACCCGCGGTCCGCAACCGCGCCAGATGCGACCTGCGGAGATGGGCCTTGCACGCCGCGGGAATTGTCACGAGCGTGAGATGCGTCGCGCCGGCGAACACCACCTCCGCCGCGTGCGGATCGCACTGGACGTTCCAGTCCATTTCCGGTCCCCATGTCGGCAGTCCGGATTCGGCCGGGTGCACGAAGCCGCCCATGAGCACGACAGGAACTTGGCCGAGACTGCCGGGCTTTTCGATTTCGAGGTCAGCGAGGTTGGTGTACGGGCCGATCGCGACGATCGTGGCGCCGGCTTCGACGCTGGCCCGCAGGAGCGTGACTGCCTCGCCCGGCCGCGACGGACGCGCAGTGACGGGCGCGTCCCAATATCGGCCGTCGTCGGGAATCGTGCCGGGAAATTGTCCGGTCGTCATCGAGCATGCTGCGCCGGCAACCACCGGGATGTCGACACACCCGGCGAGTTCGAGGCACCGTGCGACGAAACCGGCACGCCGGCCGCCGGGATCGATGGTCGTTGTGACGCCGACGATCTCGACGTTCGGCCAACCAGTAAGCATCGCGAGCGCGCACGCGTCGTCGGTGTCGGAGCCGATATCGGTGTCGAGATGGATACCGACCACGGCCGCTACTTCGGTCTGCGGGTCACGACCAGCATGTGCGCGCTCAGGCCGCGCAACGTCGGCTCGGACTCGACGGCCCGCGCCGAGTTGAGGATTGCTTCACGGGCGGGAGCTTCGCGCCACTGCTCACCGAGTTGCGGCAACCAGCCCGCGAGTCCTTCCAGGCCGGCGAAGTCAACGATCGCAGCGCCCGCCTCCGCAGCTTCGGCTTCGAGTTCGTCGGGAAGGTGGAAGTACGCGGTGGTGAACCAACCGGAGATCCGATCGGGATTTCGATGCTGACCGTCGCGCAGATCGCGGTCGACGATTCCACCAAAACGCGGGTCGCTGAACGTTCCTCGCATGAGCCCGTCGAAAAGGGAGGCGAAGCGGCTGATCGCGGCGGCGACGACCAGACCACCGGGGCGCACGACTCGCAGCGCCTCCCGCCACGCGTGTCGGCGGTCGCTGGGTTCGGTGAGATGGTACAGCGGCCCCAACATGAGGACGACGTCGAAGGTGCCGTCGACGAAAGCCAGGGCGCGGGCGTCGCCGAGCTGCGCGGTCACTGCCAGACCGTCGGCCGCGATCGCGGCCGCGACGCCAACGTGGCGCGGCATCGGGTCGACCAATTCCACGGCGTGGCCCGCTTCCGCCAGCCAGCGAGCATGCACGCCGGTCCCGCCGCCGACATCGAGTACTCGCAGCTGACGTCTCGGCAGGTGGCGTTCGATGACCTCGCGGGTTCGGACGAGTTCGAGCTGACCGAACCCTTCGCTGATCCGTCTCGATTCGTCGACGTCGCGCTCGTAATGGTCGGCGACTTCGACCGGAATCCTGGGAGCGTCCATCGCCGACAGCGTACGAAAGGCTGCGATCACGATCGATGCAATTAGGCTTTCGGGCATGGCCGACGATCGGTTCGAGATCGTGTGCGAGATCGAGCCGCCCACGCGGCCCGATCTGATGCACGTCCGCCACCAGATCGGCGTGATGAGCAAGGTCGCGTCCGCGTTCTTGATCCCCGACAATCACATCGGTCGCGCGACGGTTTCGAGCGTTGCAGTCGCGCACGAGGTCGAGCAGATGGGTGGCCGCTCGATCGCGTGCCTCAACGCACGCGATCGGAATCTCCTCGGCTTTCGCCGCGACCTGCTGACCGCCGCCGCGTACGGCGTCGACCAGTTCCTGTTTGTCTATGGCGATCGTCCGACCTCCGGCGCCCGTACCGGCCAGCTGACGGTACGCTCGATGATCGCGGAGCTGCGCGCGTTTCCGGCCGAGAACGCGTTGACGACCACGCGGCCATTTCGCGCCGGTGTCGCCGCCGGACCGGGTCCGCTACCCGAGTGGAAACGCGACGCCGATTTCGTATTCGCGCAGGTGCGGTTCTCGCTCGACGAGCTGCTCGAATGGCGTTCGCACGTCGAGTTCGACGGGCCGGTCTATGCGGGCGTCATGGTCGTTCCGAGCGTCGCCATGGGTCGCAAGATCGGCGCCGACATCCATCAGCTCGCCGTCCCTGACGTTTGGCTCGCGGCGATCGAGCGTGATCCCAACGCCGGCGTCGAACTCGCCTGTGACCTGGTCGAGCGCGTGCGCGAATCAGGCGCTTTCGACGGAGTGCATCTGATACCGGTGAGCCGATACCGCGAAGCTGCCGCCCGTCTCGAACGGACGCGCTAAACGCCTGAAGGAGTTCGACGCGGCTACCGACCTGTACGACGCGGCGCGCCTGACATACCCGGAGAACGGGTACGACGCGTTGGAGCCGATCGCGGGTGAGGTGGTGCTCGAACGCGGGGCCCGCACCGGGCTCGCGACGCGTGCGCGACTGCTGCGCGACGGAGGCCGCCGGACCGGCTAGTGGTCGCACCCGCGAGCCGACGGCGAGGTGTGGTTCGATCCGTGCTGACACAGCCACGGCTGCCTGCCCGGCAACCAATCGCGCCGAGCGCGACGTCGACTGGGCGCCAGAGGTGCAGGAGTCGGGCCTGTTCACGGTGGATGAACCCGTCACCGTGGCGTGGGTGCGCGAACTGGGCGTCGCGGTGTGGCTCGCCGACGAGTGCGGCAAATCGTACGGTTCGGTTCTTCCGGAGCCGGATCGACTCGCGCGGTTGTGCGAACTCGAGACGTTCGCACGCGGCCGATCTCCGAGCGGCGACACGCGCGTGCCGTACGAGACGTGGCGCTGGATCGCGAAGAAGCGCTGAGCGGGAGCTAGAGGTCCGCAGGAATGGGCACGGTATAGGTGTCGCGGCCCGAGCGCAGGACGATGCCGGGCCGGGCGTCAGTCGCGCGACCGTCGGCCACGATCGTGGTGCCGTTCACGATCACTCTGCTCACACCGACGGAGTCCGCGAACAATCGTGACGTCCCGCCGGGAAGGTCGTGGACGAGTTTCACCTCTCCGGTGTCGACGGTTTCGGGATCGAACACGAAGAGGTCGGCGTAGTTGCCGGCTCGTAGGGTTCCGCGGTCGCGCAGTCCGAACAGCGCCGCAGGTACCTGTGTCATCAGCTGCACGCAGCGTTCCAGGGACACCAGCTGGCGACCGCGCAGCGAGTCGGCGAGAAAGGAGGTCGGGTACGGGGCACCGCACATCCGGTCGAGGTGCGCGCCCGCGTCCGATCCGCCGATCATGACGAGCGGATGATCCCATGCTTGGGCACGCATCTTCCACGATCGGTCGTCGCCGTCTGACGGAAGCGGCCACAGCACGGTACGCAGGTCGTCTTCGATCACGATGTCGACCAACGCGTCGAAGTCGGATTTGCCCGCGCGTCGGGCCAGGTCGGCGACGACCTGGCCCTTCAGGCCTTCATTCGCGGCGGAGAAGGTGTCGCCGATCTGGTAGCGGCCCCACGACGCGAGCCGTGAGAACACGCCCGCTTCCGGCGAGCGAGCCCGCTCGTCCATCCAGGCGCGCACCGATGGTTCGCGCAGTTTCGAGATGCGCTCCGGCACCGGCAGGTTCATCACGTCGGACCAGCCCGGCATCATGAACAACGCGCAGTAGTTGAGGAACGACATGTTCATCTCGACGAGGATCGGCATCGTCAACGCGATCACCGTGCCGCCGCGAGCACGGGCGTTCTCACACGCCCCGACCTGATCGCGATAGCGCTGCGGCTCGCGTGAATCGATCGTCAGCACGTTCCAGTTGAGTGGGCGCCGGCCCGCGAGTGTCATTTCGGCCATGAGGTCCACCTCGGCGTCGGTGAACCCGCGCAGGCACCCGTCGGTCACGTACTCGAGCGTCGTTCCCTCATGCTCGCTCACCACCCGGCACAGTGCGAGCACCTCATCGTTCGAGGCCCAACGCGACGCGACCGGTTGACCGTCGCCGTCGGAGTGCGTGAACGACAAGGTCGTCGAAAATCCGAGCCCGCCCGCGTTCAGCGAGTCGTGCAGCAGCGCGGTGATCGCGTCGAGTTGCGCAGCTGACGCTTCGTTGCCGACGCTGTCGGCGCCCATCACGTGGCGGCGAAGCGCGCAGTGGCCGACCAGGAAGCCGACGTTGAGCGCAACTCGGCCATCGAGCGTGCCGAGGTAGTCGGCGAACGTCCGCCAGTTCCACGGCACGCCGGTCTCGAGCGCCCCGAGTGGCATGCCCTCGACTTTGGCCATCATCCGACGGAGATAGTCGGCGTCGACCGGCGCGATCGGCGCGAGCGTGAACCCGCAGTTGCCCGCGATCATGCTCGTAACGCCGTGCAGGTTCGACGGGCTGGCCGCCGGGTCCCAGAACAGCTGTGCGTCGTAGTGGGTGTGGGGGTCGACGATGCCGGGTGCCACTACCAGTCCGTCGGCGTCGATCGCATCGGCGGCGCCTTCGCTGACGTCGCCGATCGCGGCGATCCGCCCGTCGCGGATGCCGACGTCGGCCCGACGGGCCGGCGCACCAGTACCGTCGACCACCGAACCGCCCCGGATCACGCAGTCGAGCATCGGCCAACCTCCCCGAACCGAAATAGAACGTGTTTCATTCTGTCATCTGGGAGGTGGGGGCGGGTCAGCGTTCGGCGGGCGGGCGTTTCGAGGCGTGGAGGGCTTCGCGGCGACTGGCCTGGGCCGCGGCCCGGGCGGCCCGTTGGCGTACCGCCTCGGCGCGGCGTTCGGCCTTGGCGACCTTGCGGCGCTCGCGCAGCTCGACGCGTTCGGGATCGGTGTCGGCCACGCGTGCGGTGACACGCGAGACCAGTCCGAAGCTCGGAAGGTCGGCGACGCCGGCCGCTTCGTCCTCCGGCGCGACGTCGGGCAATGCGAACCGCTCGTCCGTCTCCAACAACTCGCGCATGACCTCGCGTACCGGAGCGTCCGAGATCGCGTACGACGCGACCATCAGTGTGACGAGCTCGATGCCGTACTCGCCGATCACGGCGGGCAGCACCTCGTCGAGGTCGGCGCGGCTGGGTTCCTCGCTCCGGTCGCCGAGCAGTTCGACCGTCGCGTCGTTCGCGCGTTGGGTCAGCGCGGTCGATACCGCGTGCTGACGGTCGATGGAAAGCCCGCGCAGCTTGCGCCGCACCAACGGGGCCAGCCCGTCGCCGAGGTGCACCGTTGCCCGGGGCAGGTTGAGCTGCGTGGCCAGCTCCTGGCGTTGCTTCTCGTTGAGGCCGGCAAGGCCGCGTCGTAGCGACTCGTCGCCGAGCGTGACGAGCGCAATGTCGAGACGCTTCAGATCCAGTTCGTCTTGCTCGGAGAGCTCTTCGTCCGGCTGGTGTTCGGCGCCGTCTTCAACCGCCCCGTCTTCAACTGCCCCGTCTTCAACCGCGTCGTCTTCGGCGTTCGTTGCGGTCGTATCGGGCTCGGCGCTGGCGTCCTGGTCTCGGTTGGCTTTGGTCGGGCTCATATGGCGTCAGCTTCGCGCGTCTGGGGGGTTGGCGTAGTTTCGAGAGATGATCGACGATCGGCGCAGCGTCCGAAACCGGATCGACAGGGTGTTGAAGCGGCTGGTGAGGCCGGCGATCTACGGCGAACGGATCCCGCTTGTGAGCGTCGCCCACCACGTACACGGTGAGCCGATCAGCCCGTCGGAGGCGCGCGGCCGCGACTACGTCCCGTTCGCGGTTGGCGACGCGTGGGGTGGCGCCTGGGACACGACCTGGTTTCGGATGCGCGCGTCGATTCCGGTGGCCTGGCGCGGGTCCGAGGTCGTGGCGTTGGTAGACCTGGGCGGAGCGGGGATGGTCGGATTCACCGCCGAAGGTCTCGTCTGGGACGGCGACCAGCCGCTTCAGGGGCTGCACTTCAGGCACCGCGAATACGTCGTGGCGCGACCCGCGCAGGGCGGCGAGGCGATCGAGCTGTGCATCGAAGCTGCCGCCAACCCGATCCCGCCATGGGGCACCTCGCCGTGGCCGCTGCTCATGCCCGACGTCGACGGCCCGGCGATATACCGGCTCGGCCTGGCGGACCTCGCGATCGTTCGGCGCGAGGTCGAAGCCCTGTATTTCGACATGCTCGTGCTTGTCCAGCTCCTCGACACGTTGGCAGACGACGGGCCGCGTGCCGAACAGGTGTTGCACGCGCTTACTTCGGCGTGCGACGTGATCGAAGAAGATGACGTCGTCGGTTCGGTCTCGGTCGCCCGCGCGGAGCTTCGGGAGGAGCTGGAGCACCGGACCGGCGCGGACGCGCATCGCATGAGCGCGATCGGACACGCGCACATCGACTCTGCATGGCTGTGGCCGACCCGCGAGACGAAGCGGAAATGCGCGCGGACGTTTGCCAACGCGCTGCGACTGATGCAGGACTATCCCGAATACCGTTTTTCTGCTTCGCAAGCACAGCAGTACCGGTGGATGAAGGACCACTACCCGCCGCTGTACGAGCGTCTACGCGACCAGGTGCAGGCCGGTCGCTTCGAGCCAATCGGAAGTATGTGGGTCGAGGCCGACTGCAACATCCCGTCAGGCGAGTCGCTGGTACGCCAGATCGTGCACGGCAAACGCTTCTTCCTCGACGAGTTCGATATCGAAACGACCGACCTCTGGCTCCCTGACGTGTTCGGATACTCGGCGGCGCTCCCACAGATCCTCAAAGAAGCCGGCATCTCGGCGTTTCTCACCCAGAAGATGTCGTGGAACGACACAAACCGGTTCCCGCACAGCACCTTCTGGTGGGAAGGGATCGACGGCACACGGATCCTCACGCACTTCCCGCCCGCGGACACCTACAACGGCGACATGAGCGTCGGTGAGCTCACCAAGGGCGAACATCAATTCATGGAGCACGCCGTCTCGAAGCATTCGCTGTACCCGTTCGGATACGGCGACGGAGGCGGCGGACCGACGCGGGCGATGCTCGAGTCGGCACGTCGCCTGGCCGACCTCGACGGAGTGCCCCGCGTCGAGTTGGCGACCGTCGCGTCGTTCTGGGAGGCGGTGCGTGCCGAATCTGCCGAGCTGCCGGTATGGGTCGGTGAGCTCTATCTCGAATACCACCGCGGGACCTACACCACGAACGGTCCGATCAAGCGCGCCAACCGGCGCAACGAGCAGGCCCTGCGCGCCGCCGAGCTGTGGTCGACCGCCGCCGCCTCCCTGAACGGTGCGTGGAGCACCTATCCGGCGGATGCGCTCGACGAGGCGTGGAAGCTGCTGCTCCTCAACCAGTTTCACGACATCATCCCCGGCTCCAGCATCCATTGGGCGAACGAGGACTGCATGCGCGACCACGCCCAGATCGCGCAGCGCACAGCCGACCTGATTGGCGCCGCCCAACGGTCCATCGTCGAACACGTCGACCCGACCGGCATGACCCGCCCGTTGGTCGTTTTCAACGCCGCGTCACGCGAACGCAGCGAGCTCATCGAAGTGGAACTCGACCGCGGTCCTGTGCTCGTTCCCGTCACAGTGCCCGCCTGCGGCTACGCCACGATCGACCTCGACGCGCCGCGGCCACCGGCCCCGAATCAGATGACGGTTTCGGAACGGCTACTCGAGAACGAATTGCTGCAGGTCACGTGGGATGACTTCGGTCTGCTGACGTCGATCTTCGACAAGGAGCACAACCGCGAAGTCCTCGCGCCCGGAACGCGGGGCAACCTCTTTCAGCTCCACGACGACCAACCGCGCGAATTCGACGCGTGGAACGTCGACATCGACTATCTCGACCAACGCGTCGACCTGACCGACGTGGCGTCGATCACCGTCGTCGAGCGCGGCACCCAGCGCGGCGCGGTACGGTTCGTGCGCCGGTTCGGAACGTCCACGATTACGCAGACGATGCGGCTGGCGGCCGGATCGAGGCGACTCGAGTTCGACACCGAGATCGAATGGCATGAGCGTCACAAGTTCTTGAAGGTCGCGTTCCCGGTTGACGTACTCGCGAGCCGCGCGACCTACGAAATCCAGTTCGGTCACCTTGAGCGGCCAACGCACACCAATACGTCTTGGGACGTCGCGCGCTTCGAGGTGTGCGCGCACCGATGGGCCGACCTGAGCGAGCCGGGCTACGGGGTCGCGTTGCTCAACGACTGCAAGTACGGCTACGACATCCACGGCAACGTGATGCGTCTGTCACTTCTCCGGGCGCCCGGCTGGCCCGATCCGGACTCTGACCGGGGTCCGCACCGCTTCTCGTATGCGCTGTTCCCACATGCCGGCGACCTGCGTGCGGCCGGCGTGGTTGGCGAGGCCGAGGCATTCAACCTGCCGCTCGTGGCCGTACCAGTCGCCCGCGACGAGTCACACCCCGGTCGGGGACCGTCGACCGCATCGGTGGTGTGGGTAGACCGTCCGAACGTGACCGTCGAGGCGGTGAAAAAAGCTGACCGTGACGATGCCGTCGTCGTGCGGGTCAGCGAGGCCTGGGGCACCCGCGGTCGTGTCCGCCTCTCGACGTCGCTGCCGGTCGGGTCCGCGACGCGCGTCGACGTGCTCGAGCGCGACGTTCAGGCGATGCGATGCGACGACGGCGTCGTGGAACTCGACCTGCACCCGTTCGAGCTCGCCACGCTCAAGTACACGCTTGCCCGATGAACGACGAACCGAGATCCAACCCGTCAAGGGACCACATGCTCGGATCCCGTCGCCGGACCTCGGCGAACCAGCCTGTACCGGTCTGGCGACTCGTGACGGAAACGTTCGGGTCCCCTGGCCCGGGTCGGCGGAGCGGTGCCCGGTTCGGGCTATCGTGAGCGTTGACAAGCTGTCGACCTCTGGCGGGAGAGACTCGGGGCGTGCAAACCCGCACGTCACCCCGGGCGCCGAAGGAGCAACCGCTCCCCGGAAACTCTCAGGCACCCGAACCGCTGGAGTGAGGCACCTCTGGAGAGCAGGCCCGACGTGTCTTGCGACGCGGCGGATCTCACCGACGGGGAAAGCGAGCAAGCGGGAAGGACCCCCAGCCTCGCGAATCTCTCAGGTTCCGCGACAGAGGGGGAGTTCGGCCGCCGGCGCGGCCGAACCGACCCGCCAGACCGAACCGACGAGGTGCGACGATGGGCGTGAGCCTGTTGCCTGACGACCAGACCCAGCGCGACGACGTTCGCGCCACGTTTGCCGACCGCCACATCGGCGTCAGCGAAGCTGAACAGTCGGCGATGCTCGCGCAGCTCGGCTACCCGACTCTCGAAGCGCTGATCGACGCGGCCGTTCCGGCTGCGATTCGCGAACGCGTTCCCCTCGCGCTCGACCCTGGCCTTTCCGAATCGGAGGCATTGGCGAGGCTACGTGTGCTGGGCGCGCGCAACGAGGTGTTCACTTCGTTGATCGGACTCGGATACTTCGACACGATCACCCCGGGCGTGATCTTGCGCAACGTCCTCGAGAATCCGGCCTGGTACACGGCCTACACGCCGTACCAGCCCGAAATCTCGCAGGGTCGGCTCGAAGCGCTCCTGAACTTCCAGACGATGGTCACCGACCTCACCGGCATGGAGATCGCCAACGCGTCGATGCTCGACGAGGCGACCGCCGCGGCCGAAGCGATGTCGTTGCTGCACCGGGTCAACGGCGATCAGGGCGACGTGTTCCTCGTCGACGCCGACTGTCTTCCGCAGACCATCGAGGTCGTACGCACCCGGGCCGAACCGTTGGGGATCACCGTGATCGTCGCCGATCCGCACGGCGAACACGTCGTCGCGGATTGTTTCGGCATGCTGTTGCAATACCCCGGCGCGAGTGGCCGTGTGCGCGACCAAGCCGCGGTGATCGCACGGGCGCACACCTCGGGCGCTCTTGTCGCGGTCGCTGCTGACCTGCTCGCCCTCACGTTGGTTGTCCCGCCCGGCGACATCGGTGCCGACGTCGTGGTCGGCTCCTCGCAACGGTTCGGAGTTCCCCTCGGATTCGGCGGCCCCCACGCTGCGTATTTCGCGACACGCGACGAGTTCAAACGGACACTCCCGGGTCGGCTGGTCGGCGTGTCCATCGACACGGCAGGACGTCCGGCGTATCGCCTCACGCTCCAAACCCGCGAGCAGCACATCCGTCGCGAGAAGGCGACGAGCAACATCTGCACCGCCCAGGTTCTGCTCGCCGTGATCGCCGGTCTCTACGCTTCGTATCACGGAGCATCGGGCCTACGCGCGATCGCGTCGCGCGTCCACGCGTTGGCCTGCACGCTGGCCGCGAGCCTGCGCGCGGGAGGGGTGCACGTCCTGTACGACCATTTCTTCGACACGATTGCCGTCCGTGTGCCCGGTCGCGCCGACGAGATCGCGGCGGCGGCGAGATCCCGACGCATCAACCTGCGCGTCATCGACCGCGACACGCTCGGCATCTCGCTCGACGAAACCACGACGCACGAAATCGTCGCACAGGTGTGCGAAGCCTTCGGTGTCGGGGTCACCGACACGGCGCTTGTCGACTCGCTCCCCGACGAGCTGCACCGAAGGTCGCCCTTCCTGACCCATGCAGTGTTCTCGGCCTATCGATCCGAGCACCAGATGCTGCGCTATCTCCGTCGGCTCGCCGACCGCGATCTCGCGCTCGACCGTACGATGATCCCGCTCGGCTCGTGCACGATGAAGCTCAACGCGTCCGCCGAGATGGAACCCATCACCTGGCCCGAATGGGGGCGTATCCATCCGTTCGCTCCCAACGACCAGGTCGGCGGATACCGCGAGCTGATCTCCGACCTCGAACGATGGCTCGCTGAGATCACCGGCTACGACGCTGTGTCATTGCAACCGAACGCGGGCTCCCAAGGTGAGTACGCGGGCCTGCTCGCGATCCGGCGGTACCACGCGTCGCGTGGTGAAGCCGAACGCGACGTCTGTTTGATCCCGGCGTCGGCGCACGGAACGAACGCCGCATCGGCCGCGATGGCCGGTATGCGCGTCGCGGTGATCGCGTGCGACGACAACGGCAACGTCGATGTGGACGACCTCGACGCCAAGATCGCGTTGCACGCCGAACGGCTGGCAGCATTGATGGTCACGTATCCGTCGACGCACGGCGTGTTCGAAGAGCGCATCGGTGAAATCTGCAGCCGTGTGCACGACCACGGCGGTCAGGTATACCTCGACGGCGCGAACCTCAACGCCCTCGTCGGCGTCGCCCGGCCCGGACGATTCGGCGCCGACGTCTCACATATCAATCTGCACAAGACCTTCTGCATCCCACACGGCGGCGGCGGTCCTGGTGTCGGACCGATCGGTGTGCGCGCGCACCTCGCGGCGTTCCTACCGAACCATCCGCTGCAACCGGACGCGGGGCCGGAGACGGGAGTGACGATCAGCGCAGCGCCATGGGGTTCGGCCGGGATCTTGCCGATCTCATGGGCGTACATCGCGATGATGGGCTCGGCCGGTCTGCGCCAGGCCACCTACGTCGCGATCCTCAACGCGAACTATCTCGCGTGCCGGCTCGCCCCGCACTATCCCGTTCTCTACACCGGCGCGCACGGACTCGTCGCGCACGAGTGCATCATCGACCTGCGCCCAATCACGAACCAGACAGGAGTAAGCGTCGACGACGTCGCCAAGCGGCTCATCGACTACGGCTTTCATGCACCCACGATGTCGTTTCCTGTCGCCGGCACGCTGATGATCGAACCGACAGAGTCCGAAGATCGCGTCGAGCTCGACCGTTTCGTCGACGCCATGGTCGCGATCCGGGCCGAGATCGACGCGGTGGGCGCGGGAGATTGGCCGAACGACGACAACCCGCTCGTGCATGCGCCGCACACCGCGTTCGACGTGACCTGTGACGACTGGAAGCGCCCGTATTCGCGCGAACTGGCCGCGTTTCCTGCCGCGGCGCTGCGGCTGCGAAAATATTGGCCGCCGGTCGGTCGTATCGACAGCGTCTACGGCGACCGCAACGTGTTCTGCTCCTGTCCGCCGATGGAGAGCGACGTCTAACCCGTACTTCGCCTTGGAGAACGAGCGCGGCGGGCGTACCTGTCGGCCCGTAGGTCCGAGTCTCGCAACCGACAGCCCGTGCCGAGCAGGCCACGCAGGTGGGGGCGCGGGTGGTGCGACCCGCTAGCG
>JBKQIY010000225.1:0-5552 GCA_052148155.1 Acidimicrobiia bacterium | reverse complement strand
GAGCGTGGCGGGCCGGCCTCGCCGGACGTCTCGAGCGCGCAGAACAACTGATCGAAGATGCCCGCACGTAAGGACTGAGGCGGCGATCGCGGGAGCGGCCGAAACTGCGCTCATGCAGCGCGGGCTGTTGCGATGGCAACAAGATCGGATGGTGGAGGCCTTGCCGGCCGCGCGGGGCGTCTTCGACAAGCTCAGTCCAGTCATGCCCGGTATCGCGTTGGTCCTGGCACGGGCGCTCGCCGCGCACGAGGCCAGTCACGACGAAGCGCGTGCGGTCCTGTGCGAGTTCGGCGCGGACAGCTTCGCTCGGCTGCGGAGAGGGACGTTTTGGTCTTCGCTGTTGCTAATCAGCGCGGAAACGGCATACCTGCTCGACCTCCCCGAGATGTGCACCGTGATCCGAGACCTGTTGTTGCCGTTCGCGGACCAGGTGGCATTCACGGGCGGCTGGGTGACGGCCCCGATCGCGTATGGGATCGGTATCGCGATGAGCGGCTGCGACGACCCGCGTGCGCGTGCACTGCTGGAGCGCGCCGCCGACATCGGCGAACGTCTCGACGCTCCCGTCCTCGTCGCCCAGGCCCGCGACACACCGCTGCTGCGGAACGTCTGAACTGCGGTCGTCGCCGACCGGATCGGGCTCGGGTCAGCGCGGTTTGTAGGCGATGACTTTGACGCTCACCAACGACTCGGCGAACGCTGACGGGGCACGCACCACACTCACCGCCGGGACGCCGCCGGCGAAGACTCGTTCTTGCAGTCGGTCCAAGAACGCGCCTGCGTCGATGTCGACCGAAGGATGCAGCGTGACCGTGGCGTCCACGATGTCCGATGTCGTGCATCCCAAACGCTCGAGGCGATCGCGCACATGCTCCCCCGCGAGTCGGAGCTGCTCGTCGAACGTCTCCGCGAACTGGGGGACGCCGTCGGCGAGGTCGAGGGTGAGGACGCCACTGAGGGTCGACGTGAACACGAAATCTCCGGCCCGGACCGCGAGTGCGGCACCGAACGCCCCGCCCCACGGGTCGTCGCGTTCTACTCCAGGAGGGCCCATCGCGCCTCCGACGGTAGCGACTCCGAGACACGATCTCCGAACGCCCCCAGGGGACGCTCTTCGCCAGACAAGGGGCGCCCCCATGGGAGCCGACTCCGACATCCCAAGGGGGGCGCACCTGGGGGGATCGCAGTATGACAAGAGCAACTTTCACCACACCTTCAACGCAACACCGCCGGCCGGGACGTCGAGTCGACTCGGACGGACGCGAACCGGCCGCCCCGAAGGGCGGCCGGCCAACGACAATGTCTGGAAGTTCGGTTAGACGGCTTCGAGGAGCTCGCGGGCGCCGACGTCGGCCGAGGGGTGACGCAACTTCGACATCGCGCGGGCCTCGATCTGACGGATCCGCTCACGGGTGAGCCCGAAATGTTCGGCCACTTCTTCGAGGGTGCGTTCGCCGCCACCGTCGAGCCCGAACCGCAGGCACAAGATGGTGCGCTCACGCTCGTCGAGCACCTTGAGGACCTTGGCGACCTCGCCAGGAAGTAGCGACACCGCAGCTGCGTCGAACGGGGCGGTCGCGTTGCGGTCTTCGACGAAATCGCCGAGTTCGGCGTCACCGTCGTCGCGGACCGGCTCGTCGAGCGAGACCGTGTCGACCGCGTAGCGCAGGACCTCGACAACCTTGTCGAGCGGAAGTTCGGCTTCGCCGGCCAGTTCAGCCAACGTCGGGGTACGGCCGAGCGAACCTTCGAGCTGCGCCCGCATCTTCAACAACGCGGTGAGCATGTCGCCCGCATGCACGGGGAGACGGATCACGCGGGCCGAGTTGGCAATGCCACGCTGGATGGCCTGGCGGATCCACCACGTCGCGTACGTCGAGAACTTGAAACCTTTACGCCAGTCGAACTTGTCGACCGCGTGGATCAGGCCCAGGTTGCCTTCTTGGACGATGTCGAGCAGCGGCAGACCGGACGACTGGTACTTCTTGGCGATCGAGACGACGAGCCGCAGGTTCGAGTTGACGAACTGGCGGTGCGCTTCTTCGCCCTGACGGATGGCGCGCCGAAGGTTGCGGCGCTGGGTGGGCGTGAGCTTCTTCGCGGCGGCAAGATCGGCGGCGGCGGAGACACCACCCTCTATGGCCTGCGCCAGACGAACTTCGTCGTCTTTGGTGAGCAGGTCGTGGCGGCCGACGTCCTCGAGGTAGAGGCGTACGAGGTCCTCGTAGTCGCGGTCCTCACGGCGGGACTTCACGTGCTTGACGGGCATATGGCTGCCTTCAGGTCTCGCTTCGGGCGGGAACTTGCTCGGGAGAAATGCATGCTTGTTCTTTATCGGCCGGGTAGGGACCGAGGTCGAGACGTCGTTCAAAACGTCCGAGAGGAAACAAGTGTTCCCGGGCGGGTCTGAAGTTGGCGTCGGCGGCCTACGGCTTGCTGGCGGCAGGTCTGGCTCTGGTTTGGCGGCGGGTCTGGGCGGGCCCGGCGTGAGCCGGTTTCCGATTGTACCGGATCTAGACGACGATCTCAAGCTGCAATACCGGCGCTGACCAGGCCAAACGCGTTCCGGGCGCAACTGAGCGCCAAAGGCGTCTGTCAAGCTTTTGCGGCCTCCCGACGACACCGCCGGACGTTCCAACGCCCGAGGCTGCCAACGCCGACATCAACATTGCTGACAGGAGCGTCCACAGCCAGCCTTCCGAACGGCTCGAATCGTCGTCGATCGCCGGGCCCAGGTCGCATCAGAAACTGGCGTGGCGAGTACCGACTGTGAGCACGACGTCGCCGCCCGTCGCCCGAACGTCCCGAACCTGTGGATCGTCGGCGACGTGACGTGACCGTCATGCGTGCGCCGACACGGGGCCGGGATATGGATCGGGTCATCCACGTCGGCGGGGGCCATGGTCTGTGGCGAGAACCCGCCGGCGCCGCAGGGTGGCAGGTGATCGGGAGACGCCCACGTAAGACCGGCATGGCCGACACCCGACGTCGGCGTGATCGCCGGCGGGCGCATCTGCCCGGCTCCGCCCGCGCCGGTGACGGGCACGGCGAGGGCGTCTTGTCGCAGGGTCGTCAACCCGTCCGGACCGAACCCGTCCGAGCCGCGGTTCGCCCGTTCTGACGTGCCTCGCGACGCTCCCAGCTACGTCGCGACCTCGCGCCGGGCGGCGCGCAGCCCGGACGGTCGGGGTCGGTTCGCGCCGTCTCGAACGCCGCGTCACGTTTCGTGCGCGGCGACACCCTGAGCCGTTCCTCGAACGTCGACCGCGCCATCGTGTTGTTCGACGGCACGACATCGTCCGCGGCGTCGCACGGACAACGTCCGTGCCTGGTTCACCGTGACGGCTGCGGAGATCCCGGAATCCGGAATATCGGTCAGTGGGACGCCCAGAGATGCATCGCCGCATAGGCACGCCACGGCCGCCACGATTCCGCGACGACGGTCGGATCCGGACCGAGCACTTTCCGCAGCGCGAGATCCGAAGCCGGGAATGCGTCACGCTCTCCGCACGCCCGCATCGCCACATAGTGAGCAGTCCACGGACCGATGCCCGGCAGCGCGCACAGCGAACGCACCGTCTCTTCGAGCCCGACACCCCGATCGAGGGTGACGTCACCGGACACGATCGCGGCGGCGAAGCTGTGCAGCGCTGCCACCCGCGCCGAGGTCAGACCGATCGTCGACAGATCGGCACCCGCGACAACCGAAGCTTTCGGAAACTCGTGCGTAAGCCCCAACGGAGCGACGCCACCGACCCGCCGGCCCAACTGGCCGACAAGCGCGCCCGCGAGCGCGGTCGCCCGCGCGACCGATACCTGCTGACCGAGGATCGCTCGCACACCAAGTTCGAACGGGTCGAGCGCACCGGGCACCCGCATCCCCCGACATGCACGGACAAGCAGCTTCAGTCGTGGGTCGCGACCCAGGTGACGGTCGATGGCCTTCGGGTCAGCGTCGAGGTCGAACAAACGTCGGACGCCGGCCACGAGATGCACCAGACCGTCGATGGCGGGAAGATGCGCACGCAGCCGTAAAGCCTGCTCACGTGGGACGTCCCACACCTCGATCACCCCGGGTGCGCCGTCGACATCGACGATGCGCCGGTAGCTGTTCGCGTCGAGATCGACGGCCTCGACACCAGGGATCGCACGCGGCGCGAGGAACGCGAGCAGCGCACCCCACGCCAACGGCGCCCGGTACGGGACACGCAGCTCGAGCCCACCGTCGACGACGAGCCGGTCGGGCAGACGGCGCTTCGCGCGCAAATCCGTCGGAGTGAACTGGAACACGTCCCGCACGACACGATTCATCTGGCGGACGCTGTTGAAACCGGCCGCCGTCGCGATCTGTTTCATCGCCAAATCGGTGTCGTCGAGCAGACGTCTCGCGAAATGGGCGCGTCGCGAGCGGGCAACCTCACTCGGGGTCGCGCCCACGTGCTGGGCGAACAGGCGCCGCACATGACGGGCACTCGCGCCCAGCCGCGCCGCGAATTCGTCTTCGGTCATGTCGTCCAGCGCACCGTCGGCAATGCAATGCATCGCTCGGCACACCAGCTCCGGCGCGGCGATCCAACCGATCTCGGGAACCCGATCCGGACGGCACCGCAAACAGGGCCGAAACCCGGCCGCTTCAGCCGCCGCCGCAGTGCCGAACGGGAGCAGGTTGCGGCGCAGCGGCGACGCCGGACACCCAACCGACCGGCAGTAGATACCTGTCGTGACGACCCCAGTGAACGTGTCCACGAACCCGTTCTAGGCTACGAGACGAGACAGATCCGGACACGGCCGGCCGAACCGGCCACGTGTCCGGATCCGTCCACCCGGACGGCCGTACAACAACACCATGACACGAGAACAAGCTCAAGTGGACACCCCGATCGGCACGTTCCGCGCGGTGGTGATCGACGGTTCGGTACGAACGGCGGGTTTCCTCACAAACCGCGCCACGTCGCACGTCATACGAGACTCGGCCGGCGTGCACGACAAGCTCTCCGCCTACTTCGCAGGCGACCTCGACTCCCTCGACGCGCTCACCGTCGCGCCCCAAGGCACCGAATTCCGCCAACTGGTATGGAAGGAACTACGCGAAATCCGCGCCGGATCGACGATCAGCTACGGCGAACTCGCAGCCCGGGTCGGCGCGCCCGGCGCCGCGCGAGCAGTCGGGACAGCCAACGCGACGAACCCGATCTGCCTCGTGATCCCCTGTCACCGCGTGGTACGCGCCGGAGGCGCGCTCGGCGGATACGGCTTCGGCGTCGATCGCAAACGCTGGCTCCTCGCGCACGAAACCCGGCCCGGCGGCCTGTTCGAAGAATCCGACCGTCCGTCACTCGTACGGGCGCGGTAGCCGCACTGCGACGCGCCAACGTCCACTCCGAAGATCGCGAAGCGTCGAAAGCGCCGCGCCGGGAGGAGAGACTCGAACCGCCAGGCGTGGGGAATCATCGCGTCGAAGAGCCGCCACGCGTCGCGGCTCGCTCCGAGCTCCCGCGATGCAGTCGGGCGGGCGGCACGCAACCGCCCACCCGGGTGACCGCGACCGTGCC
>JBKQIY010000224.1:0-24489 GCA_052148155.1 Acidimicrobiia bacterium | reverse complement strand
CTCGATCCTGCGATCCCGACGATCGGCTCGATGTTGGGTCACGCCGGCTACCGCTCCAGCTATATCGGCAAATGGCATTGTTCGCAGTCGCCGGCTCCCGACATGATGGCGTTCGGGTTCGCCGACTGGGAAGGCAACGACCGGCACTTCATGGGCTGGGCGGGAACCGGCGTGCACTTCGATCCGATCATCGCGTCGAACGCCGCCTCGTGGATCCGAACCAACGCGACCACGCTCGACGAACCGTGGTTCTTGACTGTCGCGCTCGTCAACCCGCACGACGTGATGTGGTACCCGATCGATCAGCCGTGGTACGGCTCCGCACATCCCGACGATGTCGCGCGCACGCGCCGGGTCCTCGAGCACGCAAAGTGGAAAGAAGACGACGTTTTACCGTTGTTCGCCGACCACTACGACGAAGTGTGCGACGAACTGCCGGCGAACTTTGGTGACGACCTCCTCGACAAGCCCGACGCACAACGACAGTGGCGCTGGGATCAGCAGCACGGCTTGTGGGGCTACATCGATCCCTCCGACAAGAAGTCGTGGCTGCGCCACCTCGACTACTACGTCAAACTCCAACAGATGGCCGACACGTCGTTGGGCACGGTCCTACGCGCACTCGAGGACAGCGGCGCATACGACGACACGGTCGTCATCGTCACCTCCGACCACGGCGACATGTGCGGCTCGCACGGTCTGAGATCGAAGGGCCCGTTCGTGTACGAGGAGATCATGCACGTGCCGTGCGTCGTGAAGGTTCCGGGCGTCACCGAGCCCGGAACGCAGACCGCCGCGCTCGGCACCCACGTCGACCTTGCGTCCACGATCGTCGCGCTCGGCGGGGTCGATCCGACGACGCAGCCGTCCCTGCGAGGCGTTGACCTGTCACTGGTGTTCGATGAGCCGTCCGTGTCGGTGCGTGATCACGTGCTGTTCGCGCACGACACCGCGCACACCAACCGGATCAACAACACGCGCTACGCGATCCGAGGGTTCTTCGACGGTCGCACGAAATACGCACGCTATTACGGCGTGGGCGGAGGCAAGCCCGGGACCGGCCTGTGGGGCAAGGATCCCGGCCGCAAACTCTACGACGTCGACGCCGCGTTCTCCGATCAAGAACACGAGTGGTACGACCTGACCGAAGATCCGCACGAGCTTGTGAATCTCGCTCACGACCGCGGCCGCCGCGCTGAACTGCAGGCAAACTACCGACGTCTCCTCGACTACGAGACCGCCGAACTAACCCGATGAGTGGGACTTGAGGATGTACTCGCTGAGCGTGAAGTTACGCATCGTCGAGGCGTCGAACAGCAATTTGGTGCTGTCGAGCATGATGCGGATCCGCTCGCCCAGATCGGCTGCGTTGGCCGCGCCGAAGAATTTGCGGATGTCGGTCAGCGTTTCGGGCGAAGGCCAGGCTTCTTCGACGATCGCACGATACCGGGGCGCGCCGGGCGTCAATGCCCGCACGACCGCGTTGCGCACGTAGCGAGTCCGCGGCTGCATCCACTCCGACATCGGCGACTGATGCCCATACCAGTGGCCGTAGAAGGTGTCATCGCTCACGCCGACCGGCTTGTCGAACACGCTCACGGCAACAATTCCTGGCGAACGTTGCCCGTCCGGCCAGTCGCGGGGACCGGCATGCTCATTGTCGCCGTAGTCGCAGTACAGCGACTCGGTGACGAGATATCCGGCGCGCCGGATACCGGCCGCGGAAAGAATCGATTCGTAAGCCGGGCGGCTGTCGTGCATGTCGACCCAGATCGACACGAGCGCACGCACCGGAAGCTCGTCGTCGGGGAGCGCGACCATCGACGGCACCTGCGCGTCGTCGTCGTCGACGTCGATCTGCAAGCCGCGAGGCGAGCATGCCAGCAACTGCGGCGCGAGATCGTCGATGAGCTGGGCGCGCACGTCCGCGGCGGGCCGGCTCGGCCGGTCCCACACGAGATAGATCAGTTTCTCCATGGCGGCGGAAGCTAGTCCCGCCACCCTTTGGCGCGAAGCGCTACTTCTCGAGCAGGTCCCGGACCGGGGCCGACATCGAGACTTCGCCGCGTGCCACGAAGGCATCGGCTCGTCGTGCAATGTGGTCGGGCTCGTAGAGATAGTTGGCCATCAGCCCGGCTGAGCGTCCGCGTCCGGTGGGGCTCGGGTCGGCGAGCCAGTTGATACGGGCGATCTTGGCGCCGTTGGCGAGATGGAAGTTCGCGACCGGATCGAGCGCGCGACCGTCCCGGATCGTCGTGAGGTACCGCGCGCACAGCGCCACCAGCGCCGGCTCGACTGCTTCGTCGGCGTCCCAGGACGCGTGCGACAGTCGCGCCAGCACACGTTCGGGCGCGGCGGGAAGCAACGCCCGTTCGTGCTCGCGCAGATCGCCCTCGAGCAACACCTTGGCGAGCCACGCCCGGTAGCCGGGGATCGGAGACAGCGTGACGAAGTGGCCCAACTGGGGGAGGTCGCGGCGAAGCTGCTCGACGACCTGTTCGATGAGGGCGGTGCCGAGGTTCACGCCCGCGAGTCCGGGCTGGCTGTTCGAGATCGAATAGAAGACTGCCGTATCGGCCTGATCAGGGTCGAGGTCGGGCTCGTGGGCGTCGAGCAGCGGAGCGAGCAGGCACGGCGTACCCGCAGTCAACGCGATCTCCACGAACACGAGCGGTTCGTCGGGCATCGAGGGATGGAAGAACGCATAGCAGCGACGGTCGGAGTCGAGCCGGTTTTTTAGGTCGGTCCATGAGTCGATCGTGTGCACGGCTTCGTACTCGATCAGCTTTTCCAACAGCACTGCGGGCGCGACCCACGTGATGCGGCGCAGCTCGAGCAGCCCGACGTCGAACAGCGACGCGAGCTGGATGCGGAGCTCGTTGCCGACCTCAGTGAGCGCCGTCGCGTTTTCGGTAGAGATGTCGGGATCGCCGGCGATGCGGAGTTCGTCGCCACGAAGGTCGACGAGAAACTTCACGCCGTCGTCGAGGCCTGTGAACAGTCGCAGCAGCCGCGCCGCCGGCGGTGTGAGCGCAGCCCGGAGCGCACGTTCGGCTCCGCGACGGCCCGCTTCGCCGTGCGCCGCTTCCCGCGTCGCGATCGCGCGGTCGACGCTTTTGGCGTCGGTCCAGAAATCGTGAGCCAACATCGCGAAGAATCGAAGGCGGCCCTGATCCGACAGTGCGTTGTAGGCGTCGGCGATCGCGGCGACGTCGGCACGCTCGGTCGCGGTGTCGTGGCGCTGCAGGAGATCGGTGATGACCGCCCGAACTCGCGCCGCGTCCCGGTCGTCGAGTTCGGAGCCGACGTCGAGCGCCACGCGAGGGCCGCGTCGGCGGACGCCGCGGCGGAGACGGTCTCGGAAGCGACGCGGTGGCACCCCGCCACTATGGTCCACTCGCCATGCGCGATGCACTCACCGGCAAAGTTGCGATTGTGACCGGCGCGAGTCGGGGGATCGGTGCGGCCATCGCGCGGCGTTTCGCCGCCGAAGGTGCGCGGGTCGCGATCGTGGCGCGCAGCCTCGAGCCGGGCTCGGGCGGACACCTCGCGGGCTCGCTGGTCGAGGTCGCGGCCGGCATCGGCGACGACGGCGGCGTCGCGTTGCCGATCGCGGCCGACCTTTCCGACCCGGCCTGTGATCGCCAAAGCCTGGTCGAACGCGTCGCCCGCGAGCTCGGCCCCGTCGACGTCGTGGTCAACAACGCCGCCGCCTGCTTCTACCTGCCGATCGAAGCGACCTCAGAACGGCGGCTCCGAGTGGCCTACGAGGTCAACGTGATAACGCCGTATCTGCTCACCAAGGCGGCGCTGCCCGGCATGCGCGAGCGGGCCCGCGGCTGGATCGTCAACATCGCCACCGTCATGGCCGATCCTTCGCCGCCCAACCCCAAGCGCGCCGGACAATTCGCGCGGGCGTCGACGTACGCGCCGAGCAAAGCCTCCCTGAACCGGCTCACCGAGGCGCTCGCAACCGAACTCGGGCCCGATGGCATCGCCGTGAATGCCGTCGCACCCGAAATGGCCGTCGCGACCGAAGGCGCGCTCGCGGTGATGGCACTCCCGCCCGAGTGGTGTGAGCCGATCGAGTCGATGGCCGAAGCCGCCCTCGCGTTCGCGACATGCGACGTCGCACACGAGAACGGTCTGGTGGTGAAGTCGTTGAGCTATCTCCGAGATCGACGGCGACCGGTCCGCACGCTCGACGGCCGGGACGTGTTGGGATGAGCGCGGAGCTCGGCGGACGGGTCGCGCTCGTCACCGGCGCCGGCAACGGCATCGGACGCGCGACAGCCCGCGCCCTCGCCGGCCGGGGTGCGTCGGTCGTCATCGCCGACGTCGACGAGCAAGGAGCCGCCGAAACCGCAGCCCTGATCGACGAACGCGAACGGACCGCGACCGTGCTTGCCGACGTCACCGACGACGCGGCCGTGGCCCGCATGGTCGCGTTCACGGTCGAGCGCTTCGGCCAGCTCGACTGCGCGTGCAACGTTGCCGGTATCAGCACCGAGCCGAAGGCTTTCGTCGACCACTCTCGCACCGAATGGCAGCGCGTGATCGACGTCGACCTCACCGGCGTGTTCGTCTGCATGCAATACGAACTACGCCAGATGCTCACCCAGGACCGCGGGGGAGTCATCGTGAACGTGTCGTCGGGCGCGGGTGTGGTCGCGGCGCCGGGCCAGCCGCACTACACCGCCGCGAAGCACGCCGTGCTCGGGCTCACCAAACACGCGGCCCAGGAGTACGCCTCCGCCGGTATCCGCGTCAACGCGGTGCTGCCGGGCCAGACCGAGACCGAGCCGATGAAGGCGTACCTCGACGCACAGCCCGACCACGGCCAGCGGATGCTGCGCCGAATGCCGATGGGGCGGATGGCGCGGCCGTCGGAGATCGCCGAGTCGATCGTCTGGCTGTGCTCCGACGCGTCGTCGTACGTCAACGGCGTGTCACTGCTGGTCGACGGCGGACAGATCGCGCGGTGACGATCTTCAATCCGTATTCGTACGAGGTTCACCAGGATCCATTTCCCGTCTATCGCGAACTGCGCGACCACGCGCCCTGTTATCACAACTCTGCGCTCGGGTTCTGGGCACTTTCGCGCTATGAGGACGTGCTCGGCGCGTTGCACGACCCCGATACCTACTGCTCGCGTTACGGCATCACCCTCGAGCAGGACAACCCGTTGCCGATGTTGCTCACCACCGATCCTCCCGCCCATACCGACCTGCGGCGACGGGTGAGTCGAGCGTTCACCCCCCGACGGGTCGCCGACCTCGAAGAAGAAATCCGCTCGCTGGCACAACGTTTCCTTCGCGGACTTCTCGCCAAGCGCGAGGGCGAACTTGTCGCCGACTACGCCGGTCGCCTCCCGATGGACGTCATCGCGCGCATGCTCGGCGTTCCCGAACGCGACGAGGAGCAGCTGCGCGTCTGGACCGACGCGCTCCTCGACCGAGACGAAGGCGTTCCCGACGTCACCGCCGAAGGTGTCGTCGGCGCAACGCACCTCTACAAGTACTTCTGTGACTTCGTCGCCGACCGGCGTGCGGCAGTCGCGCGCGGGAACGCACCCGACGACCTCACCACCGCGTTGTGCGCGTCGGGTACAGACGCCCCCACCCTCGCTGACGATCAAGTCGTCGGGTTCTTGTTCTTGCTGATCATCGCGGGGAACGAAACCACCACAAAACTGCTCGCCAACTGCCTGCTCGCGCTGCAGCGCTTCCCGAAGCAGCGGAGCAAGCTCATCGCCGATCCAGACCGCATTCCCGACGCGGTCGAGGAGATCCTTCGCCACGAAGGATCCACCCAACTGATGGCACGTACGCTCACCCGCCCAGTCGAGTTGCACGGCGAACAGATGCCGGACGGCGCCAAGGTCTTGTTGTTGCTCGGTTCTGCCAATCGCGACGAGCGCGTCTTCGAACGGCCCGACGACTTCGACATCGATCGTGGGTCCGCCGCCCAGCATGTCGGCTTCGGGCACGGCATCCACGTGTGCCTGGGCGCCGCGCTCGCCCGGCTCGAAATGCGCGTGAGCCTCGAAGAGATCTTGCGGGTCATGCCCGACTACGAGATCGACGAAGCGAGCTGCGCACGTGCGCACTCGGGCAACGTCCGCGGTTGGGCCGCCGTCCCGATCCGAGTCCGATGAGTCAACGCGACCAGATCGTCGCGCTGATACACGAGTACGCGTCGCTGCTCGACGCCGGCGACCTCGATGGTGTCGCCGCGCTGTTCGAGCATGCCGAACTCGGTTCGACCCGTCACATCCGACGATTACGGGGTACCGCCGAGGCAAGAACGAACTACGACCGCGTGATTATTTACGACGACGGTACGCCGAAAACCCTCCACCAGATCACCAATGTGACCGTGTGGATCGACGGCGCGACCGCCACGGCCCGCAGCTGTTTCACCGTCTTGCAGGTCACCGGTCAAGGCCTGCATCCGATCCTGGCCGGCGAGTACCACGACCAATTCGAACACGTCAACGACAGGTGGCGTTTCACCGAACGGATCTTCGCTCCGCGACTGATCGGAGACCTGTCGAACCACATGAAGCGCGAATGAGACGTCCGTCCGTGCGAGCATGCCGTCGTGACGGCTAGCACACCACGCGAACGGCATCCCGGTGACGTGTTGCGCATCGTCCTCGGTGCGGGACTGATCGCGATCACCGCCCTCCTGGCCCGGGACGCCAGCCTCAGTGGGTTCGAACGCGACATCTTTCGCACCGTCAACGATCTTCCCGACGGACTGCGCGGCCCGTTCGGTGTCGTGATGCTGTTCGGCACGCTCGGCGCGGTCGCGCTCGCCGTGGTGTTGGCCCTCGCCGTTCGACGCATCTGGCTCGCGGTGGCGTTGGTCGTCGCCGGGCTCGGCGCATACGTGTCGGCGAACGTGGTCAAAGACCTGATCAAGCGCCCACGACCCGACACGATCCTCTCCCACGTCGTCGTGCGGGGCGCGACCCTGCACGGATACGGCTATGTCTCGGTGCACTGCGCCGTCGCGGCCGCGCTCGCCGCGGTCAGCTCGGCCTACCTGCCGCGCCCGGCGAGACGGTTCGTGTGGACGTTGGCCGCCGTTGTCGCCTTCGGACGTATGTACATCGGCGCCGACCTCCCACTCGACGTCGTGGGCGGATTGGCGCTCGGCTGGGCCATCGGCGCGATCGTGAACCTCGCAGTCGGAACACCCGCGCACGCGATCGAGCCCGAAACTGTCCGCGCCGCGCTCGCCGCGTCCGGGTGGCCGGTCGGTGAGCTCGTCCCGGCCGGCGTGGCCGCTCGAACGTCGGCGCCGTTCTACGCGACGACCAACGGTCGAGCACTTTTCGTGAAAGCCATCGACCGCGAACACCGCGACGCCGATCTGCTCTTCCAGGTTTGGCGAGCCGTGTCAGTCCGCCATCCCGACGAGGAAGGCGCGTTCGCAAACGCCAAGCATGAA
The DNA here is from genome assembly GCA_052148155.1 of Acidimicrobiia bacterium. Classification (GTDB taxonomy): domain Bacteria; phylum Actinomycetota; class Acidimicrobiia; order IMCC26256; family PALSA-610; genus JBBQER01. The sequence goes on along the minus strand of JBKQIY010000224.1, from coordinate 17,031 downwards.
GTCGAGCATGAGGCCCTGGCCGCATCGCTCGCGTTGCGCTGCGGTGCGCACGCCGGTGCCCCGCTCGCCGCGACACGCCATCGCGACGGCCCCGCGGTGCTCGTCCTGGAACGAACCGAAGGTCACTGCCTCGCCGACGTCGCGCCCGACCAGCTCTCCGACGCGATGCTCGTCGCCTTGTGGAAAGAGCTCAGCTGTCTGCGGGCCGCGCGTGTCGCGCACGGAGAGATGACGCTCGAGAACATTCTGGTCGACGCCGACTGGCAACCGTGGTTGATCGACTTCGGACACTCGCACATCGGCGCCGACGACCGACGGCTCGCGCTCGACGTCGCGGAACTCCTCGCCTCGACGGCCGTGGTCGTCGGCGCCAAGCGCGCGGTCGACGCCGCGGTCGCGACGATCGGAGCGGCCGCGATCGTGCCTGCGCTGCCGCTGTTGCAACCACTCGCGCTGTCGTCCAATACCCGCCACGGCTACCGCAAACGCGAACACCACGGACAGCTCGATCAGCTCCGCGATACGGCCGCGGACGCGGTGGGTGTCGAGCATGTGCAACTCGAGCCGTTGGCCAGGGTGCACGTCCGCACGATTGTCATCCTGGTCGGTCTGCTGTTCGCGATCAATCTGCTCCTCCCCCAGATCGGTGAGTTCCATCAGACGTTGAGCGCGGCCCGCCACGCCGACGTGATCTGGCTGGTCCTCGCGGTCGTTGCCGGTTTCTCCACGTTCGCGGCGGCGGCGCTGTCGTTGTCGGGCTCCGTGCTCGCGCCGCTTGCGTTCGGCCGCACTGTCGTGACGCAGCTCGCGAGTAGCTTCACGAACAAGATCACACCGGCGGGTATCGGCGGTGCCGGCGTGAACGTTCGCTATCTCCAACGGTCGGGTGTGGATCGCGAGGACGCGATCGGCGCCGTCGCGCTCAACGGCACGACCGGTCTGGTCGAGCATGTCCTCGCCTTCGCGCTGGCGGCTGCGCTGCTCGGCAACGTCGGGATCGGGCACGTACATCTGCCCGACGGCTGGACGTTGCTCGTCGCGGTCGTCGCAGTGCTCGCCGCGATCGGAGCCGTGACGGAAACCTCGATCGGACGCAAACGCATCGTGATCCCGACCGAACGCACCGCACGCGACCTCGTCGCGGTCCTGCGTCAACCGCGCAAGGCAGCCCAACTGCTGAGCGGATCGTTCCTCGTGATGCTCTGCTCCGTGATCGCGCTCGGATTCGCGCTGATGGCGTTTCACGCGCACGCGTCGTGGCTTCAGGTCACCACGGTGTATCTCGGCGGTTCCGCGATCGCTTCGGCGGCGCCGACGCCTGGCAAGGTCGGCGCGGTGGAAGCCGCGCTCATCGCCGGGCTGACCGGAGTCGGTATCGCCTCGGCACCCGCGGTCGCCGGTGTGCTCGCCTTCCGGTTGGCGACGTTCTGGCTGCCGATCATCCCTGGCTGGCTCGCGTTCCGTAGCCTGAGCCACCGACAGCTGCTCTGAAGCCGGAGGTTACCGTCGAAGATGAGCAATTCACCGACCTTGGTCGTACTCGGCGCATCCGGAGATCTTGCGGCCCGGCTGCTGTTCCCGGCGTTGTTGTCGCTCGAGCATCGCGAGCGGCTTGAAGGTCTGCGTGTGATCGGCTACGCGCGTCAAGATTGGACGAGCGACCAGTTCCACCAGAACTTGCGGGCGGCGATCGACCGCGAATGCACCGACTACGACGAAAATGTTTTCGACAAGTTCATCGACCGTATCGACTTCCACGGCGGTGACCTGTCGGTCGAGTCGTTGCGTGTCCTGAACGGCGTGCTCGACGGTCCTGCCATCTTCTACCTCGCCTTGCCGCCCGGGGTGTTCGCCGACGCAGCCGAGACGATCGCGCAGGCCGGCCTCGCCGACGAAACGAACGGCTGGCGGCGGCTGGTGATCGAGAAGCCGTTCGGAACCGACCTCACCACCGCCATCGCGCTCAACGAACAGCTGCAAAAGGGTTGGCGCGAAGATCAGATCTTCCGGATCGACCACTTCCTCGGTAAGGAAACCGTGCAGAACATTCTCGTGTTCCGGTTCGCGAACCGGTTCGTCGAGCCGGTGCTGCGCGCCGATCACGTCGACGAGATCCAGATCACCGTCGCTGAAACGCTGGGTGTCGAGGGACGGTCGCGGTACTACGACGGCATCGGTGCGCTGCGCGACATGATCCAAAACCATCTCGTGCAGATGATGACGTTCTCGACGATGGAGCCGCCGGCATTGTGGGACGCGGAAATGATCCGCGACCACAAGGTCGAGGTGCTCAAAGCCGTGCGCGTCGTCGATCCCGAGATCGACGCGGTACGCGGGCAGTACTCGGCCGGGCTGGTGGAAGGTCAGCCCCGGCTCGCCTACCGTGCCGAACCCGGTGTCGATCCCGTGTCACGTACCGATACGTTCGCGGCGCTTCGTCTGTACCTCGACACGTGGCGGTGGGAAGGTGTCCCGATCCTGTTGCGTTCAGGGAAACGGCTCGCCGCCAAGGCGCACGAGGTGGCATTTCGTTTCAAGGAGCCGCCGACGCGGCTGTTCCGACACACACCGCTCGCGCACTCGGACCCCAACTGGCTCGTGTTTCGGATGAGCCCAACCGAATGCACCGAGATCGTCATGCGTACCAAGCAGCCCGGGCTCGACCTCGAGGCACGCGAGTCGATCCTGCGCGCCGAGTACACGAACAAGGACGACCGCGAAGCGTCGGCCTACGAGCAGCTGCTGCTCGACGTGTTGAACGGTGACCACACGCCGTTCTTGCGGTTCGACGAGGTCGAGTGGTCGTGGCGCATCGTCGACCCGGTGCTCAAGGCCTGGACGGCCGGGTCCCCCGAAGATTACGTCGCCGGCAGCGACGGCCCTTCCGGTCAGCATCGTTTCCTCGGAGCCGGACACGCATGGCGTGCGCTGAACGTCCCGACCTGAGCGCGACGTCGCGTCCGGTCAGTCGCGCCGCGGCGCGAACCACGAACTGAACGTCACCGGGGGCTGCCGCGGTCGAACCGGCATGCCCGACCATGCGGTCGGCGGTCGGCGTCGTGGCCCGGTGACCAGGCACAACAACGTCGACGTTCCGCCGCGGTTGGAGCCGACGACGACGTCGCCTGACCCGGCCGGCAAGCGTGAGGTCGACCCGTCGACAAGCCAATCGTCGGCCGCCAATGCGTGCGAACGTCGCGCGGCACGACCACGTTGTCACGTCGGAAGCCGCTCAGGGAGTCGCGCACCCGTCGGCGGGTACGGTGCGCGGATGGGCAGTATCGACGTGAGACTGGTCGAGCTCGGAATCGTCCTTCCCGAACCCTTCCCCCCAGCCGCGAATTACCTGTCGAGTGTGCGTACCGGAGACCTGTTGTTCGTCGGTGGCCACGGCCCGATCTCGGGGACGGCTGCGATGATCGGCAAGGTCGGCACCGACCTGACCCTCGCCCAAGGTCGTGAAGCGGCACGGATGACCGCGCTGTCGTTGCTGGCGACCATGCGCGCCGATCTCGGATCTCTCGATCGTGTCGAACAGATCGTCAAGGTGTTCGGCATGGTCAACGTCGGCGGGTCGTTCGACCAGATGCCGGCTGTGATCGACGGATGTTCCGACCTGCTGGTCGACGTGTTCGGCGATCGCGGCCGCCACACCCGCTCAGCCCTTGGTCTGGCCGCGTTGCCGTTCGGGATCGCGGTCGAGATCGAGCTCATCGCACGGGTCGAATAGTCGCGCCGTTCAGAACATCTCGCGTGCCAGCACGAGCTGCGACGCGACCGCGACGAGCCACACGTCGCCGATCGTCAACCCGACGCGCTGAAACAGCCCATGGAACGGACCCAACGTGCTGGCAAGGAGACACGATCCGGCGAGCAGGCCGGTCGCACGGGAGTAGCGGGCCCAACCCGCATGGCCTGCGCGTGCGAGATCGCGCGACGCAAGCACCGGCACGGCAACCAACGTGACGTAGCCCGCCGAAGCGAACGTTCCGTGGATGACGTCTCTGACCGGCGCGCCGAGCGGCGTCGCCGCGACGGCGAGCGTGAAGCCGGCCGTCGCGACGGCCGGGATCCACGCCGGACCGGCGCGGGCCGCCCGCAACGCGAAGCCAAACGGGATGACCCCGGCACTGAACGCGACGAAGCCGAGCGTCATCGCGACCCGGGTCGGTGCGTGCGTCGCGGCCAGATCGCTGATCGCATCGTTGACCGGCGAATAGCCCGGTGTGGCCGAACCGGCAAGCGCCCACGTCGTGACGAAGGCAAGCGGTCCGACCACCCCGCCGATCGCCAACCGCTGCGCCGTGTGCCGGTCCACGCCGGCCTGCGAACCGTTCACCCGCATCCCATCCCATCGGGTTAGCACGTACGCAGCCCGCCGGCGTGTCTGCGGCCGGTTTCTCAAACGAGCGATCGGCATCGGGAGCTCGGTACGGAGCTGCACAGGTCGTCCCCACCCAATGGTGGGACAACCGCGGCGGCGTCCAACCCGCTGGAACCCGCGGTGGTCGATCCACGACACCAGCGACTCGAAGGTGGTGTCGACCGTGACCGTCGATCCTTCGTGAATCGTCGACGCGACCTCATCGCGGCGCACGCGACGCGACCGACCCGGTCGTGTTGTCCACCGCGTGATCCACGATCGCGAATCCGGCGTACACGATCACAGACCGTGTGAATGTCAACCTTCAGTCTTGTCGCCGCGTCCTCGATGCGCGGCCACGGGTAGATTGCGGTCCGTGCCGGCAAGTGCGGACGACGGTCTACGAGCGGCCCTGCAACGCTTCGAGCAGTCCACGAAGGATCAGCGTCGCGCCCTCGAAGATCTTGTACGCACCCTGCGTTCCCATCTCGGGCTCGGCGCGGTGCGGGTGTCACGGCGCGGCCTGTGGGGATTCGGCCGGCTCGAAAGTGCCCGCTTCATCGTCGGTGACCATAGCTACCGGGTCACGGTCCGAGGAGGCAAGGTCACCGCCGAGATCGGCGACGCGGTCGGCGGCGTCGGCCTCACCCCCCACGCCGTCACCTGGACCGACTGGGTGCAACGCCTGAACGACGACGTCGACGCCACCATCGAAGAGAATCCCTGACGAGCAGGAGAACCGCATGACCGACCCGATTTCGATTCCACCGGCCGCAGGTGCCCGACTCGCTGACACCGCAGGCGGAGGAGCTGACAAGGCGTTCACGTCGACGCTTTCGGTCGACGAGTTCGTGGTGCTCCAACAAGCCGGATTCGAACCGCTCGGTGTCGTCGTGGGTACCAGCATCTACCACGTCGGAATTCAGGTCGGACGCTGGAATCAGAACCAGGAACTCACCGTGCTCACGCAGGCGATGTACGAAGCGCGTACCGCCGCCATCAACCGCATGACCCAAGAGGCCCAGGCACTCAACGCCGACGGTGTCACGGGCGTCAATCTCGAGTTGCGGATGTACGCGTGGGGACAGGAAGTGCTCGAATTCTCAGCCACGGGAACTGCGGTGCGGTACGGCGCGGAGCCCAACAGCCTGCGGGCGCCGTCGGGATCGCCGTTCACTTCGGATCTGACGGCTCGCGAGTTCTATTTGCTCCACCAGGCCGGATTCGTGCCCGTGTCGATGGTGCTCGGCACCTGCGTGTACCACATCGCGCACCAGAGCATCCTCAAGTCGCTCGGTCAGGTCGGGCGCAATCAGGAGATGGATCTCTTCACGCAGGGAATCTACGAGGCACGCGAACTCGCATTGGGCCGCATGCAGACCGAGGCCGACGCGTGTCAGGCCCGTGGTGTGGTCGGCGTCGATCTGCAAATCTCCAATCACGTCTGGGGAGAGCACGCGACGGAGTTCTTCGCGATCGGCACTGCCATCCGTCCTCACGGTCAGCCGACCTCGATGACCGCACCGGCGCTCGTCTTCGACGTCTAGCGAGTCCCGATCGTTCGATAAGTTCGCTCGATGTGCGAGTCGCCGCGGATGCGGTACCGGCGCCGATGACGGGCCGGTCGTTCGCGCACGTCGACCATCCGGCCGCGCGGCACGACCGCGTGCACGTGACGCTGCGTGAACGCGAGTCGTCGCCACGATGGGCGCGCCCCGTCGCGGACGTGCGGGGCTCGGATCCGACCAGACCAGTGCCGCTTCGTGCGGACATCCAACATCTGCTCGGATGCCACGGTCGCATTCGGCGATGCGAGCCGTGGTTCGGCGACGCGTGCGGGGGGGCCTCGCCGCCGAAACAACACCGTGGGACCGAGTTAACCCGGGCCGCGCTTCTCGTCGTGGCCGCCGAACTGCTTGCGCATCGCCGACAGGAGCTTGTTGGCGAAGTCGGCGTCGCCTTGGGAGATGAAGCGGTCGAACAGCGCGGTCGCGATCACGGGCGCGGGCACGCCCTCGTCGATCGCGGCGGTCACGGTCCAGCGGCCTTCACCTGAGTCGCTCACGCGTCCGGAGAACTCCGCGAGCGTCGGCGATTCCTGGAGCGCAGCGGCGGTGAGATCGAGCAGCCACGACGCGACGACGCTGCCGCGCCGCCAGACCTCGGAAACTTTGGCGACGTCGAGGTCGTAACGGTACGCGTCGGGATCGCGAAGAGGAGCGGTTTCGGCATCGGCGGTCTGCGGGCGCGAACCGATGTCGGCGTTGTGGAGGATGTTGAGGCCCTCGGCGTACGCGGCCATGAGCGCGTATTCGATGCCGTTGTGGACCATCTTCACGAAGTGGCCGGCACCCGCCGGACCGCAGTGCAGATAGCCCATCTCCTCCGGCGCGGGGTCGCCGGTCCGGCCCGGTGTGCGCTCGGGTGCCGCGTCGACACCGGGAGCGAGCGTCCGGAAGATCGGATCGAGGCGCGTCACCGCGGCGTCCGGGCCTCCGATCATCAGGCAGTATCCGCGTTCGAGGCCGAACACGCCGCCGCTGGTGCCGCAGTCGATGTAGTCGATGTTCGCGTCGGCGAGGGCCAGCGAACGCGCGATGTCGTCGCCGTAGAAGCTGTTGCCGCCGTCGATGATCACGTCGCCGCTCGAAAGCAACGGCCTGAGCTCGTCGATCACGGCGCCGGTGATACCGGCAGGAACCATCAGCCACACCGCACGCGGTGTATCAAGCTTCGAGACGAAATCGGCGAGCGACGACGCGGCCGTCGCTCCTTCGTTGGCCAGCGCCGCGCCGAGTGCCGGGTCGTGGTCGTACACGACGCACTGGTGACCCGCCCGTTCGAGCCGCCGCACGATGTTGGCGCCCATCCGGCCGAGCCCGACCATGCCGAGCTGCATCTACGACTCCTTGTCGGAGGCCGCCGCAAGCGCCGCGCCGACGATGCCGGCAAGGTTGCCCAGCTCGGCGACTTCCACCTCGCAACCCGGGTTGAGCTGGTCGATGAACAGGTCGGCCTTCTTCACGACACCGCCGCCGATCAGGATCAGCTCGGGCCACAGCACTGCGTGAAGCTGAGTGAGATAGATGTTGAGCCGCTCGGCCCACTGCCCCCACGACAGGTGCTTCTCGTCCCGTTTGGCGTCGGAGGCCCAACTGTCGGCGACTTTGCCGTTCACTTCGAGATGTCCGAGCTCGGAATTCGCGACGAGGACGCCGTCGTTGAGCAGCGCGGTCCCGATTCCCGTGCCGACGGTCACCATCACGACCACGCCACGCCGACCGCGTGCCGCGCCGAAACGGGCCTCGGCGATGCCGGCCGCGTCGGCATCGTTCAACACCGTGCACGCCCGACCGGTCGCACGCCCCATCACCGCAGCTGCGTGCGTCCCGATCCAGGCGTTGTCGATGTGCGCGGCCGTGCGTACCGTGCCGCCGACGACGACCGCCGGGAGCGTGCACCCGATCGGACCGTCGGCGTTGAGCTGGCCGACGAGGGTGGCGACGGTCGCCGACACCGCGTCGGGGGTCGCGGGTTGCGGTGTCTCAACCCGGATCCGGCCACTAGCAGTCCCGGTGTCGAGGTCGACGAGCGCGGCCTTGATGCCGGAGCCGCCGACGTCGACACCGATGAGGGTTTGCGTTGTCGACATCGACGTGAAGCTACTCGCGCGGTTGGGTCTGCCGAAGCCGGCGCCCCGACTAGCGTCGGCTACGTGCTCGACCGTCCGGCACGTCTCGAGGACTACGCCCTCCTCGGCGACTGCCATTCCGCCGCGATTGTGTCGCGCCAGGGCTCGATCGACTGGTGGTGCGTTCCCCGCTTCGACAGCCCGGCGTGCTTCGCCGCGCTCCTCGGAACATCCGACCACGGCCGGTTCCTGATCACACCGGCCGCGCCGGCGCAGTCGAGCCGCCGGTACCGGACCGACTCGATGGTGCTCGAAACCGAACACGACACCGACACCGGCCGCGTGCGTGTCGTCGACTGCCTCGTCACCGGACGTGACCGTCCCCTGCTCGTCCGACTCGTGGAGGGCATGGCCGGCGAAGTGACGATGCACATGGAGCTGGTGGTGCGCTTCGACTACGGCTCGATCGTTCCCTGGGCACGCCAGCTCGACGGCGGTTGGCAAGCGGTCGCCGGACCCGACGGACTTGAACTGCGCACACCGGTGAGTCTGACGGGCGAGAACCTGAAAACCACCGCGCAATTCACGGTCGGTCGTCGCGACCGCGTCCCGTTCGTGTTGGGCTGGTACCCGTCGCACGACCGCGCGTCGATGCCGAGCAGTGCCGCACAGCTGATCTCACGCACGACGAAGCACTGGAAGAACTGGTCGGCCCGCTGCGACTACACGGGTCAGTGGCGCGACCCGGTCCTGCGATCATTGCTGACCCTCGAGTCGCTGACCTACGAGCCGACGGGCGGCATCGTCGCCGCTCCCACCACGTCGTTGCCCGAAACGTTCGGGGGTTCGCGCAACTGGGACTACCGGTACTGCTGGGTCCGCGACGCGACACTCACCTTGGAAGCCCTCATCGCGGGCGGGTACGGCGACGAAGCGGCACGATGGCGCCAATGGTTGCTGCGAGCGGCCGCCGGCCGCCCCGAAGAGCTGCAGACGATGTACGGCGTGGCCGGCGAGCGTCGCCTCACCGAGCTGGAGCTGGACTGGCTGCCCGGTTACGCCGGCGCGAAGCCGGTACGTACCGGCAACGCCGCCCACGAACAGCTCCAACTCGACGTGTACGGCGAGCTGGCCGACGTGCTCTGGCAAGGGGTGCGCGCCGACATGATGTTGAGCGCCGAGCAATGGGCGCTGCTGCGGTTGTTGGTCGAATCGCTCGAAAGCCGCTGGCATGAACCCGACGAAGGTATCTGGGAGGTGCGGGGACCGCGGCGACACTTCACGCACTCGAAAGTGATGTGCTGGGTCGCGTTCGACCGGGCGGTCGCGATCGCCGAGGAGCTGGAGCTCGACGGGCCGCTTGACCGGTGGCGCGCGATCCGCGACGAGATCCACGCCGAGGTGTGCGACCGCGCGTTCAACGCGGAGCGAGGCGCCTTCACACAGACCTACGACGGGACGGATTTGGATGCGGCGGTGCTGATGATCCCGCTGGTCGGTTTCCTGCCCGCCACCGATCCGCGCGTCGAATCGACGATCAGCGCCATTCACCAAGACGTCAGCCTGGGCGGCCTCACCCAAGACGGTTTCGTCATGCGCTACGTGCCCACGCACGAATCGGTCGACGGGATCGGCGAACGCGAAGGTGTGTTCCTCCCGTGCAGCTTCTGGCTCGTGGAGGCGCTCGCGCTCGCCGGCCACCCCGACGACGCGCGCGCCCTGTTCGAACGACTGCTCGCGATCGCCAACGACGTCGGCCTCTACGCCGAGGAGTACGACCCGGACGTGCCCCGCCTGCTCGGAAACTTCCCGCAGGCCTTCACCCATCTGGCGCTCGTGGCGGCCGCGCACACCCTCGAACCCGAGACGTTCGCGATGACCCGCCGGCGCCGCGACCGGGCGCGCCCGTCGCTGCACCGCCACTGACATGCGGACAGCTGTCGGGACTGCCGGCCGGTCCGGGCGCTACGGTCCTGTGTCGTGATTTCGAACATCGTCCAGGGGTCGGAGTCGAACCGGCTGGCGTTGCTGATACACGGCTACGGCGCCGACGAGCGAGACCTCGGCGGTCTGCTGTCGTACCTCGACCCGAACGGTTCGCTCGCGGTCGTGCTCCCGCGAGGCAACTTTCCGGTGCCCGGTTCGGCCGGTTACGCCTGGTACGGAATGTTCCAAGACGACGGGGCAGAGGGCTCCTACGGGCAGGCCCTCGCCGAACTCGACGACCTCCTCACCGACCAGGCCGAGGCGTTACGGCTCCCCCGCGACGAATCGATCGTCGCGGGTTTCTCGCAGGGCGCCGGGCTCGCGCTGGGCCTCGCCCTCCAACGCAGCGACCGTCCCCGACCCAAAGCCGCGCTCGCCATGAGCCCCGCGCTCGACACCGCCGCGTTCGATCTCGACCCACACGACGCGCCCCCCGTCCTCGTCCAACACGGAACCCATGATCCGCTGATCCCCGTGAAGCGTGCCCGCGACCTTGCCCGCGAATTGCGCTCGCTCGGCGTGCCCACCGTGTACCGCGAGTACCCGATGGAGCATCAGGTTGCGCTCGAAAGCTTGCGGGACGCCAGCGACTGGCTGACCAAGGTGTACGCCGGCGACCGTCCGGACGAACCGATCCCCGACGATCCGGTCGAGCTGGTGCCGTCGGTCACGACCGCGCAATGGGACGTCGAGGTGCTGCGAAGCGAACTTCCCGTCATCGTCGACTTCTGGGCGCCGTGGTGCGGGCCGTGCCGGCAGGTGTCGCCGGTCGTCGAGACGATCGCCGCGATGCGCCAGGGGTTCTACAAGGTGGTGAAGGTCAATATCGACGAGGAACCGAAACTGGCCGAACAGTACGGCGTCCAGAGCATCCCGATGATTGGGCTGATCCGCAACGGGCGCCTCGAGCGGGCGTCGGTCGGCGCGAAAGCCCGCCCCGCGCTCGAAGCCGACCTGGGAATGCTGGTCATCCCGTAGTCCGGTCTGCTCACCCGCCGGGCGTGAGCCGGCGCCTTCCGCGACGCCGACCAGTCATCGAGGGTCGGCGTCGCCGCGGCGTCGTTACGGCCGTGCCGCGCCGGCGAAGTCGGGACGATAGATCGAGTCGTACCGCACATCGACGCCGGTATAGGGCGCGTCGATCATCGTGCCGTTCCCGACAAACATCCCGACGTGGTGGATCGGGTCACCGAAAAACACGAGATCGCCGGGTTCGAGCTGATCGATGTTCACGTGCGGCAACGCGTCGTATTGGGCGAGGGCATTGTGGGGCAGGGACACGCCCGCCGCAGCCCACGCGTACATCGTCAGCCCGGAGCAGTCGAACACGTCCGGTCCCGAACCGGCGTACACGTACGGTTTGCCGAGCTGCGCCGCCGCGGTATTGACCGCCACTTGCGCTTCCGGGCCCGCCGCTGGCACATCGGTGGACGGTCCGCCAGCCGACCCGTCCGTCGACGATTGACCCGCGGTTTGGGGCGAGTCCTGCGCGGCGAGCGCTTGTTGCTGGGCGATTCGGTCCATCGTCACGCGGGCCGCAGCTTCTTGGGCGAGTTGCTGCTCTGTCTGGATCTGATCGACGAGCGTTTTGATGTTGCCGTTCACCTGGCCGAGCAGATCCTGTTGTTGTGTCGTCGCTTCGATGATCTGCGAGCGTGCCGCATCGAGCTCGTCGCGCTGCTTGATGGCCCCGGCGCGAGCCTGCTCGAGTGTCGATCGCTGCAGCCCGAGTTGTTCGACGGCCACCGTCACTTCGTCGAGCAGCTGGTGGTCCTGATCGGCCGCGGCAGCACCGTACTGGGAGCGCAACCCGAGCTCGTCGGCGTTGGACACGTCGAGCGCGGCGAGGGGAGCGGGATTGCCGGCGCCCATGTACAGCTCGGCGCCTCGGGCCTCGAGCTGTGCGCGCACCGACGCCGTTTCCGCCGCCTTTATTTTCACTGCGGCTTCGTCGGCGTCGATCTGCGCGCTGGCGTGTTGGATCGCGAGTTGCGCGTTCGTGTAGTCCTCGTCGAGGACCGAGACCCGATTCCCGTTCGCTTGGATCTCGTTCTCGAGCTCCGTGGCCCGCTGCTGTTGCGACGCGAGGTCCGTCTGGGGAGACGCTTGCGCGAGGGTTGCGGTGGTCAGCGTCGCCGCGGTCACGAGCGCGAGCGTCGCGGCGACGGCGACTGCTGTGCGCGAACGGGCCGAACTGCTCATCCGCAACATCGACGCGCACACTAGACCTGAATCCGATCGAAATCTGGTTCAAGTCGCGGCGGTCGCCGAGCGTGGATCAGCTCGCGACCGGCCAGCCCGGGGTCGGAGCCGGATCCCCCCGCTTTGCCACTAAGGGTGCTGTCCAGTGCTCTTTACGCGCGATTTCGTCGGCGGTGCGCTGCCATTCGGACGGGCTCCAACCTTGGGCTGCGGTCACGAGTTGGGTGTCTTGGCGCAACAGCAAGAACGCGGGGAGCCGCTCGAGGCCGAGGCTGTCGACGAGCGCCCGGTCGGGATCGCACCACGTGAGCCAGCGGTCGACGGCGTCGCCGAGGATGCGCTTGGTGATCGCTTTCGTCGACGGGATGCACACGACGGTGCGGACGTCGCTGTCGCCGAACGTCTTGAAGATACGGTCGACGACCGGGACGAACCCGGACGCTTCCGGTCGATCGGGGAGCACGATCAGCGCGATGTTGAAGACTGTCGCCCAATCGTCGAGGGTGCGGGTCACGCCCTTGTAACTCGTGATCGGGAGGAGCGGATTGGGGTTCTGCGCCACGGGCGCGAACGCTAGCGCGAGGCCCCGCCGCCGGCGGGCTTCGAACGATGGCCGTCTTCTAGGCTTTGCGGTTATGGCCGGTCGACGCGATCAGATCCTGATGACTCCCGACGAAGTCGAGGGGTTCCTCGACGAGCAGCGCACCTTGCAGGTCGCGTCGATCAACCGGGACGGCACGCCGCATCTTGTCGCGATGTGGTACGCCCGCCACGGCGGCGACCTCGCGTTCTGGACCTATTCCAAGTCGCAGAAGGTCGTGAACGTGCGGCGTGATCCGCGCATCACCGTGATGGTCGAGAGCGGCGACAAGTACGAAGAGCTGAAAGGCGTCACGATCTACGGACGGGCGCGGGTGGTCGACGACCTCGACGAGGTGTTCGCGTTCGGTGACACGGTGTACGAACGCTACTGGGGCCCGATCGACAACGATCTCGTACGCGAAGGCGTGCGTGCCATGGGAACGAAACGTGTGCTGATCGTGGTCGAGCGCGAAAAGACCGTCTCGTGGGACCACTCCAAGCTCGGCGGCGCGTACTGAGAGCGGCGCCTACTGCGTCGTGCCGTCGGCCTTCACGAGCGAATGGCCGGAGGCGTGCCAGGCCGAGATCCCTCCTTCGATCAGCGCGACGTCGAAACCGTGTTCGTGCAGCGCCGCGGCGACTCCCGCCCCGGCGTCAGGGTTGCGCGAAGCGACGATGACCGGCTTGTCCTTCGAGAGCTTCGCGAAGTCGAGGTCGGCATTCTCAGGCTCGACCAAGAGTGCGTGCGGCAGATGGCCGGCGAACCAGTCCTTCGGCTCGCCGACGTCGACGAGCTGTGCGCCCTGTTCGGCCTCGTCGGCCGCCCGGTTGGCGTCGATCATGGCGACCGACTCGTGACCCCAGAAACTCATGCGTCTCCCTTATCTCGGGTGTGCTTCGAGGCTGACCGCGCCGCGCCCACCGCGGTCATCTTTCGGCGCCGTGCTGCGAAATGCAAACCCGCGAGTTGGCGGAGCCGACGTGCGCCGAGCGGACTGAATCGTAGGCGAACGAGTCGTCGATCGGCGGGTCGGACCGCGGCTCGACCAGCGGCGCGACGACCGCGAGCTCGACGGATCGGACCGTGCGGTGATGGCGGCACAACCGGCAGTCCGCGACCGCGGTCGCGACGAGGAGCCCGTGAGGGGGTGGCGGGGACACCGAGTGCGGCGACGTGTTCCTCACTCCAGCGGCAAGACAGCCGCGCGGTCCGAACGGGCAGCCACCCGGTCGGACTCGGCGACGCAGCACGCGGGCTCGGGCGCGGCAGCGAGTGTCGGCGCGACCAACACATTGGTCGGCTCGACACTGGTCGTCACTGAGACGGACGCAATGCCTCCGGCGCCCACGACCCGGCAGGCCGCGCTCGTCGCGCTGATGCTCACCAGTTCGGTCGGACCGAGCCGCACCCGACTCGAACGCACGCCCGCGGTGGGCCGAACCGCACGGTCGGCGCACTGATTGATGCCTGCAGGTTCGAAGGGTTCAAAAGCCCATGGCGCGCAGCATCGAGTTGGGCATCACGTCTTGGCCTTGCGCCAACAGCGCGGCGCGCTCGATGTTGATGGCGTCGCGGGGATCGCGTTCGGGCCAGCCGTCCCACGGTCCGGGCGGGATATCGGCCTGGTCGCCGCGTGCGATGGCCACACAGTGGCGCAGATACTGCTGGAGGACCTTGGTTTCGGTTTCGCCGCCCACCGGTCCGTGGCCGGGCACGATCGTGCCGGCGAGCTCGCCGACCACGTCGAGCACGTCCGCCCACGTCGCCGGATTGCCTTGGAACGCAAGTGGCGTCACTCCGAAGAAGCACAGATCGCCGGCGAACAGCACGTCGACGTCGGCGACGAGCACCATCACATCTCCGTCGGTGTGACCGTTAGCCGGCAGCAGCTCGACGCGGGGCGTGAGCTGCGCGGCGTCGGTCACGAGGTGCGTGACCGGCCGAGTCCCGATCTCGGCGAGCTCGTCGAACTCTTTGTCGAACGCTGGCATGAACGCTTTGTATGCGACCAGCGGCATCTCGCCGTCGAGGAGGTCGCTCGTCTGTTGCGAGCCGAGCACCATCGCGTTCGCGAACGCGCGCGAGCCGCCGACGTGGTCGATGTGGGCGTGGGTGAGTACGAGCCGGCGGACCGGACGGCCGAGCTTGTCGACCGCGGCGGCGAACGGTTCCCACTGTGACCGCACCATGAGCGAGTCGACCACCGTGATGCCGTCGTCGTCGACGATCGCGCCGGCGTTGCTGACGCCCGACTCGCCGCCGGGCTGGATCCACACGAAGACGCCGTCGGCGAGTTCGTGCAGCGTGTCGGTTGGGACCGTCGGCACCGTTCCTCCACTCTTGGCGCGACACGGCGGGCCGGGCGAGGCCACGCGCAGTCCCGCAGGCGGACGGATGTCCGCTTCGGGATGTTCGCCCAGGGTGACACTACGCTTTTGCCATGTCCGAACGTTCCCGCCACCTGCCCCGTCGCTCGTGCCTGTCGGTCCCCGGCTCCAGCGAGAAGATGTTGGCCAAAGCGCCCGGTCTCGGCGCCGACATGGTGTTCCTCGACCTCGAAGACGCGGTCGCGCCGCTCGAGAAGGAAGGCGCACGGGCCAAGGTCGTCACGGCGATCAATACGCTCGACTTCGGCGAAAGCGTGCTGTGCGTACGCGTGAACGCGTGGGATACCGAATGGACCTATCGCGACGTGATCGAGGTCGTGGAGGGAGCGTCGGAACGACTCGACGAGCTGATGCTCCCCAAAGTCGAGTCGGCCGCCGACGTGCAGGCGCTCGACAAGCTCCTCACCCAGATCGAGAAGGTCACCGGCCGCCAAGCCCGGGTCGGGATCGAGGCCCAGATCGAGACGGCGCGCGGGCTGATCAACGTCGAGGAGATTTGCGCGGCGAGTGACCGGCTCGAGACGATCGTGCTCGGCCCGGTCGACATGTCGGCCTCGATGGAGATGCCGTCCCTCGCCGGAGGGCTGAACATTCCCGAGTATCCGGGCGACTATTTCCACTACGCGTTCGTGAAGATCCTGATGGCCGGCCGCGCCAATGGGCTGCAGGTCATCGACGGCCCGTACGTGAAAGTGCGCGACCCCGTAGGGTTCCGTGAGTTCTGCAAACGTGCGCAGATCCTCGGCTACGACGGCAAGTGGGCGCTGCACCCCGATCAGGTCACCATCCTGAACGAGATCTTCGGCACCAGCCAGGAACAATTCGACCGTGCGGTCGACATCCTTGACGCGTACGAGAAGGCCACCACCGAAGGTGACCGCAAGGGCGCGGTGATGTTCGGCGACGAGATGATCGACGAAGCGTCACGCAAGGTGGCGGTCAAGGTCGTCTCACGCGGCGAACGCGCGGGAATGCGGCGCAGCGCCGTCTAACCGGCCGGTAGATTCGGCGTCGTGAACCACACCGCGTCCGCACGAATGATGGGCCCCTCCACGGGGTTCTGACGCGAACGCGCCGGGTCCCGCTGCAAGCGGGATCCGCCGGCATTGGCCGTCCTCGCCAGCGTGACGCGGGCACGCGAGGAGGACCGATGTCTGACCATCTCTATGTCACCACCGCGATCCCGTTTGTCAACGGGTCGCCGCACTTGGGGCACGCGCTCGAGTACGTGCAGACCGACGTGCTCGCGCGTCACGCGCGCGCTCGCGGCCGTGCCGTGCGGTTCCTGACCGGCACCGACGAGCACGCGGCCAAGAACGTGCAGGCCGCCCGGGCCGCCGGGGAGGACGTGGCCGGTTTCGTGGCCCGCCACGCGGCGGGCTTCCGTGCGCTCGCTGACGTGCTCGACGTGTCGTACGACGACTTCCTCCGTACCAGCACCGACCGGCGGCACCGACCCGCGGTCGAAGCGATCTGGCGCCAGTGCGCCACCGCCGGCGACCTGTACCGCAAGCGGTACGCCGGTTGGTACTGCTGCGGATGTGAGCAGTTCTACGACCCGGAAACGTTGCCGGCCGGACGCTGCACCGAACACGACGCCCCGCTCGAACGCGTCGAGGAAGCGAACTGGTTCTTCCGTCTCTCCCGATACCGGAGCATGCTCGCGCAGGTCGTCGGCGACGGTCGGTTGCGCATCGAACCCGAGGCTCGTCGCAACGAGGTGCTCGGGTTTCTCGCCGGACCAGTACGCGACGTCAGCGTGTCGCGCCCGCGGGCGCGTGTCCACGGATGGGGTATTCCAGTGCCCGGAGATCCCGACCAGGTCGTCTACGTGTGGTTCGACGCGCTGACCAACTATGTGAGCGCGCTCGGCTACGGC
>JBKQIY010000223.1:0-4970 GCA_052148155.1 Acidimicrobiia bacterium | reverse complement strand
CGTCGTTGACGCCGTCGCCGGTCACGGCGACAACATGCCCGCGCTGTTGGAGTGCGTTGACGATCGCCCGTTTCTGATGTGGGGTCACGCGACCGATCACTGAGCTGTGCTCGAGGACCGCTCCGAGTTCGTCGAGTTGGTCTGGAAGCTCCCGTCCGTCGATGGGGCGTTCGGTCGTGCCGATACCGACCTGCGCGGCGACGGCGCCGACCGTTCCTGGACTGTCGCCCGACACGACCTTGCACGACACCCCTTGTGCGGCGAAGTAGCAGATCGTTTCTGCGACGTCGGACCGGATCTGCTCGTCGAACAACACAAACGCGGCCGCGTGCAGCGGACCGGGCAACGTCTCACCGGCGAGCGCGGTGTCGGAACGGGCGAGCAGCACAACGCGGCGGCCGTCGGCGGCGAACCGCTCGTACCGGGTGCGGATCGGATCGTCGGCCGGCCGGTCGGCCCAGACCATCTCAGGCGCGCCGAGCACCCACGTCCCGCGCGTCCCGAACGTGGCCGCGCTCCACTTGCGGTCCGACGAGAACGACACCGACGCGGTTCGAGTCCATCCGGTCGGCGTCGGGAACGCCTCGCACAGCGCCTGCATCGTCGCGTTGCGACCTTCGTCGGACGCGAGCGCGCCGAGCGCGTCGGCGACGTCGTCGTGTTCGCCGATCGCTTCGAGCGTGTCGAACCGCATAACCCCTTCGGTGATGGTCCCGGTTTTGTCCAATACGACCACGTCGACGCGTGCCAGACCTTCGACCGCGGGGAGCTCCTGCACCAGGACTCGTTTCCGAGCGAGCGACACCGCCGCCACCGCGAACGCGAGACTGGTCAGCAGGACGAGCCCTTCGGGGATCATGGCGACAACGCCGGCGATGACTCCCGCGACTGCGCGTCGTCCCGAATGAAATGCTTTGAACTGGCTGAACGCGAGCAGGATCGCGGTCGGGACGATCGCCCACTGCACAAGCTGCAAGATTCGATTGGTCCCGTCGACGAGTTCGGAGCGGGCAAGGGTGAAACGTCGGGCTTCGGTCGCGAGCCGCGCCGCGTAGGCATCAAGTCCGACTCGTGTCGCCTGAAAGCGGCCCGAGCCGGCCACGACGATGCTGCCGGACAGGACTTCGGCGTCGGCAGGTTTGCTCAGCGGCTCCGATTCGCCGCTCAGCAGTGCCTCGTCGACTTCGAGTCCGGACGAGTCGCGCACGATGCCGTCGGCGACGAGTTGATCGCCCGGGCGGACCTCGAGCAAGTCGTCGAGCACGACGTCGGTGACGGGGACCTCGAGTCCGGTACCGGCACGGACAACCCGGGCATGGGGTGCCGAAAGGACGGCGAGACGGTCGAGTGTCTGCTTGGCTCGCCATTCCTGGCCGATTCCGAGCAACGCGTTGGCAACGAGGACGAATCCGAACAGTCCGTCCTGTGGCGCGCCGAACACCAAAATGAGCACGAACATCGTCGCGAGGATCGCGTTGAAGCGGGTGAGGAGATTCGCGCGTGCGATCTCGACGAACGACCGGCTGGTGCGTTCGTCGGTCCGGTTGATGAGTCCTTGGCGCTGCCGGTCAGCAACCTCTGCGAGTGAGAGGCCGTCGGGGCCGGTGCGCTGCACGGGTCCGGGAACTTCGAGGCCTGGGATCTCGTGCGTGGTACCCGGGTCCGCCACGCGACGCACGGTAGTTGCGCACTGACGGCCAGACAGCGCTTCCGCCCGCCCGCTCGAGCGGGTCGGCTGTGGTCGAACGTCGCCCTGCGATCAGTCGGTCCGGGTTCGACCACTACGGTTGGGGCCGCGATGGCCACCTGTTTCCACCATCAGGACCGCGAGACCGGCCGTGCGTGCACACGTTGCGGACGTCCGGCATGTCCCGACTGCCTCACCCAGGCTGCGGTGGGCTCCCAATGTTTTGAGTGCATTCGGGCGGGGGCACCGAAGCGGGGCGTCCGCATCCGACAGACGAGCGAACGTGACCCGCTGATCGCGACGAAGGTCATCATCGCCGTCAACGTGCTCGCGTTCGTGGTGATCTCGTTGCGCGACCACACGGTCAGCGGTGATGGGCGAACTTCCTTCGATCTCGGACTGACCGCTTCGGCGTTGCATAGCGGCCAATGGTGGCGGCTGTTCTCGTATTCGGTCGTGCACTTCGGGTTGCTCCATATCGGCTTCAACATGTTGGTGCTCTACCTGGTCGGCAAGGTCTTCGAGCCGGAGACGGGGCCGGTTCGTTTCACCACCCTGTACGTCGTGTCGGTGCTCGCGGGAGGTGCGGGTGCCCTTATCGCCACCCCCCACGGCCTCAACGGTGGTGCCAGCGGCGGCATTTTCGGTGTCGCCGCGGCCGCGACGCTTGTCATGCATCGGCGAGGGGTGCGG
This sequence comes from Acidimicrobiia bacterium, assembly GCA_052148155.1. Lineage (GTDB taxonomy): Bacteria > Actinomycetota > Acidimicrobiia > IMCC26256 > PALSA-610 > JBBQER01. The sequence continues at coordinate 2,590 of JBKQIY010000223.1, read as the reverse complement.
TTCTGGGATACCGGCTTCGGGCCACTGCTCGTGTTGAACCTCGCGCTCAACCTGTTCGAGACGAACATCTCGATCGGTGGTCACATCGGCGGCATGATCGCGGGGGCGATCATGGCCGAGTTGATGATGCAGGCACGCAAGGCCGAGATGCCGTTCCTCGGCTACGTCGGCGCGGCGTTCATTGCCGTCGTGTCGGTCGGGTTGGCGTTTGCCGTCTCGGCACGCTGAGCCCACCGGCCCGGACCTCGCGCGGTCGCTCTCGCGGTCGTCGCGGACGATGTCAGAGCTGATCCGAGCGCCATGACTGCCGACCGCGGTACGGCGTGACCGGCTGGCCGCGCAGCCCCGTCTGGTGGGCTACGCGACCGCCCCGGGAGTTGCGATGTTCGTCTGCGGGTTAGGCAGGGGCGGGCGGCGAGGCCGGTTCGTGGGTGTTCCGGCGACGGTACCGGCGCCACAGCTTCGGTCCGAACGCCAGGCCGAACAGGGTGAGCAGACCGATCGCGACGTATTCGGGGTATCCCGTGTCCGAGTGGTATTGGAACACGACCTCGTGGGTGCCGGCCGGGATCGGCACGCCGACGAAGCTCGGGGCGAGCATGGCGGTCTTGACCGGCTTTCCGTCGACCGTCGCCCGCCAGTGCGGCGCGTACGACTCTTTGAGCATCACCCATCCAGGTCTGGTCGCGGTTACCTGGCCTGCGAACCGGCCGTTGTCGAGGGAATCGGTTTGTGTGTCGACATGGCCGGGGGGCCCGGTGTACGGCAGCGCGTCGCTCGTTGAGGGTGGCGGCGTCTTCTGTCCGTCGAAGGCGACGAGGGGGTGACGGAGCTCGGTGAGTTCCGGCGATTCGAGATATCCGCCGCCCGGTTGGGTGAAGACCGCGGCCATGTTGGTGCGGTTCGCGAGGACCGGCGCGGTGGTGTCGACCACTTCGAGGTATCCGCTGACGTTGTGCACTTGCCAGAGTGTGTAGCCGCCGTCTTGGCCGATGAGGCTGGCCGGTACTGGGGGTTGTCGGCCTGGAGGGTCCAGCACGTATTTCACGTCGAAGAGGTCGTACTGCGCTGGATTGTTTTCGTCGAAGTAGGCCTCGATGTCTTCGCTCAGCGAGTCAGTGCGGAGCGTGAAGCCGAGTGAGTCCACGTCCTGTTGTAATGGCATGTAGAGCACGTCGACCTGGTCGACCTTGGTGAGGCCGCCCCAGTTGTTCGGCAGGCCGGCGTAGACGCGTCCGCCGCCGCGTTGGCCGGCTTCGTCGAGGAGCGCGTTGACGAAGATGCCGGTGTCTTGGTCCGCGGATTGCTGACTTTTGATGAACGCGGTGTCGTCGTTGGCGTAATGGTCGCGGTTGACGAGCACCGGCCACAACACCGCGACGGCGAGCGCGCAGGCGATCGTCGCGGCGATCAGGGTCCGGCCCGGAATCCTGAGCAGGAATCGTGTCGCGGCCGCAACTGTGCGGAACGCCCAGACGGCTCCGATGCCGGCGAGCAACATTCCTGCGTAGTGCACGCCGATGATGTAGCGGTGAAGCAGGAGGTCCGAACCTCCGGGCAGGCGGTTGATGACGAACCCGACGACGCTGCGTCCGGAGTACATGAGCAGGCTGAGCACCATGAGCCCGAGCGGCACGCGCGCGGTTTCGTCGCGGCGTGCCCGCCAGAGGCATACGAGCGCTCCGAGCGCCACGAAGAGGCTGACGACTGGATGTCGACCGGAGTCGAACAGCCGGCCGTGGAACAGCCAGGACAGGACTTTGCCTGGTCCGTAGGAGTTCTGCCAGAACGTGCCGACCTGGAAGTTGTTGACGCTGACGTATTTGAGACCGCCGAGCGTCGGGATGAAGATGAACGCGAAGATCAGCAGTCCGCCGAGCCCGACCAGCGCGCTCCGCCCGAGACGCTTGAGCGCCTCCGGTGGACGCATCAGTACGAACACCCCGAGCGCGAGGAGGACGAGGTATCCGGTGATGAAGTGAAACGCGCATGTCAACCCGATGACGAACGCGGCGAGGGCGTACCGTTCGCCTTTGGCGATTGCTCGCCACCCCAGACCGAGCGCGATCGGCATGAGCCATAACGCCCACAGCATCGACCACATGCCGCTGCCGAGCCACAAGAAGCTGGCCCATTCGAAGCCGTAGCCGACGACGTTGACCAGCATCGGCGAGAACAGCGCGGAGGTGCCGGCCTGCCAACGGTCGAAGCCCAACAGGCGGGCCCCGATGTAGACGCTGATCGGCCAGGTGCAGACGAGCAGGTAGTTCGTCCAGCGGAACACCGAGTCGCCCAAGACGATGCTCAAGACCGCGGTGACGATGTGCGACAACGCCTGGTATTGCAGGAACTGGGGTGAGCCGAGCCCGAGGTACGGATACCACGCGTCGAACGGACTGTGTCCGGCTCGGATCCGCTGTTCGGCGAAACGGACGAATGACGCATGGGTCGACGCGTCGTTCGGGAACGGGACCGCGCGCAGTTCGGCGCGCAGCAGCCACAGGCCGAAACCGACTGCGAACGCGACGAGTAGGAGCGGCGCGTACGCTCCCCACTCTCGCGGCTTCCATTCCCTCGGCCGGAACAGCGT
>JBKQIY010000222.1:0-3700 GCA_052148155.1 Acidimicrobiia bacterium | reverse complement strand
ATATGCCGCGAACATCGAATCCGTCCTGATCGAGGTTCGCTTCGATCAGCGCGGTCACCCGTATCGGATCGTGCGCGACGAGCCAATCGTGCAGATCTGCTGGGCGTTGGGTCGTGGGGTGCATTGGGAAGTTCCTGCGATCCGAACTCGAACAGAACCCGAGCAACGAGTGACACCGGGCTGCCTCCGCGTTGACGTGCGATTGACACGTCAGCGTCAAAGGATCAACCGCGCGGATCTCGGCCTGCTCCCTTCAGGAGCTGCGAGTCTGTAGAAAAAGATCGTCGACGTTGTCGCATCCAGCGCATCGCGCGCGCTATTCCTATTCGTGGAGCTCAACTGTCCGACGAACTCGCCGACAGAGCACGACGCACGACGCATGACTCCGCCGGTACTACTGCTGTGTATCTCCGACGCGGCACGCGTCCTCAGTATCGGGCGCACGACGTTCTACAAACTGATCGAGGACGGCGACATTCACGTCGTCCACATCGGCCGCTCCGTACGCGTACCGGCTACCGAGCTCGACGCTTTCGTCACCCGACTGAACAAACAGGTCACGGAGTGATCGACCGAACCGGCGCAGCACGGTCTTGGAACAGCGGAGAGCGCTGCGCTACGGTGACGACGAGAAACAAATGGCCCGGGCCGAGCACCAACTCGACCCGGGCCAGCCGACCAACCTGCATAACCAGGAGGCCGACACCGTGAGCGCCACTTACGTCGTCGCGTACCGCACTGCGCGCGCTTCCTTGCCGGAGGTGCGACAGTGGCCAGCGTGACGAAGCGCCGCCTTTCCAATAGCGACGTCCGATACGACGTGCGTTATCGAACGCCGAGCAATGCGGTGCGAACCAAGACCTTCCGCACCAGCCGAGACGCTGCCCGCTTCGCGAGCACCGTCGAGGTAGACAAGTTTCACGGAGGCTTTGTCGATCCGCGCCTCGCGCGCGTCAAGCTCACGGAGTACGCAACGACGTGGTTGACTGAACGTCCGAACCTTCGGGAACGGACCCGATACACCTACGGCATTCAGCTGCGGCTTCACATCCTCGCGAGGATCGACGATATCGAGCTCGGTGCTACCGAACTCGGTCGCTTGTCGCCAAGCCTGGTTAGCGCTTGGCACTCGAGGTTGAGCATGAAACTCCGATCGAACAGTGCTGCGAAGTGTTACCGACTGCTGCGTACGATCTTGGGTACCGCAGTTGCCGACGGCCTCATCGCGCAGAACCCGTGCAAGATCGCCGGTGCGGGCGTCGAGCGAACAGCCGAGCGGCCGGTCGCGACCGTCGCGCAGGTTTGGCAACTTGCGAGTGAGGTTCCCGATCGGTATCGCTGCCTCATTCTCGTCGCCGGATTCGTCGGACTCCGTCGGGGCGAACTGCTTGGGCTGGAACGTCGCCACGTCGACCTCTTGCATCGGACGCTGCGGATTGAGCAACAGCAGACTGAGCTCGCCGACGGCAGGCTCCTGCTTGGCCCACCCAAGACGACGGCCGGCATCCGAACGATCGCGCTGCCGGAGTTCCTGGTGCCGGAACTCGAAGCGCACCTCGCCCGCTTCGCCGGCCCGGGAATCGACGGCCGGGTGTTCACCGGCCCACGAGGCGGGCCGTTGCGCAACAAAGCAGTCAGGGAGACCTGGTGCCAGGCACGCGACCGCGTCGACCTGCCTCAGGGTTTCCGATTTCACGATCTCCGACACACTGCGAACACGCTCGCGGCGACAACTGGCGCGTCGACGCGCGAGCTCATGCACCGGCTCGGGCACGCGTCGAGCGTCGCGGCGTTGCGCTATCAGCATCTCACCCACGAGCGCGACATCGAGGTTGCAAGACTTCTCGACGAGCTCGTGCAGGGCACCGCCAGCACCCGCCGGCAGACCGGCGCGTAAGCGCCCGCGCGATGGACGCGCGATGGACGGCGGCGCAGCGCGCCGCATCCCTTCACCGCACGACCAGAAAGACTCCGTGACCTGCGCTTTCATACGTGGGCGTTGCGGGACTCGAACCCACGACTTCCTGCTTGTAAGGCAGGCGCTCTACCAACTGAGCTAAACGCCCTCACTTCACCCGTCTGACACGAAACTACCTGTGCTTGTCGCGGCGGTCGGGCGCGTTCGGGCTCGGGGCTGAACGTCGCTGTTGAGACCTGCAAACGGGAGGCCAGGTGCGCCGAGGACGTCGCGTTGGTATTGCGTGGAGTGTGGATGTGGGGATGCAGTTGGGATGGCGCCGCGTTGTCGTTCAGTGAGATCGTGGGATAACTGGCTGCGAGGCTGCGGAGGCGGTGCCGAGACCGGCGCGGTTGCTAGCGGCGACGGTGCACCTGTACGTCTTGGCAGCCGTGAGGCCCCGCACACGGATCGGTGAGGTCGGTGCGTTGTGAGTGTGGGTGATGCCACCATTTTTGGAGGTGCACCTGGCTTGGTAGGTCGCGATCCGTGCGCCGCCATCCTTCGCTGGGTTTGTGAACGTGACCGTGACGCTGTGGTTTCCGGGGGCGACTGATGTGATGGTCGGCGCTTCCGGGGGTATCGGACGTGCGACTGTCGGGCGCGAGGGTGCTGAGGCTGCGCCGAGACCGATGCGGTTGCTGGCAGCGACGGTGCAGGTATAAGTCCGGTTGCCGGCCAGGTCAGTGACGCTGATCGGTGATGTCGCCGCGTCGCGCCGGCCGGAATCCCGACCGGCTTTGGAGGTGCATTCGACCTGGAATATTCGGATCGGCGCGCCACCATCATCGGCCGGACTCCTGAACACGACCGTAACGCTGTGGTCTCCGGCAGTCACCGAGGTGATCGTCGGCGCTGCTGCCACGGTGGGGCGCGCGACGACGGCAGCCGAGGAAACTGAGGCGGTTCCGAGACCGACGTCGTTTCTCGCGGCGATGCTGCACGTATAGGTCTTGTTATTCGTCAGGCCGCCAACCCGGACCGGTGACGTCGGTGCACTATCCGAATCGGTGACCCCGCCGTCGATGGAGGTGCAGGTGGCCTCGTAGGTCAAGATCCGCGTCCCGCCATCGTTGGCCGGGTTTATGAACGTGACCGTGACACTGCGCGTTCCGGCCGTCACCGACGTGATCTTCGGCGCTCCCGGCAGCGACACATTCGCCGCGCCCGCGGAGCCGGCGCTCAATGCGCCGCCAACGATCGCGACACCACACAACCAAACCTTCCAGCCATGCTGCCGTACGCGTGAACGCGGCTCGCGAATCATGATTCCCTCACACGCAACGGCTTCGACTCGGTATCGAGCCGAGGAACTCGGCCGTGCGATGACGTCGACAGATCGTCCGGAACGAAGAACACACACAATTCCACCGCTCGTAGGTGCGGCAGCGACCGGACACAACACGTTGCGGACCGGTGTTAGCTCAACACCTGAAGCAATCCCAGGCATCGGCGAGGGTCCAGACCGACATTCCCTCCATCTGTTCTAGCGGTTCCCGGCGATGCCGACAAGGCACGATCTCCGCGATCGAGCCAGGGAAGCGGTCGAAGGCCGAACCTCTTCGCAGAGGCGCACGTTTCGTGGCTTTTAGTCGGTGTGAGCCCACTCAGCGCGGCCCAGTTCACCGCCGCGCTCGTGTGCTGGCAGCTTGTTCCGTTGAGGAATTGTGGGTGTCTGGGAATTTTTGGTGTGGGGTCGCGTTCTTCCGGTGTTGTGAGCCAACATCGGAGGTATTGCTATGG
>JBKQIY010000221.1:0-17344 GCA_052148155.1 Acidimicrobiia bacterium | reverse complement strand
GGCTACCCATCCCCCACCACCAGCCCAAAAACAATCGGCGTCCCCACCGCGCCGAGCGCCCCCGCGAGCGAACCCGGCGACGGTGCAGTGCGACTCACGTGGAGCCGACCCACCAATAACAACGGGTCGGCCATCGTCGGCTATGTCGTGACACCGTTCATCGGCTCCGTCGCCCAGCCCGCGCAAGTCTTCGATTCGGCGGCGACAACCGCAACCGCGACCGGCCTCGCCAACGGTCAGACCTACACGTTCGCGGTCGCGGCCTCGAACGCCAACGGCACCGGCCCGCAATCCGATACGTCGAACAAGGTCGTGGTCGGCACCCCGATCGCACCGACCGACGTCGTCGCCTTCTCGTTACCCGGCGCGGTCATGCTCTCGTGGCAGGCGCCGTCCTCGACGAACGGCTCCGCGGTCGTCGAGTACATCGTGACGCCGTACATCGGCGACCAGGCCCAGACTGCGCGCGGCTTCAAGTCTCGCGCCACCCGTCAAACGATCAGCGGCCTGCGTTCGGGAACGGTCTACAGCTTCAAAGTCTCGGCCAGGAATGCCTATGGCACCGGACCTCGTTCGTTGCGCTCGAATCGGGTCAAGCCCACCTGAGCCGACGTCGAGACTCCCAATGTGGCTCAATGGCCGCCGGCTCGGGGTCGATGAACAGAGGCGATGGTCGAGGACGGGGTGGGCGACACGGCGGACGACGTGGCTGCGGGCGGGCTCGCGGCCCTGGCCGCAATCGCGACGGCGTTCCCCGATGCGGTCCTCGTGATCGACGCTTCGGCGCAGGTCCGGTGGGCCAACCGCGCGGCCGAGCGCCTCTTCGGCATCCCCCTCGACGAGGCAATCGGCCAGAACGGTCTCGACTTCATCCATCCCGACGATCTCCAGCTCGCTCTCCTCGCGTTGACGAGCGTTCAGTCCAAGGAAGTCGGATCGCTGATCGAGTTACGAATACGCAGTGCCGACGGCTGGCGCCTCGTCGAGATCATCGGCGCGCCGTTGGGCGACAGCGTCGTCCTCAGTGCACGTGACCTGACCGAACGTCGTCGTTGGGAAGTGGCCGGCGACGAGGTCGCACGATTCCGTTCCCTGATGCAGAACGCCGCTTCGGTCACCATGCTGTTGACCCAAGACGGCGTGGTCGAGTCGTCATCGGGCGGCTTGACGCGAATTCTCGGGCTCGACCAGGAGTGGTTGGAACATAGACCGCTCGCCGAGGCGGTCGACGTTCGCGACCATGAAGTTCTGTACGAGGCATTGCGTTCGGTGCAGCGAGCCGCGTCGGACCGGCCGCCGGCACCGGTCACGATCGACGTCTCCTTCCGTCACGCGTCGGGCGGGACGGTCCCGTTCGCGCTGACGTTCACCAATCTGCTCGACGATCCCACCGTCGAAGGCCTCGTCGCGACCGGCCACGACATCTCCGACCGAGTCGCGGCCGTCACCGATCTTCGCGAAATCAACTCGGTCTTGGCCGCGACGCTCGAGTCGACCGCCGACGGGATCCTCGTCGTGGATGGCGCGGGCCGCATCACCAGCTGGAACAGCCGCTTTGTAGAGATGTGGCGCATTCCCGAGAACCTCCTCACCGAGCGTGACGACAGCCGCGCGCTGGCTTCGGTCCTCGAACAGCTCCGCGATCCTGGCGCGTTTGTCGCGAAGGTGCAGGAGTTGTACGAAGAACCGGAGGCGCACAGTCACGACCTCCTCGAGTTCAACGACGGGCGGGTGTTCGAGCGCGACTCGCTTCCGCAACGTATCGACGGCGAAGTCGTCGGGCGGGTGTGGAGTTTCCGAGACATCACCGAGCACCGTCGTCTCCAGAACGAGCTGACACACCAGGCGTTCCACGATCCGTTAACCGGGCTTGCCAACCAGGCCCTGTTTCGCGACCGCGTCGACCACGCCGCTACCCGGCTCCAACGTTACGGCGGGCAACTCGCGGTGTTGTTCATTGACCTCGACGACTTCAAGACCGTCAACGACAGCCTCGGCCACTCGGCCGGCGACTCGCTCCTCCGGATCGTGAGCCATCGGCTCGCGACGTGTGTCCGTGCGGGTGACACCGCGGCCCGACTCGGAGGCGACGAGTTCGCGGTGCTGATGGACGCGCTCGCCGACCCCAACGACGCGATCGACGTCGCGGAACGCGTCATCGCCGCTCTCCAAGAACCTGTCGTGCTCGACGCGTTGCTGGTCTCGGCAACCGCGAGTATCGGCATCGCGTACGGATCAGCCGGCGCGGACTCCGACGAGATGCTCCGAAATGCCGACCTCGCGATGTACACCGCGAAGGCCGGAGGCAAGAACTGCTGTCGTGTGTTCGCCCGCGAGATGCACCTCGCCGCGGTCGAACGACTCGACCTGGAGGCGCACCTGCGAGGCGCGGTCGAGCGGGACGAGCTCATGGTCCACTATCAACCGATCTATGAGCTGCAGTCGGGTCGCATCACCGCGCTCGAAGCACTCGTTCGATGGCATCACCCCGAGCGCGGACTGCTCAGTCCGTTGTCGTTCATCCCGTTCGCTGAGGAGACAGGACTCATCGACGAGATCGGCCGTCACGTGCTCGTCACTGCGTGTGAGCAGGCCGCTCGTTGGAGAAACATCGTCGGCAGCGCAGCCGCGCCTGCGGTGAGCGTCAACGTCGCGCCCCGCCAGCTGCTCGACCCGCGACTCCCCGATCGTGTGGAGGCGCTGCTCGACCAGTGTCGACTCGATCCGCCGAGGCTGATCCTCGAGATCACCGAGGGCGCACTCATGAAAGATCCGGCCGCTGCGACCATCGGACTGCGACGGTTGAGCGACCTCGGCGTACGGCTCGCCGTGGACGACTTCGGCACGGGCTACTCGTCGCTTGCGTATCTGCAACAGTTCCCGATCGACTTGCTCAAGATCGACGGTTCCTTCGTGAGCGACATTCTCACCCGATCAGGATCGCTGCTCGTGCAGGCGATCGTGCAGATCGCACACACACTCGGCCTCGTCCCCGTCGCCGAGGGCATCGAAAGCGCCGCACAGTCGGAGGCGCTGGCGGCCTGCGGATGCGATCTGGGCCAGGGATTCCATCTCGGACGTCCGGCCGACGCGGCGTCGACCGCTGCGCTCGTCGTCTCGTCGGTGGTGCCGTCTGCCACTGTGGGCGCGGATGGCGCGCCCGCGGGTCAAGGCGTCGTCGGAGCCCGCCGATAGCCGGAAGGTGGAGTCGTCGCGATCGATCACAACGAGTTTTCGTACGCGACTGTGGACCCAGCTCGTCGACCCGACGGTCCTCACGTTGCCGGTCGTCGCTCCGGTCTTGTGGGCCGCGCGCAGACTCGATTTGATCGCGGCGACACCGATTTGGTTTCTGATCGGGCTGCTGCTCCTCGCTTTTTTGATGTCGTGTGTCACCACCGCGCTGTGGGGTCAGTACCACCAGGGATGGCGGCTGTGGGCACGCATCGCCGAGCAGACGTTCGGGATCACGGCCGTGATGTACGCGCTCGGGTGGGGACCGATGCTGGCGATCGGACTGATCTTCGGCGCGGTGGAAGGCATCCGGTTGTCGGGCTCACGGGCCGTCGCTCCGGCAATGGTGAGCAGCGTGGCCGCGTTGACGTTCGGCGAGCTCGCGATCGCGGCCGGTATCGCGCCGACGCTCGTGGACCCGCCGCTCGTGCACGGGCTCGCGGTACTCGCGGCTTTGGGCGTGACCTTCACGATCAAACTCTTCGACCGTGCGACAACCGAAACTGAACGGGTCGAGGCCGAGCTCCGCCAGAGTGAACAGCGATTCCGGGCGCTGGTGCAGCACGCGTCCGACATCATCATGGTGATCGGCCCGCACGCCGCGATCAGTTACGTGAGTCCGGCCTTCGAGGCGATCCTCGGCTACTCCTCGGCCGAGGCGGTCGGAATGGCCGGCGTCGACGTTGCGCATCCGGACGACGTCGAGATTCTCCGCGCCGCGATCACCGACGGGACCCAACACTCCTCGGTCGGCGGGGCCGAAGTGCGCTTATGCCATCGCGACGGCACCTGGCGATGGTTCGACGTGATCGTGACCGACCTCACACACGATCCGAGCGTCGGTGGTTGGGTCGCCAACCTCCGCGATATCACCGAACGCAAGGCGCAAGAAGCCGCGCTCAACGAAGCTCAAGAAGCGTTTCGTCACGCGTTCGACGACGCGCCGATCGGCATTGGACTCGTCGACCTCGACGGCCGCATCCAGCGCGCAAATCGTGCCATGGCGGTGTTGTTGGGCCGCACCCAACAACAGCTGGCGGGAACCCTGATCCTCGATCTCACCCATCCCGAAGATCGCCAAGCCAGCGACGACCACCGAAATCGCCTGACCCGCAACGAAATCGACTTCTACCGGATCGAGAAGCGTTATCTCCGACCTGATGGAACGACGGTGTGGGCGTCTCTCAGTGTCTCACTGGTACGCGACATGGCGGGCCGGCCGATGTATCAGATCGGCCAACTGGAGGACATCACCGATCGCAAACTTCTCGCGGACCGTCTCGCGTATGACGCCGCCCACGACTCGATGACTGGACTGCTCAACCGTTCGAGCTTCACCGAGCACGTCTCGGCGGCCCTCGCGGTGGGCGACGATCGCAAGGTCGCGGTGCTGTTCATCGACCTCGATCACTTCAAGGTCGTGAACGACAGTCTCGGTCACGCCGTCGGCGACGACCTCGTCATCACCGTGGCGCAGCGGCTCCGCGCGACGCTCCGGCCGGGCAACGTCATCGCCCGTTTCGGCGGCGACGAGTTCGTCGTGCTGTGCGCGGACCTCGTCAACGACGACGCGGCCACCGTGATCGCGCGCCGGTTGCTGGAAGCGGTCGCCGAGCCCATCACGCTGACGACCGAAGAGGTCTTCGTCACCGCGAGCATCGGCATCGCGATCGCGGCCGCCGGTGACAAGTCAGAGACGCTGCTGCGACATGCCGACGCTGCGATGTACCGCGCCAAGAACAGCGGGCGAGCGCACGCAGAAGTGTTCGAGTCCGACCATCGCGGAGCAGCCGTCGAGGCATTGAGAACCGGGACCGACCTGCACCGCGCGCTCGAACGCAACGAGCTCGTAGTCCACTACCAGCCGATCGTCGCCCTCCGCAGCGGCCGGGTGATCGGCTTCGAAGCATTGGTCCGCTGGAACCATCCGGAGCGGGGCATCATCCCGCCCGCCGACTTCATCCCGCTCGCCGAACAGACCGGCCTGATCGTGCCGATCGGCGCATGGGTGCTCGAAACCGCGTGTCGTCAGGTCGTGCACTGGCAGGCTGTGCGTGACCGCGAGACGGTGGGCGGCATGCTCGCGATGAACGTCAACCTCGCACCCCGCCAGCTCGCCGACCCGGCACTCCCAAAGACCGTGAAACGCATTCTGGCCGAGACCGGAGTCGATCCCAACGCCGTGTGTCTCGAACTGACGGAGAACGCGCTCATGCAGAACCCGGTGTCGGCGACCGAAGCGTTACACACGTTGCGCAGCCTGGGAATCCACCTCAGCATCGACGACTTCGGGACCGGCTATTCGTCGCTCAGCTACCTCAAACGGTTCCCGGTGGAAGCACTCAAGATCGACCGGAGTTTCATCGACGGGCTCGGCCACGACCACGAAGACACGAGCATCGTCGAAGCAATTGTCACACTTGCGCATGCGCTCGGCCTCACCGCGGTGGCCGAAGGACTGGAGACACCGACCCAGCTCGAAGCGTTGCGGCTCATCGGCTGCGACTTCGCGCAGGGATACCTCCTCGGCCGTGCGCTCCCGGCTGAAATGATCGGCGACAGCCCCGCCGACGACCTCACCGCGTGGCAGGTCCACATTCCGAGCGTGTGAACCGGTGGCGGCTGGGCGAAAGCCCGCCGCCCCGGGGCCCGACGCGACTCGCCGCTCGGGTACGGAGCACCGCAGCTGGCAGCCGCATCGCAGTGTCCGCATCGATAACGTGCGGACGCATGGACAGATCGAGGCCCGGTCAGGCGCTCGCCGCGACGCTCGAAGAGCCGGGCTTCTACGCCGGCGATCCGTTCCCGCACTACGCCCGACTTCGCCGTGAGGCGCCGCTCGCCTGGAACGCACAACTCGGCTATTGGGCGGTGTCGAAGCATGCCGACGTTGTGGCGATCTCGCGCGATCCTGAGAGATTCTGTTCCGGCAAGGGGATCTTGACCTTCGAGATCGGAGTCGACTATCCGTCCCCGCCGACGATGATGCACACCGACCCTCCTGATCACACGCGGTACCGCAAGCTCGTGCAGCCGGGTTTCGCGCCGTCACGGATGCGGGCGCTCGCGCCGCAGGTACGCGCCCGTGCCGACGAACTCGTCGCGGGCGTCGAGCCAGGCACTCCATTCGATGCGGTCGAGACCTTGGCGGTCCCGTTCCCGCTGTGGATCATTGCCGAGCTCCTCGGCATTCCGGAGTCGGACTGGCTGCGCTTCTATCAGTGGTCAGAAGCCTCGATCCCGGGCGCGACTGACTGGCCGCCCGAAGAATGTGCCCGCCTCCAAGCCGAGATGCACGAATATCTGCTCGAGATCACCAAGGCGCGGCGCGGCGACCCCCGCGACGACATCATCTCGGTGCTCGCCGCGGCTGAAGTCGACGGCGAGTCACTCCGAGACGACGAACTGGTGATGTTTCTCAACCAGTTGTTGGTGGCCGGCAACGAGACCACGCGACACGCGATCTCGGGCGGCATCGCGGCTCTCGCCGAACGACCTGACCAGTGGCGGCGCCTCGCCGACGATCGTTCGCTTCTCGACACCGCGGCCGAGGAAGTGTTGCGGTGGACCACTCCGGTGATCTCCTTCATGCGTACTTCGACTCACGCGACGCAGGTGCGCGGCGTCGAGGTCGCGGCCGGCGATCCGCTCCTGCTGCTCTACGCGTCGGCCAACCGCGACGAAGACGAGTTCGGCGCGGACGCCGACCGGTTCGACGTCGGTCGCGACCCGAACCACGACGTCGCGTTGGGCTTCGGTCCACATTTCTGTCTCGGTGCCGCGCTCGCGCGCATCGAGATCGCCGCGATGCTCGACGCGCTCGTCGATCGATTCACGTCGATCGAGCCCGCCGGCGACGTCGAACGTACCGCGTCGTTCGTGATCGCCGGCATCTCGCGGGCGCCGGTCGTCTGCCGGTGAGGACGATCACACCGGTCGGCTCGGCGTATCGGGGCGAGGCCGTGCAGCTCGATCTCCCGGCCCTCGAGCCGGGCGAAACCGCGACGATTTCCGTACCCGACGGCATCGAGGCCGCGCTCGTGCTCCTCGCCGGCGACGTCTCGTTCGAGGGAAGGCCGGCTCACCGCGACGACGTCTTCGACCAGCCCGCGACGGCCGTGTACCTGCCGCCCGGGAGCTCGATCGACGTGTCGGCCCACACTGGCGCCGAGCTCGCGCTCGCGGCGACGGTCGGCGGCGCGCTGCACGCGCCGCCCGGCGCGGCGACGGTCATCGTGACCCCGGCCGATGTCGTGGTCCGCGCGCGCGGCCGGCCCGGCTGGCAACGCGAGGTGCACGACGTGATCGCCGACACCGTTCCCGCACAACGTCTCCTCGTCGGCGAGACGTTCAACGCGGCCGGGGAATGGTCGTCGTTCCCGCCTCACAAGCACGACGGCGGCGACGGCGAACCCGCGCTCGAAGAGGTCTACTACTACCGGTTCGATCGGCCCGACGGCTTCGGTTTCCAGGGTCTGTACGAACATCGGGGCGCCGAACGCGCAGTGTTCTTGCGACACGGCGCAGTCGTCGGCATCCCACGCGGCTACCACCCGGTCTGCGCGGCGCCCGGCTACCGCCTCTACTACCTGTGGGCGCTCGGCCCGAAGGCCGGCACGGCCCGGGCGCTGGCCCTCCACGAGGACCCCGCGCACCGCTGGCTCCACGACCGCGACGCCTGAACCTGCGGGACGGGGCGCGAGAAGGCCCCGCCGTCGGTGCGGCGGGGCCTTCGTCGGGATGAGTCCGACAATCGGACTCGAAGCGCGGCTTCTCAGATTGTGAGCGCGGTGATCTGCTTGAACGACACCTTGACCAGCGCTGCCGTGGTGCAACCGTGGCTCAATGGCGTGTAGTTGAGGGTTCCCGCCTGCTTGGTTCCCTTGAACAGGCCGGCGCTGACCGGACCGGTCGCGGTCGTCTCGGTCGCCTTCTTCGTCACGCCCGTCAGCTTGAGCGCGACGGTCGAGGTCGCCTTGGTGTTCCACGTGATGGTCTCAGTGCCCGCGATGTTGGCCGTGGCACCGGCGAGGAGCGACGAGCAGTTCCCCGCGACCGCCTGCTTGAGCGTGGCGGAGATCGTCCCGCCGGTCACGCCGCCGCCAGTGCAGCCGCCCAGCGTGCCCGTGACCTTGATGGTCGGCTTCACCTTGGTCGTGGACCCGATCTTCGGCAGCGGAGGCGTGAACGTTGCCGTGCCGCTCGCGGTTTTACACGTCGTTCCCGTCGCAGCACCCGCCGGCGAAACCATCACACCCACCGGCAGCATCATCGCCGCCGCGAGCAGCACTCCAGCAAGCTTTCGCATACATCCCCCTCAGGTTGGTCGAATCAGATCAGGCTTGTCTACCAGCCAGGACCTGGAGAGTCCACGCGTACGGCGTTCGTTCATCACACGTTCGGCCCGAGATCACCCGGGCGGGTCCGTCGTGCCGAGCCGTGACGAGTCGGGAGCCGGTCGCGGTGCAGGCGCGGCCCGCGCCTGCAAATCCTGACCAGCGCAGCTAGCCTGCGGCCATGCATACACGGCTTCGCCCCGTCGGTCTCGCGCTCGCGTTGGTGCTCGTCGCCGGCGCCTGCGGCAGTTCGTCGAGCTCACCGTCGAGCGCTCCTTCGGCCAAGACTCCGGCCGTTTCGCCCGACACGCAAGACATCTCGTCGTTGACACCGATGAGCCCGGCGCCTGATAACGGCGCGGAACGGCTGCACTTCAAGGTCGGTCCGTTCACGGTCCAACCGGGCCAGAACAACATCGAGAACCGCGGTGCGGCAGCGCAACAGCCGCCCGTCGACGGCTGGATCGTCGGTATTCGCCCCAACCTCGTGTACGCGAACGGCAAGACACCCCCCGTCGACGTGATTCACCTCCACCACGCGGTATGGCTCAATATGTCTGCCCCGGACGCGACGGCGCCCGGTCTTCCGCAACGGTTCTTCGCGGTCGGGGAAGAGAAGACGAACCTGAAGTTCCCGCCCGGCTACGGCTATCCGTATAAGACATCCGACCGCTGGCTTCTCGATTACATGCTCCACAACCTCACCCCGAACCGTGCGCAGGTGTGGATCACGTACGACATCGATTTCATCCCGGCGACGTCGCCGGCGGCCAAGGGCATCGTGGCGGTGCGGCCAATCTGGATGGACGTCCAAAACGGTGAGGGATACCCGGTGTTCAACGTCCCGAAAGGCGGCGGACAGAACGGCAACTACACCTATCCCGACGACGCGACCAACCCGTACTTGGGCGGCCCCGCCAAGAACGTCTGGACTGTCGACCAGAACGGGGTCCTGATCTCGACCGCGGGCCACGTACACCCGGGCGGACTTCACACCGACCTGTGGTTGCAACGCGACGGCGCAGTCGTGCCCGCCAACTTGGCAAAGCCTGGCACGACCGACACGGTGCATCTCTTCACGTCAGTCGCGCACTACTACGAGCCGGCCGGTCCGGTCTCGTGGGACATGTCGATGTCGGCTACCCCCGAAAACTGGCACGTGCAGGTCCATAAGGGCGACAAACTCGAGATCACCGCCACCTACGGCTCGAAGAACGAGTCGTGGTACGAGGCGATGGGCATCATGGTCGTCTGGATGGCGTACGGCAACGGTGGAACGGACCCGTTCACCACGAACGTCAACGCGCCGGGCATCCTCACCCACGGCCATCTCACCGAAGACGACAACCACGGCAGCCCGACACCGGACCTCAAGCACTACGTCGACGAGACGAAACTGCCGTCGCACATGGTGCCCAACGGCTACGTGATCGACATCAGCAACTTCACGTACTCCGCCGGCGACATGAGCATCGCGACGTCGGTCCCGACCATCAAGGTCGGCCAGTCGATCACCTTCGACAATCTCGACGCTCCCCTCGGCAACGGCATCTGGCACACCATCACCTCCTGTGCGGCGCCCTGCGACGGCTATACCGGCATCGCCTATCCGTTGGCGAACGGTCCGATCCAGTTCGACTCCGGAGAGTTGGGGACTGCGGGCCCGCCATCGTCGGGGAGCGTGACCTGGTCGACACCGACGAACCTGCCTCCCGGAACCTATACGTACTTCTGTCGGATCCACCCGTTCATGCGGGGTGCGTTCCGCGTCGTCGCAAACTGACCACGTGCGTCGCGCGCTCAAGCTGCTCTTCGGCGCGCTCGTCCTCTTCGTGTTGGTCGCGGCCGGGTTCGTCGCGTGGTACGTCTTCGGCGACACGGCCCCGGCCAAACCGACGCTCAGCGCCAACGCACCGGTATCGGCCGCAGGTCCGAAGACACCCGACGGGTCCTGGCGCGACGTGCAGAACTCGACGCACTACGTCGGGTACCGCATCAAGGAGCTGTTCGGTGACGCCGTCCTCAAGCATGAGGTCGTCGCGCGCACTTCAGCCGTGACTGGCACGCTGACCATCGCCGACAACCGCGTCACGACCGCGGTCGTGAGCGCCAACGTGTCACAGCTCACAAGCGATCGTGAGGCACGCGATGCGTACATCCGCGACAACGCGCTGCAAAGCGACACGTTCCCCACCGCGCGTTTCACACTGACGGCACCGATCGCGCTGCCCGCGCAGATCACCAGAGGCGAAAAAGTGCATACGGAGGCGACAGGAACGCTGTTGCTGCACGGCGTCATCCGCCCAGTGACATTCACCCTCGACGCCCGCTGGAACGGACCGACGATCGACGTGGTCGGAACCGCACCAATCGTGCTCCGCAACTTTGGTATCGATCCTCCCGACACGGTGATCGCCAAGGTCGACCCTGCCGGATCGATGGAACTCGACCTTTCCTTCGTCCCCCTCTAAGCCGGACACGCCCTTCGACCCGCGCGGCCGGCCGCTTCCCCCGGACGGCCAGGCGGTGCCCGCACGCCGCTTCGCGCTCGATCTCGCAGCCGACCGTCACAGCCGGACGGCTAGCCGGTACCGGTCACCACCGACGCCGGGAGCTTGGCCATGCGCGCCTCGAAGACGCCGACGATCCCTTCGATCGTACGTTCGCCCGCCACCGCTGGCTGCGTCCCGTTCGGCTGGTTGAAATACAAGCCGAGCAGCGCCCGGCCGCGCCGCAGATACACCGCGACCGATGCCGCACTGACCGAGGGTTGCGTGGCCGTCGCGACCGTCGTCGACACGAAGCTGTACGCCTGACGATCGACGGTGGGAACTCGCGGCCAGGTCCCGTCGGGAGGCGAGTTGAACACAGTCTTTGCCGTCAGTTCGCCGACCGGGCTGACCACCGGGCTGTGCGGACATGCCGCGCTGACCTCGCGCAGCTCGGCGAAGGCCAGCTCGGACGCGGCCGCATCGCGGTACAGCACCGCCTCGGTGCTCAGCGATGCGGTCATGCCGGTGGCGGCGTCGACATCAGCGACCTGCAGCCGAGCTGTCCGGAGCCGTTCACTGGCGAACGTGCCGTTGCACAGATCCAAGGTCGGTTGGGTGAGCAGGTTGCCGTACTGGATGAGGATCACCGAACGCGACGAATCGACATCCGACTGTCGGACGACCAACCCCCCGAGCGCTTGACGGTCGGGGTCGTGCGAAACGCCGGCTCCGGGCACCGTCGTCGGAGCCGTGGCCGACGACGACCCTCCGGGCGCGGCGGGAAACCCGATCGAAGGCGACGGCGGATTCGACTTCGAATGGTCGTGCGAGTCGATGGCGTAGCCGATCGCGCCGGACAACAACACCGCCACGACCAGCGCCGTCACACCTGCGATCATCGGACCCCGCCGCTGACGCGGCCCGACGACCGGCGCAGCCGGCGGTGACGGCGCCGACGGCCAGCCGTACCCGCTCGAGATCGGAGTCGACAGCGACGGCCACGGGTCGGTCGCGGCGTCAGCCTCGCCCGGCGCGCGCGAGGCGCTCGCGTTGGACGGTCCCCAACGATTCGTCTCACCGGTCCAGGTCTGACCCGACCAGTAGCGGTACTGGCCCGCGGTCCACGGATCCGCGTACCAGCCGGGCGCCCAGATCCCGGTCGGCGGATTCGCCTGGTAGGGGGATGACACGTCGATCGGTTCCAGGTCCGGAAGGTCTTCGCTCATCGAGTCCGCTCCGGCATCAGTTGTGCGCACATGCATGACATGAGAGCGCAATCGCACGCCCGATGAAAGTCAGGCTCCACTTTCGACATGTCTCATCGATCGGCCGGCCCTCGCCGCCGTGCAGGGATCTCAGCAACCTCACCGCGTCGGCGATCAGGACGGACCGAGCACGAGCAGCGGGTCCGAGCCGACCGCCTCCACCCGCGGCTTGAGTCCTTGTGCCGCAAACGCCCGCTCCCACGAGGCTTCCTCGCCGGCACTGACATGGGTGCGAACGATATACAGGCGACTTCCGGCTCCCTCCTGGTGCCAACGATCAACGGCTTCGCGGAGCCCGTCGGCGATGTCCTTGTAGGTGCGGGTCGGAACGTAAATCGCGTTGAGGCCGACGACCGCGGTCGCGAAGCCCTGCCCCGAGTCGTCGTGATGGAACGTCATGTGCCCGCGGGGCCAATAGTACGAGAACCCGAAGTTGCCCGACTCGTTGACGAGGACCACATCGCGTGCGCGGTGTTGTGCGGCAACCGCAAGCGTCTCGGACCGGACGTCCTCGTTTGGGATGTTGAGTTTGCGGACGTAGCGAACACATCCCATCGTGAACAGACCGACAAGCACAACGGTCAACACCGCGGCCGCACCGGTTCCGATCGCGACGCCGTACACGGACGGCAACGCACGGGCGGCGGCGACCAGCCCGACCGCGCCGAGCACGACCACGATCAGCGACGACACCAACAAGAATTGCGACGTGCGAAGGTCCAAAAAGGGGTAGCGCTGCAGTCGACCGATCAACGCCATCTCGAGCCACAGCAACGGCAACGCGATGGCGAGCGCACGGGCACGCACCCGCGTGAGTACCACCAGCCCGACCGCGAACAACGCGACGAACACCGCGGCCGGCATCGCGAGGTCAGGACCCAAACGTGCCAGCCGGTTCCAGGTGGCATGCACCATGTGTTGCGGCGAGCCGCTGAGATATTGGCTCGCCCAATAGGCCCGGAGCTTCGCGTTGAGATTGGGAGCCACAACGACAACGAAGTACACGAGCAGCGAAACCGCGGTCGCGCCGCCGACCACAACGATCTCGATGGCACGTACGCGAGCACGATCCCACAGCGCGGACACGAGCAATCCCGCGAACAGCGCGGCGGTGACGAACAGCGAAGTCGAGCTGAACGGCGCGGTCAACACGCCGGCGATCGCAAGCGACACCAACGATGTACGGCTCGATGAGCGCTCCGCCCACGCGGCAACTCCGAGCAACACGACCGCGCAGAACGCGTCACTCGTGTACTGCTTGAGGTCGTTACGAATGAGCGAGAGTGGCGCCAACATGACAACGAAGGTCGCAGCCGTCGCCGCGAAGCGTGCACTCGACTGGCGCTGCCACCCGAGCGTGCGTGTCAACACGTACGTCGCGGCGACAGTCAGGACCGAGAACCCGAGCACGACGAGCCGTCCTCGCTGCAACCCAGACCCGGGTACCAGTTTCAGCAGCGCGACAAAGCCGACCGGCGCGCTCGAGCTCAGCCCAGGCAAGCGGGTCAGCGGCGCCCTCGTGAGCGCCGCGACCCATGCTTCGTCCAACCAGAACGGATGCTTCAGCATCGTGCGAACCGGATGTACGAAGATCGTGACGATCGAAGCGACCGTCACGATGGCGGTGTCGTAGCGATCCCACCGGACGCTGGCTGTCACCTCGGTCACACCAGATGATCACACGAACCCATGACGCGGCGGCGGATTGGAGCGGCGCTACGACGCCCCGGTGCTAATCTGCCTGTCCCGTCGCACGTGTGAATCTCCCGCCTGATCCCTCCGAGTTCGTTGCCCAACTTACGTTCAAACGCAAGGCTCCACACATGACGGCCCAGCAACCCGGTGACGTCAAGGTCCTGTTCCTCGCCGGAAAAGGACGCAGCGGCGGCACGCTGCTCGCCAGCCTGCTCGGCCAGCTTCCCGGCTTCTTCAACATCGGGGAGTTGAACCGGTTGTGGGACTGGGGCCTCGTGTCAAATTTTCGTTGTGGCTGCGGTCGGCCCGTACAGGAATGCCCGACCTGGCACGCGATTCTCGAAGAAGCGGACCACCTCCTCGACGGACGCGCAATCGCACCCCTCGCAACGGCGCGTATCGATCTCGCGCAAGCGTCCGTTGTTCGGTGGCCCAAGATGTGGGCGTTGCTACGCGCGCGACCCGGCGCGCCATCGCGCTGGGAGGAGCTGGACCGGTACACCGCCGCGTCGGGCGCGGTCTATCGCAGTATCGCGAAGCTCACCGGCGCCCGCGTGATTGTCGACTCGTCTCGTCTGCCGATCGAACCGGTCGCGCTCGGCCTCGTGCCTGACGTCGACGTACGGGTCGCGCAAGTCATCCGCGATCCGCGCGCGGTGGTGTATTCGTGGAAGCGTTCGCGCTTACTCACCGATCGAGACACGACCGAGTACATGCCGAAATTTAGTGCGTCGTTCTCCACAACCAGCTGGCTTGCCCGCAATCTGGTCGTCGAGGCCATTCGCCGTCGGGGTCCGGTCGAAATCGTGCAGTATGACGAGATGGCGCGCGATCCAGCCGCGGTGTTGCGCCGACTCGCCGACTTCGCCGGCGAGTCCGCCGGCGCAATGGAATTCCTCACGTCCGAAACCGCAACGATCGCACCGACCCATTCAGTCGGCGGAAATCCGGTCCGCATGACGAGCGGCGCGATCGTCATCGAGCCCGACGAGGAATGGCGCACCAGCCTGGCAGCCCGCGACCGGGTCGTCGCTACCGCGATCGCGTTGCCGCTCCTGCACCGCTACCGGCTTCCGATCCGCCCAACCGCAGGCGCCTCGCCGTCGGCGCCGAACCGGCCCGTCGCGGATCACAACGTGGCCTTGCCGGCACTGCCGACCCTCACCACCAATGCGTGGTTGCGCTTCGACGCGATCCGCAAGGCGTTGCGGATCGCGCAGCCGCGGGCTGTGCTCGAGATCGGTGCCGGCGAAGGCGGCCTCGGTACGTGGCTCGCGCGGCACTACAGCTACACGGGAGTCGAACTCGACGACCGTTCCCGGTCCGCGGCTGAGGCCCGCATCGCCGCCAACGGTCACGGCGAGATCAAAGCGCAACTCAGCGACGTCACCCAACGCAACTTCGACCTTGCCTGCGCGTTCGAGGTGCTGGAGCACATCGCCGACGACGAGGCCGCGCTGCGGCAGTGGCGCGAGTACCTCCGGCCGTCGGGCTGGTTGCTGCTCAGCGTGCCCGCACACCCCGACGACTTCGGCGCCGCCGACGAACTCGTCGGCCACTACCGTCGCTACGAGCGCCACACGCTGACCCGACGCTTGGAAGACGCCGGCTTCGAGATCGTGCGGTTCGCCAGCTACGGCGCCGGGCTCGGCCACGCGCTGCAGCGAGTCCGCAACCTCCTCGCCCGACGTGTGCTCGCCCGTCGAGGCGCGCAAGGCGAAACGCCGGAGCAGCGCACGTCCGGAAGTGGGCGGCTGTTCCAGCCGAGGCGTGTCGTCAGCGCGGTCGCGTGCGCGACGGTGGCCGCGCCCGCGCGTTTGGCGCAAGCGCCCTTCGCTACCAGCGACCTCGGTACCGGCTACGTGGTGCTCGCGCGCCATTCCGGGTGACAGCTCCAGCCACGCCCGGGCACGACATACGCGGGCGGCGCGTGCTCGTGATCGGCACATTCGATCCGACGACGCCGCGAGCCCGACAATGGTTCCGGCTCCTCGACCGGCTCGGCTGCGACGTCGAGGTGATGAATGTCGGCTCGTGGGGATCCGACCGCGCTTCCGACACGGCAGCGTCGCCGGTCGCGATGCTGGGCAGTGTCATGCTCGGATTGTTGCGGGCCGCCCGTCACCTCTGCACGTGCCGACGTCCCGATCTGGTCGTGTTTCTGTATCCGGGTCATCTCGATGCGTGTGTCCTCGGCCCCATCGCCCGCCTTCGCCGAGTGCCAGCGGTACTCGACGTCTTCATCTCGCTTCATGACACGGTCATCGTCGATCGCGGGCTGCGATCCAGCCGTTCACTCGTCGCATTCGCGACCCGCGCGTTGGACACGCTGGCATGCTGGAGCGTTCGGTCGGTCGTGGTCGACACACCTGAGCACGCCGACTTCTTCGCGCGCTTCACGCATCGGGACCGATCACACTTCGCGGTCTTGTGGGTCGGCGCCGAAGAGGGACGGTTCGTTACCGCAGACGATCCCGGCGACGACGCGCCGATCCTGTGGTATCTCACGTACATACCGCTGCACGGCTTCGACACCGTCGCCCGGGCAGCTGCCCTGCTCGCCGGCGACGGCCGGACCTTCCGCCTCGTCGGCGACGGTCAGCAACGAGCAGCCGCTGAACAGCTCGCGGGCGAGCTCGGCCTGACCAACGTCGAGTTCGTCTCGCCGGTTCCCGAGTCGGATCTTCCCGAGGAAATCGCGCAGGCTTCGATCTGTCTCGGCGTGTTCGGCACCAGCGACAAAGCCGCGCGTGTCGTACCGAACAAGGTGTTTCAGTGCGCCGCGTCTGGCCGGGCCATCGTCACCGCCGCGACCCCGGCGGTGATCAACGCGTTCGGCGACGCGCTGGTGACGGTCCCGGTAGGCGACCCGATCGCGTTGGCCGGTGCCGTACGCGACCTACGCGGACCGATGCGACTGACCATGGCGAGGCGGGCCCGGGCCGTGTTCGAACAGCGATATTCCGAAGTCGCGCTCGCTGACGGCCTCGCCGAGATCCTCGATGCGGCAATGTCGAACCGGAGGTAGCACGGCGACACCACAGCGCGCCCGGACCCGCGCGGTGGGTTCAACACCGCGAGCGCAGCTGACTTCAGGGACCGCGGTTACGGGATGAGCACGACGCGGCCGACCGCTTGGCGGCTCTCGAGGTACGCGTGCGCGGCGGCGGCCTCGGCCAAGGGATAGGTGCGATCGACCTCGACGCGCAGCCGGCCGGCCGCGACGTCATCGATGAGACCGCCGATCATTGCTTGCGCCCGCGGGGTCGCGATCTCGGCGCCGAGGAGTCGAAGCGGCAGGTCGGCCATGTCGATGTCCTCA
>JBKQIY010000220.1:0-6148 GCA_052148155.1 Acidimicrobiia bacterium | reverse complement strand
GAGTCGTCCCGTCGACGAGGTCCTTGAGCGAGCGGGAATCGCGGCGATCGCCGCACGTCGGGTGGGGAAGTGCTCCGGAGGCGAACAACAGCGGCTGCGGTTCGCGATGGCGTTGATCCCTGATCCTGAGTTACTCATCCTGGACGAGCCGACTCAGGGAATGGACGTCGAGGGCCGCCGCGAGTTCTGGAAAGCCATCCGAGACGATGCGGCCCTGGGCCGCACCGTCGTATTCGCGACCCACTATCTCGAAGAGGCCGACGCCTACGCCGATCGCGTCGTCCTCATCAGCAAGGGTCGGATCGTCGCGGACGGGACCGCCGCTGAGGTCAAGGGTCTGGCTTCCGGCAGGACGGTGCGCGCGACGTTGCCGGGCGCCGACGAACAGCAGATGCGCACCATCGCCGGCGTCGACCACCTCGAAATGCGCGGAGACCGGGTCCTGATCCATAGCGCGGATACCGACGCGGTAGCCCGACATTTGTTGAACGAGACGACCGCCCGTGACCTCGAGATCACCTCGCTCGGGTTCGAAGACGCATTCATCGCGTTGACCGGTGACGGCGACGCAGCGAGCGAACCACGATGACCGCGGCGTCCGGCCTTGCCGATGCGCTCGACCGTCCCGTGCCTCCATTTGGTGGCTTCAGTCCTGCGATCCTGCGGCTCGAGGTGCGCCGCTTGTTGCGGAACCGTCGAACCATGACCTTCGCGCTGGTGTTGCCGGTGATCCTGTTCTGGGCGTTCGGTCTCAACCCCAGCTTTGTGCATCAGCGCGTCGGGTACGGCAACGAGTCAGCGTTCGTCATGATCAGCATGGCGCTCTACGGCGCGGTCTTCGCGACGCGAGTGGCGGTGCGATGGTCTCCATCGAACGCGAGTCCGGATGGAGCCGCCAGCTGCGGGTCACACCGCTGTCGCCGACTGCATACATCGTGATCAAGATGCTGACCGCGTTGGTGCTCGGAGCCGGGTCAGTGCTCGCCGTCTACGTGGTCGGAGCGGTCACGCGTCATCCGTCGATGCCGGTCCACCTCTGGATCATCACCGCGTTGTGCGTGTGGATTGGGTCGCTGCTGTTCGCCGCCTTCGGGCTGTGCCTCGGTTACTTGTTACCCGCCGAGAACGTCACCCAGCTGCTTGGGATCGCGTTGATGCTGTGTTCCTTCGGCGGTGGTCTGTTCATCCCGCTCAGCCAGTTGTCGCCCGCCTGGAGAACGACCGCGAAGTTCACTCCGCTCTACGGACTCAATCAACTCGTTCACGATCCCCTCGTCGGCGGCAACTTCGCGTGGAGCTGGGTGCTGAACCTGACCCTGTGGCTCACGATTTTCGTCATCGTCGCGACCTGGCGGTTCCGCCACGACACGGCACGAGTCTGACCGGCCGACGTGCACTGATGGGTCAAGGCGTGAGGAGCCGCAAGCTCACGGGAAATGAGGGACTGACCAGCCAGAACGACGGACGGCCCGACTCGAGATGTCGACGCGCCAGAACGCGCCAATCCACTCGGGATCCGTGATCGGATGCGCGAGCAAGCGCATCGATCGCCGCGCCGAGCGGGGTCACTGCGGCCGGCCCGCCCGGCGCATCCGGGCCGCCTATGTCGTGAGGCGGTCCATTGTCGTTTCGAACTCACTTTTTCGCCGACGGACAACGTCGGTGGTGGGTCCCGACGTTCCAGGGCACCCGAAGGGCGTCGTCATTGGGCTGTCGCTCGTACGGAGAGCGGACACCATCGCGCCTTATGTGCGTCCGCGGCGTCTCGCAGAACGCGCCCCCACCGACCCTATGATGCGCTCGTGGCCGCTGAGGCAGAACCGTCCCGTGCGGCGATGAGTTCGGGCCCTGCGAGCCGTCTCACTGGGATGGAAACCGAGCGCGTCACCGGGTCCACGACGATCGAAGCAGCCTCGGAGGCGGTGTTCGCGGTGCTGGCCGACCCGTCGGGCCACGCCGACATCGACGGCACCGGCTGGGTGCGCGAGTCCCTGGACGGCGATCGCATTACCGCCGCTGGCTGGGTGTTCCGGATGGCGATGTACCACCCGAACCACCCCGACAGGGACTACAAGATGGCCAATCGGGTCGAGGTGTTCGACGAGCCGCGGGCGATCGCGTGGAAGCCCGGGACGGAGTCGCCCGAGACCGGGGAACTCAGCTTCGGCGGCTGGATCTGGCGTTACGACCTCGAGGCGACCGGCCCGTCGCTGACGACGGTGACGCTGACGTACGACTGGTCAGCGGTCCCGCCCCACGTGCGCGAGTACCTCCAGTTCCCGCCGTTCGGGCAGGACCACCTTGACAACTCGCTGCAGCACCTGTCTGACCTCGTCGCCCGGAACGCCGCGCCATAACTCGGTGCTCGCCGAGTTGCGCTGGATCGGGCATGCTCATGGGCGTGCCTGTCGAATCGAATCGCACCATGTCGCAGCTCGCGGGCCTGGTCCGCGAGGCGCTCGGTGCGGGTGACCTTTCGGAGTACGGGGACCTGCTCGACCCGAACGTGACTTGGGGCGCGCCGGATGACCCTGCTCCGTCGTGTCGGAACAAAAGCCAGGTGCTTCGGTGGTACGAACGCGGAAGAGCGGACGGGAGGCGCGCGCAGGTCGTCGACGTCGAAGTTCACGTCGAAAAGCTTCTCGTCCACTTAGCGGTGTCCGACGCCGACCCCGCTGTACCTGGCGTGAGGTCTGTTGGATACGACCGGTGGCAAGTGTTGACATGCACACGCGGGCGCGTCGTGGATATTCGCGGCTTCGAGAGTCGCGAGGAAGCCGTCGCTCGTCTCGCGTCGAGCGGCTGACGCCGCGCACAGATCTGTTGATCGGTCGCGGTCGCGACCGAGGAGCAATCCCGCACGTGGATCGCTCGGTCGGGGCGCGTACCTCGAACTGTCGACGACGCAACAGCACAACGCGAACATCTGTCCCATAACGACCGCGTCCTGACGTCACCGAACCCTGGCACCGAGGTGTTCGCGGTGTCAGCGCGGCGCGATCAGTTGTCTGGGTCGCTGTGACGACCCGTGGGCTACAGCGCGTAGGTCCGGACGAGGCGGAGGACCGCGCTGGCGTCGGGGCCGGTGGCTACGAGACCGGTTTCGGCCGGGTCGCGGCGACGGGCTGCGACCTCACAGAATTCGGTAGCGGAGCCTTGGATCGTCGTGAGTGCAGGACCGTCGGGATCGAAGTGCCATGGTTCGCCGTTCGGTCCGATTAGCTCGAGCGCGACGGGGCCGTTCATCGTCGTGTCGGCCCGCTGGAACGCGTACGGGAGTGTCCGCCATGCGAGCCGAACGATATAACGCAATCGATCAGTCGGTGGGAGTGCGATGCCGAGCGCGTCTGCGATGTCGTCGGTGTGGATCCAACACTCCGACAGTCGTGTGGTCGCGAGCGTTTTGAGCGAGAGCTTGCCGGCGACCCACGTGACGCGCGTATGTGGGTCCCCCGCGCGGAACGCGACACGCATTGTTTCGGACGCGTCGTGCCAACGTTGTCGTATCTTGTCGCCGCCCGCGGCTCGTACAGCATCGACTTGCGCGGCGGCGGCGTCATCAACGGACACTGTCTGGTGTTCACGGCTGCCAAGCAGCCCGTCGGCGTAATGATCGAACTCGCCGCGGGCACTTGCTGTGGCGGACTCGTCCGTGAGTGCGAGGTGTGCAAGAACCGAGGCAACGTCCCACCCGTCGCAGCGGGTCGGACGGTCCCAGTCGCGGTTCGCGCACGCGTCGACTAGTTCTGCGAGTTCCGCGTGTTGCGAGGCCAGTGCAAACAGGATGTCATCCACGGAGCCACGCTAACGGGCGCGGCCCGATCGAAGAAACGCGCAAGGGTCCTGAGCTCTGGCGATCACCCGGCCGTTAGCTCGATCCACTATCGGTGCTGGCTTGCTTTCCGACTTCGACCGAGCGTAGAGCACCAAGTCGGTGATGTCGGGCCTCGTTGATAGCGAACCGAGCGCATCCCCCGACATCGAACCGTTCGCCCTCCAGACGAGTCCCGGTACGACTCCAACTGGTCGGCGCCGACACCGTCGAGCAGCGCCGCGTATTGCTCGGCGTTCGCCGCAAGTTCCCTTACGACGGTCTGGGGGTCTTGGGTGTTGTCTCGAACGCCACGACCGCGGCATCGTGGTTCTAGAAGGGAAGCGACGGTTCGTCGAGGTTGAGCACGAGCTCGATGCGGTCAGCGAACAACGCCACCGTCTCGCGAACGTGCACCGCCTACTCGAGCGCTGACCAGGTCGTCGGAAAGGGTCGTATCCGCAACGATCATTCGTCAACGCCGCAAGCAGATCCGCCCACCGCCCGCCCTCATCACGCAGCCGTGTCGCCACCTCGGCTCTTCGCAGCGACGAGCTACGAGCCCACGCTCCGCACATGGCGCCCGCGTCACGATTCGAACCAGTCGCTCTCTGCCACCGCCAGATCCTCGCGCAGCCGAGCGGGCATCGCCGGCGAAAACTCCGCGCCCGCATGATCCCGCCTTTGCGCTCAACAGCCGCTCGGGGTGTCCCCGAAACCCCGTCCCAGAACAACAGGAGACGAGTGTCTCAGAACATCGGCATCGAGGCGTTTGCGATTGTCCGTGTTCGAAAACGATTGGGATGCAAGTTCGTCCGCCGCGCGTTACAGGACACGTCAAGTTGGGCAGATGCCCATGCGCCGTCCGCGATGTCGTGTTCAGCGCCGAGGGCTAGGCGACGGGTCGAACGAAGTCGGCCCAGGTTTCGACCCATCGGTCCCAGACCGCAGTCGGGTAGTCGTGGCCCATGCCTTCAATCTCGACGAAGCGCGCGCCGGGAATCAACGCGGCGGTGCGGCGACCGCCGCTCGGATCGATCAGTGTGTCGCGGTCACCGTGCATGACGAGGGTCGGTACGGCCAACTGGCGTAAGCCGTCGGCGCGGTGACCGTCGCTCATGATTGCCTGCATCTGACGTCGGATACCGGCGGGGTAGTAGCAACGGTCGAACGCCCGCCCGGCACGCGCTCGAAGGTACGGCTCGTCGATCCACTCCGGTTTCGACCCGTAGACCCGCTGAGCGGCGATCTGTCGGTCGATATATTCGTCGCGAGTTCGGGCAGGCTTGGCCATCAACACGGCCTGTGCTTCCGGTGAGCTCCGACCGTATTCGGGTTCGCTGGTGCGTGACATCACGGACGTGAGCGACAGGAGTCGGTCGCCGTGGTCGATCGCGAGCCGTTGCGCGATCATCCCGCCCATCGACACGCCCATGACGTGAGCGCGCTCCGCCTTCGCCGCGTCGAGTACGGCCACGGCGTCGCCGGCCATATCGCGCAGCGTATATGGGCGCTCGTCGAGTTTCGACGACAGCCCGGTGTCGCGGTTGTCGAATCTGATGACGCGATAACCCCGTTCCGCGAACTTCTCGCACCATCGCTCGTCGAAATTGATGCACTGCGACCCGAGACCGTTGATCAGGAGCAGCGTCGGATTCGTCGCGGAGCCGAACACCTCGAAGAAAAGCTCGACCTCGCCATGGCGCGCCGTAGGCATCTCGGCAGGATTGCCGGTGCCGCTCCGACCCGTCAACCAAACCTCATGACGGCACCCACGATGCCCCGGGCCGTTACCCCACACGTGCGGGACGAACATCGACCGAGCAGACCGACAGTCCCCGAACGCGCAACGCCCACATCGCGGCCGCCCCTGTCCCCGTATAACGACGCCGGCTGTGGGCCAGCCAGGGTCAGGGTTCGATGCCGAGGTCGGCCGCGCGGGTTCGCCTTGCCGATTTCCCGTCGAGGACGGTGTTGATCGCTGATGCGGTCTGGTCGTAGGCGCGGGGCGGCTTCGGGGGTCGCGGGCCGGTCGTCGAGGAGTCGTGCAGACGCGCTGCCGCTGCTGAGGTCAGCTTGTCGGGAGCAGCGAGCGTCGTAGACGGCGGTCGCTTCGCGCAAGATGACCGCACGCGCCGGCCGTTCGACGCGGCGCTGCTCGATGTCTCGCGGCGCCACCGCGGCCCACGGTCCGTCGTGAGACACGTTTCCCCAGTTCACCGCCGCGCTCGTGTGCTGGCAGCTTGTTCCGTTGAGGAATTGTGGGTGTCTGGGAATTTTTGGTGTGGGGTCGCGTTCTTCCGGTGTTGTGAGCCAACATCGGAGGTATTGCTATGG
>JBKQIY010000219.1:0-9134 GCA_052148155.1 Acidimicrobiia bacterium | reverse complement strand
GTGACCGGGGCTTGGGGGAGCGCGAGTGACGCCACGATTTGCGGTTCGGAGATGCCCGCGGGCAATTCGAGCACTCCCGTTCGGGCCCGGTCACGCGTCTGACAGACGTAATACACGAAGGCGTCCGAGAAGGCTGGCATGCCCAACAACGAACCAGCCCGCGCAGGACGCCTCGTGCCGACGTCCAGACGAAGGATCACGCCGCCGGTACTGAGTTAGCACGCGAACTGACCCGAACGAATTCCTGACAGGCCATAACTGACCGAGAACACCACACACAACGTCGAAAGGAAACTTGTGGCAGATCTGATCTTGTTGAAGTTCGACGATCCTTATGGTGCGCAGCACGCACTCGCGTCGGTCCGCGCACTCGAGGAACTGCACTACGCCTGGGTCGATGACATTGCAGTCATCGAGAAGCACAAGTCGGGCCGCATCGCGTTGCATACGCCGCACGGTTCGATGGCTCAGGGCGCGATGTGGGGAGGTATTGCCGGCCTGCTCGTGTTCTGGTGGTTTCCGCCGGCATGGTTCTTCGGTGGGTGGCTGGCAGGTCTGGGCGGAGGCGCGCTGATCGGCGAAGCGATGAAGAAGTCCGGGCTCGACAACAAACTCGTCGACCAGGTCAAGTCCGAGATGACGCCCGGAACGTCTGCCTTGGTCCTCATTGGTGCGACCGGCGACACCGACCAGATGGCACGAGCGTTCGAGCCGCATCATCCCACCAGCGTGATCAGGCACCCCATACCTGAAGCGACCGTCGACAGTCTCAGAGAAGCGCTCGGTAGCCACGAGGGCGAGTCGACGAGCTGAAGACACCTACTCGACCGCGGCCCTTGCCGGCATTCAAAGGTGGCTTGTTCGCTGGGTCGTCGAGAACGTCTCCGTAGACAGTTGGCGCTGCGTACTGACCGCGTTCCACGTTGCCGGTCAATGACGGATCTGATCGAGTAACCACGTTCGACGAGCGGGCGCGACATCATCGGCCGGTCCGGTAGGTCGCGCACGGAAATAGGTGTCGTCCTACCGTTTGCGGAGTTCGTCCTTGCCGAGTTCTACAGGTAGCCGCGTATGTGGACTGCCCGTTGTGGTTGGGGTGAGCAGAGTGCGGCCGTTGATCGAGAACGGTTCGATGATCGGCCAGGCGTCGCGTTCGTCGTCGAGTCGGAGTTGGGAGTCGAGCGTTCGGCGAAGCCGCCCGTGTCGGAGTCGACGTGCTGGAACGTGCCGCGCACGAGTACGGAACACCCTTCCTCCCGCCTCAAGTCGTTCTCGTCGATCTCACATGCGACAGGCATGGGGCCGAGGACGTCGGCGATCATCGCGTCGCCACTGTTGAGTTCCGGCCAGCAGTGACGTTGAGCGTCATGTCCCCGCTTCTCGGGGTCGCTGCCCGTGTGGTGGTGGGATGCGTCGGCCGGTCAGGGTGTTCGGTTGGATGCGTAGCCAGATCGCTTTGGGGCCGGGACACCAAGGGCCGAGCGGGAGTTTTCCGAGACGATCGCGATCGGCCGGGTTGCGGACCTCGCTCGCGTCGCCGGTCGCCACGACACTCCACCCAGTGTGGTAGATGGCGTCGGTTCCGTCACATTCGAACGCGACAGGCTGGTTTCGTGCCGCATAGACCTTGGTGCCGGGATCGTTACGGAACACGACCGCAGTGCCGTCAAGCGCGAAGTTCACCGGGAAGATCAAGGGCCGGCCATCGATCACCACGGCAAGGCGACCCAGACTGCATTCGCCCAGCAATGTGAGGCACTCGGCCCAATCGAGGACTTCAAGTCCGGTCCGACCATCGATCTCGCCCATGCCCCCAACGATCCACGACCGACAACCAAACGGGCAGGGCCGTTCGTCACGAATCGAGGAGCCGTCGTACCCTCGCTCGCGCGAACGCACGCGCTTGCAACGGAGCCGGTGGTGGCTCTCGGTACTTTCGCGGTCGGGGCTTTCGACCCTGTGCACAAAACGTTGTCCGGTCGAAAATCAGCGCATGGATATTTCGTGTGCGTTCTGCGGTGAACGCGTCGAGATCCCTGACCGTTGTTCGCCCTGGCGGTACCTGCGACGCGACACCGGCCCGAACGACGCGGCGTCAATGCTCATGATCGGCGATGACCGACCCTGCGGTGGAGTCCGACTCCTACACCAGTGCTGGATTGCGGCACCGGTCAACGCGCCGTCGGCGGCCGGTGAACGCCCGGTCGGCCACACTGGCCTCGCCAAATAGGACCAGATTGATGGACGACGACGAAGCCCGTGATCTGCTGCGCACCGAACGGATCCGCGTCCAAGCACTGTTGGTCGACATCGGTGCCACAGGATTGGATGATCGAGCCGCGGCCAATGATGGCGGGGACATGAGCGACCCGGCGGCGTCGCTCGTGTCCGAAGAGACCGACGATGCCGTCGCAGCAGGTCTGCGCGCGCGTCTCGCCGCGATCCGTCGGGCCGAGGAACGACTCACCGCCGGCACCTACGGCCGGTCCGTCCGTAGCGGCAACACGATCCCCGATCATCGCCTCCGCGCCGATCCCGCCGCCGAACTCACGATCGACGAGGCCCAATCGCAGCGATGATCTTCTGTCTGGCTTGACCACTCCGCGAGGATGACATCGTCGCTGGCCGATAGAACCGTTCGGACGGGATCGGGCCGGACCTTCGGCCCTCGCTCACGCGACTACTCGACGATGAGCCCACTGCGATATCCGCGAGCTCGATCACGTCGGCATAACCGGCCGCGGGACGCGCTCCATCGCGAGCGAACGGCGGTGACCGTTCGACGCGGGATTGTGGGTCGCGCGTCGCGGTTGTCCGACGGGACCCTGGGCGGTCCGATAGGTGACCAACGGCACTGCCAGCAGGCGGTCTTCGTCAGCGATCCTACGAGGACGGGCGAGGGCGTAGGCCGCGAATGGCCGAATGGTTCTGTGGAGAGTGCCCGATGAACAGGTTGTCGAGCGTTGTCCTGGCGATGATGTTGTTCTCGGGTGTGGGGATCGCGTCTGCGACGCCCGCATCGCCTGTCGTGCCGTCGTGGTCGGTCGTTCCGAGCGTCAACCCGGGGATCGGTTCGCCGAACGGCTTTTTCTCGGCGGTGGCTTGTGCCACGGCGACGACGTGTTTCGCTGCCGGTAGCGGTCCGTATGCGTCGTTGATGGAGCAGTGGAACGGCGCGCATTGGTCGATCGTGGCGACGCCGGGCGATTCGCTCAGCGATATCGCCTGTCCAAGTACGGAAAGCTGCTTCGCGGTCGGCGTGTCCAACGGGCCGGCGATCGAGCATTGGAACGGTACGGCATGGGCGGTCGCGACGAGCCCCAGCGTCCCTGGGACCGCGATGACGCTCAATTCCGTCGCGTGTACGAGCACGGCGAGTTGCTTTGCCGTCGGCGGTGGGGTCCTCGGTACGGGCGAACAGACACTCGTCGAGCGCTGGAACGGCACCGCATGGTCGATCGTCCCGAGCCCGCACCCGTCGGATGCCTCTGGCGGGAGCCTGTTGGTGGGTGTGGCGTGCGTGACCGCCAAGAACTGTTCCGCGGTCGGTTCCTTCTCCAACGGAACCGCGCCGTTCTATCCATTCATCGAGCATTGGAACGGCACCGCATGGTCGATCGTGCCCAGCCCGACCACGACCACGACCACCGTCCCGGCCCTCAACTCGGTCTCGTGTCCAACGAGCACCTCATGCTTTGCCGTCGGTTCCATCCAGACGATCTCCGCCCACACATCGGCGACGACGACAATGATCGAGCGTTGGAACGGGAGAACGTGGTCGATCATCACGAGCCCCAACGTCCCCTCAACCGGGCTGACGGACGTGTCATGTCCGAGCACCACGTTCTGCGTCGCCGTCGGGAGCGTCTCCCCGACCCTCAACGGGCCAGTCCAGTCCCAGACCCTCATCGAGCACTGGGACGGCACCCGCTGGTCGATCGTCACGAGCCCCAACCCCGATCCGGACAACGACAGCCTCAATAGCGTCGCATGCGCGTCGCCGACGAGTTGTGTCGCGGTCGGAACCAACGCGAGCAGCTCGTCGCCCGGAACCATCGAACACTGGAACGGCACCAAGTGGTCGATAGCGACACATCCAATGCCGTTCGACAACCCCAACAACAGCCTCGCCGACGTCACATGCGCCGGGACGACTGCCACATGCTTCGCGGTCGGTCAGTACGCGACAACGACCGGCACGACAGTCACGCTGATCGAACAGCCCACCGCATCAGGCTGGACAATGGTGCCGAGCCCGAACCCGCCCGGCGCGACCACGAGCGCACTGACGGGGGTGTCCTGTCCGAACACCACGTTCTGCATCGCCGTCGGGGCCTCGATGAACAAGACACTCATCGAGCGTTGGAACGGCACCACATGGTCGGCCGTGCCCAGCCCGAACCACCCCAGCGGTTCGAGCAGTCTGGCGAGCATCTCGTGTACGGGCGCGACGAACTGCATGGCCGTCGGCAACTTCAATGGCGGCCAGACCCTGATCGAGCGTTGGAACGGCTCGACCTGGACGATCGTGCCCAGCCCGAACTACGCACTGCAGCCCCCGTTTATAGCCAGACAAGACGTTCTGTCGAGTGTGTCGTGCGCCGGCGCGAACAGCTGCTTCGCCGTCGGCACTGACTCCAACGTCGCAGGAGGCTCAGGGCTCGGTTCAAAAACCTCGACGCTCATCGAGCGTTGGAACGGCTCGACCTGGACGATCGTGCCAAGCCCGAACCCAGGCGCTTTTGTCGACCTCTTGTCGAGTGTGTCATGTCCGAGCGCCAACAGCTGCGTCGCGGCCGGCATGCTCAACCCCGGGAATGGCGGCGGCGTCAACCCCTCGACGGAGTACTCATTGATCGTCGACTGGAACGGCACCGCTTGGACCCAGATGGAGAGCGCCAATCCTGCAAACGCCGTCGCCACACTGCTGAGCGGAATCGCCTGCTCGACGCCGACGAGTTGTCGCGCCGTGGGCGAGACCTCCGACGGTTCGGCATGGTCCACACTCATCGAGACACTTACTGGCACGACCTGGTCGATCGTTCCGAGCCCGACGTCTCCAGCGAACAGCTCCCTCAGCGCAGTCTCCTGTGCGTGCACGTCGAGCTGCTACACCGTCGGCAGCACAGCATCGAGCCAGACCCTCGTCGAGCAATACTCCTAACACGCAATCGGCGACCGCACGCGTCCCGAGACCCGTCCCCGGTGCAACTCAAAGCGACCTGCGTCGGGTCGTCGTCGAGGGGTTGCCGACGGGTCGATCGACGACCGTGGTGTCGACCGGGCAGATGGTGCAACGCGAACGGCGAGGTTTAGCCCGGGTTTAGCCCGGCTTAGCCTGAGCGAGGCGTGACGAGGATCGGAGCGCGCCTGCGGTACACGGCCTTCATGTCCCTCGTCGCCGTCCCAACCACCCGATGGTGATCCGCCCCGTCATCGGCGAAGAGCACTCCACGCGAACGCTGCGGGGCTGGCAGAGTCGGTCATGACGCGCGATTGGTCCCCTACACAGTTTCGAAACCGAAACGGGTTCTCCGAAGGGCCGGACGGCTATCCGATTCGGGACGGATGGCACTGCCCGTGCGGATCGTGGTCGGCCATCGTACGGGTCGAAGGGCGTGCGCGTCGGCGTCGAAAAGGTCGAAGAGTTCTGTGGAGCGTAGGCGATGCACAAGTCGTGGAGCGTTGTCCTGGCGATGATGTTGTTCTCGGGTGTGGGGATCGCGTCTGCGACGCCCGCATCGTCTGTCGTGCCGTCGTGGTCGATCGTCCCGAGCGCCAGCCCGGGGACGGGTCCGCCGAACGGCAAGTTCATCTCGGTCGCTTGTGCCTCGCCGTCGAGTTGTTTCGCCGTCGGTAACTCCGCCAGTGGGTTGTTGATGGAGCAGTGGGATGGTGCGCACTGGTCGATCGTGGCGACGCCCGGCGGTGCTCTGAGCGATATCGCGTGTCCGAGCGCGACGAGCTGTGTTGCCGTCGGCGGCTCCGGCAGTCCGCTCATCGAGAGTTGGGACGGGTCGTCATGGGCGATCGCGGCGAGCCCCGCCGTCGCCGGATACTCGGTGCTCAGTTCCGTCGCCTGTACAAGTGCGGCGAGCT
Source organism: Acidimicrobiia bacterium (assembly GCA_052148155.1). GTDB lineage: Bacteria > Actinomycetota > Acidimicrobiia > IMCC26256 > PALSA-610 > JBBQER01. Next base: position 3,035 of record JBKQIY010000219.1, on the reverse strand, counting down.
GTGTCGCAGTTGGCGTCGTCGCCGGCCAGACCCTCGTCGAACGTTGGAACGGCACCGCATGGTCGCTCGTCCCGAGCCCGCACCCGTCGAAAGCGGCGAGCAGCGAGTTCGTCGGCGTGGCGTGCGCGACAGCGACGAACTGCTTCGCGGTCGGCTCGTCCAACAACGGAACGACCAGCGGCCCACTTATCGAGCATTGGAATGGCGCCGCATGGTCGATCGTGCCCGGCCCGGTTCCGACCTCGACGACGCGCCCGAATCTTGTTTCGGTCGCGTGTCCGAGCACCACGTCGTGCTTCGCCGTTGGTTCTGTCCAGATCTTTTCCGACCGATCATCGATGACGACGACGCTGGTCGATCGTTGGGACGGGACGAAGTGGTCGATCGTCGCGAGCCCGACCGTGTCAGACGCGATCGGCGATTCGCTTTCGGATGTGTCGTGTTCGACCACGACCGACTGTTTCGCCGTCGGAAGCTTCGTCCCGCCGCTCCCCAGCTCCCCGCCGGTGTTTTCTCGGAACTTGGTCGAGCGTTGGAACGGGACCAGCTGGTCGGTCGTCGCGAGCCCAAACCCAGATCCGAGCAGCGATGAAAACGGCCTCACCGGCGTCGCATGCCCGTCGTCGACGAGTTGTTTCGCCGTCGGAACGAACGCGAGCGTCACGTCACCCGGACCCATCGAACACTGGAACGGGACCACGTGGTCGATCGTGATTCATCCGATGCCGTTCGGACTGGGTCACAGCGCCCTCGGCGACGTGGCGTGCGTCGGGGCGACGGGGACGTGCTTCGCGGTCGGTGGGTACGAGACCGCGACCGGCACGTCCGAGACGCTGATCGAACAGCCCACCGCGACAGGTTGGACAGTGATGGCGAGTCCGAACCCGTCGGGCGCGACCGCAAGCGGACTGGGGGGCCTGTCGTGTCCGAGCACCACGTTGTGCTTCGCGGTCGGGGCCTCGACGATCAAGTCCGTGGGCAAGACGCTCGTCGAACGTTGGAACGGCACCGCGTGGTCGATCGTGGTCAGCCCGAACCGTCCCAGCGGTTCGAGCGGTCTGTCGAGCATCTCGTGTACGAACGCGACGAACTGCATGGCCGTCGGCAACTTCAATGGCGGCCAGACCCTGACCGAGCGTTGGGACGGCTCGACGTGGACGATCGTGCCAAGCCCGAACTACACACTGCAGCCCCCGTTTGTCAGCCGAACAGACTTTCTGTCGAGTGTGGCGTGCACGAGCGCGAACAGCTGCTTCGCCGTCGGCAGTGACGAGCAAATCCCGGGCGGGAACGGGCTCGGCTCGAAGGGCTCGACCCTCATCGAGCGTTGGGACGGCTCGACCTGGACGATCGTGCCCAGTCCCAACCCAGGCCAGTTGAACGGGCTGTCCAGTGTCTCGTGCCCGAACGCGAACAGCTGCTACGCCGTCGGCTTCTCCTATCCCATGGCCTTCGCGACCGGGTATTCGCTGATCGCACACTGGAACGGCACCACCTGGGCCCACGTCGCCAGCGCCAATCCCCCAAGTGTTCACGCCACGAATCTGGTCGGAGTGTCGTGCTCCACTCCGACCAGTTGTGTCGCCGTCGGCTCGGATGCCCCCAATCACTGGTCGACACTCATCGAGACGCTTGCGGGCACGCACTGGTCGATCGTGTCGAACCCGAACCCTGCCGGAGCGGTGAACAGCTACCTGAGCGCAGTATCTTGCGCGAGCACGCCGAGCTGCTACGCCGTCGGCACCTCGACCAACGATTTCCAAAACAAGACCGGCCAGACTCTCGTCGAGCAGTACTCCTGATGAGTAGCGGCGATCACGACTCGCGCGAGAAGAGCTGATCTACCGGGTCGTACTCCCACCGAGGCGGGCACGAGGCAACGTTGATCCGTTGGCTTGACGGTTACAACCGGAACCGGCGTCACAGTGACTGCGGCCGGCGCGCCCAATCGCATAAGAGAACCTCACCACGTTCAGCACCGCGGCTCCTAACCGACGCACCTTGCGGTGGCTTGAGACCTCCCCCGGCAGGGCGATCCCAGAGGCCCACGTCTCTATCCAGCACCAGCACCACATCAGTTGACCCGATCTTCAACATCGACTCCCCTCCGTATTCGTGGCGCGTCGTCATCGATCCGTGGCGGAGTCGCTGTTCGACGAGTCGGAATGCGCTGAGCTTCGCGCCGTCGGGGGCGAGGCCTCATCTTTCGTCGTTGTTCGCGCAAATGCAGGCGCCGGTCCCGTCGCCGAACTCGCGCGAACGGTCATCGCATTCAGTTCTCGTCGCACGCGGCGATCCAGTTGTAGTGGGCAGAGCGCAGCTGCGAGTTCCGCCCGCTCGAACCGTGCGACCATCTCGATTCAAGGTACGTAGACCTGTTCGTCGACGAGCGACTGGCTGAACCGGCGCGCACCGAACTCGGCAGCGACGCGGCCTTTTCATGTCGAAGTCGAGCTTCAAAAGCGCAGCAGAGGGACGCGTCATTCCTGTCGCATCAGCGACCAGCCGTACTGGTAGGTCGTTGGTAGACCCACGCGCGCACGACGTCGCCACCGCGATCGTGTTCCTCGACGACGCGACGACCGGCAACGATGTGCTGCAAGTCATTCACGGATCGCACGGGAACGGTCGGATGACTCGCAACCCCTCTGACGCGGTTCATGGACCCGGCCGCAGTCGAAGGGGCTGACCCGGTCGTGATCGACGCGCCGTCGCCTGGTTCGGCGCCGTTGTCGTGCATAGCGATCGGGGGATCGGGGGATCGTGGTCGGATGGCCCGGCCGGTATGGCCGAAGGTCCCTGGTCCCGGCTTGGTCGGTTCGCCGACACTGCAGGTCGTACAAGTTCAACACGCTCCGTGGGCCGTGTCGGCGTCCGGGGTTCACCGAAGGCAACCCGACCAAAGGAAGTCCAGATGCGACGCAAGACGTTCGACATGATCCTGAGCGCGGGCGGCGCGCTGGTCGTTGTCGTGCTGCTCATCGCTGGTGGCCTCGGGAGGTGGGCGTACAACTTCGCCAACTCCAACGTCCACA
>JBKQIY010000218.1:0-3257 GCA_052148155.1 Acidimicrobiia bacterium | reverse complement strand
GCTCCCGCCGCGTTCAAAGGCTTCGCCGACACGGTCAACGATCCCATCTGTCCGACCAGTTGGTCGACCGATCCCGGCAACAGTGCACCGCCGCCCCCGACCGTCGGGCCCGACATCACCGTGATCGTGACAAGCAACGTCACCAAGTCCGGACCGATCATCTCTGGCGATGTCACCGAACTCGTCACCGTCGACGTCGACCCCGGCTACGAACCGGATCCCGGGCATCCTGGGACCGGCATTGTGACCGGGATCGTCAACTGCAGTCCGAGCACGACATTTCCAAGCTAGAGCGGCCTCGGCTCTCACCGGAGTTCCACGTGAGCGTGGCGAATCGGCCGCGGCGTGGTGGTGTTCGTCGGGGTGATGACGTCGTCCGGCATGTTCGCGATTCGTAGGCTCATACGAGTACTCGGATTGAAGGCTCGTCTGGCGCGCCGATCGTTCGTCGGGTCACGTCGATGTGCATCAACGCGGCCACCTCATCGGAGAGCCGGCTCAAGGGCACCAAGTTCGTTCTCTGACCGCAGCACGACCAACGGGAGCGGCCCCCCTTTCGCAGCGGGGGTCGCTTCGCGTCACAGCCGACTGCATCACCTCCGATCCTTGTCAGAGACCGCCGGCTTGAAAGAGCGGCTTTAGATGGGGTTGCCTTGTCCGTTGGACAACAGGCTGAGGTCCCACAGGTGTGACGCCAAGGCGTCGCCGACCAGTTTCGAGAATCGGGTCCGGTCGATCGCCGTGTAGAGGTCGCGATGGACGTTCATCGCGGCCCACAGCCACGCCGAGGTTTCGCTCACGACCGCGAACTCGCCTGCCGTCACATTGAGCTTTGTGTGCTCGTTGGATCGGATCGGGCCGAGCAAGTGACCGAACTCGTGGAGACCGACGAGGTATTGCGCCTGGGAGTACGGGCGAGGGATGACCACCTTGGCATCGAACAAGCGGGCATAGGAACGTTGCATCCAGTTCCGTCCGCTGATCCACGAGATCGAGATCCGGTGCTTTCTGCCCAGCGCGCGCAGATGCTGTTCGGCGATAGTTCGTCGGTATTTGCCGTCGGCCACCATCGTGGTATCGCGTCGCGTCTTGGCGTTCGCGGTGCGTTCAACCTCCACCCGCAAGAATACGAGCTGCACGGAGGGCTTCGGTCACGGCTCTGCAGGTGCCGAGCGGTTCAGCGGGTCGGTCGCAGGCGCGCGATGGGGCCGCGGAGCGCGTGTTGTTTTCGGGGGTGGGCCGGTCGAACTTGCAGCCGACCGGTCAGTGCGACGCGGACTCTGGCGCGAGGGGTTCGCGTCTGGTCGATCCTGCGACTTCGAGGTCGATCGATCGGCTCGATGTTCGGGTGCCACCAGGGTGGCCGGGAATAAAGGACCGTGGCCCACGACGCTGACGTGGCGAGGCGCAGCTCGTGATCGGCGGTCGGCGCGGTCGGCTCGCGTCAGCCCATGGAACGGTCGATCCGCTGCCCGGGGCGTCATACGCATGACCGCAGTTTGATCTGTCGGCCCTGCTCGATGGCCCGCGGGACCGCGGGTCGCGAAGTCACTCAAGCGGCGAGGGGTCCGGCTCGATGAGTCTTTGATGGAAACTGCGACGCATTCGTGGACACCGAGCGCCGGTTGGTCGGGCCCGCTCGGCGGGTTGGATTCGGAGGCGACGATCCTCGTCGCGTTCGGCGATGCTGGCCTGCGGGATCGGGTTGAGCCGATCGCGGAGCTGGTCGGGGCGTATCCGCGTTCGCATGTGGTGGGCTGTTCGACGTCAGGGCAGTTCCTCGACACATCGTTGTCGGACGGGACCCTGGTCGTCGGCGTCGCACGGTTCGCGTCGACCATCGTCACGTCAATGTGTGTGCCGATCGCTTCGGCGGACGACTCGTTCCGCGCCGGGCGCGACCTGGCGCGCGGCGTGGCGAGCGAAAACTTGCGGGCGCTGTTCGTCGTCTCGGACGGCTTGTGTGTGAATGGTTCGGAATTGGCTCGCGGGATTCGAAGCGTTGTCTCTGACGATGTCGTCGTGACGGGCGGGTTGGCGGGCGACGGCGACCGATTCGGGTCGACGTGGTTGTTGGTTGATGGTCTGCCGCAGTCGGGGTTCGTCTCGGCGGTCGGCTTGTCCGGCGACGCGCTCCGGGTCGGTCACGGATCGCGCGGCGGCTGGGACAAGTTCGGTCCGGAGCGTCTGGTCACGCGTTCAAAGGCGAACGTGTTGTTCGAGCTCGACGGCCGTCCCGCGTTGGAGATCTACTGCTCGTACCTAGGTGACCTCGCGGATGGCCTGCCGGCGACCGCGCTGCTGTTCCCGCTCGCACTGCGCGACGACTGCGACGACGAGGTCCAGCTCGTGCGTACCGTGTTAGCGGTCGACGAGTCGGCGCAGTCGATGACGTTCGCGGGTGATGTGCCCGAAGGTTGTCTCGCGCAGCTGATGCATGCCAACTTCGACCGCCTCGTCGACGGTGCAGGCGCCGCGGCGGGCGCCGCGGTGGACATGATGCCGACAACGGACGGTGCGACTTTGGCAATCGCGGTGAGCTGTATCGGCCGGCGCCTGGTGTTGGGCGAGCGGGTCGAAGACGAGATCGAAGCCGTTTACGACTGCTTGCCTGCGCTGAGCCGGCAGATCGGGTTCTACTCCTATGGCGAGTTGTCACCCGCGGGCGGTGGACCGTGCGAGTTGCACAACCAGACGATGACGCTCACCACCATCTCCGAGGGATGAAGCGATGGCGGCGCCCGAGATACCGTCGGCTGCCGGGCTGCACGGGCTGCTGGCCCGCCAACTCCGCCGGCTCGATATCGATCCGCGACATGGTGTCGACGCCGCGCAACTCGGCGCGCTCCTCGAGCGCGTCACCCGAACTTACGAAGCGGCGGATCAAGACCGTTACCTGATCGAGCGCTCGCTCGAGGTCTCGTCGCGGGAGATGGGCCACCTCTACGAGGAGCTGCGCCGCTCGTCGGAGACGGCGCTGGCCAGTCAACGTGATCAGCTGCGCAGCATCCTCGATTCCGCGGCCGAGGGCATCGTCACGACGGACGAGACTGGTCACGTCGAGACGTTCAACCGGGCCGCAGAAAAGATGTTCGGCTGGACCGCCAGACAAATCGACGGCCGCGACGTGTCCGAACTGCTCATCGGCGGCCTCGCCAGCGAACCGCTGTCCAGTCTGCTGAGCCGCTTGGTTGACAAACGGGGACCGGGAAGTGAGAGCGCGACGCTCGAAGGCCGGCGACGCGACGGCTCGAGAT